>NZ_JACFYX020000006.1:0-335760 GCF_015712105.2 Pseudomonas chaetocerotis
GCAGAATGCACGTCAAGCAGAAATTGCAGTTTTATTACTCGGACTTGAGGGCGATGCGCGCAAAGGCCTTTTTGCCTGCCTGGCAGACGTGAACCGCCCCCAGCTTGAACAGGAAGGTGCGATCAACCACCTCACCATCGACGCGCACACCGCCCGAACCCAACAGGTCACGAGCAACCGCGGCATTCTTCACCAGGCCTGCCTTATTAAGGACGGACGAGATCGGCATATCTTCAGTCGAGCGCAACTCGATCTCTGGCAGATCTTCCGGCAGTTCGCCATCCTTCATGCGGTTACCTGCGGAGCGATGCGCATTGGCAGCAGCTTCTGCACCATGGAAACGCGCAACGAGCTCTTCAGCCAGCTTGATCTTGATGTCACGCGGGTTCGCCCCCTGCTCGACATCACGCTTGAACTGCTCGATCTCCTCCATGGAGCGGAAGCTGAGCAGCTCGAAGTAACGCCACATCAGCGCATCGGGCATGGAGACGAGCTTGCTGTACATCACACCCGGCGCTTCCTGGATGCCGACGTAGTTGCCTAGCGACTTGGACATCTTCTTCACGCCATCGAGACCTTCCAGCAACGGCATGGTGACGATGCACTGCGATTCCTGACCATAGGCGCGCTGCAACTCGCGCCCCATCAGCAAGTTGAACTTCTGATCGGTACCGCCCAGCTCGACATCAGCCTTGAGCGCCACGGAGTCGTAGCCCTGAACCAGCGGGTAGAGAAACTCGTGAATGGCGATCGGCTGGTTGCTGCTATAACGCTTGTCGAAGTCATCACGCTCGAGCATGCGCGCTACGGTGTACTGCGACGTCAGACGAATGAAATCGGCAGGCCCCATCCGATCCATCCAGGTGGAGTTGAAGGCCACCTCGGTCTTGGCCGGGTCGAGAATTTTGAAAACCTGCTGTTTATAGGTCTCGGCGTTATCCAGAACCTGCTCACGTGTCAGCGGCGGACGGGTAGCGCTCTTGCCGCTGGGGTCACCGATCATTCCGGTGAAGTCGCCGATCAGGAAGATCACCTGATGACCGAGCTCCTGAAACTGACGCAGCTTATTAATAAGGACGGTGTGACCGAGATGCAGATCCGGCGCGGTAGGGTCAAAACCCGCCTTGACCCGCAGCGGCTGACCACGCTTGAGCTTTTCGACCAGCTCAGCCTCAACCAGAACCTCTTCTGCACCGCGCTTGATCAGCGCCAGCTGCTCTTCGACCGACTTCATGACAGAACCCGCAACCACTGGAAATTGAAAGGGAACCAACCATACAAGATCGCGGACTAATTACAAGTTTTGCCCAGGGTAAGCGCCCTGAGCGTCCGTTCGGCATGTCAAGGGTTGCCCCAAGCCGATTTTGGTTATATTTTATACAGTTAATGCATATTCCAAGAAAACGCCTCACGCCATGACGCAAAATATCCCCAAAGCCCCGCCCTACCCTAAAAGCCATATCCTGGCTGCTAGCGGTGTAGCTGCGCTGCTGAGCCTGGCTCTGCTGGTGTTTCCTTCGCGTGAAGTCGAAGCGCAGAAAACCTTTCTCGACCTAGACCTCGGTAACGATACCGAGCAGGTGCTGCAGGAAAAGGACGACCTCCGAGCGGGACAGCCAGTGCCTGGCGCCGCTTCGCCCTTCGCCAAGATCGAGCAAAGCGCGAACACCGTAGAGAACAGCGCAGAAGACGCTGACAAAGACCGCCTAGAAACAGCTGACACCACTCCTCCTTCCGACCCCAACCACCACAACATCACGGTCAGCAATGGCGATACGCTTTCTACTGTATTCGCCAAGGTTGGTCTGAACGCCAATGATCTGCACGAAGCCCTCAATAGCAGCAAGGACGCCAAGCAGTTCAGCCGTCTCAAAGTGGGCCAGGTGCTGGACTTCGAGCTGAACGAAGATGGCAAGCTGAAGAGTCTGCAGAGCAAGCTCAACGATCTGGAAACCATTCGCCTCAGCCGTACCGATAAAGGCTTCGACTTCGAGCGTGATCAGATCAAGCCTGAGGTGGTCACCGCATACAGCCGCGGCGTGATCAACAGCTCGCTGTTCCTCTCCGCCAAGCGTGCCGGCCTGTCGCACAGCCTGACCATGGACCTGGCCAACGTGTTTGGCTACGACATCGACTTCGCCATGGATATCCGCGAAGGTGACGAGTTCGAGGTGATTTACGAAGAGAAGGTGGTGAACGGCAAGCCCGTAGGCACCGGCAATATCCTTTCGGCGCGCTTCACCAATCGCGGCAAGACCTACACCGCCGTGCGTTACACCAGCAAACAAGGCACTACCAGCTACTACAACGCCAATGGCGAAAGCATGCGCAAGGCGTTCATCCGCACTCCGGTGGACTTCGCTCGCATCAGCTCGCGCTTCTCCACGGGTCGCAAGCATCCGATCCTGAACAAGATCCGTGCACACAAGGGCGTCGACTATGCCGCGCCACGAGGCACGCCAATCAAGGCTGCCGGTGACGGTCGCGTAGCACTGGCAGGCCGTAACGGTGGCTACGGCAATACCGTGATCATCCAGCACGGCCAGCGCTATCGCACCCTTTACGCACACATGCAGGGTTTTGCCAAAGGTGTTCGCAACGGTGCGAACGTCAAACAAGGCCAGATTATCGGCTATATCGGTACTACCGGCCTCTCCACCGGCCCTCACCTGCACTATGAGTTCCAGGTAAACGGTGTACACGTCGATCCACTCAGCCAGAAGCTGCCGATGGCAGACCCCATTGCAGCGAGCGAGAAACAGCGCTTCATGCAACTGAGCAAACCGCTGATGGCACGCATGGACCAGGAAAAGGCCACCATGCTAGCCGCCAACCAGCAGTAAGCCGTGCCCCTCTATATTGGCGTGATGTCCGGCACCAGCCTGGACGGACTGGACATCGCGCTGATCGATCAGGATCAGCGTCCTCACCTTCTCGCCACGCTCTACCGCCCCATGCCAGAACAACTGCGTAGCGACCTGCTGGCGCTGTGCACCTCTGGACATGATGAACTGGCACGCGCAGCCATTGCAGAACAACACTGGGTCGAACTGGCCGCTGCCGCTGTCAACGAACTCCTGCAGCAACAGAACCTGACCGCGCAGCAGATTCGCGCCATCGGCAGCCATGGCCAGACGGTGCGCCATGAACCGGCGCGCGGCTTCACCATCCAGATCGGCAACCCTGCGCTGCTGGCCGAGCTTACGGGCATTTGCGTGGTTGCAGACTTCCGCCGGCGCGATGTTGCCGCTGGCGGTCAAGGGGCTCCTCTGGTCCCAGCCTTCCACCATGACCTGTTCGGCAATAGCCAGCGGCAGGTTGCCGTGCTCAATGTCGGCGGTTTCAGCAATCTCAGCCTCCTTTCACCCGGCCAGGAGGTTCTGGGATTTGACAGCGGCCCTGGCAACGTTCTGCTCGATGCCTGGATTCAGCATTGCCAGGGCCTGGCCTATGACCGTGACGGTGCCTGGGCATCCAGCGGCAAGGTAGACAGCGCACTGCTGTCGCGACTACTGAGCGATCCCTTCTTCGCCACCCAGGGACCGAAGAGTACCGGTCGTGAACTGTTCAACCTCGACTGGCTGCTTGGCCATCTGCAAGCATCGTCGCGACTGGCCAGCGAAGACGTTCAGGCCACCCTGGTAGAACTCACCGCATGCAGTATCGTCAGCGCCCTACGCAACGCGCAGGCTCACACGGATGCTCTGCTGGTGTGTGGAGGTGGCGCGCACAACGCTTGTCTGATGAAGCGCCTGGACGAGATGCTGGCTGGAACCGAGGTGAGCAGCACCGCAACCGAGGGCGTAGATCCGGACTGGGTCGAAGCCATGGCCTTTGCCTGGCTGGCACATTGCGCACTTGAAGGCATTGCTGGTAATCGCCCGAGCGTGACCGGGGCCAAAGGCCTGCGCGTGCTCGGCGCCATCTACCCGGCCTGAAAACGAAAACGCCGCGCATCGAGCGCGGCGTCTGTCATCAGGCGATGCATTCAGATCGAGAAGGACGACCCACAACCACAGGTGGTGGTGGCATTGGGGTTCTTGATCACGAAACGCGAACCTTCCAGCCCTTCCTGATAGTCGACCTCGGAGCCAGCCAGATACTGGAAGCTCATGGCATCGACCACCAGGCTCACGCCTTCGCGCTCGACGATGGTGTCATCCTCGGCCACGTCCTCATCGAAGGTAAAACCGTACTGAAAGCCCGAGCAGCCACCGCCCGTGACGAACACGCGCAGCTTCAGGCGCGGATTACCCTCTTCATCGACCAGGTTCTTCACCTTGCTGGCCGCGCCTTGGGTAAAGTGCATGGGGGCAGGGGTGAAGGTTTCGACGCTCATTCTGGACTCCCGGCGCCATGCGCCATACTGCTTTGGGCGTGCATTATCCGCTTGCCCTACAAAATTGGTCAACTATTGCTCGATTTCCAGCATAGCGGGAAGCTCGAGTGGCCGCTCACCATCCTTGATATGACAGAGACGCCCCTCGATCTGCGCCCCCATGGCCATCTCCATCAGGCCGTAATGCAGGTTGCCGCGAACCCGAGAGCGTGAACCCAGCTCAAGATGGCCACTGGCAAACACATCACCATTCACCTCTCCGTCGATGACTATATGGGGTGCCCGTATCTCACCTTCAACCAGACCGCCTGCACTGACGCGCACCAGCCCTTCGGTAGCCAGTAGATTACCGGTGACCCGACCATCCACTTGCACCGCACCCTGAAAGCGCATGTCGCCTACCAGCTCGGCGCCAGCAGCAATCAGGCTGGTCTTGCCGCTGAAGCGCTGCAAGTCGGGTTTGGTCTTGTCTTTACTCCACATGGGTGGCTATCGCTCCTGATTCTATCCATTCAAATGTACGGCTCAGCGGCTTGTCGCCCTCAACCTCCGCCTGAACCTTGACCTGATGTGGCTCGAAGCCCTCAGGTAGCTGTAGCTCGCCGAAACGACCCGCTCCAGGGAAGGACTGGAAGTGCTTGAAGGAGAACGCAATGCTGTTCTCGCTCACTTCGTCGGACAGCGCCGCCAGCTCCAACGTGGCCGGCTTACCGTCCTGCAGCCCTTCGACAGTAATACGCAAATGCCCCTGCAAGGCCTTATCACTGGTACCGACTCGACTCAGCAGCAACTTGTAGCGGAATCGCTGCGACACGTCCGTGGCTTGCAGCTCAAAGGCGCGAATTCGAATACCTTCACGACGACTGGCAGGTGCCAGCACGCCTTTATAGAAGGCCAGATCCTGCTGCTGCTTGAAGATCTGCTCTTCCAGCAGCTTGATGGTGCGACGATTCTGCTCCATGGCCTGCTGCGTGACCTTGTCGCTACTGCCGACCACGGCCAGGCGCTGGCGCAGCAACTCCAGCTCCTGCTCCTGTTCGGCAAGGCGAGTCAGCAGCGCCTGCGTATCCGCGGGCGCCTGCTGAGGCTGTGCCTGCGGCCAGTACCATCCCAGGGCAAAAGCCGCTGGCAGGGCAAGCACCAGCAGCAGTTGCAGCCAACGACGCCTGCGCTCGCGACGGGGATCGCTGAGGCGGACCTCCCAGCCCGGTATCACGGCAGCAGGGCCGCATGCGACAAGCCGAGACGCTCGTCGAGACCGAAGAGGATATTCATGTTCTGCACCGCCTGGCCGGAGGCTCCCTTGACCAGGTTGTCGATCACCGACAGCACCACCACCAGGTCGCCGCCCTGCGGACGGTGCACGGCGATACGGCAAACGTTGCCTCCGCGCACGCTTCGGGTTTCCGGATGGCTACCAGCCGGCATCACATCGACGAAGGGCTCGCCGGCGTAACGCTTCTCGAACAGCGCCTGAAGATCGACCGAGGTATCGGCCACGCGTGCATAGAGGGTCGCGTGAATGCCACGAATCATCGGCGTCAGGTGTGGGACGAAGGTCAGGCCGATGTCACGGCCTGCAGCCTGACGCAGCCCCTGACGAATTTCCGGGAGGTGACGGTGGCCCTTGACCGAGTAGGCCTTCATGCTCTCGCCGGCCTCACAGAACAGCGAGCCGACGCTGGCGCCACGGCCGGCACCACTGACACCGCTCTTGCAGTCGGCGATCAGGCTACCGGTTTCAGCCAGTCCGGCTTCGAGCAGTGGAATCAGCCCCAGCTGGGTAGCGGTCGGGTAGCAGCCGGGTACGGCGATCAGGCGCGCATTCTTGATCGCCTCGCGATTGACCTCGGGCAGACCGTACACCGCCTCTTTCAGCAGCTCAGGGGCGCCGTGCGGCTGGCCGTACCACTTGGCCCACTCATCGGCGTCCTGCAAACGGAAGTCAGCGGAGAGGTCGATTACTCGCGTACCAGCAGCGAGCAACTCACCAGCCAGCGCATGTGCCACGCCGTGCGGGGTGGCGAAGAACACCACGTCACAGGCGCCCAGGGTGGCGACATCCGGCACACTGAACGCGAGTTCAGGGTAGTGGCCGCGCAGATTGGGGTACATCTCGTCGACACGAAGGCCGGCCTCGGAACGGGAAGTGATCACGGTCACCTCTGCCTGCGGGTGTTGCGCCAGCAGACGCAGCAGTTCGACACCGGTGTAGCCCGTGCCGCCGACGATACCGACCTTGATCATCACATGCCCCTTTGCAAAAGCCATTGGAAAGTTGCCGATGATAAAGCCGCATCGGCCAAGCTCCAACCGCAGAGGTGACGCAGACCGTCAGCTGCCTCTACTATCGAAGCCATTTTTTCAGCGCGGGAAGCGAAAATGCTCTATCTCTGGCTAAAAGCTCTGCACATCATCGCCATGGTCTGCTGGTTCGCCGGCCTGTTCTATCTGCCGCGTCTGTTCGTTTATCACGCCATGAGCAGCGACGCCGCCAGTCACGAACGTTTCTGCATCATGGAGCGCAAGCTGTATCGCGGCATCATGATCCCCTCGATGATCGCCACACTGGGCCTGGGCATCTGGTTGCTCAGCCTCAACTCGGCGTACTACTTCACGCAAGGCTGGATGCACGCCAAACTCACGCTGGTGGTGGCTCTGGTGATCTATCACCACCTCTGCGGCGCCCAGCTCAAGCGCTTTGCCCGCGGAGAGAACAGCCGCAGTCACGTGTTCTATCGTTGGTTCAATGAAGCGCCGGTTCTGGCCCTGCTGGGCATCGTCATTCTGGTCGTCGTCCGCCCCTTCTGAGGAGTTCGCCATGTCTCTGCCTGCCCTGCTCGAACAACGCCTGCGTCTGCCCCTGGTCGCTGCGCCGATGTTTCTGGTCTCCAACCCGGCGCTGGTCAGTGCCTGCTGCAACAGCGGCATCGTCGGCAGCTTTCCGGCGCTGAACCAGCGCGAGAGCGCCGGTTTCGCCGCCTGGCTCGACGAGATCGAAGCCAGCCTTGCAACTGACGCCGCACCCTTCGCCGTCAATTTGATCGTACACAACAGTAATCCGCGCCTGCAGGCGGATCTGGCCATCTGCGTCGAACGCCGCGTGCCCATCGTCATCACCAGCCTGGGCGCGGTGAAGGAAGTGGTCGATGCCGTGCACAGCTATGGCGGCCTGGTGTTCCATGACGTGACCACTCGCCGCCACGCCGAGAAAGCTGCCGAGGCTGGCGTGGATGGCCTGATCGCCGTGGCAGCCGGAGCTGGCGGCCATGCCGGTACCTGGAGTCCCTTCGCCCTGCTGGCCGAGATTCGTCAGTTCTTCGACAAGACCGTGCTGCTGTCCGGCTGCCTCAATCACGGCCATGAAATTCTCGCCGCGCAGCTGCTCGGCGCCGACCTGGCCTATATGGGCACCCGTTTCATCGCCACGACCGAGAACAACGCGTCGGCCGATTACAAAGCGATGATTCTCGGCGCACAGGCCGCCGACATCATTCACACGCCCGCTGTGTCCGGTGTGCCGGCCAGCTTCATGCGCCAGAGCCTGGAGCAGGCCGGCTACGACCTGAAACAGCTGCAGAACAAGGGCGATATCAACTACGGCGAGAAACTCAAGCCGATGGATGAAGAAGCCAAGGCCTGGAAAACCGTCTGGTCGGCCGGCCAGGGCGTTGGCGGCATCGACGACCTGCCTTCGGTGCAGGAGCTGGTAACGCGACTCGACCACGAATATCGCGCCGCACTGACACGGAGCCAACAGCTGGGGCAACGCTGGCCGCAATGAAACGTCGCCACCTGCTGGGGCTGGGCGCGCTCGGCCTGCTCGGCGGCTGGGCGCTGCGTCCGAACGATCACAGCCGCGAGCATGACGCCTACTTCGCCGAGCTCAACCGGCAACTGCAGCGCGATGGCGAGGGCATCCCCATCCTGCTGCTCGATCTCGATCGGCTCGACGCCAACGCCGACCTGCTGGCAGCACGGCTAGGTAGCCGCCTCCAGCTGCGCCTGGTCGCCAAGTCGTTGGCCAGCACCGGTCTGTTGGAATACCTGGCCAAGCGTCTGCAGACCCAGCGTTTCATGGTCTTTCATCAGCCGCAACTGAATCGCCTGGCCAGGAGCTTTCCCCAGGCCGACCTGCTGCTTGGCAAACCCATGCCGGTCGCCGCCGCGCTGAACTTCTATCGCCAGCTTGCGCACCACCTGGATTTCGACCCCGACCGCCAGGTGACCTGGCTGATCGACAGCGAGCAGCGCCTGATGGAGTACGCCGAACTGGCCAAGGCACTGGGGCGACCGCTGCGCATCGCACTGGAAATCGACGTCGGCCTGGAACGCGGCGGTTTCGCCACCCCGCAGGCGCTGGCTCAGGTACTGCAGCAGCTTCGCCAGCAGCCGACACTGCAACTACAGGGGCTGATGGGTTATGACGCGCATGTCGCGCACAGCCCGCCCTGGCAGAGTCAGCGGCGAGCATTCAGCGAGACCGATGCGCGTTATCGACAATTCATCAGCAACGCTGAGGGGTTCAGCGATCTTTGGCCAGCAAAGCCGCTGCTCAACGGTGCAGGCAGTCTGACCTACCTGCTGCACAGCCAGCAGGAGACTTCGCTCAATGAAGTCGCCGTCGGTTCCGCCCTGCTCAAACCCGCAGAGTTCGACACGCCACTGCTGGAGGAACATCAGCCAGCCTTGTGGATCGCCAGCCCCGTACTCAAGGTGGTCGACGGCGCCCTGCCCTACCTGCAACCGCTCCAGCCCCTGATCAGCGCCTGGAACCCCAACCGACGGAACGCCTACTACCTCTACGGCGGTCGTTGGCCGGCGCAGCCCGTCTCGCCGGCCGGGCTCGACTATGACGAATTCTATGGCCGTAGCGCCAATAAGGAGCGCCTGATCGGCGGTGAAGGCACACAACTGACGAGCAACGAGTGGGTATTTCTGCGCCCAGCGACCAGCGAAGGTGTGCTGGGCGATTTCAGCGAAATACGTCTACTACGCCGCGGCCAACTGGTCGGCCGCTGGAGCACAATAGGCAGCGCCTGAAAAATAGCCATGAGTGGCGCGTCAGGCCGCTTGTATATTGGCCTCGCGGCACTCTAGGCTTATGCCCGCCCGCTGCTCAACGGGCGTTTCGCTCACCTCTACTTCCCGCCGACAAGGAAGCTCGCATGAATCAACCGCGCTACAAGATCGTGTTCGACGGTCAACTGATGCCCGAGGCATCGTTGGAAATGGTCAAGACAAACCTGGCCCGCCTGTTCAAGAGCGACCTTGCTCGTATCGACAGTCTGTTCAGCGGAGCGCCGGTGGCGCTCAAGCGTGATCTGGGCGAAGGCGAGGCGGAGCAGTACCTCAACGCGCTGCAAAAGGCGGGCGCCAAGGTGCGCAAGGAGCTGGATCAGGCCGCCAGCCTTAGCCTGGTGCCGACCGAAGCCGAAACCGAGCAGGCTGTGGAGGCCGCTACATCGGACATGACCTGCCCCAAATGCGGCCATGAGCAAGCCAAGGCGAGCGAGTGCTCCGCCTGCGGCATCATCATCGACAAATACCTTGCCCGCCAGGCACAACTGGCCGAAGCCGCTCCTGCCCCAGCCCCCGTCGCAGTGACTGCATCGCCCTATGCACCGCCACAGGCAAATGTCGCCGAGCAATTGCCGCAGTACTCCGAGCTCAAGGTCCTCGGCGTCAGCGGCCGCATCGGCCGCGTGCGTTACCTGGGCTGGCTGATGGCAATGACGCTGTGTTTCATCCCGATCATGTTGGTCGGTACCGGCCTCGCCGCGATGTCGTCGACCCTGGCCATGTTGGCGCTGGGCATCGTCAGTATTGCCGCGGTCGTGATCGGCATCTTCATCGGCGTGCAGCGTCTGCATGACATCGGTTGGTCCGGATGGCTGCTGCTGGTGCACCTGATCCCGGTCGCCGGCAGCGTATTTGCCCTGCTGCTGCTGATCATCCCCGGCACCCAAGGCGTCAACCGCTACGGCCCACCACCGCCCCCCAACAGCACTGCAGTCAAGGTGCTGGCCTGGTTGTTCCTGCTGGTACCAGTGACCGGTATCGTCGCCGCCATCGCCATTCCCCAGTATCAGGGCTATGTCGAGCGTGCCGCCGAATATCAGGAGCAGTAATTCCCGACCATGCGCAGCTATGCATTGATCACCGGAGCGTCCAGCGGCATTGGCCTGGCCTTGGCCGAAGCGCTGGCACGCCGCGGGCGCAACCTGATTTTGGTAGCGCGCCGTCGTGATGCCCTGGAAAGCATCGCCTGCGAGTTGGCCCAGCGCTTCGGCGTCGACGTGCTGTTTCGTCTCTGCGACCTGAGCGAGCCGCTACAATTGTCCGGCCTGCTGCTGGAGCTGGAAGAAGGCCAGTGGCATGTCGATCTGCTGGTGAACAACGCCGGCCTCGGCTGCGCCGGTCCATTCCTGGAGCAGGACTGGAGTCGCGAGCTGGAGCAGTTGGAAGTCAACGTGCTGGCGCTGACCCGCCTGTGTCACACACTTGGTCAGCGCATGGCCGAGCACGGCAGCGGGCAGATTCTCAACGTCGCCTCGGTCGCGGCCTTCCAGCCCGGCCCCTGGATGAGCAGCTACTACGCCAGCAAGGCCTATGTGCTGAACTTTTCCGAGGGTTTGCGCGAAGAGCTGAGAAGCCGCGGCGTGCGTGTGTCAGTACTCTGCCCCGGCCCGACCCGCAGCGCCTTTTTCCGTGCAGCACAGATGGACGTCACGCGGATTGCCGGCAGCAAGCTGATGATGAGCGCCGAGGAAGTGGCGCTGATCACCGTTCGCGCACTGGAAAAGAACCGCGCCATCATCATTCCCGGCTGGCGCAACCGCCTGCTGGCCCTGAGTCCACGCCTCGCGCCGCGCTGGCTGGTACGCAAACTCAGTGGTCGCCTGACCCGCCCCTTCACCGGCGCCTGACCGGGTGCTCAGCCGGCATTGACCGTGCGCCCATCGGCCCACTCCCGCAACGCCGTCAAGCGCTCGGCCATTACCACCGACAGCGGCGCCGTGCTCTGCAGCGCACGCAGCAGCAACCCCTGATCGACCGCCTGCTGCTGCGCCTGACCTGCGTACAACGCGCTGACCACTGCCTGCTCGATCTCAGCGCCAGAGTAGCCCTCGCTGGCAGCAGCCAGTTGCGCAAGATCGAAGCCGCCTGGCTCCAGTTCACGGCGTTGCAGGTGGATACGGAAGATGTCGGCACGAACCTCGGCACTGGGCAGGTCGACGAAGAACAACTCGTCGAAGCGCCCCTTGCGTACCAGTTCCGGCGGCAGACGGTCGATGGCATTGGCCGTGGCCACCACAAACACCGGTGCCTTGCGCTCGGCCATCCAGGTCAGCAGGGTGCCGAGCACACGCTGGCTCACGCTGTAGCGCCGCGCGAAAAATCACCGCGATGTGCGCGATAAACCTAGATCAAGCCACGTTACCAATACGGCAAAGGAATTGCCAAATCACGCTGGCTTGATCGCAATGGTCGCCGCCACCCACTCCTCACTCGCCGCCATGGTGAACGTCGCCGGATCGATGTTCGCCACCCTCAACGCCAGAACACACGAAGCAGCCGAGCACGTGGTCGTGCCGGTACCGCTCGGCGTGTAGGTCTGCCCTTCAATCCATGGCCACCCTGTGGTCGCATCATCGTCATCCGCCCCATAGGCCGCGATCCAGTAGGTATCTGCCTCACCCCAGCTCGGCGCCAGGTTGGGCGGGTTCGGGGACACGCTCGCGCCGGTGGCCACAGCGATCGCGGGTGCGACTGCAGCATCGAAGGTACCGGCCTGAAAGCGATGAACCTGGGCCGCAGCGTGCTCTGCAGTACTGGTGACCATGTCAACGGTGGTTCCATCCTCGGTGCCGGCGGCCAACTTCCAGTACCAGCTAGAGCGCACCTGGGTGCCGCTGAGTGTGGTGTTGAGCAGCGTCCAGCCTGCGGGCGTGACCACTGTTGCGTTGCCATCGTTGACGAAGTGCATCAGCAGCAAGTCGCCAGGCTCTACCACTGCTGGCATGGCAACCAGGTGCGCGGTCGTATCAGCACCAAAGGCAGTTGGTGTGACGCTCAAGCGGATAGGCGGTGCAGTGACCAGGCCGAGGCGCGCGACAGTAATGTCGTGCGCCTGCAGGCTGTACACACCGCCCCGCACAGAATCAACGACCACGCGCAGCGGGTTGAAGGGGCCACCGTCACTGATCTCGGTACCCAGGAGATAGGTGTACGAAGTGCCGGGCTGCTGAACCGTGCGGCGCAGCGTAGTGCCGCTGTAGAAGCGGAACCGGTACTCAGTGCCAGCCTCCGGGCCGATATCGCCCTGCAGCGTGTCGATCAGCTGATCGGCCTGCAGGAGTCGGTCACGGTGCGAAACGCTGACGGTAACCTCGCCGGTGACCTCGGTCGGGTAGCTCGCGCCGTTAAGGCGAAGATTGCCGGGCGGATACGGCAAGGCCTGGCGGCCAACCAGGGCCAGCGTGTCGGTACCGGCCAACTCGGGAGCCAACGTGCCCGAGCTGGTGACGGTGCGTAGCCGGACCTGGACGCTCACCCCGGAGGAGTACTCGGTGGGGTCTTCACCCACGTAGTCCTCAAAGAACCATACCCGTGCCCCGGCGCTATGGGCAGCCGGTACGGTATCCACACAGCCACGGGCGATAGTCACGATGAGCGTTTCCAGATTGATCGCGTCGACCCGCACGATCTCATTGTCGAGCAGCGCCGCGCTGCCCACCTCAACCAAGTCCAGGTTGTCAGGGGCACTGAGCTGGATGCTTGTGGCCGTAGACGAGATGCCGGCGACCAGCAGCCCGGTTGGGCAAAAGTCCCCAGGGCCAACACGAACATACGCGGCCGAGCCCACTCGCGATTCGACCGCAAACCCCAGCGACAGGGATGTTGGCTTGATGGCCAGGGCGGCGATAAAGGCCGTGGTCTGGTCGACCAGGTTGAGGTTGGCCGCGTCGATGGTCTGCACCAGGTCGCGCCAGGTGACCTCTGTCAGCCTGCGAATTGCCACTGGTGCCGGGGCAGTATCTGGCGGTACCCAGCCGCCAGGCTGGGGCGGCGTCATGCTGGTGGCTGGCAGGCCGAACACGTCCTGCACGGCCGTGATAGTGATCTTGCCATCAGCCAGGGTGCCGTCCTCGAAGCGCCCGGCCCTGACCACCATCACCTCGATGCCCCGGCTCAGGCTGCGGATACGGAACGGCGCCCCGGGCTTGATGTTGCGCCCGCGCCTGTCTAGCTGGACCTTGAAGCGCTTCAGGCCGATCGACCGCGATCGGAGATCGCGCACCGCCACCCGGCCCGCCAGCTCAGCAGTGGGAATACCGGGGTACTCGATGGTGACAGACAGCTGCTGGCCGGCGGCCTGGATAGCAGCCAGGCTGCGCTCACGCTTCTGCCGGTTGGAGTTGTCGATCGGATTACGCCACTTGATGATGACTTCGTTGGCGGCGCCGGCCGTGGCCGAGTTGTCGTCTTCGGTAATCGAAAGCAGGCCGCTGTCCTCGTCGAACAGCGGCAGCGACTCGGGATCGTAGTCGTCACGCACCAGGGTCAGCTCAAACTCGCCGGTCTGGCGGCTGACGAACAGGTTGCCGCCGATGTGATCGAGCACGTGGCTGACGAACGTCGAGAGGCTGTCCTGACGCACCCAGCGCAGGCACAGGCCGAAGCCTTCAGCGTGCAGCACGTCGGCGGCCGCCCGAAACGACGCATCATTGAGGCGGCTGCGATCCATGGCGCCCCCCCAGTCACGGTTTGTCAGGCACTCATAGATGATGTGCGCCGGGTTCATCGCCTTGATCGCACCGGACGCCATCTCGATGATGCAGCGCTCGGGGTACCAGACCGCGCCGTCCCAGCCCTTCAATGCACGCCGAACGCGCATCTTCCAGGCCTTCGGGTACGGGTTCATGCTGGTGACCAGGCCGTCATAGAACAGCGTGCAAACGCCACGGAAAGCCGGTACCAGGCCACCAAGCATCGCAGCCAATGAGGCGTTAACCGGCTGATCCGCCGCGCCCATCATCACGTCAAGGGAGCCACTGATGCCGCCTTCACCATCGTCACCGCCGAACAGCTCGGGCGCGTTGATGCTGATGCGCTGGTTGCTGGTGACGCTGCCGGTCCAAGCGCGCTTGCCGCCAACCTCGATCGCAACCAGCTCGTCGATCGCCTTGCCGATACCCATGTGGATGCCGAACAAATAGCGATAGCCAACCTTGATGGGTTTCTTACTGCCCATTACCCACCTCCTGACGCGCGAACTCGACCAGGTGCAATGCCATGGCATCCCCGGTGGCAACCAACTTGCTGGCGGCAATGCCGCCATCGCGCACAATCTGCGCCCAGTCCAAGCCGTACTTGGCCGCCAGGGCGCGCCCGCCCTTATGACAGAAACCTGGCCGGCTGCCGTAACCCGGCACGCTGTGCATGTGCTCGAGCGTCACAAACAGCTCATCGTCGCTAATCACTTCTTACCACCCTTGGTCTTGATGGGCTGGGTGCGGTAGTTGCCAACGCCGAGCACCATCCAATCCGGTGTCCAGTTGTCGCCGAAGAACACGCACTGCGAAGTGCCCTCTTCGGCCTGCGGGAAGCTGAAGTCCTCGAACGCCACCGGCTTTGGGGCCGTAGTCTTGGGGCGGTTCTTGTACGAGACGTAGGCACTGATCGCCATGATGGCGATATACGCCCAGGTATACGGGTCCATGACTATCTCCTAGAAAACCGGGTCGCCATCGAACGGCGAACGGCCTGGTTGGTGCAGGAAGCCGCCATAGTTGAGGCGGTTGTCGTATCGCCCATTACAGATCGGCATGGTTTGGTCGCAACCGGGGTAAACCCGCAGCGTCTGGCCAGGCTGCAGGCCGGCTGTACCGCCCAGCAGCACCAGGTTGCTGCCGCTGTGCCGCTCGATGCTGCGCATGTCGTACTCGCCGGAGCCGACCGGCCACTCGACCCATCCGGCAGTGAAGTAGCCATCGGGATAGCCAGCGAAGGCGCCGTTGATGATCGCCGCACCGGTGATGCCCTGGATCAAGGCCGAGATGCGGTAGAGGTCACGATTGACGCCGCACGCCACGCTGTAGAGAGCGTGGTGACAGGGTCGCTCCCAGCCTTGCCGCAGCCCCTGCATCGTCATGCGTGCGGAGAGCGGCTGGCAGACCAGTTGTGCCTGGTCACGCTTGGGCCAAGAGACGCTCTGAATGCTGCCGACCCAACTCACTACCTGCTCGGATTCGCCTTCGTGCCGGTCGAAGATGGTCAGCGCAATCTCGCTGGAAGGCGGCACACCACGAAACAAGCTGGCGACCTCCAGATCGGCCGGCGCGGTGATCTTCAGCAGCTCGACGCTAGCCTCACCTGTCTGCCGGATGCCGTCATCCGCTATACCGCCACGCACGCTGCGGAAAATCTGAGTGCCAACGGCGCGGTCCCGATCGCTACTGGTGTACAGCCAGCGCAGCACGCCACGGGCAAACTGATAGTTGCGATACGGCGCGCCGTCATCCAGCGAGAACTCGCGGCTATCAAAACTCATCGTCACGCTCCTCGCGAAAAGCCGTTGCCCAGGCAGCAACGCCTTCGCTGTCTGTCATGTGCTCGATATTCTGGGTATCGCTCTCGAAGCGCATCAGGTTCATCCAGCTGATTCGAGCGACGTCTGCAGGCTGCAGATCGCTGCCCAGCGCAGCATCCAGCGCCAGGCGCTCGGTCTGGCCATCCAGCTCGGTGGCGCCGATGATCCGGCGCATCAGCACCGTGCCATCCCAGCGCTCAATGCGGATGTCGCGGCGCCCTGGCTTGCCGTTGCTGAAGCGCGTGTAACCGATGTTGGCGACGTCGATGGTGGTGGCCACCGCCGTGGCAGGCGCCAGCAGCGTCAGGTCATCCATATGGGTCGGTACCCACACCACCTTTTGCCGGCCGTCCATGCCGTAGATGAACGAGCGCACCAGGGCGCGGGCCTCCCGGCCGAGGTCAAGATGGCGCTGGCCGAGCACCTGCAGGGCGCGTCTGGCGGTATCGGTGATCAACGGCTGGGCAAAACCGCTGTCCAGCGTCGAGCGCAGGCGCTGCGCAGCATGGGTGAGATTCTCGCTATCGTCCGGCCGGCGATCCCAGACCGGGCGCCCTCTATATAAGGTGGCGGGCAACCACTTCGGCCAGTCGCAGACCTCGACCACCAGGAAACGAACCTCGGCCTCGAATAGCCGGTCGGTCAGCTTGTTGAGCGATGGCTCCTCGAGCAGCTGAGCCGAGCGAGCGGGATACAGGCGCGACCCGGCCGGCCAGGCCAGCTGGGTGTTGCGCTTGAGCTGCAGGCCTTCGGGAAGTACTTCGAGGATCTCCAGCGTCTCCGAAGTGAAGGCATCCTCGCCACGCAGCATAGCCAGGCCGCCGTTGCGGAAGTCGAGCCATTGGGTGCTGCAGGGGATGAAGTCGACCTCTGCGGCAATGCCGGCATCGAGCAGTTGGATGTCGGGCCAGATCGGAATCGACCAGATGCGATCGCTCCAGCCAAACAGCGCGAGATCGAGCAGCTGACGCTCACGACCCTCGGCATACATTGCGCCATTGAACTCACGACGCGGCGAGCCGCGCAGCTTGCGGCGCTGGCTGACACCGGACTCACTCTGCAGGATATCAGTGGCGGCCGTGAGCCCCTCGACGATGCCGTCGCCCCAGTCCGGCACGAAGGTCCACGCGATGATGCGGTTGGCGGTGATGCGTAGGCCAGCCTCGCGACCGTTGTCGAACTCCCAGGTAACGACGGTATCGAGCACCGGCTGGCCATCCGGGGTGACGGTGAGCTGCCAGGTCAGTTCCTTAAGAGCCGGAAACAGCAGTGGCGGGCTGGGCTGGCCACTGACCAGCACGCCTTCGTCCGTGCCGTCGATATCGACCAGTGTGCGGGGCTCCAGGAATGCATTCCACAGGAAAACGTCCTGAGTCTGTGCGGAGACGACGTTACCCAGGTCCAGCTGCTGTGGGCTGATATGGATGCGGTGATAGAAGTCAGCGCTATAGCAGTTGACGCTGATCGCACTGATGGCCTGCCTGTTGGCCTCTACCGGCCAACTGGTGATGAGCTGGGCCCGAGCGCAATCGGCCACTGCGGACTGCCCACCGGGCCAGCCGACAATTCCATCGAGCTGCTCCAGGTCAGCGCTCAACATCGGGTTGTGTGAGGGATTCAGCGGTGCCTGACTAGAAAACGCGCTAATGACAGCCATGACTTAGGGCCCGTCATAGCGGATGGCGATTCCAAACGTGCCCGAGTGCGCAATGCCGTATGTTGCCCCATCGCGCTCTTCACTGTTTTTCTGGGCGAATGGGTAAATCTTCCATTGATCAGGACCGATGCTGATTATTTGCTCAGGTTCATAGTTATCGATGCGCACGTACCGGGCATGCCCCAGATCCGCAACAAGCGAGCATTTATTTGAGGCGCGCCATATATGTGGCTGTATAGGGATCAGAATCGACTCACCATTCCACGGGCTTGGGGAATAGGTGATTAGATTAAAAACTGGGTAAATAGCATTGAATCCTTGGATTCCGCTCCCACCCCCAGTTTGGCCGGACCAGCCTTCGCCATCGATGTTAGCGTGGATACAATCCTGGCGAGCGGTAAAATTTGATGCCCGATCTGAGACCCAAAACAGCCCCGGCGAGCAGCGCGCGCTACTGGAGTTGTTGATACCGGTACCGCCACCTGAATCTGGACGAATACTGAAGCCACCCAAGTCGCCGCTGGACATGTAGCCACGGCGTGCACACGCCGCAAGCCAAAGACCAGTTCCTGGCAAGCCAGGCACACTCGATACACCAAACGCGAGCCAGCTAAAGCGATCAACGCTGTAGCGTATGAACAGATAAACCTCGTCTGGACTATCAAAGACGTGGATGCTGTAGGCCACAGGGAACGAAATATCGACCATCGCTGCCGTCGCTCCTGCACGACCTAAGCGAGGAATCACGCCTGACGCTCCAGTCAACGCACCACCACTCTTTCCCGTACCGCCTTGAATCAGTAGTCCAAGCCCCTCGGATGTGGTGTTCGCAGCGGACGTGTATGGCCTGATATAGGCCGCCCCCTTGCTGAGAATGCCATCAGCCCAAACCCAGCCCTCTGTTGCGCAAGCACTAGCCAACGCGGTGAGTAGGTCCTCAAAACTACTAGCTGAGCCGCTGTAGAAAGCCATCAGTCCATCCTCAATGCGTAGTAGTCGTTGAAGCCATTGCGGCTCACGTCTTGGAAAACAACCCAGTCCGAACCATCTATTACCAGGGTGTTCTCGACTGCATTGTTGAAGCCACTGATATGACGGATGCCCTCCAGCTCACCGTAGACGCCTTGGGTGTCACAAAGCACCACCGAGTTACCGGGATAGTAGGCACCGGTATCACGCTGCTGGGTCTGCACTCCAGAGCCAGTACCGGTTAGATAAATGTTGTTCCACGGCCAGCATTCCGGCTGCCGCCAGACGCCATCGTTGAAGCGCATACGCATGTTTGCACGGGCGCCCTTGTAGGGCATCGAATGCGTGGTATCGCTGAAACGCGTCGCAGGTGTTCCGATGAGCATGCCGGCGCCGATCACCGGGTACGGGTACTGGCTCGGCCTTGCATATGGCAAGAACTTGCCGACGTAGCAGCTCTCGTACACTGGCGTGCCCACTTTCATCGCCATCGCAATGCGCTGGGGGGTGAGAGTTAGCCAGTAGTCGATTCGATTGTTGTGTGCGGGCACGCCGGAAAGCATGGCGCCGGGCTGAGTATCGAAGCTATTGCCCGGCACGTATCCAGTGAAGGCGGCCGCAACTAGGTTGTAGTAGTCAGCGCTGGCGTCCTGGTACGTGCGAAAGCCGACGAAGATCTCCTCTTCGCCGGTGTAGCCCACGCCTTTGAGGATCAACTCGCGGTTGGCCGGGGCGGTGTCGTATCGCAGAACCGTCCAGCCGTTCGCCGAGGCGAAGTCGCGGATGGTCTCCAGCATCTTGTAGTGGGCGAGCACGCCGCCCGAGTTGTCGACGAAGCCGATTTGATGAGGCATCAGGGGTTCAGTCCTAGGATTTGGCGGTACTTGCCTGGCTCGCGGGAGATGGCCACCGCGATCGCCTCATTGCCGATCGGGCCGGACATCACGTCGCCGATCCGGTTCGGGTCGTCGACCAGGTAGAAGTTCTGCTTGTTGTTGAGGGTCGCGCCTGCAGCCTTCGCCGGCTCGGCCAAGCGGGTGTTTGCCAGCCCAGGGGATGGCAAAGCCGGTGCCGGCACGTTGGCCAGGCCGCCAGTTGAGTGACGCGCTGCGCCATGCCACACCAGGTCATCGATTGCCGCCCAGCCACGGGCATTGATGTCGCTGAGCAGATCGAGCATGCCCGGTTGCTGCACTACGGCGCCCCGAGTAATGAACTCGGTGTCGCTCACCCATATGGGGATGCTGTCGCTGGTTGGTGTTCCCGGCCCGCGTACCTGGCCGCCAGGCCAGCCACCCTCGGCGAAGCCAAACGCGCCGGTATAGGTGCTGGCTCCTGCCGCACTACCAGCACCGCCACCGAAGTACGCACTGCCCGCCGAAGCAAGGAGCCCCAACCAGCCGGAACCACCCGACGAGCCTGAGCCGGTGGCACCGCTGACGCCATTGGCGGCGGCAAGGCTGGCAGCAGCGGTCTGAATAGCAGCAGCACCAGTCATCAGCGTGGCGCCTGCAGCGCTGAGCGCGCCGGCCGAAGTCGTTACAGCTGCCGCCCCGGTGGTGAGGCCAGCTCCATCCTGACCACCACCGCCAAACAGCCCCATCACGCCACCGGTGATGGACTGCGCCAGGTTCTCGGCCGCCATGCGGGTAAGCGCATCGAGCACGCTCTGGCCGAGTGCGCTGACGGCCTCGCGCAGGGTCATGGTGCCGCGTGCCAGGCCTGTGAGGGCTTCGGTCAGGCCAGTGGTCAGGCCATCGCGCAGCGTCTCCTGCAGGAGCGTGGTGGTGGCCATCAGGCGCTGGGCTTGAGCGTCGAGTGCGTACAGGGCCTGGGAGGCCGCCTCGCCGACTGCACCAGGTTGCGCGGCGAGTTCGGCCAGCACCGGGCGGATCTGCTCCAGCTGGGCGTAGGTCTGGCGGTGAATTTCCAGGATGCGCTCGCGCGCCTGCAGCTCGGTTATCAGGCCGGCATCCTGCTGCACGTTGACCGACTGCTCCTGACGCTGCTGCTCGGCCAGGATGCGGTCCATCTCGCGCTGCACGTCATCGACGCGCACCTTGGCCTCGGCTACAGGGATCAGCTTGTCGAGCCAGGCTAGGCCGGCTTCGTTGCCGGCCTTCTCGAACTCGGTACGCATGCCGGCGAACTTGGCGCGGATCTCCAGCAGCGCAGCATCGGTCTCTCGCCCTGCAGCACGCAGGAACTCGGCCTCAAGGCCGACATTGGTGCGGGCGTTGGCGTCGGCTTGGCGCTGTGCCTCGGCGGCATCGATCAGAGCCAGGGCGGCATCGGCCCGCGCACGCATGGCGCCGGCCAGGCCTTTCTCGGCAAGCTCGTACTGGCGCACTTCGGCAGCGGTCAGGCCGATCTTGGCGGCCTGATCCTCCAGGCCCTGGACGTAACTGAGTTGCTGGCGAACGCTCTGCTCGGTTGCACGCAGCGCGGCCTGGGCGGCGCGTTCTTGCTCGCGCAGGGCGGCAGTGGCCTTGCGCTGCTCTTCGGTGGCCGCACGCTTGGCATCGGCTTCGGCCTGGTTGGCCTCGCGCTGCTTATCGGTGGCTTCAGCCGCCTCCAGCATGCGCTTGCCCAGTTCGCTGGTGGCCTCGATGTTCTGTTCCTGCATCACCCGCTGTGCGCGCTCTACGCTGGTCAGGTTCTGCAGGCTCTGTAGCTGGGCCTCGGCACTCTTGACGAATGCATCACCGGCCTTGGTGCGCTCCTTCGATGCTTCGATGGCTTCACGCTCAGCAGCGGCAGCCTCTCCCTTCTGCTTGGCCTGTTCGGCTTCAAGCGCTATTTGCCGGCGAATACCTTCTTCTTCTGCGGCCAGCCTGGCTTCGAGAGCAGGATCGATGCCAGCAGCCACTCGATCACCGCGCACACCAAACTGAGCGGCCTGACGCTGACGCTGAATAGCCGCTAGCTGGTCATCCAGAGTCTCTTCTCGCCCAATACCGAGCATGGCATCCCACGCAACAGCGGCGACGTTTGTAATCCCCTTCCAGGCGGACTCAATCAAACCCAGCTTTTCAGCAATCTCCTCTGATCGGCTTTGCATCGCCTCGGCCAGAGCTTCCATCGCCAACTGTGTGGCGCCGGCCTGATCGCCCTGGGCTTCCAGTGCGGCGATCTGCTCGTAGACCGCAAGGGTCAGGTAGTTGTACTGGACGTTGAGCTTGGCGGATGCCTCGGCTGGCTCCTCGGCCAGCTTCTTGAACTCGTCCACCGTGGCGCTGACAGCGCGGCCGATGCTGTTCTCCATCACCACAGCAGTCGTCGCGATGAGCTGGATCTGATCGGCAGTGAACTTGCCTGCAGCGGTTACTTCAGCCAGCGCGGCTGCAGCTTGGCGCTGGGTACCGGATACCGCATCAATCTGGCGGGCCATTGCCGCCAACTGGTCAGCCGAGACGCCCGCTGAGTTTCCCGTCAGGGCAATGGCCTTTTCATACTCGTAAGTCTCGGCCGCGCCCTGAACGGCCGCGATCACCGTCGCACCAATCGCAGCAGTGACGGCAGCAATAGCGAGCGTCAATGGGTTCAACCCCAGCCCCATGCTTGCCAGCGAGCTGCCTGCTGTGTGCGCCGCATCATTTAAGTTGTTAGCCGCCTCCGCTGTATCGCTCAGCGATTGCTGCGCCTCATCTGCGGCGCCCGATAGGCCGCTATCACCTCCAATTAGCTCAATGGCCTCGCCCATGCCAAATAACGACTGAAAACGCCTAGTCAGCAGGTCTATTGCATTCCCAACGCCACCGAAGCTATCCGCTATCTGCCCACCCTGCTGTATAGCCACCAGCCAGATGGGCATGCCGCTGGCCAGGCTGGTGGTGATGTCGGTGATCTGCATCGGCAGCTGACGCATGGCCTGCTGGTACTGCCCGGCGGTGATGCCGGCGACGCGCATCGCGTCCGTGGTACCGCCCAGGCGCTGACGCTGCTCCTGCAGCTTGGTATTGAAGTCGTCGAAGGTGTCGAGGTCGATCTGGCCGGAGGCGCGCGCGCGGCGCAGTTGCTGCTCCATGTTGTCCAGCTCGTCGAGCTTGCGGATAACCGGATCGATCTTGCCGAGCAGCTGCTGCAGCTCCTGGGCCTCTTTCTCGGTAGCCGCTGCGGCCTGAGCGGCGGCCTCGGCAGCACGCAGATCGGCCTGGGCCTTCTCCTGGGCGGCGCGCTCGGCAGCGTGGTAGGCACGCATCGACTCGTTCTGAGCCGCTGCGTTTTCCTGCCAGTTGGCGCCCGCCAGGCGCGTGGCATTGGCGCTTTCCATCATGCTCGCCGCAGCAGCGTCGGCGGCGACCTTTTGCTGTACCGCCGCCTCGGCAATACCACGCAGGCGAGCCGCCGCCTGGTCTGCGGTCTCGCCCAGGTGATTGAGTTCAGCGCTTGATGTTGCTGCGCCGGCACCGACGCCCTCAACGGTCTGAGCAAGCCCCTGCAGCTCGCGCTGGCCTTGTTCAAGCTCAGTGCGAAGCCGTAGGGCAAACTCGATATCACCGCGATTGTTCATCGGTCAGCATCCAGATGGGTGGGATGCCGACATGCTCGCGCGCGCGGGGCAGGATGTAATTTTGACGAGGCAAAAGCATGCACAGCCAGGCGCATCTAACGATATAGATGCACCTTGCTGTGTCGATGGCGGCTAGTTACCCGCCGCCAGGGTTCGGGTGTTACAGCTCGGGAGAGTCGCCTTTCAACTGCTCGATCGCCTCACGGCATTCCTGCGAGGTGGTGCGCTGCAGCTCGGCCTGGGCGGTATCGCCTTCAGCTTCGCTGTAGGGCTGGTTATGTTCGGCAATCTCTGCAGTACGTTGCAGCTCGGCAATGGCCTGTTTCATGGTGCCTCCTACAAGGCGGTTGGAATACGGCGGGCGGGGTCAGATCCCATGGTTTTCTCCTGGCTTCACTTCTGGAGCAGTCTGTAGTGCTCCTCGGCATCCTTCACACATGCACCGGCCCTGTTCAGGTCGATGAAGTTTTCGGCTCGCTCAAGGCGCCTGCGCCTTTTCTCAGCCTCGAACAGCAGCATGATCTGCCGCTCGGTGTATCGGCCTATTCGCTCTACGTCGCCGTAGCCGGCGCGGATGAGACAGGCATAGACGTCTGCCCAGCGCGCTGCTTTTCCGCCTCGGCCGCCCGGTAACGCTCGGCCAGAATCCGGCTTAGGGCGCGCCGATAGAAAAAAGGGCCGTTGGCTGTCCACCACTTGAAGAGCAGGGCATCGCCTTCGTCCTGGTTCTTCAGCGTGCGCAGCTCATCGACCTCGATGTCGGCCGAGGTGGCCACCGCCTGCAGGACGTCGCCCAGATGCGCAACGACCAGCTCCATGATCTTTTCCAGGGGCGGCACCGATTCGGCCTTGATCAGCTCGTACAGCCCCTCAAGGAACGGCTTGAGCTGCTGGCGAACCTGCAGGCCCTCGACGAAGCCGTACTCGCGCACGACGACGATGCGGCCGTTCAGCTTCGCCTCCAGGTTTGGGTGAAGTTTCTGCAGGTCATCCGCGCCCTCGGCCGCTGGGGCCTCGGGCGCGATAATGATGCCTTGCTTCTTCTTGCGCTGAGCCATGGTCAGGAAGCCATTTCAACGAAGCGGCCAAACTGACCAAGGTCGCCCGAGGCAGGCTTACTGGAATCCAGGAGCGTGGTGAAGGTAACCGGCGAGCCGGCCAACTGGTTGCCACTGGTGATCAGCGAGAGTTGCTGCAGCAGGCCGGCGCTGGTCTTGTACAGCTCGACCAGGACCGGCGCGCCGTTCTCGGCCAGGTTCTTGCCCTTGAATTTCAGGGCGTAGTTCTTGTCGGTGCCGGCCAGGAACGCGGCCTGCTTGGTTGCGCCATGGCTGTATGCGGCCAGCAGTGGAAAAGTCGGCGCGGGGCTGGTCGGCAGGGTGAGGATCTCGACATCACCAAAAATGTCGTAGTCGTAGTGAGTACCACGCACCAGCGTCGCCGGGGTCGGCGTGAGGCTGTCGGTGATCACCAGGTCGGTCACGTTCATGTAGTCGAGCGTGATCAGTTCACCATCCTCCACTGGGTTGGGCAGTTGCTCACCGGTCACGGTGCCGGCGATCTGCGCGCTCATGCGGGAGCGGGTGAAGCGGCCGACGTTGTCGGTGTCGAGCTGGTGCATGGTGGCGTTCCAGGTCATCCCAGCCTCTTTGCCAAAGTCACGCACCATTGCGTTAACGCCGCTGAACGACTCACGGTGTTGAACGCGGGTTTCGTTGCCCTGACCGGTCAGCTCGGACACATCACCCAACCATACCCAGTCGCCCAGGACACCGCCTGCGCCGATCTCAGCAATCCACAGCTTGCCTTGGCCGAAGTAGTAAGACTCAGACATTGTGCACCTCGTTATTCGGCAGCCGGAGCGGCGGCGTCGGTAGTTTCAGGGGTTGCGATCACACCCACGCGGATCAGAAAGTCGCGCTCGGGGGCGGTCACGTTGATGGTCGCGCCTTTGGGGTGATCCTCGCCGGCATGCTTGTGCGGCTTGGCCAGTTTCACCTTGTGCAGCTCGGGCTTGGCGGCCGGTTTGGCTGCGGTTTCGGTTTGCTTGCTCACGGGTTGCCTCCTAGTACGTGGGTGGTGGTGTAAATGTCGATCCAGAGCACACGGTCGCTGTCGCTATCGAGCACCTGGCCCTTGAGCCAGATGCAATCCTTCCAGCCGGCCGGGGCCCAGCCGATAAGTGCCTCTCGGGACTTTCCGACAAAAGTCATCACTTCATCCTTGGCCGCGTCCGCATGTAGGTCGCGGTAGTTCCTGGCGCAGATCACCACGCCGAACACAGCAGCGGCTGCAGCCTTGCGCCGAGGCTGGCCGCCATCAGCTGCCGGGTTGCTCTCGGCTGCCAGCACCACCCAGCAGTCGCCGGTGCGGAAGTCCTGCAGGCCCTTGAGCGTGTGATACGCGGCGGCGCCGTTGACCTCGCCGAAGTCCGTCACCTGGTCGCGCAGGCGGTTCTCGACGAGCGTGGTATCCAGGGGCGCGAAGTTCATCAGTACGCCCGCCTATCTTTGCGATTGAACACGCTCGGCGCGGACTCGAAGCGCACATCGAGCAGATCCGGGTTGCTGGCGATCGGGTCTTCAGCGCCCAGGTTGAACTTGCCCTCGGCGACCAGGCCCAGGAACTTCAGCGCATCCTTGTAGTTGCGCACGATCGGGTCAGAATCCTCTTTGCCGCCACGGTCCTTGTGCAGCAGGTAGCGGGCGATATCGCGCGCCCAGCCGGTGACCAGCTTCGGTACCGGGCTGAGCGGCAGCGGGTAGCTGCGCTTGGCCAGGTAGCCGTCGATCAGGCTTTCAGCTTCGGTGACGGCGTCCTGGATGCGCTGTAGGGCATCATCCGCAACGGCGACCAGGTCAGCCGCCCAGGCGCTGCGGTCAGCGCCGCGCAGGGTGGCCTCCATCAGATCGGTGGCCACCGCGCGCACGCCTTCCTTGGTGGCCACCTGGGCCAGCTCGCGTGCGCCTGGGCGTTCGGCCAGGTCGTCGAGGGTGATGTAGTTCATGGGTCAGTACACGCGCTCGCCGACACGGCCAGAGAAGATGCCGCGCTCAACCTTGAGGTTGGGCTCGTTCTCCAGCTGCTCGATCTGCTCTTCCGTCAGCGCATCCAGGGCGATGCCGAAACCCTCGCGGGTGAAGCGAAAGCCGCAGCGGCGGAAGCCCTGCTCGGGAATCGCCACCACCCACAGACCTTCGATATCGCCGTCATCGTCCAGGCCATCAACAGCATCAGTGGCACTGCCACCTGCAGGCGATGCCGCTGCCTGCGCCTCCGCACCTGGTTGAGACACCACGGCATCGCCCACAGACGCCTGGGGCGCGGCAGATGCCGTTTGGCTGGTTGCGGCCGCCGTATCAGGCGCGGCCGGGGCGGTATCAGGGTCGCCAGTGGACGGCGCAGGCGTAACCGCTGCTCCGATACCCACCTTGGCCTCGATCTGGATAGCCAGTTGCTCAGGCGGCAAATCAGAAAAACCCTCGATCTCGACGAACTGGCCGAGCAGGCGCAGATCCGCTTCGGTCAACTCGGAGAGCGGAAGCACTTCTGCGCCTCCCGCTTTCAAGGCCTCGACGTATTCACCAGCCCGGACGCCATCAAGAATCAGAAATGTCGGGGCTTCCTGCCCCTTGGTACCAGCCTCCAGACTGGGTGCATCGCTCGCGGGTTGTTCGGTGCTGGCCGGCTCGGTCAGCTGAGCCGGTGCAGCGTTCTCGGTAGATGCCGCCGGCTGGTTGTCCAGCTGTTCGGCGGCCGCAGGGGCAGCCGCTGGGGCTACCTTTGCTGCGCTCTTGGTAGGCGCCTTTGCAGGCGCCTTGGTGGTGGACCCTTTACCAGCCATGGATCACCTCCATCAGGCCAGCCACGGGGTGACGAGCACGTCGACCACGTCGCGGTTGATGTTGGTGGCGCCGGCCGCGTTGCGCTCGGCCTTGACCACTTCCAGGGCAGTAGCACGCATGCTTGGCGGCACTACCAGCAGCTTCGGACGGATACCCAGCGGGCGTGCGTTGTCGCCCTTGAGTTCCTGCATGGCGGCATAGGCCGCGTTGAAGCTGTCGGCATCCAGTGCTTCCTTGGAGGCGTAGGCCAGCTGCCACAGGCCATAACCGACGTTCAGGCGTGCATCCACGCCCCACACGAACTCCTTGCGGTCGAACACGTTGGAGTCGGTCTCGCCGGTCTTGGAAACGAACTGATAGTTCTTGCGCTTCTGCAGGATGATCGGCCGCATCATGCGAGTGACGTCCAGCAGGAACCACGGCGTACCGCTACCACCCTGGAAGTTGCTCACCGACGTTTCCTGGCCGTTGGCGCCGATCACCGGGTGGTCGGTGTCGAAGAAGAACTGGCTGTCGTAGCACTTGCCAGTGAAACCATTCTTCAGATGGGCATACACCAGCTCGGCCGGGTGCTCCTTGGCGTCCTGGCCCAGTTGCGCCATCAGGGTGTTGTAGGTGCCGTACTGATCGTCCTCGATCGCCTCGCGGGGCACGCCCACGGTGTTCTCGAAGGTCTTGTTCTTGATGCTGTAGTCATGCAGCGCCAGGTTCTGGATCACGCGGTCGCCCAGCCACTCACGGAAGCGGGTGGTAGCGCCCAGCCAGCCGTAGGTTTCGATGGCGGTGCCGGACTGCACTTCCATCACGATCTGGTCATAGTCGATCACTGCGCCCTGAAATGCGCCTTGAAACGACGCCTTATAGCCGGTGTGCAGGATGGAGAGGTTTTGCTTGTTGATGATCATCTGAGTCTTGCTCCTTAGATCTCGACCCAGACGCCATCGCTATCCACATCGCGGATAACGCCGGCAACCGAGCGGGTGTTGGTGGCGGAGGTCTTGGCGACCGTCTGGTCGTCGACGATGTAGGCCGTGGCGCCGATATCGGCGCGGGTGATCTCGTCGGCCGAGGCGCTGTTGACGAACGGGAACACGCCACGGCGGGTTTCCACGCGCAGATCACCGGCGGCACCGGCAGAGTTGTCGACGTACTCCTGTGCAACCCCACGGGCTTTCAGGGTGGCGGAGGTGCTGCCCGGTACGGCAAAACCCGAGGCGTTGATGCACACCAGAGCACCAGCGAAAACCTTGGTGCTGGCGGCTACCGGGTCGGAGTACTGCACGCCATCACGGCGCTTGGTGTTGCGGTCTTTGGTCAGCGCGGTCATGGCTTATTGCTCCTCGGCCTTGGCGGCCTTGAACTGTTCGGGTGTCAGGTTCATGCGCGAGCACACAGCCAGCTCTTCCTGAGTCAGCCCGGTTTTCTCGTCCGCCACCGGAGGCTCACCGCCGGTCTGGCTGCGGCTCAGCGCAGCAATCGGCTTCGCCTTGTCCAGGTAGGCAGTCAGCGCAGCGCGGTTGCTCTTGCCGAGGTCGCGTGCCCACTCTTCCATCGGTTTGGCCAGGCGGCCGTCTTCCAGGGCGGCGGTGATCTGGCTGTCGAGATCCTTGTCATCACGCTCACCCAGGCGAGCGGTCAGCGCGGCGATCTCGGCTTGCATGCCCTCGATAGCCGACACCGGTACGAACTTGGCGGGGTCAACAGAGGTAGCGGCCTTGGCCTTGAGGCCGGTGCAGGCTGCCAGCATGGCTTCGCCACCGGCCTTTTCATCCAGGCCCAGCAGCTTGCGCAGGTTGGTGGTGTGGGCGGAGAGCGCGGCGACTGCCTGCTCTTCGGTGGTGTTCTCGGCCAGGCCGAGGGCGGCGATCAGCGCCAGCAGCAATTGGTTCACGGGGTTTTCCTCTGGGGAGTCATCGAAACAGCCGAACGACGCGGCGGCGCGCAGGCTGAGTTCCTGCATGCCGTCGATTGCCGGGGCATTGGTGAGCGCGCCCATCTGCACGTCCAGGACGTCGCCGGTGGTCGGGTGGTAAAGGAACACGGGGGAGAAATACTGGTACTCGCCCTCGGCGATGTACTGCGCGGCGCGGGCAGTCAGTTGCACCTGGGCAAACAGGCCTTCGCCCTCACGCCACTCCAGGGCCTGGTACCAACCTGCAGCTGGAGCGGGCTGGCCGTTCTCTTCCTTGAGCAGGGTCTGGTGTTCGTAGTCGACCACACGCTTGTTCTTGCGAGCGTGGAAGCGCTCGATGACCTTGGTGGCCACTGCCTGGTTGATGTGCCAGGACGGCACCTTGATCTCGCGGCCATCTGCCGGCAGGAAATGGCCAGCCGGGGTCACCTGAACCCAGATGGTGTTGTCGGCAGCCGGCGCCCCCAGTACGAAACTGCAGGCGGCGAGTGCAACGGCGAGAGGGAGGCGTTTTGTCTTCATGCCGGCAGCTTGGCGCGGCAGGCCGGGCAAGTAATTTTGACGGGGCAAAAATCTTTCGGTGGGGTGTTTTGCGGCGGTAGGCGCAAAGGTGAGTCACTGCCACCCCGCCTACCGTGTTTATAAACGCCCAAACAGCCCCGGAAATGGCCAGAGGCAGCCCGACGCGTACAACGGCAGCCCCCAAACGCCTCCAGGGGCCTTCCTGGCGCGTTTTGGCGTTATGCGGAATTTGGCATCAGGTAACGGGTGGCGATGCCGGCAATCCCGTAGCCGTCATCGTCGCTGATACCCAGCCAAGGGCGCGCCGGGATCTGGATGGTGTAGGCACCGATGGTGACCCACTGGGCGAAGTTGCTCTTGCGCTTGCTGACGAACTGGTTGCCCACGTCGCCGGTCTTGCCGTCCTGGCGGAAGTAGGCCTGCTGGCTGCGGGCGGCGACGTCGATGCTGCCGCCGAAGTGCATCATCGCGCCATAGATGCGGTTGGTGCCGAACAGCAGCTCGTTGTTGTTCACCTGGTACCGCAGGGTGTTCTTCAGGAAACCATCGAGCACCAAGATCTTGTCGCGGTTCTTCTTCTTGCGCTTCAGGTAGGCCGGCGACAGCGCCTGCCAGGGCGTACCGTCTGGCGAGGCCTGGCTGGCGAAGCGCTGGTCGTGGGCGATCAGCAGGTACTCGCCGATATCACGCAGCATCGGTGCCGGGTCGGCCAGCGCGGCGGCGGCCTCATTGACAACCGCCAGTGCGGCAACCGCATCGAACTCAAGCGTAACGCCGGCCATGGTCAGTCCTCGCGCCGGTACAGGCGCACGCCCTGGCGCAGCAGCTCGGCCAGGCCTTCGCGGTCTGCCTCGATATCCCAGCTCCAGGCGTTGCCTGCCAGCTCGATGACCACCAGCTGCGTCAGCTGCTGGCCCAGGTTGAAGCGGCCGAGGTAGCGGCGCAGCACCTGCGATTTGCGCAGCGGTTCGGAGTACTCCAGCCGCGTCCAGATCTCGTCTGGCTGTAACAGCGTTTCCGCCAGCAGCGGCAGCAGCTCGCCCTGGCCCTGCACGGCCGGGGCGCCAGTTGGCTCCTGGAACATGCTCGGGCCAACGGCGATGCGCTCGCCCAGGACGTCGGTGAGCAGCTCGGCGGCATCTAGCTGGGCGCCGAAGGCATCGAGCGCGCGGCGGGCGTATTCGGCATCGCTCATGCCTGCAGGCGGCAAGGTCTCGGGGTCGATCGCGCGCGGTACCGGCAGCGCATCCGGCGCCGGGCGATTGGGCAGGCCAGGCGCGGCGGATGGGATCAGTTCCTCACCCAGGCGCGGTACCGGCACCTGGCTCTCCAGCCGCGACTGGCCAGGGATGTGCTCGAAGCCAGGGTCAATGCCCACCGGCACCGTCACCGTGCGCGGGCCTTGCGGGCTGCGCTGGCCGATGGTGCGTTGCTCGAAGACGATCGGCGGCGCCGTGTCCGGCCCGGTCTTGCCCATGCGTACCAGGTCGTCATAGCTCAGCGCCCGCACGCCGCACTGGCAGCCCCAGGCGTTGACCGGGAAGTGGTACTGCCACCACGGGTCATCCCAGCGCAGCACCATGCCGTTCCAGGCTTCGTGCTCCTCGCGCGGGTACTCGACCGCGTCGCTGTGCAGGTACTGCCAGTAAGGGCGCTCCTCGCGCACGGCCAGCAGCTGCTCATAGCGGCCGGCCATGTAGCTGCTGCGCATGTTGGTTTCGTAGATCACCCGCGAGCGCCAGTTGCGGCCGCCGTTGTAGCTCCAGCCGTACTTGGCAACGATACGGTCGAAGTCCTGGCGGAACGCCTCCAGGGTGGTGCCGCCCTCGATGGCGCGCTGTACCGCCTGGTGGAAGTCGGCCACCAGGTCGTTGCGGTTGGCACCGGCCACCACGAACGCATAGTCGTTCTCGCGGCCGTACACGTCCGTCCAGCCGTTGGTGGGCAGGTTCAGCTTGCGGCGCAGGAACTCGTTCTGCTCGCGGAACGGCAGCGACGTGGCGCTAACGGCCATTGGCGGCCTCCTGGACGATGTCCAGGCGCCCCTGCAGCGCAGCAGCGGCCAGCGCCTGCGCCATGGCCTCGGCGTACTGCTCCAGGGTCATGTCCGGCAGCAGCTCGGCCAGGCCGTCGCGGATCTGCTCCAGGCTCTCGGCCTGCTCGACGAGCTGGCGAATGCGCACGATCCACTGGCCGGTGATGGGCTGCAGGTCATCGTCCAGGCGCTGCGCGGCGGTGGTGGCCGGCTTCTGTTGTGCGGTGGCCACCGCAACGCCTGCAGGTTGCTCGGGCCCGGTCGGCGCCGATGGCTCGGCCTGCAGCTGCAGCACGTCCTCTTTCTCGGCCGGCTCGGGGATGCCCACTTTCTCCTGGGCCCACTGGCGGCTGATCCTGAAGCCCATCTTGACCAGCTGCGGCAGCGATTGAGCGTAGGCCTGCAGATCCTCCGGTTCATCGGTGGGGAACACCAGGCGCGGGCAGCGCTTCCAGTTGTCGGCCAGGCCGTTGAGTACGGCGATCGGGAACACCAGGTCACGGCTGATCGTAGCGGCCAGCTGCTTGGCGTCGGAGTCGCGCAGGTCCAGGCGTACCTCGTTGTGCACGTTGCCAAGGGCGTTGGTGTTGGTGCCATCGCCGGTACCGCTGGTGAGCGTGCCGCCCAGGATGGCCTTGCTCTGGGTGCGCTCGCACCAGTCGATCATCAGCTTGAACGCAGCCGGGTCACCTTCTGCGGCGTTGAGGAAGTCCATCTCCATGCCGATCGGAATGATGCCAGCGGCGCTGTGGCCGAGCTGGGCCAGGGCACGCAGCAGGGTCAGTTTCTCCTTCTCGGTGGCGCCGCCTGGGTACTTGCCCACGCGCATCGGGATGCCGTAGATCTCCAGGAACTCGGCCAGGTCACCCACGCTGTAGTTCTTGAACAGGTACGGCCACACCAGCACGCGGAACAGCGCACTGCGCTCCAGGTAGCCGCTCTTGGACTTATGCACGTGGGTGATCCAGCCGAACGGCTGCAGCGCCTCACCACCCATCGAGCCGCGCAGGCGGATCTCCTGGCGGCGCTCGCCACGGGTGAGCTGGAACCAGGTCTGCGGCCGGTGATCGATCGCGCGCGGCAGCCAGTCACCGTCTACGCGGTGCCAGCCGTCGAACTCCAGGCAGGCAAAGCCTTTGCCGATGGCGTCGGTCACGTCGAACAGCATCAGCTCGAAGTCATCCAGCCCGGCCAGCAGCGACTGCAGGGCAGCGGCGGCTTCCTTCTCCTTCGCGGTGGGGTTATCCGGCGGCACGATCTGCCATTCGAGCTGGGCGACTGCGCGACGGCGCTTGTCCATCTCGGCGAACACGTGGCCGTCCTTCTCCTCGATGTCCTCGAACAGCTCGTATTGGGCGATCACGTCGCCTTGCTCGGCCTGATCGAGGATCTGCGCCAGCTTGCTCGGCGTCAGGCCGCGCGAGGGGTGGTTGCCCACTTCGTGGTGCAGGCTGGTGATGTGGGCGGTCTGCGGCTCGCGGATCTCGGCCAGGCGGATCGGCTGGCCATCGGGGCCCAGGATGCGGGATGTGGTCACCATGATGTGGTTTGCTCCGGTAACTGGATGTCGTCGTCTTCGTTGGCCACGTTGTCGAAGCCGCGACTATGGCGAGGCAGCATGGTCGCCTCGATGATGCCGCCCTGCATGAAGCTGGCCCGCACGGCCATAGCCAGGGAGATGGCCGAGTCGCCGTGGCGCTTGGCCTTCGAGCTGGTGCTCTCCAGATCCTTGGTGCGGCCCTTGTCGATGGTCGGGATGCCTTTCTCGACCTTGATTGAAAGCAGGTCATCGAGCGTGGTCTGGTGCCGGGGCAGCTGCAGGTTGAACGCCTCGAACTCGCCCTTGAGCTTGGGCATCCACTCGCCGTACCAGGCCAGCGACAGCGCCACCTGGTCGACCATGGTGCTGCCGTACTTCAGCGCGGCCTGTTCGGCCAGGTACCCACCGTTGCCGGTGGCGTCGAACGCTAGGCCGGTCAGGCGCGGCAGGCGATCGCAGATGTAGAACATGATCTGTTCCTGCGCGCCGTAGGTGAGGTTGCGCAGCTCCACCTGGAACGGCACACGCTTGCGCAGCAGCGGGTCGATCTGCAGCGGGGTGAACACGGTGAGGTCGCCACGGCGGGCAAAGTCTTCACCGAAGGTGTGGCGGTTGCGGTCACTCAGGCGGGCCAGCTCGGGCTGCAGGTTCTCCTCACACCAGGCGCGCACCTCGGCCTCGCGGTGCTCGGGTGTCCACTCCTCGAAGCCCTGCGGGGCTTCATAGCGGTAGATACGGATCGACCGGTCGGCGACCATCGCCGCCTCGATCAGTACGCGGCTCAGGTAGGCGCCGCCGCTCTTCTTCGGTACGCAGCCGTACTCTTCCTCGGCCGACTCGATGTTGGGGGCGTTCTTGTACAGGCCATCGCGCCAGGCCTTCTCGGCCTCGGGGGACCACTCTTGGCCGGTGACGTAGCAGATGCGCTTGTACAGGCCCTCGGCGATCGCATCATCCAGGGTGATGCGGTGGATGCTGTAATCCTTGCGCCCCTCACGGGCGTCCTGGATGTAGGTGTTGAACGGGTTATCGACGCCATTGTGGGTGCTGATCAGGCGCACCTTGTTGCCCCACATTGTCAGCGCCAGGGCGGCTTTCAACAGCTCTTCCAGGGACTCATGGAATGCCGCCTCGTCGATCACCACATCGCCCTGCAGGCCGCGCAGGTTGCTCGGACGGCTGCTCAGCGCCTGGATCTTCCGCCCCGTTTTCGGGAAGCGGATCATGTAGGTAAGGATCTCTTCCTTTTTGCCTTCGTCCCAGAACGTCTGCTCGTAGACGTCCGCCTCGGCCAGCTCGTTGAAGGCCTTGGCGAACAGCGCGCAGGCGGCGATGTACTCCAGCGCCATCTCCTGTTTGCTGCCCACGTAGAAGGTGTTGCAGCCGCCGCGCGAGCGCGGTTTGGCGGCGTTGATCACGTTGCGCCCGGCCTCGGCCCAAGTGAGGCCGGTACGGCGCGACTTCTCCGCAATCATGATCTGCGACTGATCCTCGAACCAGCGCTGCTGGTACGGGAGGAACACCGCCTGGTTGGTCGGTTGGGCCTGGGCGATCTCTTGCGGCACGTCGACGCCGAGCAGCTCCATCTCCTCGGCGAGATTGATCTTGCGCGGCGCGCTGGTGGCGGTGAGTTTCTTGCCCAGGTTGGCGGTGGTGGTTTGCATGGCCATCAGGCTTTCCCCAGCAGAATGCCCAGGATGCGGTTTTCAAGCTGCTCGCTCATACCGTCGCTGCCGCGCATCGCCTCCAGGCGTTCTTGCTGCTCAGCCAGCAGCGCCTCGCGGGCTTCACGCTCGATTGCCTTGCGCTCCTCACGGCTGGCCTTGCTGGCCTGCAGCACGTCCTTCGCGGCGCGGGCGAGCTTGCGCACGTCGTCGATGGTGGTTTCGTCGTCGATCTGCGCGCCCAGGGCCGCGTGCGTGGTCAGGGTCTGGATCGACTGCACCATCAGCGCGCCGGCCTTGTCGTTCGGGTTCTCGCCCAGCTCCTCGACCAGCAGGCTGGCCATGGCCTGCTGCTCGCGCAGCCGCTTGGCCATCTCGTCGAAGCTGACCTTGTAGCGGCCTATCGCCGAGCGGCTGGGCTTGTCCGCGCTGGGGAAGTGCTCATGCAGATCCTCGATCAGCTCATCCAGGGTGAGGCGCCGCTCGCGCAGGCGCTTCTCGATGTGGGTACGAACTGCCGGCTCTAGCCGGTCGATGCTGGACTTGCGCCCCATGGTCAGGGCCTCGGCTTGCTGACGCCCGGTACCGAGGCGCGGCCAGCAGCCACGTCGCCACCACGCTCGGTCAGGGTCACGACCAGGACGGAGCCGATGTCGTCGATCGACACCAGGCCCTGTTCGCCAAGCCAAACCAGATCACCCTTAACCTGGTCGCGGCTCGGGTGGTGTCCGAACTGGCCAAGCAGGTTGGCGATCACCGAGGAGTTGGAGCGGTACTGCGGCAGCTCAGAGAGGATGCGCAGCATCACCAGGCGCTGATCCTGGCGCAGAAAGTCAGCATATTGAGTGCTCATTGCAGCCTCACTTGTTGTTCAACAGGTATTCGTTCATGCGCTCAACGGCGCGTGCTAAAGGGTCGAGCGCTTTGGTTACCCCCGCGATCTCGACCTTGATCGCCTTCATGTCTCCAGCCAGCTCGGCCAGCTCGCCGGCCAGTTCGGTGAACTGGTCACTGGTGGGCAGGTGCTTCATCTGCTGCTCCAGCACCGTCAGCCGGTTGTCCTGCCCGGCCAGGCGCTGGGCCAGGGCTTCGGCCTCGACCTTCGATGAGGCCCGGCGTGCGGCCATCAGCGAAAACAGACCCACCACCACGGTGAACAGGAACTGGCCGAGGCGCAGCAGGTAGTCGAAATCCATCAGGGCTTGTCCTTGTTGTGTAGGTCGATCAACGCGTTCAGCTGCGCAAGGTTGGCGAGCGCCCAAGCGCCGTAGTCACGCGCATGGGCCAGGATGTCCGCTGCGGTAACGCCGCTTTCCAGTAGTTCGGCGTCAGAGCTGGGGGCGGGCCAGGCCGTTTCTTGAGAGCCGGCGTAGGCTCGGCAGCTGGCTGGAGCTGGGGCAGTGGCTCCAAGCGCTGCGTTGAAGTCGCGCAGCCAGCCACAAGTAATAACGATGCGAGGAGCGGCAACAGCCGCGCCGCCACGAACTGGCGTGTATTGATTCGAGACACGGTTGATGCGCTCCTGTGTGAGTTGCTGCTTGAGCCGGCCGATCTCGTCCTGGGCATCCAGGAACACCAGCTCGGCCTGGTTGGCGCGCTCTACCTGCTGGCGGTAAAGCACCAGGTTCTGTTCGGCGCCGTCGGCGCGCAGCTTCTGGTGCTCCTCGCGCAGATCGGCCAGGGCCTTGTCGCCCTCGGCCTGAGCGGTCTTATGCCCGAGGTCGTACTGGTTCTGGCCGTGAGCCCACATCTGCATCAGCAGAGCGAGGAAAATCCCTACGTACCAGTGTTCAACGAACCATCCGATGACCTTTCTCATCACCGCCCCTTACGCTTCAGCCGGCGCCGCAACCAGCGCGGTATGGGTGGTCGTTTGTCCGCGCGTTCGGGCGGCCAGAGTTGGGCCGGTCGAACGCGGGGCGGTAGCGATACGTTCAGGTCTGCGGCAGCCAGCCAGTTCCGGGAGCAAGCGGCAGGCGAACTGGTGGTCAACGTGGCGAGCAGAAACAGCGTTGGGATCTTCATGGCGGCTATACCTGTCGGCGCACACGCCAGGCCCCCAGCCGGCAGCCGCATACATGGGCTCCCAGCGCAGCAGGATGGCGCGCGGGTAATGGCGGTTCTCGCGGAAGTTGGCAGCCGAGCGGCCAGCGTTATGCCGCTCGACGGAATCGAACCAAGCCAGCGGATCGGCGCCCTTTGCCGATGCCAGACGTCGATCACGATTCACCCAGCCATTGCCGCCGTTGTAACCGGCCAGCACGAAGGCCCAGCGGTCACACTCGCTAACGGCCTGGTTTCGCTCATAGAGCCAGCGGTCGAATGCGACCATGGCCCGCAGCGCCCAGCCTGGGTTGTACGGCTGCGCCGGGCCCAGGCTGCGCGGGTAGATCTCTGCCATCCAGTCGGCAGTGGCCGGCATGAACTGCGCCAGGCCCTCGGCGCCGACCGGCGAGCGGGCATTCGAGCGCCAGGCGCTCTCTTGATGCACCTGGGCGGCGAAGGTGGCCACAGGCGCGCCCAGGCCCCACTCAGCATGGGCGGCGCGCACCAGGGTGCGGCGGTGTTGCTCGGCAGCGGCCGGAATGCTGGCGGCATCGGCCTTGGGCACGATGAACGCACCCAGCAAGCAGATCAGCAGGATCAAAGGCCAAAGGAACAGGCGCGGTTCGATCATCCAGATGATCGCCAGATCATTGCGGGCCTCGGCCAGCCAACGCTTGAGGCGGTTCACGGCTACAGCCCCAGCGTCATGCCGAGCACACAGCCCAGCACGATCAGTGCCCGGCGGATCCACGCGCCGACGATATGGATGCCACCGATGCACTGGTGGGGCCGAGCCTCGACCAGGAACACCGCGCGGTCGATGTAGTAGCCCAGCACGGCGCCGATGGTGATGAGGCTGGCTTTGTACAGCACCACCTGCAACTGCTCAGGACGCACGAACCAGATCGCGACCAGCAGCAGGATGGAGATAACAGCGAAAACGGTCATGCGCGGCAGGAGGCGGCGCTTGGGCTTGTTCTGGCAAGTGGTGGCCATGGGTTGCGCTCCGAGGTTGGCCAATCCCTGGCCGTTGCTGTGCTCATACCGGCAGTCCGACCGGGGGAGAGATCACAGCTTCGCCTCGCGCGCGCGCGGAGTAATTTGGACGCGGCAAAAATACATTGCCCATGCAAGGGCGCAGGATCGGCAGCCAAATCAGCAGAGGGCAACCGACATGCAGACGAACGACGCCGACCGCCTGGCGATACTTCGCCAGATCATCGACTACAGCATTGCGAATGGTGAAAGCCTGGCGACCTTCAGGTCACGGGCCGAATCGATATTGCGCGACTTCGATCAACCGCGCATGAGCCTACTGGAGCGGGCTCTTGAGTTACAGCGCGCCGCGCCTGCCAGGCGTGCTTCCGTCGAGGCAGGGGCGCAGCGCAGGCTCAGCCAGGCTTCTTCCCAGGAATCAGCCGAGGCGTCCAGCGAGGCGGCGGGGGCGGCTCCTTACCCTTCACAACCTCAAGCATCCGCGAAAGGGGGATTTGTGTGCCAACCCGCAAATCGTCCCTGGCTAGCGCGGCTTCAAGCCTGGCTTGCAGGCCTGCTCGATCAAGCGCGCCGGTATGTAAAAGGCTCATAGCCAGGTATTCCTGGGCCTGCATCACCCCTTCGAACATCGTGAACAGCAGGTCCAGGTCTCCCTCCCCGTAGTCGCTCATACAGCCTCCGTGCTATTGCCCCATGATCAGCCTGTACCGCCGCTGGTACTCCTCGTAGCTCAGCCCCTGCGTATTCTGCAGCTCCTGCAGCTGCTGCTCTTTGCTGCCCCCCTGCGTAGCAGCTGGCTGTGAAGAGGGCTCCCGCGTTGGGACTGCCTGCCACTTCGCAGGGGTTGGCGCACCAGGGCCGAGTGCCGACAGAATGCGCTCCTCGACCACGCCCTTTGAGTTGCACTCTACCCTTGTGCTTGAGTAGTCCAGCGAGTTGAATCGAGTCTCTACGAACCGACTATTCACTGTGACCTTCTGCGCACTACCTTGCGGCCGCACCAGGATGTTGATGCTGGCATACCGGGCAATGGGTTTGAGCAAGCCGGGTGAGCCGCAATCGGCCTGGCCTTCGTCAAAGGTGACCGCCTCAGCGAAGATCACGCCGCTATCCTTGGCGAAGCTCTTCAAGGGGATATTCCGCTCGGCCAGGTAGCTAATCAGCCCAGACCAAACCGTTTCATAGCTCTGGTTAACCAGCCTGCTCCGCTCAACATCGTACTGCCTAGGTGCCGTACCACATCCAGTGATCAACCCCGCAGCAAGCAGGGTAGCTACAGATAAGCGCATCATTCCATTATCCCCACGCACGTTAGTCATCATTCGCCGCCTTGGCGTCCTTTCTTCTTCGCACCGTCCCTGTGCGCCAGAGCACTCGCTGTGCTCTCCATGGCTCGTCGACCTTCCTCGTCCGAGCCTCGGTAGTTCTCCAGTAGCGCCTTCTCGCGCCGGTTTAGCCGGTATTCGCCCAGCGGCTCAGCCGCCACGGAATGCGTGACCGGATTTGCGTTTTCGGTCATATGTCTCGACGTCGAGACATATGACTGATCAGTCACGATTGGCGAGCGCTGCCCCGTAAGCACGTAGAGCACGTCCACTCCCGCAGCCGCGACGGCTGCCAGGTATTCGGCATCCGGGTGCCTTTTCCCCTTCTCGTAGTTGATCTGCGCCAGCTTTTTAACGCCGCCGATCTCACCTAGAGCCTCCTGACTAAGACATAGGCGCTCGCGCTCCATGCGCAACCTATCGCCAAAGGTATCCAAATGAATATTTCTCCTTGACAGGTATTCATTCGAATACCATCATCAGCACCACAAACCAAATTCATCTTTGCATCACAGGAGCCACCGCCATGGCCACTGCAACCAAAGCCCTAACCGCCGAGCAAGTGAAGCAACGCTTCAAAGCGCGCGGCAAAACCTTCACCGAATGGGCTGAACAACACGGCTACACCCGCAACGAGGTGTACCGCGTGCTCAACGGCCAGGCCAAAGCCAACTACGGCAAGGCCCACGAGATCGCCGTAAAGCTCGGCATGAAGCTCGAAGACGAAGAAGCCTTCGCCGCCTAACCCACCTCCAACCATCCGCAGCGAGGGTCACTGCCATGACCGACAAGCCGCAACTCATGACCGAGGAGATCGAATTGATCCCCCATCCTATGGACGCCTGGCGCGCCGCGCTCAACGCGCTGATCGCCTGCGCACCTGGTGACAGTGCCGCCATCGCCGTACACCTGGCCGAAGCCCGCCAGCAGGCCCTGGTGTTCGTCGATCGCACTCCCGCCACAGAAGGCACCCGCAAACTGGTCGACCGCCTGATGCTCATCGGCGCCGGCCGCATCGTCGGTGATCGCCTGCAGGTTCAAGCCGCGCCAGCAACCGTTGCCGACATCCTGGAAGCTGCCACCCGCGCCAACGGCAAGCGCCTGCTGACTGACCGCGAGGCTGAAATCATCAGTCAGGATCTCCTGGCAGGCGTTCGCCAACACCGCGTAGAACCTCAGTCATCCTCACCGGCAACCGTCGCGGCAATCAACCGCCGTGTCACCGCACGCCTGACCGTAGTGGTCAACGGCACTGACTACGACGTATCCGGCATGCCCGGCGTGATGGTGGGCGACGTGGTCCGCGTCGACCCCAACAACATGCCGCCGTTGGCTACTGGAAACGTTATCGGCCTTGGCTTTCAAGGAAGGCTTGATCCATTCGCTCCCATTCAGCCGCCAAGCCCTGCATCGCCTGGTACGCCTGCTCAGCTAGCGGATGCTCGCCCCATTGAAACGTCCGTAGATCCTGCATCAGCGCCTCTGTATCCAGCCCCAGCGGTGCCAAGCGGCGAACCAGTAGTGCCCATGCATACGTCGTCGCAGCCAGACGCACCTGCAGCTCATCAGTGTTCAGACGATCCCGCATAACCCGTTCCTCGTTGGTGAATGTACCCCAACAGAGTGGCCATTTGGTAACGGCATTGCCAAGGGCAAAACAGAGTTTTTGATTGGAAGCCGCCGCAGACGGCCCGAAGGAGCCCCATCCAATGACCCGCCGAAATTGGAAACACTGGGTACCACGCTCGCCCGCCGAGGCTATGGATGGCTGCGCGCAGCTGGCACTCAAACGCCACAACCGTGGCATCGAGCGCTTGGCCTGCGACCACTTGGGCCAGAACAACGCCAGCACGCTTTACAAGTGGATGGGCAACGGCAAGCTGCCGCTGAGCCTGATCCTGCCGCTGGAGCACGCCTGCGGCCTGCCACTGATTACCCGCTACCTGGCCGCCGCCCACGGCAAGTTGTTGGTGGACATCCCCGTCGGCAAGGCCTGCAACGCTAGCGACCTGCAGCAGCTGCAGGGCGTGCTGCACAACACCACCGGCGCGCTGATGGCCTTCTACGACGGCAAGCAAACCGCCGAGCAGACCCTGGACGCCATTCGCGCCGGCCTCGAATCCCTCGCCTGGCACCACGGCAACGTCGCCCAGGCGCAAACCCCTCAACTCGACTTTGGAGTGGCTGACGATGAGTAAGGCCATTGAGATCCGCACGCTGCTGGCCAGCCTGGACGAACAGGCCCTGGAGCAGCTCTGCCAGGAGGTCGTGCGCCTGGACGAAGAGAACGCCCGCCTGCGCGCCGACCTGGCCCGCATGGAGGAGAACGCCGAAGGCTGGCGTGACGAGGCCATGAGCCTGCACGAGCAGCTGGCAACCGCCCTGGGTGGTCAGCCCGGCATCAACCAATCCGGCGCCCTGGTCGTCGTGCCGATGGAGCGCTGCGCATGACCACCAAACGCACCAACGACAGCGCCCGTCGCGTGCTGCGCGCGCTTAACGCCCTGCGCGGCCACACCCTCACGGGGCTGAGCAACACCGAGCTGGCCAAGGGCCTGGGCGAGAGCCCGGCCAACATCACCCGCTACATGGACACCCTGATCGAAGCCGGCTTCGCCACGCGCCTCGACAGCGGGCGCTTCGCCCCGAGCATCGCGTTTCTGAAGTACGCCATGGCCACTGCTGAAGAGCTGCAGCGCGGCCAGGCCCGTATCACCGAGATTCAGGCGCGCATCAGCGCCCACTAACCGAGGAGCACACTCATGGACTACCAAAAACTGGCTGCCCGTCTGCTACGCGGCGGCGACCGCCACAGCAGCATCTACGTCGAGGGGCTGTGCGCCGCGCTCAAACTGCGCATTGAAGGCGAGCCGAGCACCGTCAACTACCCGCAAGGGTCGCTGGAGTATGACGCTTACTACTACGGCTGCCGCCGTGGCGCCGACGAGTTCCGCAATGCCCTGATCGAGGCCAACGGCGACCGCGCCGTTGCCATCGAGACACTGCGCCGCCTGGCCTCAGTAGAGCGGAGGGTTGCCTGATGCCGCGCAAACCCGCCACCACCATTGAGCTGGCCGAAGACGACCTGCAGCACGGCCAGGCCTTGCTCGCTCAGCAACACCAGGTTGCAACGCTCAGCACCGAACATGACACCCAGGTGCGCGCCGTCGCTGCGCAGCTGGGCTACCAGCTGCCGGCAGACTGCACCGACCCGGACCTGATCCAGCGCGATATCGCCGCCAACATGCGCCGCAGCGTCGAGGCCTGCCTCGAAGTCGGGCGCGGCCTGCAGGTGCTGAAGCTGGCGTGCCCCCATGGCGAGTTTGTGGAGCGCCTGGATGCTCTGGGCCTCGATAGAAAGGTGGCCGTCAAGTTCATGACCTCCGCCGCCAAGTTCGCCAGCCTGGGCAGTAATGCCGCCCTGACCAAAGCCCTGGGCAATCAATCGAAGCTCTTCGAAATGCTCGTCTTGGACGACGAAGAGATCCAGGAGCTGGAACTCACCGGCCAGACCGGCGAGCTGCACCTGGACGACGTTGCCACCATGTCCGTTAAAGAGCTGCGCGCCGCCCTGCGCGAAACCCGCGAGGACAAAAAGGCCTTGGCCAAGGTCAACGCCGACAAAACGGTGAAGATCGAAGAGCTGTCCGTCGCCCTGGCCAAAAAGCCGCTGGTAGTGGTGGTGCCGATGGACGAGCAGCTTGCCGAGCGCCGCGAAGAGCTGGCCAACAAGGCCACCGCCGCCGAGGCCGCTATCGCCGGCGCCCTGCACCCGGCCGTGCACCTGCTGGTCGAGAAGGGCGAAGAGTCCGGCCTCGATCAGCGCCCGGTCATCGCCGGCATGCTCGCCCAGGTCGAGCGCGCGCTGCTGCAGATCCGCGCTGAATACAACATCCCGGCCGAGCCGACCGCCAGCGTCACGCCCAGTTGGCTGAAAGACGAAGACGAGCAAGCCGTCAAGGCCGCCATTGCTGCGGCCCAAGGCCAAGGTGCGTAAGCCCATGAGCGCCGTGATGACACAACGCCTCGTTGCCCTGGCGCACGAACTGGAACGCTCCACAGCGAGCCGTACAGAGCTGTGCCAGGCGGCAGCGGACGATCTGCGCATCTCCCTGGCGACTCTGTACCGGAAACTCAAGGAGGTCACCGTGACCCAACCCCGTAAGCAACGGGCCGACGCCGGCAACTCAGCGCTCACCCGCGACGAGGCCGAGATGCTCAGCACCACGATGATTCGCTCGATCCGTGACAACGACAAGCAGCTCAGCACCCTGGAGCGTGCCGTCGAGCGCCTGCGCAACAACGGCAAAATCATCGCCGGCACCGTCAACCCGGATACCGGCGAAATCACCCCCATGTCGCTCAGCGCCATCGGCCGCGCCCTGCGTGGCTATGGCCTGCACCCTGAGCAGCTGCTGCGCCCCACGCCAGCCGTCGAGCTGGTCAGCAAGCACCCCAACCACGTCTGGCAGATCGACGCCTCGATCTCTACCCAGTTCTACCTGGCCGACGACGGCGCCCGCGCCATGAATAAAGCCGAGTTCTACGACGGCAAGCCCGAGAACCTCAAACGCATCGAGAAGCAGCGCCTGTGGCGCTACGTCATCACCGACCACACCAGCGGCACCCTCTACGTGCACTACGTGCTCGGCGCCGAGAGCGCGGAGAACCTCTGCCACGTACTGATCAGCGCCATGGTCAAGCGCGGCGACACCGACCCCTTCCACGGCGTGCCCTTCATGATCATGACCGACCCCGGTGCGGCGATGACCTCCTCGATGTTCCGCAACCTCTGCCGCGCCCTGGGCATCGAGCTGATCATCAACAAGGTCGGCAACGCCCGCGCCAAGGGCCAGGTCGAGCAGGCGCACAACATCGTCGAGCGTGAGTTCGAAAGCGGCCTGCAGCTGATGAAGAAGCCCAGCACCCTGGACGAGATCAACGGCCTGGCCGGGCGCTGGATGCGGCACTACAACGCCACCGCCATCCACACCCGCCACCACCGCGCCCGCTATGCCCTGTGGATGACCATCAAGCCCGAGCAACTGCGCATCGCGCCGCCGGCGGAAATGATGCGCGAGCTGGCCATTGCCGCACCGGAGACGCGCAAGGTATCCGCCAAGCTGCGCGTGCCATTCCGTGGCGCCGAATACGACGTCGGCAGCATCGAGCACCTGCAGGTCGGCGACTCGGTGCTGATCACCCGCAACCCGTTCCGCGATGCCGACAGCGCCCAGCTGGTACTGCGCGGCGAAGACGGTCGCGAGCACTACCAGGTGGTCGAACGCATCGAGCGCGACGACAACGGCTTCGCCGCCAATGGCGCCACCCGCCGCGTGATCGGTGAAGGCCACCAGGCCCTGCCGGAAACCACCGCACAGAAGGACCGCAAGCAGCTCGACCAGCTGGCCACCGGCACCAGCACCGTGACCGAGGCCGAGCAGGCCATCAAAGCCCGCGCCGTGCCCTTCAATGGCGAGATCGACCCCTTCAAGGAACAGGCCAACACCGTCCTGCCGACCTACCTGCCCAAGCGCGGTACCGAGCTGGAAACCCGCGTCACCGTGGCCACGGTCGAGATCAAGCCGCTCACCGTCATCGAAGCCGCCAAAGCGCTGCGCGCCCGCATGGGCAGCAGCTGGAACGCCGAGCACCTGGCCACGCTCAAGGCCGACTACCCGAACGGCGTACCCGAGGCAGAGCTGGACGCCATCCACACGCGCCTGACCGCGCCCGCACGCCCAGGCCTGCGCCTGGTTGGGGGTGATTGATGAAACGCCTCAAGCAAGTGCTGGCCAGCGTAGGCAAGGGCCAGGCAGACCTGGCCAGGGCGGTGAAGCTCAGCCCGGCAGCCATCGCGCAATTGATCAACCACGGCCAGTGGCCCAAGAGCATCCCGATGAACCAGCTGGCCTGGGGCATCACTGAGTACCTGATGCAACAAGGCGCGGAGTTCGACGCAGTGCGCGCCGCGTTTGAAGAGATGGAGCCTGCGCGCGCCAACGCGCAGGCCCCTGCAACCCCGGAAAACAATCACGAAACCCAGGAGTGCCCCGACATGCTAATGGCTAAACAAGTGCTACGACCAGATACCAAGCGGGCGTTCAACCTGCACCGCGACCCCTTCGACGACCTCAAGTCGGCCGATGAGATGTACCTGAGCCCCGATATCCGCTACATCCGCGAGTCCATGTACCAGACGGCGCGCCATGACGGCTTCCTGGCCGTGGTGGGCGAGTCCGGCGCTGGCAAAAGCACCTTGCGCCGCGATCTCGCACACCGCCTGCGCAATGAGCCCGTCATCGTTATCGAACCCTACGTGCTGGGCATGGAGGACAACGACACCAGGGGCAAGACCCTCAAGGCCACCCACATCGCCGAGTCCGTGATGGCTGCCGTGGCGCCGCTGGAGAAGGCCAAATCCAGCCCCGAGGCCCGCTTCGCGCAGATGCACGCCACGCTCAAAGCCAGCCACGGCGCAGGCTTCCGCCACGTGCTGATCATCGAAGAGGCGCATTCGCTGCCCATCCCCACGCTCAAGCACCTCAAGCGCATGCGTGACCAGCTCGAACACGGCTTCGACAAGCTGCTGTCCATCATCCTGATCGGCCAGCCCGAGCTGCTGATCAAACTCAGCCCGCGCAACGGCGACGTGCGCGAGGTGGCCCAGCGCATCGAGATCGCGCAACTGCAACCCATCACCGTCGGTGACCTGGACGCGCACCTGGCATTCCGCTGCAAGCACGCTGGCAAGCAGCTCGACGAGCTGATCGACGCCAGCGGCGTACAGGCCATCATCGAACGCCTCGGCAGCTCGGGTAAGGACGGTGCCAGCCAGCTCTACCCGCTGGCCATCGGCAACCTGTTCAACGCCGCCCTCAACCTCGCCGCCGAGATCGGCGAAAGCCGCATCACCGCTGATGTTGTGAAGGGGGTGTGAGCCATGGCCATCACCATCGAACAAATCATGGATCAGGCCCAGGTTTACGCCTCGGCCTGGAGCCTGGTCGGCGGGCAGTTCGACCAGGGGAACCTGCTGGAGCAGGCCAACCTGGAGAAGCAGGTACTGCTGGAAATGGTCATTGCCTTCGAAGACCAAGCCCACACCGCTGGGGCCCAGGAAGCGCAGATCGACCTGGCCAAGCCGCTGATCCAGTGGCACCAGCGCCGCATTGGCAACCTCGGCACGTTGTCGCAGGCAGTAGAAGGCACTCAGATCTGCCTCGGCGTGGACGATGCCAATCCCATCGTCCTAGAGGGCGCGATGCTCAAAGGTTGGCGCTTTGCACTGGCGATCGCCGAGCAGCAGTTCGAGAAGTTCCCGCTGTCCATCGAACGCACCGCCCCGGCCAGCGACGAGGAGGAATGACCATGCGCGCTCCCAACGTCATCCCGCTCAGCGCCAAGATCGCCGCCGAGATCTCCATCCAGCACGCGCTGCCCATGTGCACCGTGCTGACCCCTGACCTGGCCGACAAGCTCCGCGCCCTCAACGACATGACCCGCCGCCTGCGCGCGGTGGGCGTGCGCATCGAGGCCGCATCGCCGCTCGACGGCAAGATCTTCATCAACGCCGAAGACTCCGACCAGCTCGCCGCATCGTTCAGCAGTGAGTGGCGCGGCGTGAGCTGGAGCACTAAAGGCGTCCACACCATCAACAGCGTCCGCCTCGGCGGCTGCTACGTCTGCTGGCTGACGCCGGCAAAGGGGCAAGAACAATGATTACCAAAACCCTCGCAATCGCACTGGTTATCGGCATTGCTCTCGCCGGAGCAGTGCTTCAAATGGCCGAACTTCCTCCTTATAGCCTGCTGGCTGTGGGTGCCATCGGCGTCACGGTTGTTATCGCCCTGACGTTCCTAGCTCCGCATGTCACTCGACAGAAATCCAAGGGGGAAACCGTAACCGTCCTTGAAGCCTGGGAAGCCATCGGCCACGACATCGGCGTCAATCCGTCGAAGTGGGAACTGCTGCAGTCTCTGCAGCACATGGCGCACTTGGTGACGATCCTCAGCGAGGCCACCAATCCTGCAGTTAACCGTGTACTGACTGAGCGCATCCGCCAGATTCAACAGCACGGCTACGACAGCGACCATGACGATGACCACGCCTGCGAAGAGATCGCAGCACTGGCCACGTACTACGCGATGCCACCGTCTGCCCGTTTCTGGGATGCAACCAGCACCGGCTATGGCGGCACCCTGGGCGAAGCAATCCTGCCGGAAGGCTGGACTGCCAAGCCATGGGATGGGGAAGAAGCCGGCCGCATCCGTGAGCTGGCGAAGGCGGGTGCGCTGATCATCGCCGAGCTGGAGCGCCTGCACCGCGCCGAACAACGTGCCGCCGAGCCGGCCGAGGCGGTGCATTGATGAACAGCATGACCAAGTCCGCCGTACAGCTAACCGTCGAACGCCGCCTGCGCGAAGCCCTGGAGCTGCTCAAACGCAGCGCCGGCTACGCCTCGGCCTATCCGACCATCGGTGGCCACAAGCTCAACGACGAGATCTGCCGCTTCCGCGAGGCGGTACAGGCCGAACTCGAAATCAATACCCAACAAGCCGAGGAAGAAACCCATGGCTGAGCAAATCCAAGTCCCCGAAGGCTTCCGCCTCGACGCCCAGGGCCGTCACGTACCCGAGTCCATGATCAAGCCGCTCGACCTGATGCGCGACGAGCTGGTGATGGCCATCGTCGGCAAGACCCAGGAACTCAACCAGGCGCTGGTCGACTTCAAGGCCAAGGTGTTTGGTGAGGTTGACGCCCTGGTGGCTGTTGCCGCCGATGAGTACGGCGCCAAGCTGGGCGGCGCCAAGGGCAACGTCACGCTGTTCAGCTACGACGGCCGCTTCAAGGTGGTGCGGGCCAAGGCGGACAACATCCGCTTCGATGAACGCCTGCAGGGCGCCAAGGCGTTGATCGACGAGTGCCTGCAGGAGTGGGTGAAAGGCTCGCGCCCCGAGATCATTACCCTGATCAACGACGCCTTCAAAGTCGACCAGGCCGGCAACATTCGCACCGGCAGCGTCCTGGCGCTGCGCCGCCTGGAAATCACCGACGAGCGCTGGATTCGCGCCATGCAGGCCATCAGCGACGCCGTCACCGTCGTCACCACCAGCTCCTACGTCCGAGTGTACGAGCGCGTCGGCGACACCGACCGGTACGAGCCCATCAGCCTCGACATTGCGAAGGTGTGACCATGGACCAGGACCGCATCCTCGAAAAGATCAAGAAGTGCCTGGAGATGGCCAAGGGCAAGGGCTCCAACCCTAACGAAGCCCAGATTGCCATGCGCCAGGCTCAGAAGATGATGGAGGCCTACAAGCTGGAGATGGGCGACGTCTTGCCCAGCATGGCGGGCGAAGCCAAGGTCCCAGCCGGCTCCGATGGCGAGCCACCGGCCTGGCGCACCCGCCTGGCCGGCGTCTGCGCCGATGCATTCGGCACTCACCTGATCATCACCACCCACTGGTTGGAACCGGCCGGCTTCAAGTTCATCGGCTGCGGCGCCGCCCCGGAGCTGTCCGGCTACGCCTACCAGGTGCTGGAGCGCCAGCTACAGAAAGCCCGCAAGGAGTTCCTCGGCACGCAGAAGCGCTGCAAACGCTCGACCAAGGTAGCGCGGGGCGATGCCTTCGCCCATGGCTGGATCGATGCGGTGTACCTCAAGGTTCAGGAGTTCGCCGGGGTCGAGGACAACATCGCCGAGGCCATCCAGGCGTACATGGCCAAGCATTATCCGAACCTGGGTCAGGCCAAGATGAAGCGCCGCAAACTCAAGGCCCGCGACGAGGTGGCCAGCGAGGCGGGCTATCACCAGGGCAAGAAGGCTCAACTGCATCAGGGCCTTGGTCATAAGCCTTTGGCCCGTTTGACTCAGGGGGTGTGAGATGGCGACTAACACCACAGTAGAGGTCTTCGTACATCTGGATCACTCCGGCTACAGGACCAAAACCATCAAGGGTAAGAAGGCATCCTGCACCTATGACGCCAAGCTGGCTGTCGAGCGCCTGGCAGACAAGCTCTTCCCCGACTTCCATAAAACCATCGAGCGTCAGCCGTGCTCGCCTGTCGGTCGGCTGCACAGAAAATGGTTGATCGTTCCAGGGGAGGCCATCCGATGAGCCACCCAATATTCAGGGACGCACCGTCCACCGACATGACCAAGCCCCAGGAGCGTCAGGACGAGCTGAATGCGCAGATTGCTGAGTTTCTGGCCAAGGGTGGCGAGATCAAGGCCTTCGACAACTTCCGCCGTCCTATCGAGAGTGGGCCCTGGCGCTCGAAGTCGATCAACCCGGAGCAGCAGAAGCCAGCCCAGGCTGCGCCCATCAAGGCGAAACCGGCAAAGCCCGCCGCTCCTGTGAAGGCAAAGCCGGTACCGGAGGTGCCAGCCGAACCGGTGGTAGTGGCTACTATCGACCTCAGTGCCGAGCTGCGCGCCTTGCGCAAGCAGACTGCAGCCATCAACCGCCGCCTTAATCGCCTGAGCTGCTCTATGGGTGGTCGCGCATGAGTATCTCGAAAGGCGTACTCGGCAAGATCCACATCGCCAAGGGCCAACTGGGCATGGATGACGACAGCTATCGCGCACTGCTGCGCCGCGTGGCCGGAGTCGAGTCTGCAAAAGACCTCAACACCCGCCAGGCCGGCCGGCTGATGGTCGAGCTGGAGCGCCTGGGCTTCAAACCGAAGCCCAGCAGCAAGGCGAAGGGCAAGCCGCACAACTTCGCCCAGCTGTCCGGCGAGATCGAGGTGATCGAGGCTCAGCTCACTAACATGGGCCTGCCCTGGAGCTATGCCGATGCAATCGCCAAGCGCCAGTTCGGCGTGGAGAAGGTCGCATGGCTGAAAACACCCAAGCAGCTAACGGCGGTGTTGGCGGCGTTGCACGTCGAGCAGGAGAAGCGCGAGCTGCTCCACCAGGTGGAAGAGCTGTGTAAGGCATTGGGCGTTAGCGATCCAGAACGCATTGACGGTTTGGAAGCCCTGCCGAAGGGGTGGAAGCGCCAGCGTCCAATCCTCAAGGCCCTGGTGGATGCCCTCAATAACCTGGTCATCGCGCGGAGGGGCGACTGATGCAGCTGCAATGCCCTTGCTGCGGCGAGCAGTTTCCGATCGAGGCCGGCTTCGCAGACGCGGACGGCAAGAAGCTGGCGGCAATGCTTGCCGGCCTCGATCCGAAGCTCGGCCGGGCGGTGCTCAACTACCTGCGCCTGTTCAGCCCGGCCAAGCGCAGCCTGCGCATGACCCGCGCCATCCGGCTGCTGGAGGAGCTGCTCGACTTGGTCAACGCCGGCACGGTGCAGAAGGACGCCCGCACCAACGATTCCAAGCCGGCGCCGCCCAGGATCTGGACGGCCGGCATCGAGCAGATGCTGATTGCCCGCGATCGCCTGTCGCTGCCACTCGATAACCACAACTACCTGCGCACGGTGGTCTACGGCATCGCCAGCGACCCCGTCCAAGTGCAAGCCGCCGCGCCGGCCAAGCCGGCACGCGCAGTGGCCACCACGCAACAGATCCTGCAGGACGCCCTCGGCCGCATCGAAGCCGATCGCCGCCTGGGCCTTATTAATGAAGAGGAAGCCGAACGCCGCATCGCAGCGGCAAGGGGGAACGCATGAGCGCAAGGCCAACAGCGATGGCGGAGAAGCGCCACGAACTACTCAGCGATATCGCCGACCACGTTGCGGCTGTGGTTTCGGAGCACGGTGTGGACGCGAAGATCGCCGAGCAGGCCGGCGCTGCGGTGGTCGAGCATCTGTCGAACACCTGGGCCGGTAGCTGTGTGACGTTTCCCAAGGATTTCCGGTGGAGGATCACCCAACGCGATCTGGAGATCCTGGGCAAATTCAACGGCCGCAACCACCACGCGCTGGCCGTTGAGTACGACATGACAGAGAATGCGATCTACAAGCTGCTCAAGAGAACGCAGGACAGGAAGTTCGACCGCGACCAGCACACCCTCGACCTCGGCGACTAGCCACTGCTCAGGAGCCAACTGATGGCCCGGAAATTCGCCATTAACAGTCTGCCAGCTGATGTTCGTGCCGAGCTGTCGGAGAATTATCACAAGTACCCGGCATGGACGCTGAACGACCACGTCGACTGGTTGATAGGTCGGGGGTATGCCGTATCGCGCTCTGCGGTGCATCGATACCTGAGCCCTAAAGCTGAGGACTCCGCCAAGCCTGAGCCGCACGCGGAGCAACTCCGCCTTCGCTGCCTGGAGGTCGCCGCCTCTATCTATAAAGGAGAGGATTCTGCAGAGCTGAAAGCCCTGGCTGAGTCCCTAATTGCCTGGGTGAAACTGCCCGATTAGCAATTTCACCCATGGCAAGAGTTTTACAGAATCCCATCCCGATATAGCCCACCCCAGACCACACCATCCCGCATTTATCGCGCTTTCCCTGTATTCTTTTTCTCAAGCCTGCACATCACGCCTCCGTCGTGGTCGCCACTGGCCAACCCCTTCTCCACCTCGTCCATCCACAGCACACAGGGCGCCATCTGTTCGGCCAGACGTAGCGCCTCACGCAGATTACGCTCGGTTTCGCCAAAGAACTTGTTGTACAGGCAGGCAAAATCCAGGCGCAGCAGCGGCAAGCCCCAGAGTCCGGCAACGGCCTTGGCCGCCAGGCTCTTGCCACCGCCCTGTACGCCGACCAGCATCACGCCTTTCGGCGCATCAAGGAGCTTGCCTTCGAGAAAGCCGGCCTGACGTTCGGCCAGCCAGCGTTTGAGGTTGACCAACCCGCCGACTTCGGCGAAGCGCGCGGTGTCGTATTCGAAGCTGAGCACGCCCTCCAGATCCAGCAACTGGAACTTGGTCTTGTTCAGCTCGGGGATATCTTCCTGGGTGATCGCTCCGTCATCGCAGATCACGTTGCGCGCCAGCGCGCGTGCCTCGGCATGACTGAGGCCGCGCAGGTTCTTCACCACCTGCTGCAAGGTGCGGTTGTCGGTGCGCACGCGTGCGCCGCGATTGCCTTCACTCCAACGCGTCGCCTCGTCACGCACGATGCTCAGCAGCTCGTCTTCCGACGGCAGCGCGAGACTGAAACGTGCCGCGAAACGCTGTACTTCGGCAGGCAGCTTGAGCGCATGCGACACCAGCACCAGCGTCGGCTTGTGCGCGGCCTCGCTCATGGCGATTTCCTTGAGCAAGCGCACCAGCCTGGGGTTGTCATCGAGGAAGGGATGCAGGTCGCACATCACGTAGAGGTTCGGCTGCAGATCAGCCTTGATCATGCGCAGAGCCGCTTCGGGCTCAAGGGTCGGCGACTCGTCCACCGCTGCGCCGCCGAAACCAAGACGCTGCAGGCCCTCGGTCACCGACCAGGTGTGCAGGCCGAGACCGCGCTTGATCGCCAGACCGGTCAGGGTTTCCAGCACGCGCAGCTCGTCCCAGGACTCGATCACCACCAGCTTGACCTTGGAATCCAGCACCAGCCCAAGATCATGAATATCGTTCTTCAACACCGACTCCTTGTGAGATTTGGCCAGCCAGGCAAGCAGGGTTACCATCCGCGATTTCACAGAATCGAGAACTTACAGCATGGACCGCCTGAACACGCAGATCGTCGCCGGAGGCATCACCCCGTGCAAGTGCTGAAAGCGCGTTGCGTGACCCTCGCCGCCATTACCATCGCGGCCAGCGCTCTGCTGGTGAACCGACCGGCAGTGGCCTTCGAGACTCTCAGCGATCCGCTGCCCAGCGGCGGCCAGGGGCCCGAAATGGTGGTAATCCCCGCCGGCAAGTTTCGCCTGGGCGATGCTAGCGGTCGCGGCAACGACAACGAGCGCCCGCCGCGCATCATCGTCTTCGACCAGCCCTTTGCCATGGGCCGCCACGAAGTCACCTTCGCCGACTGGCAGAAATTTGCCGAAGCCAACGAGCTGCCCATGCCTGACAACGAGGGCTGGGGCCTTTCCGCACAGCGCCCGGTGATTCACGTGTCCTGGCGTGACGCTCACGCCTATGTCCAGTGGCTGTCACGCGAGACAGGCGCGCGTTATCGCCTGCCCACCGAAGCCGAATGGGAATATGCGGCACGCGGCGGCAGCCAGAGCTACTACTGGTGGGGCGAGCAACTCGACAGCGATGAGCAAGCGCCACGCGCTCACTGCCGCGGTTGCGCCAGCTCGCGTCTGCTGCGCAACAAGACGGCAGCCGTCGGCCAGTTCCCGGCCAATGGCTTCGGCTTGCATGACACCGCTGGCAACGTCTGGGAATGGACAGCCTCGAACTTCACCCAGCGCTTCGACGGCAGCGAAACACAGAGCGCAGGCTTGCTCGACAATGGCCCGCGTGTGGTGCGCGGCGGCGCCTGGAACAGCGGCCCGGTCTACCTGCGCAGCAGCATGCGCGACCTCAAGCAACCCCATCATCGCGACTATGCCCTGGGGTTTCGCGTGTTGCGCGAACTGCCTTGAGCGCGGACGACCTGGTGACTTTGCAGTAAACTGGCAAGGTTGTTCCCTCTGGAGGTGCCCCATGGCCAGCGAACGTCAGTATTCCCCCGTCGACCGCCTGCTGCTGCAAGCCGATGCCGCACTGCGCACACTGCTGCCATTCAGCGGTGCGCCGGGTCGCCCATCGCCTGCCATCGTGCAGAACGAGACCGAGCTGAGCAGCGAGGAGTCGCGCCACGTCGCCGGCCTGATGCGCATCAATCACACCGGTGAAGTCTGCGCCCAGGCGCTCTATCAGGGCCAGGCGCTGACCGCCAAACTCCCGGAAGCGCGCAGCGCCATGGAGCATGCGGCTGATGAGGAAATCGACCACCTGGCCTGGTGCGAACAGCGCATTCGTGAGCTGGGCAGCCAGCCCAGTGTACTCAACCCGCTGTTCTACGGTATGTCCTTCGGCGTTGGCGCCGTTGCCGGACTGGTCAGTGATCGCGTCAGCCTGGGCTTCGTCGCCGCCACAGAAGATCAGGTGTGCAAGCATCTGGACGAGCACCTGGAGCAACTGCCCGAGCACGACACCAAGTCACGCGCCATCCTCGAACAGATGCGCATCGACGAACAGCAGCACGCCAACAGCGCCATGGCAGCCGGCGGTGTGCGCTTCCCGGCACCGATCAAGTTCGGCATGACCTTACTGTCGAAGGTGATGACCAAGAGTACCTACCGCATCTGAAACGAACGAGGGCGCCAATCGGCGCCCTCGTTACTTGCTCGTATGGATTCAGCCCAGTTCGACGATTTCGTAATCGTGGCTGATGTCCACACCGGCACGACCCAGCATGATCGAGGCCGAGCAGTACTTCTCCGCCGACAGCTCCACCGCCCGCTTGACCTGAGCCTCTTTCAGCCCACGGCCCTTGACCACGAAGTGCAGGTGGATCTTGGTGAACACCTTGGGCTCCTCGTCTGCGCGCTCGGCGTCGAGGAACACCTCGCAGCTTTCTACCGGTTGGCGGCCCTTGCGCAGAATGCTGACCACATCGAAGTTGCTGCAGCCACCGAGGCCGATCAGCAGCATCTCCATCGGCCGAATACCGAGGTTACGACCACCCGCATCGGGCGGACCGTCCATCACCACGGCATGGCCACTACCGGACTCGCCGAGGAACAGAGCTTCACCGGCCCATTGCACACGCGCTTTCATCGATATTGGCTCCCAGAGTGGAAAAGTTTGGCAGATTAGCACAGGCAGGCTGCAATCCGATGTGCGCCGAATGCGCGAAAGTTCCACACTGTAACGTTACCCAAGTCGCAAAAAACTCCTTGGTCATAGTATGTCTGTTAAGCTGGCGTCGGAATGCTGTCACACTTGGCCGGATAACAAATAAGAAATTGCCGTTGGACAAAGGCCTTCACTTTTAATATTCGGGACTCGGGCATGGTTGCTATTACCCTTACACCAAAGATCAAGAACCTCGACAAACTTCTCGCGCATTGTCATCGCCGTCGTTACACAGCCAAAAGCACCATCATCTACGCAGGTGATCGTTGCGAAACCCTGTTTTTCATCGTCAAGGGCTCAGTCACCATCCTGATCGAGGATGACGATGGCCGTGAAATGATCATCGCCTATCTCAACTCTGGCGACTTTTTCGGCGAGATGGGCCTGTTCGAAAAGGATGGCTCAGAGAAGGAACGCAGCGCCTGGGTTCGCGCCAAGACCGAATGCGAAGTAGCGGAAATCAGCTACGCCAAGTTCCGCGAACTGACCCAGCAAGACCCCGAAATCCTCTTCGCCCTCGGCAGTCAGATGGCCGAGCGCCTGCGCAATACCACGCGCAAGGTCGGCGACCTGGCCTTCCTCGATGTCACTGGCCGTGTTGCGCGCACCCTGCTTGACCTGTGCAAGCAGCCGGATGCGATGACCCATCCGGATGGCATGCAAATCAAGATCACCCGTCAGGAAATCGGCCGCATCGTCGGCTGCTCCCGCGAGATGGTCGGTCGGGTACTCAAGTCGCTGGAAGAACAGGGCCTGGTACACGTCAAAGGCAAGACCATGGTGGTCTTCGGCACGCGCTGAACCAGCCTCCGTAAAAAAGCCGGCTTGATTGCCGGCTTTTTTATGCGTCTTACTCAGGATCGTTGCCGATGACAGCCGGCCGGCCGCGTTCGGGAAAGAACAAGCGCTGTAATTCGCTGCCCGGACTTTCCGCACGCATGAAGGCTTCACCGACCAGGAAGGCATAAACCTGGTTGATCTCCATGAGCTCGACATCGGCGCGATTGAGAATGCCGCTTTCGGTCACCACCAGACGATCACGCGGAATACGCGGCAGCAGGTCGAGCGTGGTTTCCAGGCTGACATCGAAGGTGTGCAGGTTGCGATTGTTGATACCCACCAGCGGGGTGTCCAACGTCTTCAGCGCACGCTCCAGCTCATCGCCGTCATGCACCTCGACCAGCACGTCGAGACCGACGTCCTTGGCCACCGAGGCCAGCTCGGCCATGCGCACGTCATCCAGGCAGGACACGATCAACAGCACGCAGTCGGCGCCCAGTGCACGTGCTTCGACGATCTGGTACGGATCGACCATGAAGTCCTTGCGGATCACCGGCAGCGCGCAGGCGGCGCGCGCCTGCTGCAGGTACTGGTCGGCGCCCTGGAAGAAATCGATATCGGTCAACACCGACAGGCAGGTGGCGCCGCCCGCTTCGTAACTACGGGCGATATCCGCCGGCACGAAGTCGGCGCGCAGCACGCCCTTGCTCGGCGAGGCTTTCTTGATCTCGGCGATCACGGCCGGTTGCTTGCGCGCCGCCTGTTCCAGCAACGCGCGGGCAAAGCCACGCGCAGCATCGGCACTGCGCGCAGCGGCCTCGACCTCGGCCAGGCTGACCTGAGCGCGACGGGCCATCACTTCCTCGAACTTACGGGCGACGATCTTCTCCAGTACGGTTGGCACGCTCACCCTTCGTTCTCCTGTTTGAATACCGCGGTAAAGGACACCAGCTCTTCCAGCTTCTCACGCGCCAGGCCGGTGTGCAGGGCATCATGCGCCAGCTGCATACCTTCGCGCAGGCTGCTGGCATGGTCAGCAGCGTAGAGCGCCGCGCCAGCGTTGAGCACGATCATATCGGCGGCCTTCTGACCGTTGTCGGTCTTGCGCCGGCCGAGGGCATCGTGGATCAGCGCCAGCGACTGCTCGGCGTTGTCGACGGTCAGGCCGATCAGGCTCTGACTCTTGATACCGAAATCCTCGGGCTGGATGCGGTACTCGCTGACCGCGCCATTCTTGAGTTCGGCAATGAAGGTCGGCGCGGCCAGGCTGATTTCGTCCAACCCATCCTGCGCGTGCACCACCAATACGTGCTCGCTACCCAGACGCTGCAGCACTTCGGCCATCGGCCGGCACAGGGCCTGGCTGAATACGCCGATGACCTGATGCTTGGCGCCTGCCGGGTTGGTCATCGGGCCAAGCATGTTGAAGAGGGTGCGCAGGCCCAGCTCGCGGCGCGGGCCGATGGCGTGCTTCATCGCCCCGTGATGAGACGGCGCGAACATGAAACCGACGCCCACGCTCTCGACACAGCGCGCCACTTGCTCGGGCTTGAGCCCCAGGTAGACACCGGCGGCTTCCAGCAGGTCGGCACTGCCACTCTTGCCGGAAACTGCGCGGTTGCCGTGCTTGGCCACCTTGCCGCCAGCTGCCGCGACGACGAAGGCCGCCGCCGTGGATACATTGAAGATGTTCATGCCGTCGCCACCGGTGCCGCAGGTATCGACCAGACGCTCGGCGTCGATCACTACGGGCGCGGCCAGCTCGCGCATGACGCTGGCGGCACCGACGATCTCGTCGATGGTCTCGCTCTTCATGCGCATGCCCATGAGGAAGGCGCCGACCTGCGCGTCGGTGCACTGGCCGGTCATGATCTCGCGCATCACCGCCTGCATTTCCTCGGTGGTCAGATCGAGCTGGGCGACGATACGGCCCAGGGCTTCCTTGATATTCATGCGCGCACGCCTCCGGTCTGCTTGAGGAAGTTGGCGAACAGTTCGTGCCCCTGCTCGGTGAGGATGGATTCGGGGTGGAACTGCACGCCCTCGATGTTCAGGGTCTTGTGGCGCAGGCCCATGATCTCGTCGACCGAGCCGTCTTCATGCTGGGTCCAGGCGGTGATTTCCAGGCAATCCGGCAGGGTTTCACGCTTGACCACCAGGGAATGATAGCGGGTTACGGTGAGCGGGTTGTTGAGACCGGCGAACACGCCCTTGTCCTCATGGAACACCGGGCTGGTCTTGCCATGCATCACCTGGCGCGCGCGCACCACATCACCACCGTAGGCCTGTCCGATGCTCTGGTGGCCGAGGCATACACCGAGAATCGGCAGCTTGCCGGCGAAGTGCAGGATGGCCTCGATAGACACACCCGCCTCGTTCGGCGTGCAGGGGCCGGGCGAGACGACGATGCGCTCAGGCTGCAAAGCCTCGATCTCGGCGATGGTCAGTTCGTCGTTGCGGATCACATGCACGTCGGCCCCCAGTTCACCCAGGTACTGCACGACGTTGTAGGTGAAGGAGTCGTAGTTATCGATCATCAAAAGCATGGTACGGCTCCTCTTATTCCTGGGCCTGAACGGCTGTCTGTTCGGCGAGTGCGACAGCGCGGAACATGGCACGCCGCTTGTTCAGGGTTTCTTCCCACTCCAGCGCGGGCACCGAGTCGGCGACGATGCCGGCGCCGGCCTGCACGTGCAACTCGCCGTCCTTGATCACCGCCGTGCGAATGGCAATCGCGGTGTCCATGTTGCCGTTCCAGGCGTAGTAACCGACTGCACCGCCATAGACGCCACGCTTGACCGGTTCCAGCTCGTCGATGATCTCCATGGCGCGGATCTTCGGCGCACCGGACAGGGTGCCGGCCGGCAGAATGGCACGTAGCGCGTCCATCGAAGTCAGGCCCTTCTTCAGCTGGCCGGTGACATTGGAAACGATGTGCATGACGTTGGAATATCGCTCGATGACCATCTTCTCGGTCAGTTTCACCGAGCCGATTTCCGAGACGCGTCCTGTGTCGTTGCGGCCCAGATCGATCAGCATCAGGTGCTCGGCGACCTCCTTGGCATCGGCCAGCAGGTCTTCTTCCAGCGCCAGGTCGGCCTCTTCGGTGGCGCCACGCGGGCGAGTGCCGGCGATGGGCCGGACGGTGACCAGGTTGTCCTCGACACGCACCAGCACCTCGGGCGACGAACCCACCACATGGAAATCGCCGAAGTTGAAGAAGTACATGTAAGGCGTCGGATTGATGCAGCGCAGCGCGCGGTACAAGTCGATGGGCGCTGCCTTGAACGGAATGGACATGCGCTGGGAAATCACCACCTGCATGCAGTCGCCCGCCAGGATGTAATCCTTGATGGCGCTGACCGAGCGCTCGTAATCCTCACGACTGAAGCTGGAGCGGAACACGGGCTCCTCGCCCGCAGGCTTGTTCAGATCCACCCCCAGACGCGGGGTGAAAGGCTGACGCAGCTTGTGCAGGACTTCCTGCAGGTGCGCCTGGCCACGCTCGAAGGCCTGCGCCTCGGCCGGATCGGCCAGCACGATGGCGTGCATCTTGCCCGCCAGGTTGTCGAACACCACCACGGCATCGGAGACATTGAGCAGGATATCCGGCGTGCCCAGCGCATCGGGATTGACCCCGGCAGCCAGCTTGGGCTCCACGTATCGAACGCTGTCGTAGGCGAAGTAACCCACCAGGCCACCATTGAAACGCGGCAGCCCGGCGATGGTCGGTACCTTGTAGCGCGCCTTGAACTGCTCGACGAAGGCCAGTGGATCGGCGCACTCATGGCGCTCGACCTCGACGCCGTCGGTGGTGATCACCACCTCATGACCGTGCACACGCAGCACGGTGCGCGCTGGCAGGCCGATGATCGAGTAGCGGCCCCACTTTTCGCCGCCCTGCACGGACTCCAGCAGGTAAGAGTTGGGCGCATCGGCCAGTTTCAGGTAGATCGACAGCGGCGTGTCGAAGTCAGCGATGGTTTCGCAGGCAAGCGGAATGCGGTTGTAGCCTTCAGCGGCTAAACGCAGGAATTCTTCATGGGTCATGATCAGCCTCATGGCTCGGGGTAAACGGTCGGGTGCAAACGGGCCGCGCAGCGGCGGCAGGACGAGATCAGGCGCGCCAGCGCCAACGGGCCAGAGCCTTGATCACTTTCATCCAGAGTTTGCAGCTAACCACCACGGTGCGATCTCGACAGGCGGGGGAATAAGGAGAGCGGCCACGGTATCGCAGCCGCTCGGGCTAAGCAACTATCAGAGCAACTCGGCCAGGTTATCGACCACCAGACTTGGCTGCTCCTCGGCAATCGGCCGGCCGTGGTTGTAGCCGTAACTCACGGCGACGCAGGGCACCGCGGCAGCGCGCGCGGCCAGCACGTCGTTGCGCGAGTCGCCGACGAACAACGATTGCGTCGCCTCGACCCCGGCCAAACGCATTACCTGCAGCAGTGCCGCGGGATCGGGCTTCTGCTGCGCCAGGGTGTCACCGCCGATGATCCAGCGAAAATAGCCGCCCAGGCCGACCTGCTCCAACAACGGCGCGACGAAGCGCTCCGGTTTGTTGGTCACCACGGCGAGCTCGACGGCCGCCGTGCTCAGCGCTTCGAGCAGCTCGTGCACGCCGGGGTACAACGCGGTCAGGTGATGGCAATCGGCGTAGATATCGAGAAAGCGCGCCAGCGCCTCTTCCGTCTCGGCCTCGCCGACTGCCGAGTGATCCAGACCACCGGCCAGGGCGCGTCGCACCAGCACCCGCGCGCCGTTGCCGACCCAGTCACGGACTCTTGCAACACCAGCTGGCGCGCGGCCCAGCTCGACCAGCATGCGGTCGACGGCTTCGGCCAGATCCGGCACCGAGTCGATCAGCGTGCCGTCCAGGTCGAACATCACCAGGCGCGGCAGCTCACCGCCACACAATGCACGCAGCGGTTTCATCCACGCACCAGTGCCAGCTCGGTGCGCATAGCGTCGATCACCGCCTTGTAGTCCGGCTGGTTGAAGATGGCCGAACCGGCGACGAAGGTGTCGGCGCCTGCTTCGGCGATCTCGCGAATGTTCTGCACGTTGACGCCACCGTCGATCTCCAGGCGGATCTCGCGGCCACTGGCGTCGATCAGCGCACGGGCTTCGCGCAGCTTGTCGAGGGTGCCGGGGATGAACTTCTGCCCACCGAAACCGGGGTTGACGCTCATCAGCAGGATCATGTCGACCTTGTCCATCACGTACTTGAGCACGTCCAGCGGCGTGGCCGGGTTGAACACCAGGCCAGCTTTGGCGCCGCCGGCCTTGATCAACTGCAGCGAACGGTCAATGTGCTCGGAAGCTTCCGGGTGGAAGGTAATGTAGCTGGCGCCCGCCTCGATGAAGTCACCGATGATGCGATCCACCGGCTTGACCATCAGGTGTGCGTCAATGGGCGCAGTGATGCCGTACTTGCGCAGCGCCGAGCAAACCATCGGGCCGATGGTCAGGTTGGGCACGTAGTGGTTGTCCATGACATCGAAGTGGACGATGTCCGCACCGGCGGCGAGTACGTTGTCCACTTCCTCACCCAAGCGGGCGAAGTCGGCGGAAAGGATCGACGGGGCGATGGCGAAGGGTTGCATGGCGCACCTCTGAGTGCTTGGTCACGGTGGCGCGCATTGTAACGGCTGTGGCGTCTTCAATCGACCGAAGCCAGCTTGGCGTAGGGTGCGACATGCCGAAGGCTTGTCCACCATGGTTCGGCTGCGACGCAGCATGAAGAAAAGGTGGACAAGCTTCGCGTTGTCCACCCTACTCAAGGCACCGTGGGAGCCGCCGGCCTCAGATACCACCCAGGCAGAGGTACTTGATCTCCAGGTACTCATCCAGCCCGTACTTGGAGCCCTCGCGGCCCAGGCCCGAGGATTTCATGCCGCCGAATGGCGCCACTTCGTTGGAAATCAGCCCGGTATTGATACCCACCATCCCGTACTCCAGCGCTTCGGCTACACGGAAGGTGCGCCCCAGATCGCGGGTATAGAAGTAGCCGGCCAGGCCGAACTCGGTGTCGTTGGCTTGGCGCACCACCTCGGCTTCGTCGCTGAAACGAAACAGTGGCGCCAGCGGACCAAAGGTCTCTTCGCGGGCCACACGCATATCCGTGGTGACGCCAGTGATGACCGTGGGCTCGAAGAAATGCCCGCCCAACGCGTGCGGCTTGCCGCCCTGCAGCACCTTGGCGCCCTTCTCCAGCGCATCGGCCAGATGAGCCTGCACCTTGGCCACGGCATTGCCGTCGATCAACGGGCCAATTACAACGCCTGCTTCATCACCCGAGCCAACCCGCAGTTTGGCCACGGCCGCGGCCAGCTTGTCGGCAAAGGCGTCGTAGACAGCGTCGTGCACATACAAGCGATTGGCGCAGACGCAGGTCTGCCCGGCGTTGCGGTACTTGGCCACCAGTGCGCCTTCGACCGCGGCATCGAGATCGGCATCCTCGAAGACGATGAACGGCGCATTGCCACCGAGTTCCAGCGAGAGCTTCTTCAGCGTCGGAGCACATTGCTCCATCAATTTAATGCCGACACCAGTGGAACCGGTGAACGACAACTTGCGCACGATGGGGTTGGCGCACAGCTCGGCACCGACTTCTCGGGAACGCTCGGCATCAGCCGGCAGTACGCTGAACAGCCCGGCCGGAATGCCCGCGCGCTCGGCCAGCACAGCCAGCGCCAGCGCACTGAACGGTGTCTGTGGCGCCGGTTTCAGCACCATGGCGCAGCCAGCGGCCAACGCTGGGCCGGCCTTGCGGCTGATCATCGCCGCCGGGAAGTTCCAGGGCGTGATGGCTGCGGTCACGCCAATGGGCTCCTTGGTCACGATCAGACGCTTGTCCGGCTGATGGCCGGGAATGGTGTCGCCATAGACGCGCTTGGCTTCTTCGGCGAACCATTCGATGAAGGATGCCGCGTAAAGCACCTCACCGCGCGCCTCGGTCAGCGGCTTGCCCTGCTCGGCGGTCATGATCTGGGCCAGGTCTTCCTGATTGGCCAGCATCAACTCGTACCATTTGCGCAGTCGCGCCGCCCGCTCCTTGGCCGTCAACGCACGCCAGGCGGGCTGGGCAGCCTGCGCCGCCTCGATGGCCTGACGGGTCTGCGCGCCACCGATGTTCGGCACGACGCCCAGCGACTTGCCGTTGGCGGGGTTAAGGATTTCAGTCACATCGCCATTGCTGGCGTCGCACCATTGGCCATCGATATAGGCCTGATGGCGCAGCAGATCGGGATCGTTCAGTTGCATGATTTTCTCCTGCTGCCGAGGGAGGCGTTCCCTCCTCGGCTGAATTTGGGATTGCACAGGCCTCACTCGGCGGGCGGCAGATCCTTGGTGAAGGTCTGGTCGTTCTCGCCACGGAACATCCGTGCCCCATAGATCAGCGCGCACAGACCGACGCCGATGGCGAAGGCCCAGCCGGCGCCCTTGATCGCCAGCACCGCACCGATCACCCCGGCAATGCCCAGGTCACGTTGGCTGCGTGCCTCCATGATGCCCAGGCGCACACTGACGTAGCCCTGGATCAGCAGAGTCAGCGCCAGCGCAACACCGAGGATCGGCTGCACCAGCGTCACCACCGGCAACAACAGCAGACCGGTATTGGTGCCCCAACGGAACGAGCCAACCCCGCCGTAGATCGATTTCATCGCCTTGGCGCCACCCTTGAAGCGCTCGGTGATGACCACCTGCATGGCGGACCACTGCGGGCCACACATGGCCACGTCCGGCCCGAATATGCTCATGAAGGCATTGCGCCCACCAAAGATCAGGTGCGAGCGGTTGGGGTTGAAGTCGACCTTCTCGTCACGGCGCACATGGTCGGCCTCGCCGAGGATCGCCCTGGCGCCGAGCACGTCACCGAACACCACCAGATAGGCGGCGAACACGGTGGGGATGGCGGTGACGAACATCATCAGTGGCGGCATGCCGAGGCCGAACACGGTGTACTCGTTCCACAGGGTGACGAAGTCCGGCTGGCTGATACCCCACTCGATGCTGGGCCAGGGTGCCTCGCCGAAAATCGGCGCGACGATCACCGCCAGCAAAATGATCGGGAAGATGCCCAGCTTGGCGAAGTTCCACCAGAAGCGATTGCGCTTCTTCAGCTCCTGGAAATGGATGGAAAACACCAGATAGAAAGCGATGCCAATGGCGATGGAAATGGTCCAGGGGAAGCTGTCGAAACGACCGCCTTCCTTGAATACCGTCACCACCGCACTCAGGCCCGCGCCCATGATGATGCCGGCCTTGAGCGCCGAGGGCACCAGGGACACCACCTTGCGTGCCATGCCCGTCATGCCCAGGCCTATCGAGAACACCCCCAGCATCAACTGGAAGGCAATCAGCGCATGTACCCGCTCCGGGCCCTCCGGAAACTGGCTGCAGTAGGCCATCAGCAGGGGAATCGCCGGGGTGATCCAGCCCGGAACGACCGGGTCGCCCAGCAGATGGTGGGTCAGATACAGCAGGCCGTTGAGCATGACCACCGCCAGCGCCACCTCGAAAGGCATGCCGAGGAATTCGGTCATCAACGGAATCGCCGCCAGATCCACTGCGCACATGAGCAGGCCCTGCATGTAGTCGGAGATTTCGAAGCGGTAATGAATGAAAGGCAGACGCACCTTGAATGGCCCCACCGGCCAGTAGGGGGCTTCCACACCAAGGTCTTGTTGATGCAGTTCGGACATTTGAGTCACCCAGCTTTATTAGAGTTGTATTTCAGCCGGCCCCAGCACACTGGGGCCTGTCATCTTCGTTACGGTAATCAGTAGGCAGAGCGGTAGATTTGTTCGATGTCGCCAGCCGTCAGGCGCCGAGGATTGTTGCGCATCAGGCGGTCGATCTTGCTCGCCTCCTCGGCCATGGCCGGGATGGCGTCTTCCGGTACACCGAAGCTGCGCATACCCTTGGGAATGTCGACGCTGGCGCACAGCTCGGCCATGGCCTCGACGGCCAGGTTGGCGGCGGCCTTGTCGCTCAAGCCATGCGTTTGCACGCCAAGAGCAGCAGCGATCTCGGCCATGCGCTCGACGCAGGCCAGCTTGTTCCAGGCCATCACGTAGGGCAGCAGCAAGGCATTGCTGACGCCGTGAGCGATATTGAAGCGCCCGCCCAGCGGGTAGGCCAGCGCATGCACAGCGCCCACGCCGGCATTGCCGAAGGCCATCCCGGCCATCAGGCTGGCGGTGGCCATGTCTTCGCGAGCGACCAGGTCAGCCGGATTGGCGTAGGCCTTGGGCAGCGCCTTGGCGATGAGCTTGATGGCACCAATGGCCAGAGCATCGGTGATCGGCGAGGCGTTGACCGACAGGTAGGACTCTACCGCGTGCACCAGTGCATCGACGCCACTGGCAGCCGTCACGCCGCGCGGGCAGGTCAGGGTCATCACCGGGCTGACCAGGGCGACGTCGGGCAACAGATAGTCACTGACGATGCCCTTTTTCAGTTGCGCCTGCTTGTCGGAGAGGATCGACACGTTGGTCACTTCCGAGCCGGTGCCGGCGGTGGTCGGGATGGCAATCAGCGGCGGGCCTTTGCGCTTGACCTGATCGACACCGAACAACTCTTCCAATGCACCGTCATGCCCGACGTAACCGGCCACGGCCTTGGCGATATCGATGGCGCTGCCGCCACCAACACCGATCAGGCCATCGTGACCGCCGTCGCGATAGACCTTTGCGCAGGCCTCGACGATGGCGATCTCCGGCTCCGGCTCGACACCATCAAAGATGCCATAGCGGCGCTCGCCGAGTTGCTGAAGGACATGCTCGACCGTACCGGACTTGATCAGGATGGTGTCGGTGACGATCAGCGGGTTGGTGATATTCAGTCGAGGCAGTTCGACCGCCAGTTGCTCCACAGCACCCTGGCCGGTCAGCAGCTTATTGGCGATCTTGAATGCAGCAATACTCATCAGCAGGCCCTTTGTGCGTTGTTGTGCTGAACGGGTTCAGGGCTTGCCATAGCCATTCCTGTGCCAGCTCGCGAAAAGCGGCGTGCTAGAAGGCTTGCGTCGATTTGTCACAGCGCTGCGCAGAACACAACTGATCAGAAAACCAATCAAAATCGTGCGTTTCGATCCATTTTCCAATCAACCCTGTTCCCAGCGCTTCATCTTCTGCACCAGCGTCGCCTGGCTCAGGCCGAGCACCTTGGCCGCTTCTCGGGTGGTCTTGTGCTGCATCAGCGCACGACGGATGAGACGCCGCTCAAGGTTCTCCACCTGCTTGCGCAATGGCAGCAGGTCGTGTTCGCCAGCGTCGCTGCGGGCGATGCGCATCTCCTCCGGCAGGTCGAACAGTTCGATGCGTTCACCACTGCAGGTGACGACCAGGCGCTCGACCAGATTGATCAGCTCGCGGATATTGCCGGGCCAGGCGTAGTCGGTCAGCGCATCGAGCGCTTCGAGCTCCCAGCTCAGCGCTCGTCCATAACGCTGGTTGAATTCGGCCAGGTAGAAATCCAGCAGCGGCTGAATTTCCTCGGGCCGCTCGCGCAAGGCCGGAATGTGGATCGGCACGACGTTGAGCCGGTAGTAGAGGTCGGCGCGAAAACGCCCCTCGGCGACCATCGTACGCAGGTCGTGGTGGGTGGCGGTGATGATGCGCACGTCCACCTCCTTCAACTCCAGGCCACCGACCGGGATGAAGCGGCTCTCCTCGATCACCTTGAGCAGCTTGACCTGCAGCGGCAGTGGGAGATCACCGATCTCATCGAGAAAAACCGTGCCCTGGTGCGCCAGCTCCAGCAGACCGCGCTTGCCCTTGCTGCCTGCACCGGTGAACGCGCCCGGCACATAGCCGAACAACTCGGCCTCGATCAGGTTCTCCGGCAGCGCACCGCAGTTCAGCGCCAGGAACGGCTGCGCTGCGCGCGGGCTGCTCTTGTGGATGTACTGGGCGATCAACGTCTTGCCGACCCCGGTTTCCCCCTGTAGCAGCACCTTCACGTCGCTGGCGGCGACCTGCCGCGCCTGCATGAAGACGCGCCCGGAAGCGGGCTGATCGGCGACTGGTGAGGCCTCGAGCAGATCGTCACGCTGCCCGGCATGCAGCTTGGCCGTGCTGTTGCGCAACTGCTTCAGTTGCTGCAACTCGTCGCGCTCATGCTTCATGCGCAGCAGCTCGGTCATGTCGCGCACGGTGCTGACCACGTAGCGCACGCGGCCATCGGCGGCGAAGATCGGCGTACCACTGACCAGCAGACGCTTGCCCTGGCTGACGCTCTGCATCAGCGACAGCGCCTTGCCTTCCTTGAGCACGCGCAACGACACCGACTGCGAGATCACGCCCTGCTCGACCAGCGCCTGCATGTGCTGGCCGACGACGTCCTCGGCACGCAGCCCGGTCAGACGCTCATAGGCACTGTTGACCTTGAGAGTGATGCCGTCGGCGTCGGTGATGTAGACGCCGTCATGCAACGCGTCGATCAGTTCGCGAAAACCGGGATCATCGAAGTCCATCTGGCCGCCTTGTTACGGAGGAGAAACTGCACATTCTACGCCCGGAAACGAGCAAGGCCCCGCCGGTTTCCCGGCGAGGCCCTGAGCATGCAGCTACGGCGATCTATTCCGGCGCCGAAGTTCGCAGCTTCTCGCTGCGACCACGCAGCCATTCCAGGGTCAGCAGCAACAGAATGGAGAAGCCGATCAGCAGGGTTGCCGCAGCAGCGATGGTTGGCGACAGGTTCTCGCGAATACCGCTGAACATCTGCCGCGGCAGGGTAGCCTGCTCGGGACCGGCGAGGAACAGGGTCACCACCACTTCATCGAAGGAGGTGGCGAAGGCGAACAGCGCGCCGGAGATCACACCCGGCGCGATCAGCGGCAGGGTCACCCGGCGAAACGCCGTCAGCGGAGAGGCGCCCAGGCTGGCGGCGGCGCGCACCAGGTTGTGATTGAAGCCCTGCAATGTGGCGGACACGGTAATGATCACGAACGGCACGCCGAGCACGGCATGCACCAGGATCAGTGACAGGTAGCTGTTGCCCATGCCCAGCGGCGCGAAGAACAGGTAGCTGGCGACGCCGATGATCACCACCGGCACGATCATCGGCGAGATCAGCAGGCTCATCACCAGCGCCTTGCCGCGAAACTCGCCTCGGGTCAGGCCGATGGCCGCCAAGGTGCCGAAGACCATGGCCAGCATGGTCGCAGCCGGGGCGATGATCAGGCTGTTCTTCAGCGAGCGCATCCAGTCAGCGGACATGAAGAAGTCCTCGTACCAGCGCAGCGAGAAGCCCTGCAACGGGTAGACCAGAAAGGTGCCGGAGTTGAACGACAGCGGCACGATGACCAGCACCGGCAGGATCAGAAACAGCAGCACCAGGCCGCAGAGAATGCGCAGGCCGTAATACCAGAGGCGCTCGACGGGTGACATGTAGGGGCTGAGCATGCGGTTTTACTCCAGTGAGCGTTTTAAGCTCCCCTCTCCCGCTTGCGGGAGAGGGGTTGGGGGAGAGGGCGCTCTTCTTGTGCCCTCCTCCCGAGTTCGATTACCGAGAGGCGGTGGTGCCGAAACAAGCACCCTCTCCCGCCCTTCGGGCACCCTCCCCCATGAATGGGAGAGGGTCATCAGATGGCCTGCTGCGCAGACCGTTTTTAGCCAAGCCTCAGCTTGCTCGCACCAACCAGCCAGCTGTACACCACATAGAGCACCAGGGTCGCCGCCAGCAGCAGGCCGCCAAGGGCCGTGGCCATGCCCCAGTTGATGGTGGTGTTGGTGTAGAAGGCGACGAAGTAGCTGATCATCTGGTCGTTCGGGCTGCCCAGCAGCGCCGGGGTGATGTAGTAGCCAATCGACAGGATGAACACCAGCAGGCAACCGGCACCGACACCGGCCAGGGTCTGCGGGAAGTACACCCGCCAGAAACTGGCGAACGGGTGGCAGCCCAGCGATACCGCCGCACGCATGTAGCTGGGCGAGATGCCCTTCATCACGCTGTAGATTGGCAGGATCATGAACGGCAGCATGATGTGCACCATGGCCACGTACACACCACTGCGGTTGAACACCAGTTGCAGCGGCTGCTCGATGATGCCCAGCGAGATCAGCGCGCTGTTGATCAGCCCACCCGACTGCAGCAATACGATCCAGGCCGCCACCCGCACCAGGATCGAGGTCCAGAACGGTAGCAGCACCAGGATCATCAGCAGGTTGCCCTGCCGCGTGGGCAGGTTGGCCAACAGGTAAGCCAGTGGGTAGGCCAGCACCAGGCAGATGGCGGTGATCACCAGGCTCATCCAGAAGGTACGGGCGAAGATGTCCAGATAAATGGCCTGGTCCGGCGTGGCCTTGGCCAGTTCGCCAAGGTCGTCGATGCGGTGATCGAGCGCAGCCAGCAAATAGTATGGCGTCACCGACGAAGCATTGCGGCGGATCACCTGCCAGTAGGCGGGATCGCCCCAGCGCTCGTCCATGTCGAGGAAGGCTTCCTGGTAAGACACCGGCTCCTCGCGCAGCGGTAGCTTGCGTGCGGTGCTGCTGACCAGGCTGCGAAAGCCCGCCAGTTCCATGTTCAGGCGCTTGGACAGATCGCCCAGGCTCTGGTTGCGCCGCGCCTCGAGCATATCGCTGGCAATCGCCCGGTATACCGACTCCTGCGGCAGACCACGGCCATCCCATCCGGCAATCGCCTCGACGGTAAGCGGCAGGCTGCCGACCACCTCAGGGTTGTCGACGCTGCGCATCAGCAGCGCGCCGATGGGCAGCAGGAAGGTCAGCAGGAGAAACAGCAACAGCGGCAGGATCAGCGCCTTGGATTTCAGGCGATTGAAACGCTCGGCACGAGCCAGACGCTGCTTCAGGCTCGGCCCAGGCAAATCGTTGGCAGGCAGTACGGCGGCCATGGACAACTCCGCAAGCTAAGGCCGCACCAGGCGGCAGGAATTCGGGGATACGACAAACATCGATTGGGCAGTTCCGCCCCCTCATCCGGCGCTAAGCGCCACCTTCTCCCGCAGGAGAAGGGGACGAGGAAGGTGTCGCTATGCGACGCACCGTTTAGCGGGCAGCCCAGGCGTTGAAACGCTGCTCCAGCTGCTCACCGTAGTCAGCCCAGAAGGTCACGTCGATCGCCACCTGGTTGGCGATGTTTTCCGGGGTGGTCGGCATCAGGTTCAAACGCTCCGGCGCCAGCAACTCGATGGCCTGCTTGTTGGCCGGGCCGTAGGCGATGTTCTCCGAGTAGGTCTTCTGCGCTTCGGGCTTGACCGAGTAGGCGATGAATTCCTTGGCTAGCTCCACGTTCTTGGCGCCACGCGGGATGGCCCAGGAGTCGAAGTCGTAGATGCCACCGTTCCACACCACTTGCAGGTTGCTCTCGGCTTGCACGGCCGCGATACGACCGTTGTAGGCCGAGCTCATCACCACGTCGCCGGAGGCCAGGTACTGCGGCGGCTGGGCGCCGGCTTCCCACCACTGGATATTGGGTTTCAGTTCATCGAGCTTCTTGAACGCACGATCCTGGCCTTCCTTGGTGGCCAGCACCTTGTACACGTCCTTGACCGGCACGCCGTCGGCCATCAGGGCGAACTCCAGGGTGTACTTGGCGCCCTTGCGCAGGCCACGCTTGCCCGGGAATTTCGCCACATCCCAGAAGTCGGCCCAACTGGTCGGTGCAGCGCTCAATTTGTCGGCGTTGTAGGCCAGCACCGTGGACCAGACGAAGAAGCCGACGCCGCACGGTTGGATGGCGCCATCGATGAAGTTGGCCTCATCGCCGAACTGCGCCGGGTCGAGCTCCTCGAACAGACCTTCGTCGCAACCACGAGCCAGCTCCGGCGACTCCACCTCCACCAGGTCCCAGCTCACGCTGCGGGTGTCGACCATGGCTTTGACCTTGGCCATCTCACCGTTGTATTCGCCGCCCAGCACCTTGTTGCCAGTGTCCTTCTCGAAGGGTTCGTAGAACGCCTTGACCTGCGCCGCCTTGTTCGCGCCGCCGAAGGAAACCGCCGTCAGATCCACCGCCAGTGCCGGCATGGCGCAGCTAACGCCCAGGGCCAACGCCGCGAGCTTCAGGGATTTCGTCATTCTTATCAGCTCCTCTGTGTTTCGGGGTAAAGGTGAAGCACTGCGCGAAAGGCTCACTCGGCTTGGAGTGGATCCAGCGCGCGGACATGCTCGACAGACCAGCCGAGCGGAACCAGGTCACCAACGGTCAGGGCCGGATCGAGCTCGGCCACGGGTTGTTTGACGTAGAAATCGGATTGGCCGCAGACCTCCATGCGAATACGCACGTGGTCACCCAGGTAGATGAACTCGGCGATACGCCCGGAGAAACGATTCGGGCAGGTTTCGCTATGGCCGTTGAGGCGGATGCGCTCGGGGCGGATCGACAGACTCACGGCATCGCCCACTGCGCCGACATTGACTGCCGTGGCACGTACCTCTTCACCACGCGCCAGGCGCACCACGCACTGCTCGCCATCGCGGCTGATCAGCTCGCCGGCCAGACGGTTGTTCTCACCGATGAACTGGGCGACGAAGGTGTTGTGCGGTGCTTCGTAGAGTTCGCGCGGCGGCGCGATCTGCTGGATCTCGCCCTGATGGAACACGGCCACGCGGTCGGACATGGTCAGCGCCTCGCCCTGATCGTGGGTCACATAGACCACGGTCACGCCCAGGCGCTGGTGCAGGTGTTTGATTTCCATCTGCATGTGTTCGCGCAACTGCTTGTCCAGCGCGCCCAGTGGCTCGTCCATCAGCACCAGTTGCGGCTCGAATACCAGCGCACGGGCCAAGGCCACACGCTGCTGCTGACCACCGGAGAGCTGACCCGGATAACGGTTGCGGAAGCTGTCGAGCTGTACCATCGACAGCGCGCGCTTGACTCGCTCACTGATGTCGGTGCGCGACATGCCGCGCACGCTCAGCGGGAAGGCCAGATTCTCGGCCACGGTCATGTGCGGAAACAGCGCGTAGTTCTGGAACACCATGCCGATGTCACGCTTGTGCGGCGGCAATTTGTTCAGGGAGCGACCATCGAGGAGGATCTCACCAGCGGTCGGCGTCTCGAAACCGGCCAGCATCATCAGGCTGGTGGTCTTGCCGGAGCCGGACGGGCCGAGCAGGGTCAGGAACTCACCCTTGCGGATATCCAGGTTGAGGTCTTTGACGATCAGCGTTTCGCCGTCATAGCTCTTCTGCACGCCACGGAAGCTCACCAGTACATCGTTTGCCATCACACCACACCCTTGTTCTTGTCTCAGGCCGATGAGCCAAGATTAGGTCGGCGAGAAAGGGTGAAAAATCGGGCGGGATGACAAGCTGATATCAGGCGCGAGGAGAATCTCGTGTAGGGATTGTCCTACAAATCCCGAGTCAGTATCTCGGGCATCACGCCCGTAGGGTGTCGCGGGGCCGCCGAGGCTGCGCGCACCAATCTTCCGGCTCCACGGCATTGGTGCGCACGGCGCACCCTACACGCAAAGCCATGCGCAACTCAGACCAGTCGGTGCTCCATCGCGTAACGCACCAGATCGGCCATCGAATGCGCGCCGAGCTTTTGCATCAGGCGCGCTTTGTGCGTGCTCACGGTCTTGTTGCTGATCGCCAGGTGCAGGGCGATATCGTTGACGCCCTCTCCCCGAACCAGACGCTCGAACACCGAAAACTCACGCTCGGACAGTTGCGCATGAGGTGGGCGCGAATCGGTCAGGCCGACCTCGAAGACCATGCGGTCGGCCAGCGCCGGATCGATATAACGCCCACCGCCGGCCACCTTGCGAATCGCGGTAATCAGCAGCGCCGGATCGCTGTCCTTGGTCGCGTAGCCGGCAGCCCCGGCCTTGAGCGCACGCGCCGCCATCTGCGCCTCGTCGTGCATCGACAGCACCAGAATCGCCGGAGCTTCGGTCAGCGCGCGAATACGTGGGATGGCCTCCAGACCATTGACGCCAGGCATGGAGATATCCAGCAGCACCACGTCGCAAGAGGTGCGGCGCAACACCTCGATCAGTTGCTCGCCATTGCAGGCTTCGCCGGCCACCTCGAGATCACGCGCCATACCGATCAGTTGCTTGATGCCTTCCCGCACGATGGTGTGGTCTTCGGCCACCAGTACCCTAATCACGCTGCGATCTCCTCTTCCAGATTGATACGCGCACACAGCGTAGTGCCCTCGCCCGGCTGGCTGTCAATCTGCAACTGTCCGCCGAGCATGAGCATGCGTTCCTGCATGCCGACCAGGCCGAAGGATTGCCCCGGCTTGCGCAGCGCCGGATCGAAGCCCTTGCCATCGTCGACGACCGACAGACACAAGGCGCCCCTTTCCTGCCACAGGCGCACCTCGACGCTGCGCGCACCGGCATGTCGCATCACGTTGGTCAGTGCCTCCTGGAGAATGCGGAACATACCTATGGCCTGGGCATCCGGCAGATGCGGCAGGTGCTCCGGCACTTCGACCAGACAAGGAATCTGCGTGCGCTCCTCGAAACGCCGTACCTGCCATTCGATGGCAGAGGCAATGCCGGCATCGAGAATCGGCGGGCGCAGCGCCGTGGCCACATCACGCACCAGCTGGAACAACTGAGCGATCAGGCGTTTCATGCTGTTGAGGCGCTCGTCCAGCTCGGGAATCTGTCCGGCGCAAACGAGCTCGCACATCGCCGTTTCCAGCTTGAGCACGGTCAGCACCTGCCCCAGCTCGTCGTGCACTTCGCGGGCGATCCGTGCCTTTTCCTCTTCGCGCACACTTTCCAGGTGCGCCGACAGTTCGCGCAGACGCGCCCGCGAATCGGCCAGTGCCAGCTCGGCCAGCTTGTTCTCGGTGATATCCCAGAGAATCCCGTCCCAGACCACACGCCCATTGCCCAGCGGGCGCGCGGTGGTGCGGATATCGGCCCACAGCACCTCCTGATCGGCGGTGAGGATGCGCCCCTGCCAGTACCAGTCGCTCTCGCCTTCCAGCGCCAGCGTCTGGCTGTTCAGATAGCTGTTCAGATCCTGCGGATGCACCAGGCTGCGGATACCGCGCTCCTCGCGCTGCAACTCGTGCGCCGGCCAGCCGACCATATCCTGACTGGCCTCGCTGATGTAGGCGAAGTTGACCACCGCTCCCGGCCCGGCGCGCTCCAGGCGGAACACCAGGCCGGGCACGTTGCCGGCGATACCCTTGAAGCGTGCCTCGCTCTCCTCCAGCGCCGCACGCGCCCGACGGCGTTCGGTGACGTCGCTGAGAAACACCACCAGATACTCGGCCTGGCGATAACGCAGGAAACTCAGGGAAACATCGGCCGGCATGCGGCTGCCGTCGGCGCGCAGGCAGTCGACCTCGAAGCTGGGGGACCCCTCTTCCTGCTCACGCACGCGCTTCCACAGGTTGAGCCAACGATCCATGTGCAGGCCGGGCTCCAACTGACTCAATGGTTTGTCCACCAGCTCGCCGGCGGCGTAACCAAGCATGCGTTCGGCGGCACGGTTGGCGTAGCGCAGGTGACTGTCCCAGTTGACCCAGAGAATGCCCACCGTGCTGTGGTCGATGGAAAACTGGCTCAGACGCAATGCCTCGGCCGCCTGCTGGTGACGATCCAGCTCGCCACGGGCACCCAGCAGCCCTCGCTCCAGCAAACGCGTCTGCTGCCTTTGCCGATAGAGCGCAGTTGCAACCAGCATCAACACCAGGCCGAAAAATAGCGCGAGCGTCTTCCAGAAACCGACGAAATCAGTGGACTGCGGATAGCGCAAAGGCATCCAGATTTCCCGTAACGCCTCCAATTCGCGAGCCGGCAGTGCCTTCAGGGTCTGATCGACAATGCCGGACAACAGCGCCTGATCGCGGCGCGTGGCCAGACGCAGAAGCTGCGGCAGACCTATGTCGCCCACGATGTTCAAGCTGGAGAAGCGTGACTCGCGTAGCAGCAGGCTGAGGCTCGCTTCATCCAGCACCGCGTAGCTGACCTCCTGATTCAGAACCAAGAGCAACGCCGAACGCTCCGAAGTCGTCGCGCGCAGACGCAGGTTGGTATGAGTGCGTTCCAGGTATTCGGCAGCCTGACTCGGCGCACGCAACGCGACCCTCTGCTCCAGCGGCAGTTGGTCGAGATCCACCGCGCCATTGCCGCTACGCTCGCCAACCACCAGATGCGGTACGCGCAGGTAAGGCATGGAGTAATGCCAGATGCGCAGGCCGGCCGGTGTCTGCTGCAGGCCAGGGGCCAGATCCACCTCGCCGGCGCTTGCGGCACGTTCCAGGGCCCCCAGGTTCGGATACAAGCGCCAGTCGGGGGTGACACCCATGCCTTCGAGCAGACGCTGCATCAGTTCGACATTGGCGCCCGTCAACTGTCGGTTCTGGTCACGCACGACCCAGGGCGCCTGCTGAACAAGGCCCACGCGCAGCACCGGATGCTCCTTGAGCCAGGCGCGCTGCTCGGCATCGAAAGCGGGGCGCAATGGCATGCGCGTGCTCTCGGCCCAGGCGGTGGGAATGGCCAGCATCAGCAGGAGGGCGAGGGAACGGAGAAGGGAGTTCATGCACGGCGAATCCGGTGACGCGATCCCCTACCTTACTCCAGTCTTGCGCTAATCGCCTGACAAAAGCGGAGCTCGGCATTAGGCTCTGTAGCAGTCCCCAAGGAGCTTCATCGATGCGCCTAAACTCACTCGCACTGCTCGGTGTCTGCCTGTTCTGCACTGCCACGAGCTGGGCGCAGGAGCCAACCGAGGACACACAGAACGCGACGCCAGGCGAGACCGAAACATCGACTCCCAGCGAACGCCCACTGCTGCCCGAACGCAGCGTCAGCGACGCACAGGCGCTTGAGCAACGTCTGGACAAGCGTGAGCAGCAGATTCTTCAGGCCGGCGCAGAAAGCTTCCTCGCACTCTGGCTACCGGCCAACGTCGGCGAACCCAGTGGCGCGGTGATCCTGCTGCCCGGCGACGTGGAAAATGCCAATGGCGCCGCGGCTGTCGGTCCGTTGCGGCGCAAGCTGCCCGACGCCGGCTGGCACAGCCTGAGCCTGACGCTGCCGGACCCGGACGGTGACCCGCTGCCACTGCGTGATGCCAGCGCCGACACTGCAGCGGTGCCCGCTGATCCTGCAAATACCGAGGCGGCCTCCGCTGCCGATGACCCTGTACAAACGCCGGCGGCAGACGGTGCTCAACCCACGGACAGCAGCGCGATCAGCCCGGAGCAGCGGCGTCAGGCCCACGTCGATCGCGTGATGGCGCGCATCGATGCCGCCATCGCCTTCGCCAACCAGCAGCAAGCCAGAGAAATCGTCCTGCTCGGCCACGGCAGCGGCGCCTACTGGGCTGCGCGCTACCTGAGCGAGCGCCAGCCGGACAACGTGCAGAATCTGCTGATGGTGGCAGCCGAACTACCTGACGGCTTCGCGCCGCCACTTGATGAAATGGTCGCACAGCTGGCCGTGGCCACCGGCGACTTCTTCTACAAGGACCAAGCCACCGACCGCACGGCTGCCTTGAAGCGCCTGCAGGCCAGCAAGCGAGCCAAGCTACCCACGTACATACAGGTATCGATGAAAGCCCTGCCGGGTAACCTGGATGTTCAGCAAGAGCAGCTTTATCGCCGTCTACGCGGCTGGTTGACGCAGCACATACGCGCCGCAGGCAGCTAGCAGGCGGCCGAAAACTACCGGCTAGCGAATCCCTCGACGCTGACGAATCAGCGCATAGGCCTGATGCAGCTGGCGCGTGGTGTCGGTGGCTTCACGAATGCGCTCGGGCGAGGCGCCGGAGCCAGCTAGCTTGTCCGGGTGATGCCGGCTGAGCAGGCGCCGGTAAGCGCGCTTGATCTGCTCTGGCTCGCTGCCTTCATTCACCCCCAATAACCGCAGCGCTTCCTGGTAACTGCCGCCAGCCGGTGCCGGCTGTTGGCTGCGGCGCGGGGCGTATTCCTCGCCCAGGCTATCGAGCCGTGCACCATCCCAGCCTAGCCACTTGCCCCAGAGCAGGATCAACTCATGCTCGCTGGCCGACACCCGCCCATCGACCCAGGCCATGCGCCAGCAGGCTCGCAGTAACGCATCGGCGCGCTCACGCTGACGCTGCAGGGGCGCGCGCAGGTTGTCACGCCCGGTCTTGCCGCGGGCAAAGGCCTCGATGGCGCGACGCTGAGCCACCGGGCCCAACCCCAGTCTTTGCATTTCCGAACGCGCCTGCTGGATATGGCTCTGCACCACCCGGCCGTCGCTCTTGGCCAGACGCCCCAGCATCAGAAACAGCAAATCGTCATCCGTCGGCGCCGCACGACCGCCCAAACGCTCACGCAGATTGTCCCAGCCATGCAGGCGCAGACGACGATCCAGCACCTGCCCGAGCAGACCGCCCAGCAGAGCGCCTGGGATACTGGCCAGGGCGAGGCCGGCGGCAGCCCCGAGCATGGTGGCCGGCCACAACACCTAACGCGCCTCCTGCAACAAGCGCTCGACTTCGGCCAGACGCTCGTGCGTACCGACGTCGACCCAGCAGCCGCCATAATGCTCGCCACTGACCTGCCCGGCCGCCATGGCCTCACGCAGCAACGGCGCCAGCTTGAAGGCACCGGGCTGAGAAGAGCCGAACAGACGCGGGTGCAGCACGGCAAGACCGCTGTAGGTCAACCGCTCGCCTGTCGCCTCACCGTCACGAACCTGACCCGCCGCCAGCACGAAGTCGCCCTGCGGGTGATGCGCCGGGTTATCCACCAGCACCAGATGCGCCAGACCGGCGAGCGGCTCACGCAGTGCGGCGAAGGCGTAGTCGGTGAAGATATCGCCATTGACCACCAGAAATGGCTCGGCACCCAACAGCGGCAGCGCCTTGAAAATGCCGCCACCCGTTTCCAGCGGCTCACCTTCGGGGGAATAGACGATACGCACGCCGAAGCGCGAGCCATCGCCGAGGTAATCCTCGATCTGCTGGCCGAGCCAGGCATGATTGATCACCAGTTCGGTGAAACCAGCGGCCGCCAGCGCACGGATGTGGTACTCGATCAACGGCACGCCCGCCGCCTTCACCAACGGCTTGGGCGTATGCAGCGTCAAAGGACGCATGCGCTCGCCCTTGCCCGCAGCGAGGATCATCGCCTTCATGCACGTGCCCCTTCATCTTTCGCCAGGCTGGCAAACAGCTCACCCAACTCGGCGAGCTCCGGCCGACGCGCCAGCACAGCCTCTATATAAGAGAAGAAACGCGGCACATCGCCGAGGTATTTGGGCTTGCCATCGCGGTGGCAGATGCGCGCGAAGATGCCGATGACCTTGAGGTGGCGCTGCACGCCCATCAGGTCACTGGCTCGCATAAAGTCGTCGAACGATGCCTGTACCGGAATGCCCGCTGCCTTGGCACGCTGCCAGTAATCCTGCAGCCAGCCTTGCACGCGCACCTCGGGCCAGCTGAGAAACGCATCCTTGAACAGACACGTGATGTCATAAGTGACCGGGCCGTTGACGGCATCCTGGAAATCCAGCACGCCGGGATTGGGCCCGCTCTGCATCAAGTTGCGCGGCATGAAGTCGCGATGCACCACCACCTTGGGCTGCGCCAGGGCACTGTCGATCAACAGACGGCTGATGCGTTGCCACGCTGCCTCCTGCTCAGGTGTGAAGGCATGCCCCAGATGGCGTTGTACGTACCACTCGGGAAACAGCTGCAACTCACGACGCAGCAACGCCTCGTCGTAATGCGGCAGATGGCTGTCGAGCGGTAAACGCTGCTGCTGCAGCAAAGCCTCGATGGCATCGTCGAACAGCGCGTCGGCATTGTGTTCGTTTATCACGTCCAGATAGGTCTGGCGGCCCAGATCATCGAGAATCAGGAAGCCCTGCTCGAGATCGGCAGCCAACACCTCAGGCACATGCACACCGGCGCTGGCCAGCAATGCAGCAATACGCACGAAGGGTTCGCAGTTTTCCTGAGGGGGCGGCGCATCCATCAGAATCAGGCTGCGCTCACCGGCCTGCCAGCGAAAATAGCGGCGAAAGCTGGCATCGCTGCTGGCGGGAGTGAGTTCGGCCTCAGGCACCGCTCCCCATTCGCGTGCCGCGAAGAGGGAGGGCAATTGCTCGGCGAGCCAGGTTTGCAGCTGTTGCAGACGTACATCGTGTTCAGACATCAAGGGGTCTCCGACGGCGCTAGCCGTTGCGCGGGTCATGCTTTATTATCCAGCATCTTTTTCAGCCCATCGAGAGGCGTGCGGCCCCTGGGCCGATAGCGCGCAGGAAGCCCGGACTAACAAGATGGCAGTAAAATACCCCGCGTTCCGCAAAAAATTCCCGCTGCTGGTCACCGGCAGCCTCCTGGCCTTACAGCCCGCGTTCAGCCTACAGTCCTTTGCCGCCGAGCAATACGATTGCCAGGCGTCGCCCACGGGCGGCTGGGCCTGCGCGCCGAAATCGGCGGCCAGCTCCCTGCCTCCGCGCCCGGTGCATAGCCGTGATGCCGTCAGCGTGGGCGGTACTACCCGCGAGGTGGTTGCCGAGCAGGATGCCGCCCCAGTGCTGGTCACCGAGAGCAAGGGCCGTGCCCTCACCTCGCGCAGCCCCGATTACAGTCACCTGGACTGGGTCCCGCGCGACAAGCTGACTGCCGCGCAACTGGCCGAGGCCGGTCCTTACTGCGCAGGCACCTATGTCGAGCCGCTGCGTCCAGGCATGGATGACACCACGCCACTGGACGAGGCGCCGATGTTCATTTCCGCCAAGGCCTCGCGCTTCGAGCAGGAAAAGCAGATCGCCACGCTCGCAGGCGACGTCGTCCTGCGTCAGTCCGGCATGCAGGTCGAGGCCGACGAAGCCAGCCTGCACCAGACGGAAAACCGTGGTGAACTGGTCGGCAACGTGCGCCTGCGTGACAAGGGCACGCTGGTGGTCGGCGACCGCGCCGAGCTGCAGCTGGATAACGGCGAAGCCCGTATCGACAACGCCGAATACGTGATGCACCAGGCCCACGTGCGCGGCAGCGCGCTCTACGCCAAGCGCGAAGAGACCGCGATCATCCGCCTCAAGGATGGCACCTACACCCGCTGCGAACCGGGCGACAATGCCTGGCACCTGAAAGGCAACAACGTCACCCTGAACCCGGCGACCGGCTTCGGTACCGCCACCAACGTGACGCTGCGGGTCAAGGACATTCCGGTGTTCTACACCCCGTACATCTACTTCCCGATCGACGACCGTCGCCAGTCCGGCTTCCTGCCACCCAGCATCGGCACGTCGAGCAGCAATGGCTTCTCGCTGCAAACGCCGTACTACTTCAACCTGGCGCCGAACTACGACGCCACGCTGTACCCGACCTACATGGCCCAACGCGGCCTGCTGATGGAAGGTGAGTTCCGTTACCTGACCGAGAGCAGCGAAGGCCAGGTCGGCGGCGCATGGCTGAACGACAGCGAAGACGAGCGCAAACTGCAGTCCGAGTACGAAGACCAGCGCTGGATGTACAGCTGGCAGCACAAGCAGGGGCTCAACTCGCGCCTGCTCGCCGAAGTCGACTACACCAACATCAGCGACCCCTACTACTTCCAGGATCTCGATACCGATCTGGGCATCGACAAGCAAACCTACGTCGACCAGCGCGGCACCCTGACCTATCGCGGTGGCAGCTATACCGCACGCCTGAATGTGCATGCATACGAACTGGCCAACATCACCGATGTGACGCCGTATGACCGTCTGCCGCAGATCACCCTGGACGGCAAGCTGCCGTTCAATCCGGGTGGTCTGGACTTCACTTACGGCACGGAATACGTACGCTTCGATCGCAACCTGCGCTCGGGTTTCTTCGTCGACGAGGATGGCGTAACCGGTCGCCCACAAGATCTCTGGTACGACGAACGTCTGACCGGTCTTAACCGTGCAGACGGTGAACGCCTGCACCTGGAGCCAGGTGTTGCCCTGCCGCTGAACTGGAGCTGGGGCTTCGTCAAGCCTCAGGTCAAGTATCTTCAGACGCAGTACCAGATCAACCTGGACGCTCAGGGCAAGGCAGATATTGCCAGCGCGACAAACGACCCCCTCAACCCGAATAGTCAGTGGTTCGGCGTCGACTACAAGCGTTCGCCCAACCGTGGCGTAGGCCTGTTCAGCGTCGACAGTGGCCTGTATTTCGACCGCGACACCCAGCTGTTTGGCAAAGACGCCCGCCAGACCCTGGAGCCACGCGCTTTCTACCTCTACGTCCCGGAAGAAGACCAGACCGATATCCCGGTCTTCGACACCGGCGAGCCGACCTTCAGCTACGCCTCGCTGTGGCGTGAGAACCGTTTCAGCGGCAAGGATCGTATCGGTGACGAGAACAAGCTGTCGCTGGGCGTGACCAGCCGCTGGATCGAGTCGAACGGCTTCGAGCGTCAGCGTTTCAGCATCGGCCAGGCCTTCTACTTCGAAGACCGCAAGGTGCAGATGCCGGGGATCGACTATCGCGGCCGCCAGGATGCCACCTCGGATGTATCTCCGTACGCACTGGCGTACCTGTATCGATTCAACCGCGACTGGCGCTTCTCCTCGACCTTCAACTGGGATCCGGACCAGCACAGCACCCGCTCGGGCAGCGCAATGTTCCATTACCAGCCGGAAGCCAATCCGAACAAGATCGTCAACTTCGGCTATCGCTACCGCAACGATACCCTGCGCTACGACCGTGACAGCGGCACATGGACCACTAATCCGGACTATGGCAACCCAACGCTGGGCAATGGGCAGCCAAACCCCAACTACATCAAGAACTACTACAAGATCGACCAGCATGACTTCTCCGTCATCTGGCCGCTGGCTCCGCAGTGGAGCCTGATCTCGCGCTGGCAGTACGACTATGGCCGTAACCGTACCCTCGAGGCCTTCGGTGGTTTCGAATACGACAGCTGCTGCTGGAAACTGCGCCTGATCAACCGCTACTGGATCGATTACGACGAAGTCAGCCTCGACCCATCGCGCAACGACGAGCCGGACCGCGGCATCTTCCTGCAGATCGTCCTCAAGGGCCTCGGCGGCGTTGTTGGCAACAAGGTGGAATCTTTCCTCGACCAAGGCATTCAAGGTTACCGTGAACGTGAAGACCAAGCTTTCTGATCGCCTGCGCCCCCTGTTATTGGGCGCAGCACTGCTGGCGGCAACGGCTCAGGCCCAGGTTCGCCCACTGGATCGCGTCGTGGCCATCGTCGACAACGACGTGGTCATGCAGAGCCAACTCGACGCTCGCCTGCGTGAAGTGCAACAGACCATCGACAAGCGCGGCGGCGCCCTGCCTCCCGATGACGTACTCAGCCAGCAGGTGCTCGAACGCCTGATCATCGAGAACATCCAGCTGCAGATCGGTGATCGCTCCGGCATCCGTATCACCGACGAAGAGCTGAACCAGGCCATGGGTACCATCGCCCAGCGTAACGGCATGAGCCTGGAGCAGTTCCGCGAAGCGCTGGCACGTGACGGCCTGTCCTATACGGACGCCCGTGACCAGGTTCGTCGCGAGATGATCATCAGCCGTGTGCGCCAGCGCCGCGTGGCCGAACGCATCCAGGTCACCGATCAGGAAGTGCAGAACTTTCTCGCCTCTGACCTGGGCAAGATGCAGCTGTCGGAAGAGTTCCGTCTGGCCAATATCCTGATCCCGGTTTCCGAGGGCGCATCTTCCAACGAAATCCAGACCGCCGACCGCCAGGCGCAGGAGCTGTATCAGCAACTGCAGCAAGGCGCGGACTTCGCCCAACTGGCTGTCTCTCGCTCTGCCAGCGAGAACGCCCTGGAGGGCGGTGAAATGGGCTGGCGCAAGGCCGGCCAGTTGCCGCCTCCGTTCGACAGCATGATCAGCCAGCTGAACCCGGGCCAAGTCACCGAGCCGGTGCGAACCCCGGGCGGTTTCATCATCCTCAAGCTGATCGAGAAACGCGGCGGCGACACCCAGGTGCGTGACGAAGTGCATGTTCGCCACATCCTGATCAAGCCCAGCGAGATTCGCAGCGAGACGGAAACCCTTCGCCTGGTCGAACGCCTGTACGACCGTATCGTCGCCGGCGAGGACTTCGCCGAACTGGCGAAGAGCTTCTCCGAAGACCCGGGCTCGGCGCTGAACGGGGGCGACCTGAACTGGATCGACCCCAACGCGCTGGTTCCCGAATTCCGCGAGGTGATGAACGACACCCCCAGCGGCGAGTTGTCCAAACCCTTCAGAAGCCCGTATGGCTGGCACGTACTGCAGGTCATGGGCCGCCGCGCCACCGACAGCAGCGCACAGTTCCGCGAACAGCAGGCCGCAAACCTGCTGCGCAATCGCAAGTATGACGAGGAACTGCAGGCCTGGTTGCGCCAGATCCGCGACGAAGCCTACGTCGAGACCAAGCTGTAATTGCGGTATCGCCCCAAAAGCCCGGCCAAGTGCCGGGCTTTTTCGTTATTGGCCCGACAGCGTAAACTGGCGCATCAGCCCGTACAGAGAGCGACCATGACTGCGCAGCACTGTTTTGCCCTCACCCCAGGCGAGCCTGCCGGCATCGGCCCCGATCTGTGCCTGCTGCTGGCGCAGCAGGCACAGCCTGCACCTCTGGTCGCCATCGCCAGTCGCGAGCTGCTGGCAGAACGCGCGAAACAGCTGGGGCTGGATATCGAATTGCTGACCGCTGGCCCACAACAATGGCCAGACAAGCCGGCAGCAGCAGGCGCCCTGTATGTCTGGGATACGCCGCTGGCTGCCCCCGCCCTACCCGGCGTACTGACGCCCGCCAACGCCGCCTACGTGTTAGAGACCCTCACCCGCGCGGGCCAAGGCTGCCTGGACGGGACATTTGCCGGGATGATCACCGCACCTGTGCACAAAGGCGTGATCAACGAAGCGGGCATCACCTTCTCCGGGCACACCGAGTTTCTCGCCGAACTCACCCACACCCAGCAGGTTGTGATGATGCTGGCGACCCATGGCTTGCGCGTCGCGCTGGTCACCACACACCTACCGCTCAAGGACGTCGCGGCCGCCATCACCGCCGAGCGCCTCGAGCGCGTCACGCGCATCCTGCATGCCGATCTGCGAAGCAAGTTCGGCATCGCCGAACCGCGCATCCTGGTGTGCGGGCTCAATCCGCACGCGGGCGAAGGCGGCCATCTGGGCCGCGAGGAAATCGAGATCATCGAACCGACACTGGAGCGTCTGCGCAGCGAAGGCATGAACCTGATAGGACCGCTGCCGGCCGACACCCTGTTCACACCCAAGTATCTCGAACATGCAGATGCCGTACTGGCCATGTACCACGACCAGGGCCTGCCCGTGCTCAAGTTCAAAGGCTTCGGCGCGGCGCTCAATGTAACGCTGGGCCTGCCGATCATCCGTACCTCGGTGGATCATGGCACTGCCCTGGATCTGGCCGGCACCGGCAATATCGATACCGGCAGCCTGCAGGTGGCGCTAGAGACGGCCTACCAGATGGCAGCAGCCACCCGCAGCAAGCCACAAGCGGCGGGTTGATCACGACCGGCCATATAGCCCGATGCAATCCTGGGCCATCGCCGCCATGCTTTCCCGGATTGCATCCGGGCTACGGCCCGTCAGCGTCACAAAATCCGCGCGCGCCTACAGCCGCAGCATCTTTCGCTGTTAAACTGCGTGACTTTGCCTTATCGCTCTCGGCGCCTGCTTGATGCTTGCAGCTTGAGACTTGGAGCTGTCGCCATGTCCGAATACCAACACCGCGCGCGCAAGCGCTTCGGCCAGAACTTCCTGCATGATGCCGGGGTGATCGACCGTATCCTGCGCGCCATTCGCGCCAAGGAGGACGAGCGCCTGCTGGAAATCGGCCCAGGCCAGGGTGCCATTACCGAGGGTTTGCTCGGCAGCGGCGCGCAGCTCGACGTGATCGAGCTCGACCTCGACCTGATCCCTATCCTGCAAGGCAAGTTCGGTGACAATCCGCGCTTTCGCCTGAATCAGGGCGACGCACTGAAATTCGACTTCGCCCGCCTCGAAGCGGCGCCACGCAGCCTGCGCGTGGTCGGCAACCTGCCCTACAACATCTCCACGCCGCTGATTTTCCATCTGCTGGACAACGCGCCACTGATTCGCGACATGCATTTCATGCTGCAGAAGGAAGTGGTCGAGCGCATGGCCGCCGGCCCAGGTGGTGGCGATTGGGGCCGCCTGTCGATCATGGTGCAGTACCACTGCCGCGTGGAGCATCTGTTCAACGTTGGCCCCGGCGCCTTCAACCCGCCACCCAAGGTCGATTCGGCCATCGTTCGCCTGGTACCGCATGAAACCCTGCCGCACCCGGCCAAGGACCATCGCCTGCTCGAACGCGTCGTGCGTGAAGCCTTCAACCAGCGCCGCAAGACGCTGCGCAACACGCTCAAGCAGTTGCTGCCGGCCGAGGCCATCGAAGCGGCAGGCGTCGACGGCAGCCTGCGCCCCGAGCAGCTGGATCTGGCCGCCTTCGTCCGCCTGGCCGACCAGCTGGCCCTGCAGCCTTTGGCCGAGCAGGACTAAACTGCAATCACGCTAAACGGATCACGCGCATGTCCGACCCTCGTTATCAGATCGACGTCAGCGTCACCACCCGCTACCTGGCAGCCCAATCGCAGCCGGAGCAGAACCGCTACGCGTTCTCCTACACCGTGACCATCGCCAATAACGGCGAGCTACCGGCTCAGTTGCTGTCCCGTCACTGGATCATCACCGACGGCGATGGCCGTGTGCAGGAGGTGCGTGGCGCCGGAGTGATCGGCCAGCAGCCGCATATCGAACCTGGCGCCAGCCACACCTACAGCAGCGGAACGGTCATGGCGACGCAGGTCGGCACCATGCAAGGCAGCTACCAGATGCTCGCCGAGGACGGTAAACGCTTCGATGCGATCATCGCTCCGTTTCGCCTGGCCGTACCGGGGGCACTTCACTGATGGCGGTGTATGCCGTCGGTGACCTGCAGGGTTGCCTGAAACCGCTCAAGTGTCTGCTTGAGCAAGTGTCTTTCGATCCGGCGCAAGACCAGCTGTGGCTGGTCGGCGATCTGGTCAATCGCGGCCCGCAGTCGCTGGAAACCCTGCGTTTTCTCTACTCCATTCGTCATGCGATCACCTGTGTACTGGGCAACCATGACCTGCATCTGCTGGCCGCAGCGCACAATATCGAGCGATTGAAAAAGGGCGACACCCTGAGCGAGGTTCTCGATGCGCCGGATCGTAACGACCTGCTCGACTGGCTGCGCATGCAGAAGCTGGTGCACCACGACGCCGAGCGCAAGGTAACCCTGGTACATGCCGGCATCCCTCCACAATGGACGCTGAGCAAGGCGCTGCGCCGCGCAGCCGAGGTCGAAGAAGCGTTGCGTGACGATGCCCGTCTACCGCTGTTTCTCGACGGCATGTACGGTAACGAACCGGCCAAATGGAACAAGGAACTGCACGGCGTGACCCGCCTGCGGGTGATCACCAACTATTTCACCCGCATGCGCTTCTGCAAGGCCGATGGCACGCTGGATCTGAAGAGCAAGGAAGGTGTTGGCAGCGCCCCACCCGGCTTCGCACCCTGGTTCAGCCACCCGCAGCGCAAGATGCGCGGTGAGAAGATCATCTTCGGTCACTGGGCAGCGCTGGAAGGCAACTGCACGGAGCCCGGCCTCTACGCGCTGGATACCGGCTGCGTCTGGGGCGGTGCGATGACCTTGCTCGATGTCGACAGCGGAGCACTTCACCGCTGCACCTGTCCCAAGGAATAAGCGCCAGAGGCGCCCCACGAATCACTCGAAGGCAACGAACATGAGCGAGTTCAAACGCATTTCTCCACAACAGGCGCAGGAGCTGCGCAGCAAGGGCGCCGTCGTGGTCGACATCCGTGACCCGCAGAGCTTTGCCAATGGCCATATCAGTGGCTCGCGTCACCTGGACAACCACTCCCTGCATGATTTCATCACCCACGCCGACCTCGACGCGCCGTTGATCGTGTCCTGCTACCACGGCAACTCCAGCCAGGGGGCAGCGGCCTACCTGGTCGGCCAGGGCTTCTCCGAGGTGTACAGCCTCGACGGCGGTTTCGAGCTGTGGCACGCCACGTACCCAAGCGAAACGGCGCAAAGCAGCGAAGAATAAATTTCTTCAGGCGGCAAGCCGCGTCCGCTCTGGCCTGCCGCCACTTCCCGACGTACGGTAACATTCAGTTATCGTTACCCAGCCCTTGACCCTCGGCAGAACGAACTATTCTGTTACTCAGGCCATCCCACTCAAGGTAGAGCCGGCCAACCGGCATCGGGCCATCGGTAACGACTTTTAGGTTTTGGGGGATTCTTCCCGACTTGTCTCTGAGCCGGGGTTACCCAGCACCTGCACGCACGACCGATCCCGAGCCAGCTTTCAGCATCGAGCGAGGTGAAGTCATGAGCATTTTCAGTCACTTCCAACAACGTTTCGAGGCGACCCGCCAGGAGGAGTACTCGCTGCAGGAGTACCTCGAACTGTGCAAACAGGATCGCAGCGCTTACGCCACTGCGGCCGAGCGTCTGCTGATGGCCATTGGTGAGCCGGAACTGCTGGACACCTCCAGCGACTCGCGCCTGTCACGCATCTTCTCCAACAAAGTCATCCGCCGTTATCCGGCCTTCGCCGACTTCCATGGCATGGAAGAGTGCATCGACCAGATCGTCTCCTACTTCCGCCATGCGGCTCAGGGCCTGGAAGAGAAGAAGCAGATCCTCTATCTGCTGGGCCCGGTAGGCGGCGGTAAATCTTCGCTGGCCGAGAAGCTCAAGCAGCTGATGGAAAAGGTGCCCTTCTACGCCATCAAGGGCTCGCCGGTATTCGAGTCGCCCCTGGGGCTGTTCAACGCCACCGAGGATGGCGCCATCCTCGAAGAGGATTACGGCATTCCACGGCGCTACCTCAACTCGATCATGTCGCCCTGGGCCACCAAGCGCCTACAGGAGTTCGGCGGCGACATCAGCCAGTTCCGCGTGGTCAAACTGTACCCGTCGATCCTCAACCAGATCGCCGTGGCCAAGACCGAACCCGGTGACGAGAACAACCAGGACATCTCCGCTCTGGTCGGCAAGGTGGATATCCGCAAGCTGGAAGAATTCCCGCAGAACGACGCCGACGCCTACAGCTACTCGGGCGCGCTGTGCCGGGCCAACCAGGGCCTGATGGAGTTCGTCGAGATGTTCAAGGCGCCGATCAAGGTGCTGCACCCGCTGCTGACCGCCACCCAGGAAGGCAACTACAACAGCACCGAAGGCCTCGGCGCGATTCCCTACAGCGGCATCCTGCTGGCCCACTCCAACGAGTCCGAGTGGCACAGCTTCCGTAACAACAAGAACAATGAGGCTTTCATCGACCGTATCTATATCGTCAAGGTGCCGTACTGCCTGCGCGTGACCGACGAGATCAAGATCTACGACAAGCTGCTGATCAACAGTTCGCTGGCCAAGGCCCATTGCGCGCCGGACACCCTGAAGATGCTTGCCCAGTTCTCCACCCTGTCGCGCCTGAAGGAACCGGAGAACTCCAACATCTATTCGAAGATGCGCGTCTACGACGGCGAGAATCTCAAGGACACCGACCCGAAAGCCAAGTCGATCCAGGAGTACCGCGACAGCGCGGGTGTCGATGAGGGCATGAACGGCCTGTCGACCCGCTTCGCCTTCAAGATCCTGTCCAAGGTATTCAACTTCGACCCGCACGAAATCGCCGCCAACCCGGTGCATCTGTTGTACGTGCTGGAGCAGCAGATCGAGCAGGAGCAGTTCCCCGCCGAGGTACGCGAGCGCTACCTGCGCTACATCAAGGAGTACCTGGCGCCGCGCTACATCGAGTTCATCGGCAAGGAAATCCAGACCGCCTACCTGGAGTCCTACAGCGAATACGGCCAGAACATCTTCGACCGTTATGTGCTGTACGCCGACTTCTGGATTCAGGATCAGGAGTACCGCGACCCGGAGACCGGCGAAATCCTCAACCGCGTGGCGCTCAACGAGGAGCTGGAAAAGATCGAGAAGCCGGCAGGCATCAGCAACCCGAAGGATTTCCGCAACGAGATCGTCAACTTCGTGCTGCGCGCCCGCGCCAACAACAACGGCAAGAACCCCACCTGGCTCAGCTACGAGAAACTGCGCGTGGTGATCGAGAAGAAAATGTTCTCCAACACCGAGGACCTGCTCCCGGTCATCAGCTTCAACGCCAAGGGCAGCAAGGAGGATCAGCAGAAGCACAACGACTTCGTCAAACGCATGGTCGAGCGCGGCTACACCGAGAAGCAGGTGCGCCTGCTGTCGGAGTGGTACCTGCGGGTTCGCAAGTCTCAGTAAGCCCTACCCGGCGCGCGCCGCGTGCCGGGTCATTCGCTGCCTGCCTGTGTTTACGTGCGGGCAAGAACCTGTTCAAAGTCTCGCGAGCTAGAACGCTGCAAGGCGAAAACAGGTGAGGACGCAGAGTTTACGAGCTGTAAATGAGCAGTCCGAACCTGTTTTCAACGCAGCAGGGTCGACGCGCAGCAGGCTCTGAACAGGTTCGAAGGAGATGTCATGAGCTATGTGATCGACCGGCGCCTCAACGGCAAGAACAAGAGCACGGTGAACCGCCAGCGCTTCCTTCGGCGTTACCGTGAACACATCAAGAAGGCGGTGGAGGAAGCCGTCAGCCGGCGCTCCATCACCGACATGGAGCACGGCGAGCAGATCAGCATTCCCGGTCGTGATATCGACGAGCCGGTGCTGCATCATGGTCGCGGCGGCAAGCAGACCATCGTCCACCCCGGCAACAAGGAATTCACCACCGGCGAACGCATCCCGCGACCACAGGGCGGCGGTGGTGGGCGCGGCAGTGGCAAGGCGAGCAACTCCGGCGAAGGCATGGACGAGTTCGTCTTCCAGATCACTCAGGAGGAATTTCTCGACTTCATGTTCGAGGACCTGGAGCTGCCCAACCTGGTCAAACGCCACCTGACCGGCGCGGAAACCTTCAAGACCGTGCGCGCCGGCATCAGCAACGAGGGCAACCCCTCACGCATCAACATCGTGCGCACCCTGCGCTCGGCCCACGCGCGGCGTATCGCCCTGTCAGGCTCCAGCCGCGCCAAATTGCGCGAAGCCAAGGCCGAACTGGAGCGACTGCGACGTGAAGAGCCGGACAACTTCGGCGATATACAGGCCATTCAGGAAGAAATCGAACGACTCAGTGTGCGCATCCATCGCGTGCCGTTCCTCGACACCTTCGACCTCAAGTACAACCTGCTGACCAAACAGCCCAACCCCAGCTCCAAGGCGGTGATGTTCTGCCTGATGGACGTGTCCGGCTCCATGACCCAGGCCACCAAGGACGTGGCCAAGCGCTTCTTCATCCTCCTGTACCTGTTCCTCAAGCGCAATTACGACAAGATCGACGTGGTGTTCATCCGCCACCACACCAGTGCAAAAGAGGTCGACGAGGAAGAGTTCTTCTACTCCCGCGAGACCGGCGGCACCATCGTTTCCAGCGCGCTGAAGCTGATGCAGGAAGTCATGGCCGAGCGCTACCCGATCAACGAGTGGAACATCTATGCCGCCCAGGCGTCGGACGGCGACAACTGGAATGACGACTCACCGGTATGCAGGGATATATTGATCAACCAGATCATGCCGTTCGTGCAGTACTTCACCTACGTCGAGATCACCCCACGTGAGCACCAGGCGCTGTGGTTCGAGTACGAGCAGGTGGCCGAAGCCTTCGCCGACAGCTTCGCCCAGCAGCAACTGGTGTCCGCCGCAGACATCTACCCGGTGTTCCGCGAACTGTTCCAGCGTCGCCTGGTGAGTTGAGGTCAATGCCATGAGCGCTACTGCCAAGAAACGCCAACCGCTGTCTACCGGTTCGGAGTGGACCTTCGACCTGATTCGCCAATACGACAAGGAGATCGCGCGCATCGCCGAGCGCTATGCGCTGGACACCTACCCCAACCAGATCGAAGTGATCACCGCCGAACAGATGATGGATGCCTACGCCTCGGTCGGCATGCCGTTGGGCTATCACCACTGGTCATACGGCAAGCATTTCCTCGCCACCGAGAAAGGCTACAAGCGCGGGCAGATGGGCCTGGCCTACGAGATCGTGATCAACTCCGACCCCTGCATCGCCTACCTGATGGAGGAAAACACCATCTGCATGCAGGCGCTGGTGATCGCCCACGCCTGCTACGGCCACAACAGTTTCTTCAAGGGCAACTACCTGTTCCGTACCTGGACGGACGCCAGCTCGATCATCGATTACCTGGTGTTCGCCAAGCAGTACATCATGCAGTGCGAGGAACGCTACGGCATCGACGCCGTGGAGGAGTTGCTCGACTCCTGCCACGCGCTGATGAACTACGGCGTCGACCGTTACAAACGCCCCTACCCCATCTCCGCCGAGGAAGAGCGCCGGCGCCAGAAGGAACGCGAGGAACACCTGCAGAAGCAGATCAACGACCTGTGGCGCACCATTCCCAGGAACGCGGACAAGGGTGGCGAGAAGGACAACAAGCGCTTCCCCGCCGAACCGCAGGAAAACATCCTCTATTTTCTGGAAAAACACGCGCCCTTGCTGGAGCCCTGGCAGCGCGAAGTAATCCGCATCGTGCGCAAGATCGCCCAGTACTTCTATCCGCAGCGGCAGACCCAGGTGATGAACGAAGGCTGGGCGACCTTCTGGCACTACACCCTGATGAACGATCTGTACGACGAAGGCCTGGTCACCGACGGCTTCATGATGGAGTTCCTGCAGTCGCACACCAGCGTGGTCTACCAGCCGCCGTTCGACAGTCCCTACTACAGCGGTATCAACCCCTATGCCCTGGGTTTTGCCATGTACCGCGACATTCGCCGCATCTGCGAAAACCCTACCGAAGAAGACAAACGCTGGTTCCCGGATATCGCCGGCAGCGATTGGCTGACCACGCTCAAGTTCGCCATGAACAGCTTCAAGGACGAGAGCTTCATTCTGCAGTTCCTCTCGCCCAAGGTGATTCGCGACTTCAAGCTGTTCGGCATTCTCGACGATGACCAGAAGGACGAACTGCTGGTGCCCGCCATTCATGACGAACCGGGTTATCGCACCATCCGTGAGCTACTCGCCGCGCAGTACAACCTGGGCAACCGCGAACCCAACGTGCAGATCTGGAACATCGACCGCCGTGGCGACCGCTCGCTGACCCTGCGCCATCAGCAGCACGACCGCAAACCACTGGGCGACTCCACCGGCGAGGTGCTCAAGCACCTGCACCGGTTGTGGGGCTTCGACATTCACCTGGAAGTCTGTCAGGGCGACCAGTTGATCACCACGCAGCATGTACCGCCACGCGGCAGCTCGGAGAACGACAGCGAATACCCGAGGCTGGACCTGATCATTCCGCCGATTTGAGCGCTTGCGGGTCCAACTGCCGGCCTTGATCGCGCCCTAGCCCTATATACCGGCCCACACGGCGCGTCTCACCTCGATCTTCGGTATCCTCTGCGCTCAGTGGAGGAACACACATGCAGATCTACACAGTCGGCGGCGCCGTGCGCGATCGCCTGCTCGGCCGTCCCATTAGTGAAGTGGACTGGGTCGTGGTTGGCGCCAGCGCCGAGCAAATGCTCGAGCTCGGCTATCGCCCGGTGGGCGCCGACTTTCCGGTGTTCCTGCACCCGAAAACGGGCGAGGAGTACGCACTGGCCCGCACCGAGCGCAAGAGCGGGCGCGGCTATGGCGGCTTCACCTTCCACGCCAGCCCCGACGTCACCCTGGAACAAGACCTGATCCGCCGCGACCTGACCGTCAACGCCATGGCCGAGGACGACCAGGGCAACCTGATCGACCCTTATGGCGGCCAGCAGGATCTTGAAGCCCGCATCCTGCGCCACGTTTCGCCGGCATTCGCCGAAGATCCGCTGCGCGTCCTGCGCGTGGCCCGCTTCGCCGCTCGCTATGCGCCGCTCGGTTTCAGCGTTGCGCCAGAAACCCTCGAGCTGATGCGTCAATTGGCCGAATCCGGCGAGCTGGCCCACCTCACCGCCGAGCGCAGCTGGAAGGAGATATCCCGCGCCCTGATGGAGCCGCGCCCGGACGTGTTCGTCCAGGTGCTGCGCGATTGCGGCGCGCTGGCCGCCCTGCTGCCGGAAGTCGACGCCCTGTTCGGGGTGCCGCAACCGCAGGCACACCATCCGGAAATCGATACCGGCGTGCATGTGCTCAGCGTGCTACGCCAGTGTGCTGAGCACGACCAGCCGCTGAGCGTGCGCTGGGCCTGCCTGCTGCATGACGTCGGTAAAGGCCTGACGCCCCAGGATGAGTGGCCACGGCATATCGCTCACGAGCCCAAAGGCCTGCCACTGATTCAGGCGATCAACGAGCGCTGCAAGGCCCCCCGTGACTGCGCCGAGCTGGCAATGCTGATCGGCGAGTTTCATACCCATGGCCATCGCGCGCTGGAGTTGCGCCCCTCGACACTGCTGGAACTGCTGCAACGCTTCGACGTGTTTCGCCGCCCACAGCGCTTCGCCGAATTCGTCGCAGCCTGCGAGATGGATGCGCGTGGTCGCCTGGGCCTGGAGCAGCGCGACTACCCGCAGGCCGCTTACCTGCTGGGCGCTGCCGAGGCTGCCCGGCAAGTGCCGGTCAAACCGCTACTGGAGAAGGGATTCAAGGGCGCCGAGCTGGGCGAGGCGCTCAACCGCGAGCGCCTGCAAGCGCTCAAGGCCTACAAGCAGAGAACGTAGCCCGGATGAATCCGGGGAGGCCAGACACCCGTCGAGGTTTTCATCCAGGCTACGACCTGAAAGCCTACAAGGCGCAACATGCCCCCTCGTGGGAGACCGCTTGCGGGCGATATCGCTGCAGAACGCTCATCGCCGGCAAGCCGGCTCCTACAGGCCGCTGCAGCAGCCGTAGCCCGGATGCAATCCGGGACGACTCTGAGGCCGATACCAGGATTTCATCGGGGCTACGCAGGGCGCGTCGGTAGCAACTCAGTTGGCGTCAGCTCGACACCACGCCACTGGAAGGTCGCCGGCCAGAGCTGCTGATCGATCTGCGCCGACGCCCACAGCTCGGCGAACGAACGGCTATCGACCGGATGGCACGCCTCGGGCGCCAGCAATGCCAGGGGCCAGAGCACGAAGGCGTTCTTGAGAATTTCCGCGCGCGGCAGGACCAGGCCGTTGAAATTGCCGACCTGCTCGCCATACAGCAGCACGTCGATATCCAGCGGCAAACCCTTGCGATCCGGCGCGTAGCGGCCATTGTCGGCTTCGATGAATTTCAGCCGGCGATCCAGCTCCAGTAGCGGCAGCTCCGTCTCGCCCACCACCACCAGATTGAAGAAATTACCGCTCTTGATGCCCACGGCATGGCTCTCGAACACCGGCGAGCAGCGCATATCGCTGAGCAGCGCCGCCAGCGCATCGAGGCCCGCGACGAGGTGAGCCTCACGCTCGATATTGCTGCCGAGGCCGAGAAAGACGCGTGTCAGAGGCATCCGCGCTCGATCTCCACGCCCACGCCGCCGCGCGCGGCTGGCACCGCGCCGGGCTTGGTCAGCTTCAGACGCATCCAGGGAATGTTGAACTCGTCCATCAGCGTCTGCACCAGCCGTTCGGCGAAGGTCTCGACCAGAATGAACTGCGACTCGGCCGCGAAGGCCTGAATGCGCGTGGACACGCTGGCGTAGTCGAGCGCCAGGTTGAGGTCGTCACCGGCTGCGGCGGGGCGGTTGTCCCAGCCCATCTGCAGGTCCAGACGCAGGCACTGACGAATGTCGCGCTCCCAATCGTAGGCGCCGATCACCGTGTCGACCTCCAGGCCCTCGATAAATACTCTGTCCACCCGCACTCTCCGCGCCACGACAAGGGCGCTGCACCTCGTTAGAATCGGGCCACCCCATGCCCTGGAATGGCCACCATGTTCTGGCTTCTGGCAATCCTTGCCTATCTGCTCGGTTCGTTGTCCTTCGCCATCCTGCTCAGCCGACTTGCTGGCGGGCCAGACCCGCGTGCCAGCGGCTCGGGCAACCCCGGCGCCACCAACATGCTGCGCGTGGCCGGCAAGAAGCTCGCCGTGATGACGCTGATCGGCGACCTGCTCAAGGGCCTGCTACCGATCCTGATCGCCAAACTGCTCGGCCTCAGCCTGCACCAACAAGCCTGGATCGGCCTGGCAGCCGTCGTCGGCCATCTTTACCCGCTGTACTTCCGTTTTCGTGGCGGCAAGGGCGTGGCCACTGCCGCCGGCATGCTGCTCGGCCTCTACCCACCAGCCGCCTTGCTCGCCCTGGCGGCATGGGCCCTGATATTCCTGCTGACCCGCACCAGCTCGCTGGCCTCGCTGATCGCAACACCGCTGACGCTACCGCTGCTGGCCTGGCAACAACCGGCGGCGTTGCTGCCCGCCTGCGTATTGACCGGGCTGATCGTCTGGCGCCACCGCAACAACCTGCGTGACCTGTTCGCCGGGCGCGAGCGGCGCTTTTAAGCAACAGATCGGACTGCAAATCGCGGCTGCAGCCGCGCCTACAGAACCTCGACTCGTTAAATCGCCGGCAACGACTCCATCGGCCAGCGCGCCTGCACCTTGATCGCCAGATCCTCATGCTGCCCGGCGAGCAAACGCTGGCACCCGGCATAGGCGATCATCGCGCCGTTGTCGGTGCAGAAACGTGGCCGCGCGTAGAACACCTTGCCTTTCATCTCGCTCAGCATGCGCTCCAGATGTTCGCGCAGCGCCTTGTTGGCACTCACGCCACCGGCGATCACCAGGCTGTTCAGCCCGCTCTGCTTGAGCGCGCGTTTGCACTTGATGGTCAGAGTCTCGACCACCGCCTGCTGGAAGGCCAGCGCGATGTCGCGACGGGCTTGGTCGAGGTCGTCACCGTTGTCGCGGCATTGCTGCCAGGTATTCAGAGCAAAGGTCTTGAGGCCGCTGAAGCTGAAATCCAGGCCCGGACGATCGGTCATCGGCCTGGGGAAAACGAAACGCCCCGGTGCGCCCTGCTCGGCCAGTTTGGCGATTTCCGGCCCCCCCGGATAATTCAGGCCCATCAGCTTGGCGGTCTTGTCGAAGGCCTCACCGGCCGCGTCGTCCAGCGACTCGCCGAGCAACTGGTACTGACCGATGCCATCGACTCGCACCAACTGGGTATGGCCACCGGACACCAGCAAGGCGACGAACGGAAAGGCTGGCGGTTGCTCTTCCAGCATCGGAGCCAGCAAGTGACCTTCCATATGGTGCACGCCGACGGCCGGTACACCCCAGGCAAAGGCCAGCGCCTGCGCGCAGGACGCGCCGACCAGCAGCGCGCCGACCAGGCCAGGGCCTGCCGTGTAGGCCAGAGCGTCGATGTCGCCGGCCTGCTTGCCGGCCTCATCCAGCACCTGGCGGATCAACGGCAGCATGCGCTTGACGTGATCGCGCGAGGCCAATTCCGGCACGACACCGCCGTAGACGCGATGCAGGTCGATCTGGCTGAACAGGGCGTCAGCCAGCAGGCCGCGCTCACTGTCATAGAGCGCGACACCGGTTTCATCGCAGGAGGTTTCCAATCCCAGTACGAGCATGGAGCTTGAGCCTTGATTTGCCGCGTGGAACAAAGGCGCGCATGATAAGCGCCGCCCGGCGGAGCGGCCAGCGCTTTTCGATCAGAGGCCTTTGCATTCCTCGGCTCGAGGGGGTAACATCCGCAACCCTTAAAAACCGACGCAACCCGAGCCATTTGCCGGGAGCGCGTTGAACACCGGTAATTAACGAAGGTACGACCTGGATGCCAGCCGTCAAAGTTAAAGAGAACGAACCCTTCGACGTAGCCCTGCGTCGTTTCAAGCGCTCCTGCGAAAAAGCCGGCGTACTGGCTGAAGTCCGTAGCCGCGAATTCTACGAAAAGCCGACCGCTGAGCGTAAGCGCAAGGCCGCTGCCGCTGTTAAGCGTCACGCTAAGAAAGTGCAGCGCGAACAGCGTCGCAGCGTTCGCCTGTACTAATACCGTACACGCAACGCTCGAATGCCCGGCTCTGGTCGGGCATTGCATTTGAAAGACTCCGCCTCGCGCTTCAGCGAGTGAGCGGAGTTTTTGCTTTTCTACCCATCGTTGTCCCGCGCTTGCGCCGGGCAGTATGCTGAGCGCCTATGGCCGGCCTGATCCCGCAATCCTTCATCGATGACCTGCTCAACCGCACCGACATCGTCGATGTGGTGAGCTCGCGCATCCAACTGAAGAAGACCGGCAAGAACTACAGCGCCTGCTGCCCGTTCCACAAGGAAAAGACCCCCTCCTTCACCGTCAGCCCCGACAAGCAGTTCTACTACTGCTTCGGCTGCGGCGCCGGCGGCAACGCCCTCGGCTTCGTCATGGACCACGATCAACTGGAATTCCCCCAGGCGATCGAGGAGCTGGCCAAACGCGCCGGCATGGACGTGCCGCGCGAAGAAAGCGGTCGCGGGCACAAACCCAGACAGCCAGTCGACTCACCGCTCTACCCGCTGCTCAATGCCGCCGCCGAGCACTATCGCCAGGCACTGAAAAGCCATCCACAGCGCAAATACGCGGTGGACTACCTCAAGGGCCGCGGCCTGACCGGCGAAATCGCCCGCGACTTCGGCATCGGCTTCGCCCCGCCCGGCTGGGACAACCTGCTCAAGCAGCTGGGCGCCGACGCCCTGCAGCAGAAAGTCATGATCGACGCTGGCCTGCTGATCGAGAACGCCGAGAACGGCAGGCGCTACGACCGCTTCCGCGACCGCATCATGTTCCCCATCCGCGACAGTCGTGGCCGGGTGATCGCCTTCGGCGGCCGCGTGCTCGGCGACGACAAGCCCAAGTACCTCAACTCGCCGGAAACCCCGGTGTTCCACAAGGGCCAGGAACTCTATGGCCTCTATGAGGCACGCAAGCACAACCGCGATCTCGACGAGATCATGGTGGTCGAAGGCTACATGGACGTCATCGCCCTGGCTCAGCAGGGCCTGCGCAATGCCGTGGCGACCCTGGGCACGGCCACCAGCGAAGAACACCTCAAGCGCCTGTTCCGCATCGTGCCCAGCGTGCTGTTCTGCTTCGACGGCGACGCTGCCGGGCGCAACGCCGCCTGGCGCGCCCTGGAGTCCACCCTGCCGAGCCTGCAGGACGGGCGCCGCGCACGTTTTCTGTTCCTGCCCGATGGCGAAGACCCGGACACCCTGGTCCGCGCCGAGGGCACCGACGCCTTTCGCGCACGCATCAACCAGCACGCGCAACCGCTGGCCGACTACTTCTTCCAGCAGCTGTGCGAAGAAGCCGACCCGCGCTCACTGGAAGGCAAGGCACACCTGGTGACCCTGGCCGCGCCGCTGATCGACAAGATTCCCGGCAACAACCTGCGCGCGCTGATGCGTCAGCGCCTGAGCGAGATCACCGGCCTTTCCGGCGAAGCGCTGAGCCAGGTCGCCAGCGCACCGCGCAGTCACGCGCCAAGCACGACCGGCCAGGCGTCCGGCAGCGATTACCCGGATTACGGCGACATCCCCGACAGCGCCTACTACGACAACCTGCCGGACGTCGGCGGTTACGAGCAGCCTGCACCGCCCCAGCAGCACTACGAGCGCAACAATGAAGGCAGTAAGGGCAGCTGGAAAAAAGATGGCGGCGGCAAATGGAACAAGAAGGGCAAGGGCGATTTCGCGCCACGTGCCCCGCGCACTGCCGTGAGCGTCGAATCACCGCACCTGATCGCACTGCGCACGCTGCTGCACCATCCGCACCTGGCGCAAAAGGTCGAAGATGTCAGCCATTTCGCCGACGAAGATGACACCTACGCTCAGCTTCTCGTGGCTTTGGTCGGTGCCCTGCAGAAAACGCCCAACCTGCGTTCGCTGCAACTGATCGCCCGCTGGCACGGCACCGAACAGGGTCGCCTGCTGCGGGCGCTGGCGGAGAAGGAATGGCTGATCCAGGGTGACAACCTTGAACAGCAGTTTTTCGACACCATTACTACACTTGCAAACAGTCAATCGCAGAGGCGACGTGAAAAGGCGCTCCGCAGCATCATTCATAAAAGCCCCAGCGAGCTCACCGACGAGGAAAAGACACTGCTCAGAGAGCACTACAGCCTGGCCTCCTCGCAGAGCAGCAAGTCCCCAACTGGCGCCTAAAGCCAAAACCGAGGTATAATCCTCGGCTTGTTTTCAGCCCGCCAAGACCTTCAGTGGATAGGGTGTTATGTCCGTAAAAGCGCAGCAGCAATCTCGTATCAAAGAGTTGATCACCCTGGGTCGTGAGCAGAAGTATCTGACTTACGCAGAGGTCAACGACCACTTGCCTGAGGACATTTCAGATCCTGAGCAGGTGGAAGACATCATCCGCATGATCAATGACATGGGGATCCCGGTACACGAGAGTGCTCCGGATGCAGACGCCCTGATGCTGGCCGACGCCGACACCGACGAGGCTGCAGCCGAAGAAGCCGCAGCAGCCCTCGCCGCCGTCGAGACCGATATCGGCCGCACCACTGACCCGGTGCGCATGTACATGCGCGAAATGGGTACCGTGGAACTGCTGACCCGCGAAGGCGAGATCGAAATCGCCAAGCGCATCGAGGAAGGCATCCGCGAAGTCATGAGCGCTATCGCTCACTTCCCCGGCACCGTCGACGGCATCCTCGCCGAGTACACCCGTGTCACCACCGAGGGCGGCCGCCTGGCCGAAGTCCTCAGTGGCTACATCGACCCGGATGACGGCAGCGTGCCTGACGAAGCCGCCGCCCCTGTTCCCGTCAAGGAAGGCGCCGCCGCTGAAGAAAGCGACGACGAAGAAGAAGACGAGAGCGGCGACGACGAGGAAGAAGAAGGCGATGGCGGCCCGGACCCGGAAGAGGCGGCTCGCCGTTTCACCGCCGTGGCCGAGCAGCAGGACAAAGTCCTCAAGGCGCTGAAGAAGCACGGCCGTGGCAGCAAGCAGGCCACCGAAGAGCTGGCCACCCTGGCCGAGCTGTTCATGCCGATCAAGCTGGTGCCCAAGCAGTACGACGCCCTGGTCACCCAGGTGCGCGACGCCCTTGACCGTCTGCGTGCGCAAGAACGCGCCATCATGCAGCTGTGCGTACGTGATGCGCGCATGCCGCGTGCCGACTTCCTGCGCCTGTTCCCGGGCAACGAAATCGACATGGACTGGGCTGCCGACCTGGCCAAAGGCAAGGCCAAGTACGCCGAAGCCCTGGGCAACCTGCAGGCCGACATCCAGCGCTGCCAGCAGAAGCTGGCCGACCTGGAAGCCGAGTGCAGCCTGAGCCTGGCCGAGATCAAGGACATCAACCGTCGCATGTCCATCGGTGAAGCGAAAGCTCGCCGCGCCAAGAAGGAAATGGTCGAGGCGAACCTGCGTCTGGTGATCTCCATCGCCAAGAAGTACACCAACCGCGGTCTGCAGTTCCTCGACCTGATCCAGGAAGGCAACATCGGCCTGATGAAGGCGGTGGACAAGTTCGAATACCGTCGCGGCTACAAGTTCTCGACCTACGCCACCTGGTGGATTCGCCAGGCGATCACCCGCTCGATCGCCGACCAGGCGCGCACCATCCGTATTCCGGTGCACATGATCGAGACCATCAACAAGCTCAACCGCATCTCCCGTCAGATGCTCCAGGAAATGGGTCGCGAGCCCACTCCGGAAGAGCTGGGTGAGCGCATGGAAATGCCCGAGGACAAGATCCGCAAGGTATTGAAGATCGCCAAAGAGCCGATCTCCATGGAAACCCCGATTGGCGACGACGAAGATTCGCACCTGGGCGACTTCATCGAGGACAGCACCATGCAGTCCCCGATCGACGTAGCCACGGTCGAAAGCCTCAAGGAAGCCACTCGCGAAGTGCTGGCCGGCCTCACTGCCCGTGAAGCCAAGGTCCTGCGCATGCGCTTCGGTATCGACATGAACACCGACCACACCCTAGAGGAAGTGGGTAAGCAGTTCGATGTCACCCGTGAGCGTATCCGTCAGATCGAAGCCAAGGCGCTGCGCAAGCTGCGCCACCCGACGCGAAGCGAGCATCTGCGCTCCTTCCTCGACGAGTGATACCAGAACCCCCGGCCCAGGCCGGGGGTTTTGCTTTCTGGGCAGTGCGCCCGATCACTCGCCAGCCAACGGCAGCACAGACGCTGCAATCAAACTGCCATCCCTGCTATGGCCGATCTACACTAAGACGATACCGATCGCGAAACGAGGCCGTTATGCCCCGCTTGCCGGCCATTGTGCTGTTGTGCCTGGCGTACTGGATGACCCCGGCCCTGGCCCTGACACTCAACGAGGATGAGCGTACCTGGCTGGCAGCCCACCCCGAAATACGCCTGGGTGTCGATGCATCCTGGCCACCTTTCGAGTTTCGTGACGAACAGGGCAACTATCTCGGCCTGACCGCCGCCTATGTACGGCTGATCGAAGAGCGCCTTGGCGTGAAGCTGCAACCCGTCGAGCCCAGCAACTGGAGCGTGATACTGGAGCAGGCGCGCATGGGCCAGGTCGACCTGCTCCCCGGCGTGATGTCGACACCCGAACGCCAGCAATACCTGGCCTTCACTCGCCCCTATCTGGATTTCCCCATCATCATCCTGGCCCGCACTGGCGGACCGCAGCCCAAGCAGCTCAGGGACCTGTACGGCCTGAAAGTCGCCGTCGTCAGCGACTATGCACCGCACGAACTGCTGCGCCAGCACCATCCCGATCTCAACCTGCTGCCGCTACGCAATGTCGCCGCTGCCCTGCAGGCGCTGGCGACCAACCAGGTCGACGCCATGGTCGGCGATCTTGCCTCCAGCGTCTGGAGCCTGCGCCAACTCAAGCTCGACGGCGTCTATATCAGTGGCGAGACACCCTATCGTTACCAGTTGGCCATGGCCGCACCGCGTGGCCAGAGCATACTGGTGGGCATCCTCGACAAAGTCTTCGCCGAACTCAGCGCCGAAGAAATCGCCGCCTTGCAGGAGCCCTGGGTCGGCAGCGTGCTGGACAAACGCAACGCCTGGCACGAAATCCTGCTCTACGGCCTGCCCGCCCTGCTCGGCCTGCTGGCGGTCATCGCCATCATCCTGCGCATCAACCGCCGCCTGAAACGCGAGATGCGCAACCGCGAAGCGCTGGAGCAGGAACTGCGTAACCGCGAGCAGCACTTTCGCGACATGGTCGAAAGCCTTTCGGCCATCACCTGGGAGACCGAGCCCAGCGGACTCACCTACACCTACGTCTCGCCCCACGCGGAAAAGCTGCTGGGCTACCCGCTGCACGAATGGCTGGAGCCCGGCTTCTGGCAACGCCACCTGCACCCGGACGATCACCAGCGCACCCTGCGCACCTGCCTGGAACAATGCTCGGCCGGCAACGACCACGCCCTGGAATACCGCCTGCTCGCCGCCGACGGGCGCACGGTGTGGGTGCGCGATATCGTCACCCTGCTGCAACGCGACGACCGCCAGGTGATTCGCGGCCTGATGGTCGACATCAGCGACGCCAAGCAGACCGAGCAGGCGCTGCGCCTGTCGGAACAGAAGTTCGCCTCGGTGTTCCAGCAGTGCCCGGACATCCTGATCATTGCCCGCCGCATCGACGGCGTGCTGCTGGAGGTCAACACCGCCTTCACCGAACAGACCGGCATCAGCGTCGAGCAGGCCCTTGGCAAGACCGCCACCGAACTCGATCTGTGGGGCGTGCCTGGCATCGGCCCGAGCCTGCTGCTGCGTCTGCAGGACGAAAGCCTGCGCAACCTGGAAATGCCCTTCCGCCGCGCCGATGGCAGCCTGTTCACCGGCCTCATCTCGGCCAGCCAGTTCGTGCTCGACAACACCCCGGCACTGGTCGTGGTGGTGCGCGACATCAGCCAGCTCAAGAGCACCCAGCAGCAACTGCAGATTTCCGAAGAGAAGTTCGCCAAGGCCTTCCACGCCTCGCCCGATGGCCTGCTGATCACCCGCCTGCGTGATGGTCTGCTGGTAGAGGCCAACGATGGTTTCAGCCGCATTACCGGCTACAGCCTCGACGAGATTGCCGAACAAAGCACCCTCAGCCTGGGCATCTGGGCCGACCCGAAAGATCGTGAACGCCTGGTGCAACGCATTCGCGAACAAGGTAGCGTGCGTGACCTGATCGCCCCGGTGCGCACCAAGAGCGGCCAGTTGCGCCTCTGCGAGCTCTCCGCACAGCCGCTGCCCATCGGCGGCGACGAATGCCTGCTGACCATCGCCCGCGACATCACCGAACGCCAGCAGATGCAGGAAGAACTGCAGCAAGCCGCCACCGTCTTCGAAAGCACCGCCGAAGGCGTGCTGATCACCGACCTCGAACAGCGCATCACCGCGGTCAACCGCGCCTTCACCCAGATCACCGGCTACAGCGAGGCCGAAGTCCTCGGCCAGCGCCCCAGCCTGCTCTCGTCCGGCCAGCACGACAACGCCTTCTACGCCGCCATGTGGCGCAGCCTGGCGGCCAACGGCCACTGGCAGGGGGAAATCTGGAACCGGCGCAAGAACGGCGAGCTGTACCCCGAATGGCTGACCATCAGCGCCGTGCGCAACAGCGATGACCAGATCACCCACTTCGTCGGGGTATTCGCCGACATCTCCAGCCTCAAGCATGCCCAGGCACGCCTCGATCATCAGGCCCACCACGACCCCCTGACAGGGCTGCCCAACCGCTTGCTGTTCGAGAACCGCCTGCGCAGCGTTCTGGATGGCGCACGGACTGACGACCAACTGGGCGCCGTGCTGTTTCTCGACCTCGACCGCTTCAAACAGATCAACGACAGCCTTGGCCATCCGGTCGGCGACCAGCTACTCAAGGCCATCGCCGCGCGCCTGAAGCTGCAACTACGGGATATCGACACCGTGGCCCGTCTCGGCGGCGACGAATTCATCATCCTGCTTCCCGGCCTGCATCAGCCACAGGACGCCGAACAGGTCGCGCGCAAGCTGCTCGAGTGTTTCCGGGTGCCGTTCCAGATCGATAACCATGAGTTCTTCGTCAGCGCCAGCATCGGCATCAGCCTCTACCCCAAGGACGGCCTCGACGTCGCCACCCTGGTGAAGAACGCCGACGCGGCCATGTACCAATCCAAGGCCAAGGGCCGTAACCGCAGCGAGTTCTACACCCGCTCGTTGACCTTCCAGGTCAACGAACGCATGGCCATGGAACAGGAACTGCGCCGCGCCCTGGAGCGCGACGAGCTGTGCCTGTACTACCAGCCCAAGTACTGCCTGCGCAGCCAGAGCCTGGTCGGCGCCGAAGCACTGGTACGCTGGCCACACGCGGTGTTCGGCGACATCCCGCCGGATCGCTTCATCCCGGTGGCCGAAGAAAGCGGGCTGATCCTGCCGCTGGGCGACTGGGTGCTGGAACAAGCCTGCCGCCAACTGCAGGACTGGCAGGAAAGCGGCCGCGGCTTCGGCGCCCTCTCGGTCAACCTCGCCGGCGCCCAGCTGCACCAGCCCAGCCTGCTGCCGCGCATCAGCGCATTGCTGCAGCGCTACAACCTGGCGCCGGAGCTACTGCAACTGGAGATCACCGAGAACTTCATCATGAACCAGGCCGGCGAAGCGCTGGACATCCTCCACCGCCTCAAGCAGCTCGGCGTGCAACTGGCCATCGACGACTTCGGCACCGGCTACTCCTCGCTCAGCTACCTCAAGCGCCTGCCACTGGACGTACTGAAGATCGACCAGTCCTTCGTCCGCGGCCTGCCGGATGACCCGCACGACCTGGCGATCACCCGCGCCATCATCGCCCTGGGCAACAGCATGCAACTGACGGTGATCGCCGAGGGCGTGGAAACCAAGGCCCAGGAACTCTGCCTGGCCGCCCAAGGCTGCCTGCAGATCCAGGGCTACGTGGTCAGTTGCCCGCTCTCGGCCGAGGCCTTCAGCCGGAAATTTCTCCCGCCAGGTCAAGCGGTTGGCGCTGACGAGAACGCGCCGGTATAATCCGCCGGCCTTCTGGGGGCCTATAGCTCAGTTGGTTAGAGCAGAGGACTCATAATCCTTTGGTCCACGGTTCGAGTCCGTGTGGGCCCACCACCTTCAAAGCCGCGCATTGCGCGGCTTTTGTGTTTCTGCGATGAGAAAAATTTGCTGCGGCGGCCCACCAACTTCACTCCCTCCGCCCGCAAAGCGTCCACCCGCCCCAAGAGCTATAACAATCTCCGGGGATGCCAAATCTGTAGCCGCGCGACATGGAGATGATTAGACAGTGAGCCGAATAGCCGGCATTATCGGCTCACTGAATGAGCCGAATAGGCTCGCTAATCGGCTCATAGATGACCCTCTTATGAATGACCCGCTCTGGATCTGGCAGCAGACCGACTGGCCGCACTTCAGCTGGCAAGCCGAAGCGCTCGCCCCGCTGTTGCGAGCCTGCAGCCAGACTCAGGGGCGTTTGTTGGGAATGCTCGGTGCAGTGGGCAGTGACACCGAAGTGCAGAGCAGCCTGGATGCCATGCTGCAGAACATCGTCACCTCATCAGCCATCGAGGGTGAGCAACTGAATGTCGGCTCGGTGCGCTCATCACTGGCGCGGCGCCTGGGACTGAGCGAAGAAGGCCGCATCACGTCCCGCTCCGAAGGCCTGGCGGAACTGCTGCTCGATGCCACCCACGCACATCAAGAGCCGTTAGACGAGCAGCGACTCTTCACCTGGCACCGTTGGCTATTCCCCAGCGATGACCAACTTCTGGCCAGACCTCTGCACATCGGCGCACTGCGCGGCGAAGAGCCGATGCAGGTGGTTTCGGGTCGCATCGACCGCCCAAATGTACATTTCGAAGCCCCGCCTCGCGCCGGGCTGGAAGCGCAACTGACGGACTTTCTCGCCTGGTTCGAAAGCAGCCGCCGCGATGCCAGCCTCGATCCCTTTCTGCGCGCCGGCATCGCCCACTTCTGGTTCGTGACTCTGCACCCCTTCGATGACGGCAACGGCCGCCTCACTCGCGCTATCACCGACCTGGCATTGGCTCAGGGCGAACAACAGGCCATCCGCTTCTACGCCATGTCCGCGAGCATCCTCGACGACCGCGCCGGTTATTACCGCATCCTCGAAGCCAGTCAGAAAAGTGGGCTGGATATCACCGGGTGGCTGCAGTGGTTTCTCGCAACCTTACTCAACAGCCTGGAGCAGGCCCTTGCTCGTATCGACCGCGTGCTGGTCAAGGCGCGCTTCTGGCAGGCACACCGCAGCCAAGCCTTGTCTGCCGAGCAGATCAAAGTGCTTAACCGCCTGCTCGATGGCGGCGAGCGCGGTTTCGAGGATGGCATCAGCGCGGCGCAATACCAGGCAGTAGCCAAGGTCTCCAAAGCCACCGCGACCCGCCATCTGAGCGACCTGCTGAAAAAGGGCTGCATCCAGCGACTGCCCGGCGGTGGACGAAGCACCCGTTACCAGATAGCACGCTGAGCTGAGTCCTTCGGCCCCTGGTGCGTCATCGCGCCATAGGACAATGGTCGCGATCCCCTTGAGCACTCGAAAGCAATTGGCCATTATCGGCTCAGTGCCAGGCAACTGGATTTCGGCACACCTGCTCGCCTCTCCATCAAGCAGCTCGGCTCAAGGAAGAAAATGGATTACAGCCCGATAGTCGCCCAGGTCTGGGGCATGCTGACCTGGTTTATCCCAGCGGCTCTGCTGATCGGCCTGCTCAAGTCGCCTTGGGCTAAGGGTCATATTGGCGAACTCCTGGTGCGCCTGTTCGCCCATTGGCAATTGGACAAGCAGATCTACCGCCGCCTGCACAACGTCACCCTGAACACGCCTGACGGCACCACGCAGATCGACCACGTATTCGTCTCGCCCTACGGCATCTTCGTACTGGAAACGAAGAACATGAGCGGCTGGATATTCGGCAGCGAGAAGCAGGCGCAGTGGACGCAGAAGCTCTACAAACGCACCTTCAAGTTCCAGAACCCGTTGCGCCAAAACTACAAACACCTCAAAGCCCTGGAAGCCACCCTTGGCGTCAGCCCCGAGCACCTGCACTCGGTCATCACCTTTGTCGGCGGCAGCACCTTCAAAACCGAAGTACCGGCCAACGTCACTCAGGGCATCGGTTTTATCCGCTATATCCAGTCATTCCAGCAGGCGGTATTCAGCGAGGCTGAAGTCGACGCCATGCTGCACGCCCTGCAAACCGGCCGCCGCGCGCCAACCCTCGCCACTCACCGCGAGCATGTGCAAAACCTCAAGCGCCGAAGTGATCCGACAGCCGAACGGCAATGCCCGAAATGCGGCAATGCGCTGCTGATTCGTACAGTGAAAACTGGCCCGAAGGCTGGGCAGCAGTTTTGGGGGTGTTCGGGTTTTCCCAAGTGCCGGACGATACAGAGTCTTTGAAGACTGGGACAGAACAGGAAGTCTTGGCCAACCTCTTATTACGTACTAACGTGCTATAACAACCCAACTATATAGCTGCTTGCTACAACCTTAATAACAGCAGGCCGCACAACGCGACACAAGGAGGTTTTGATGGCTGGCGGAGAGGTATCGGCAATTGCCGAAATGGCAAACGTCGTTTCATCTGAAATATTTAACTGGTTTAAGTGGAATAGATTTCCACTTATGGACCAGAATTTTAAATGCCTTAAAGTTGATAAACACGCACCTCCCAAGAAACAAAAGGACCAGACCTCTGACACCGCGCCACCCCCTATGGCAGTATCAGAGCAAGAGCGCCTTCACAAACACCCTGTAGACATAGTATTCAGCTACATTGATCCATACACTGCACAACGGGTCATGCTAAACACAGACCTAAAAAGCTATAAAAGCGGTTCTATATCCAAAACAATGATTAGATCCGCCCTGAAATCCCTTGCAGTAACGATTGATTGTGCCCGCTCAAGTCCAGAGTGGAAAGTAAAGTACAATCACGTTGAAGATAGTGATATTCGCGGTTTACTCTTTGTATACAACCATGACGGAGAGTACGATAAAAATTTCTATGATGTATTTAAAACCGAGAAAGTAGATGGCTCAGACAAAGGCCAGGGCAAAGTAGATCTAAGCAACTTCCCAGTGTGCAAAGGACAGCAGATACATATCATTGAACCAAGAACAATAAACTACCTATTAACCATAAAAAACGACTGCGCGATCCTTCATACGGAAGGTACGTTCCCAGAGAGCGACTATTTCTTCCACTATCCAGAACTCACTCTACATAAAACAAAACTCCCAAAAGAAGCTCGCCCCGCAACAATTGAGCTTCTTTCTGCACCATACATGATAATTGAGCACAACGCGGTAAAAAAGTGGAATGAGAAGACGGAGAGGCTAGAAGAACGGTTCGGCGCCGGCTTTATTGTCTATTACAACAGAAGCGGCAGCACAGCAAAAGAGTTTGTATATTTGCTAGACACACTCTCTAACTTACAAATTTTAGACCGAGATTGCTCACTGCGATTAAGAGTTGCATGCGATACACCATCAGCAGAGCTAAGAAGCAATTTCGACGCTGCCAAAACTTCCTATGCTGGAGATTGGGGCTTTGACGAGTATAAGAAACAAAAGCTTGAGAGAATAGATCTAAAAGTTATAGAAATAGTCAAGAAGAAGTTTTCTGAAACTGAAATCGGCTGGAGGGATGAACGATGAAGATGGGACATCTCTACAGCGTCAGTGACAAAGCTCTTTTCGACGCACTCAACAACTCCAAGCTGACCAACCAAGAGATAATAGATATCTTTTTTTCTAGAGGAATCCTAATCTCTAAAGAAACGAAGCGAAAAGACCTAGCCCTATATTTCTCAAGACTTACACACGGGTTTCACGACTTTGAATTTTTATCAGAAATACTAGGCACATACTCCAGAAAAGAGAAATCAACGTCCTGCGAAATACCAAGCACAGTAAAAAAGGAAGATGTAATCCAAGCTGCACACGAACTTTGCCAGAAGATCAATCAAGAAGGTAACACAGCAGACACCAACATCCTACCCAATGGCGACATAGAATTAGTAGTAAAGTATAAAAAACTAAACCTAGACAAAAGCGAATTACGCCAGACAGTCAACAAAGAAGCAACGCTTATTATTGAACCCAGCAAAACAGGCTTTACACTAAGAACACCTCTCAACGAGGATGCAAATATTTGGAAAGAAGACCTTCTTCAAAAGATACAAGAAGAAACAGATACAGAAGTTGAGTTCACCGAAATATCACTTGAGCACATCAGCGACCACAAACTCAGAACAGAGTTTTTCACCGAACTTATAAAAAAGATAGGGAATTACGAACTACTTGATGTTACAGATGCTTATGTTTACCACCCTAAGGAAAGCACCTCGGTGGACTCGGATTTTGACAGAGACGATGATGACGAAGAAGTAGACTTCGGAATCCACATATCAAAAGCCTCACTCAAAGGAGAGGGTGTATTACAGTCAGAAGAGCTTCATAGTCTGTATGCGAAAGGATTCTACATTTGGAGAGTTATTTGGCGCTGCAAAGAGCCAGCGGTCGGCAGCGACCAAATAGAGCTCGAGGCGCAATTTGCCGAGCCTGAATCTTGCACAGAATTCTCATACATTGCCAAAGGATTCTATAAATATAAAAACCAAGGAACTTATAGCAAGAACAGGACAACCCTTAGCTACTCTGCTGAAAAGGACTTACTCCAAAAGCTTGAAAATAAAGCCCGTGAAACAATCAGGGAGATTTCACAAAAGGCAGCGGAGGAAGGAAATGAAGAAGATTAAGATCCTCAAGGCATTTCTTCCGGGCGGCCTAGAGGAAACGTACGCTATTATAACAAACACCCCATTTAAAATCGGAGCGCAAAGTGGTTTTGAACCGATAAAATTCTCAAAAACTCATGCACGCGCAAAATTTATAGAAGAAACTCTCTCAAGAGAAGTCATCACTGACCCCTTCGGAAACACCGAAGAAATCATATCCAAAAGATACGTAATAAATGAGTTCACAATACTTAGTCTTCGCAACGACCACCTACTGATACTAGAAAACCCCTCACGCTCTGTTAGAGAATTAATAAAGAAATTATCAGAGGTATTAGGAACTAGCTTCTACGCCTCAGCGATACAGATCGACATACCTGCACTGAGCGAATTTCTATCAAAAAGCCATGGGGCAGCCAACCTAAAGAATACTAGAGTTTTACTTTCCGGAGTAAGCTTGGACGAGGAAAGCTCTGCTGTCGTAGAAATAACTAGTCTAAAGAACGCAATACATGATGCAAAGCATCACTTCAAAGGTAAAGCCTTTAAAATAGAAAGAGCACGATTTACTGCGTCAAGTGGCACAAGGAAGTCCACAATTGAGGTTCGTTCGACCGGACTGATATCCGTGCATGGCCCGGAGGAAAAAGGCCTGATTGAGCTAATAAACATGTTCATAGCCGAGGGGCTATCCTAGGGCGTACTCCAGCAACCAAGGACTTGAGCCTCGGGACCGGCTAGTAGACTTGCTAAAAACCCATTCGATGGGTACATACACTTGGCTGTTTCGAGGTACAAAAAAGTACACTGGCGGTACAGTGCCCAGCTTTTACAGGTTTCGCAAACTTTCGCTCAAGCCCAGTAACGACGCTGCCTTCAGCTTATTTTACTTGCGCTGAGCTGCTCACGGTTTTACTGGGATTGTGGCGTTTCTAGGTCACTCATAATCCTTTGGTCCACAGCCAAAACCTCACAGCGGACTGACCTGCCCGCATTCAGGTGCCGTGTCGCCTGTCATCAGCCAGAGGGTGTACTTCTTGAACCTCGGATGATTGGTAACTTTGAGAAGGACGGTAGCGCTGATATCCGACCGCAGGGAAAGCTCTTGCTTCTTGTAGGTGCTCAGACTGATCTGCAGTTGCTCACAAAAGTCACCTTGCGTGAGACCTTCGTGCATCCGTAGTGCCTTCAATTTTGCCGGCAGATCCATCGCACCCTCTATTGACAAGGGTCCCATTCGGGACCTATATTGATCCCGAATGGGACCCTTTTGCATGACCACTTAAGAGTCTACCAAATACCCCCTTATTTCAGACTCGCTACGCGTGCGTATTCCCCTGCCCGCTCGTTCGAAACCACCCTTCATTGCCGGGTGACCATCAGGAGGCCTTATGGAAGATGCCTTGATTCCCATCGTGCTGATGCGCCATCGCCGCCGGATGAATTGGGGCGTGATGCATTGTCCTGCGTGGCGGCTCGTCGCACTGGGTGCACCGCCACCCGGCCCCTTAGCTCGTTCCTGTGTCCCCACCGCTTTGGCCGGCCAACTCCTCTTCGAAGCGCTGCACAAAGCTGCTCAAGCTGATGCCCAGCACCTGACAGATATCCCGGAGCTGGATCAGATCCAGCCGGCGCAGCCCGCGTTCTACGTCGCTGGCAAACGACTGCGGGCGGTCGAGTGCTTTGGCGAAGTTGCCCTGGGTCAGCCCAGCCTCGACCCGACACTGTTTGAGCAATTTCAAGAAAACCAGGTTTTCGTCTCGATAAACCGACTTTTCCACAGGAGGCATCCGTCCGTTGACAGGACTGTCACGGTATATCTAACCTCCAGATATCTGATTTTCAGATTAACACGACCAAGCAGCCGGGAGGCCTTATGGAAGATGCCTTGAGCCCCATCGTGCTGATGCGGCACAACCGCCCGCTGCGCGGTGTGCTGATCGACCGCCAGCCGTGGGTCTGTGCCCGTGACTTTGCGCGCTTGCTGGGCCATCGCCACCCGGAGCGCATCTGTCGGTTGATGGATGCCGACCAGGTGCAGACGGTGCACTTCCAGCTGGCCAGCGGGCAGTTGGAGACGGTAGAGGTGCTCAGTGAGTCGGGCCTTTACAGGGCGTTGTGGCGCTTCTCGCACCCGGAGAACCGTCATCTGCGTCGCTGGCTCAGCCATGTGGCCTTGCCGGCGCTGCGCGACAGTGCGGCGCGGGCCGATCATGAGCCATCGCGCTGTCTGATGGCCTGGGACAACCAGCAGGTCAATCTGCTGGAGTGGCAGGGCGAGCTGTGGATCGCCCTGGGCGAGTTGCCGCGCTTCCATCGGCAGGCGCGCCCAGCACCGCGCGAGCCTCAATCGTGGTTGGCGCGCTGGTGGCGTGGGCGTTTCCGAGCCGGAGCACCGGGCAAGTGGTGACAGCGCAGCGCCTGATCGCCGCCATCAGAATGGACGCATGGTGCGATGCCTTTCGGGCGCCTGCCATGTAAACGACACACTTTTCCTTGAACCTTTGCCCTTGTTGACCAGTCGCTTTAGAACCGTCGCGCTTCGCGGCGCCAGCAAAGGATGCGTGTTATGCGAGACCGCACCAGCAGGATCGCCGTTTCACCGCCGCACCTCGAACAGCTATGGCAGCGTTATCAGCGGGTGCGCGCTGCCAGCGAACGGCTTTGCGAGCCGCTGGAGGCCGAGGACTATGTGATCCAGAGCATGCCGGACGTCAGCCCGCCGAAGTGGCATCTGGCGCATGTCACCTGGTTCTTCGAGGCGTTCGTGCTGCAGCCCTTTCTGCCGGGCTATCGCCCGCTGGATGCGCGCTACGACCATCTCTTCAACTCCTACTACAAGACCCACGGCACGCCCTTCGAGCGGGCGCGGCGCGGGTTGTTGTCGCGGCCGACGGTGAGCGAGGTGTACGCCTATCGCAGCCATGTCGACCTGGCCATGGAGCGGTTGCTCAACCGGATGGGCAGCGACCTTGCCGATGAGGTGTTGCAGCGGGTCGAGCTGGGGCTGGAGCACGAGCAGCAGCATCAGGAGCTGCTGTTGATGGATATCAAGCACATCCTGGCGCAGAACCCGTTGCGCCCGGTCTATCGCCACGACCTCAAGCCGGGCGGCGCGGCGGCAAGCGAAATGCGATGGATCGAATTTCCCGCCGGGCTGCGGCATGTCGGCCATGCCGGCGATGGCTTTGCCTTCGACTGCGAGCGACCGCAACACCGGGTGTTCGTCGAGGCCTTTCAGCTGGCCAGTCGGCCCGTGAGTAACGGCGAGTATCTGCAGTTCATCCGCGATGGCGGTTATCGCAGCACGGCGCTGTGGCTGGCGGACGGTTGGGACCATATCCAGCGCGCCGGCTGGCAGGCGCCGCTGTACTGGCTGCGCGAGGGCGACGACTGGCTGGAGCTGACCCTGGGCGGCCCGCGTGAGCTGGATCTGGATGCGCCGGTCTGTCACCTGAGTTACTTCGAAGCCGAGGCTTTCGCCACCTGGGCACAGGCGCGTTTGCCACGCGAAGAGGAATGGGAAGTGGCCGCGCAGGACGAACCGCTGTGGGGCAATTTCGTCGAGAACGATCACCTGCAACCGGTGGCCGCGAGTGCCGGTGACGGCCTGCAGCAACTCTACGGCGATGTCTGGGAATGGACCGCCAGCGCCTACCGTCCCTATCCGGGCTTTCGTCCGCTGGGCGGCAGCCTGGGTGAGTACAACGGCAAGTTCATGTCCGGGCAGATGGTGCTGCGCGGCGGCAGTTGCGCCACGCCTGAAGACCACGTGCGCCCCACCTATCGCAATTTCTTCTACCCCACGATGCGCTGGCAGTTCTCCGGCCTGCGCCTGGCCAGGGAGCTCTGAGCATGGCATTGGCAATCCGTACCCACGAACGATCCATCAGCCCGGAACAGGAAGAATTGCGCGAGGAAGCACTGCGCGGCTTCGCGGCCAGCCCGAAGGCGATGTCGCCGAAGTTCTTCTACGATCATCGCGGCTCGCAGCTGTTCGAGCTGATCTGCCTGCAGCCGGAGTATTACCCGACGCGCACCGAAGAAACCATCCTGCGCCTGGCGGCGCACGATATCGCCGAGCTGGCCGGGCGTAACGCCAGCCTGGTCGAGCTGGGCAGCGGCGCCAGTCGCAAGATCCGCCTGCTGCTCGAAGCCCTGCGCCCGGCGCGTTACCTGGGCATCGATATCTCCCGCGAGTTTCTGCATAACAGCACCCGTCGCCTGGCCACCGACTATCGCTGGCTCGACGTGCATGCGCTGTGCGCCGACTTCAGCCAACCGCTGAAGCTGCCCGCCGAGGCGCTGGGGCAACGGCCACTGGCGTTCTTCCCCGGCTCCAGCATCGGCAATTTCGACCCGGATGCGGCCCGCGCCTTTCTGCGCAACCTGCATCAGGCACTGCCGGCAGGCAGTGGCTTGCTGATCGGCGTGGACCTGGTGAAAGACCGCGAGGTGCTGGAGCGCGCCTACAACGATGCGGCCGGGGTCACTGCGCTGTTCAACCTCAATCTGCTCGAGCGCATCCGCAATGAGCTGCACAGCGACATCGACCCGCGCCGCTTTCAGCACCGGGCCTTCTACAACGAAGCCGAGTCACGCATCGAGATGCATCTGGTCAGCCGGCAGGCGCAGCGGGTGCGCATCGAGGATCGCGTGTTCGACTTCGCCGCTGGCGAAACCCTGCACACGGAGAACTCCTACAAGTACACGCCGAGCGGCTTTCGTGATCTGGCGGGCGCGTGCGGCTTCGCCTCGGTCGCCATGTGGCGCGATCCGGCGCAGCTGTTCAGCGTGCATTTCTTGCGGCGGGAATGAAGGACGGCGAAAAACCCATCGTAGCGTAGGGTGGGTTAGCGGCGCCGAATGCCGAGTATTCCAGACGCTGATGAAGGTGGTGCGCCGCGTAACCCACCAGACGATGGACCGCATTGCGCCGATGGTGGGTTACGCCGCAGCCGACACTGCGAGTCGATCGGCAATGTCACAGGCAGCTAACCCACCCTACGAGAGCAACGCTCGGCGCCGCTTGCCCAAACACATCAGCCTATAGGGCCTCAGCGCTTGGCGATGATGTACACCGCGTGCACGATGCCGGGGATGTAGCCGAGCAGGGTGAGCAGGATGTTCAGCCAGAACGCGCCACCGAAACCGACCTGGAGAAACACGCCCAGCGGCGGCAGCAGGATGGCGATGAGGATACGGATAAGGTCCATGCGGTACTCCTTTACATTCCATAAGGGGTACCTGAACAGACTGCGGCTGGCGCCTTGCAGTTCACTCTGGGCGACCAAGCCAGCGGCAATACTGGGAACCAGGCGCTGGCGCCGCCAGGGATATGACCTTAGTCTGGCGCCAGGATGGAAGCGCCCAGCATGTCTGAACAGTCACCACACGAACGCATCATCGTCGCCGACGATCATCCGGTTTTCCGCGATGGCCTGTGTCGTATCGCCCAGCGCGTCTTCCCCCAGGCATGCATTCTCGAAGCCGGAGACATGGATGAAGTGCTGAGCCTGGGGCAAGCCGGCACGGCGCCGAGCCTGTTCATGCTCGACCTGCTGTTCCCCGGCCAGTCGCCGCAGGCCATCAGCGCGCTGCGCCAGACGTTTGCGCGCAGCTCGATCGTGATCGTGTCGATGGTCGACAACCGCGAGTTGATCGATGAAGTGATGGCGGCAGGTGCGGACGGTTTCATCGGCAAGGCGACGCCGCCGGATGAAATCGCCGATGCGTTGCTGGCCGTGCGCGCCGGGGAGTTCGTCCTGACCCTGGGCCCTGCCGGCGTGCCAGCCTTCGCCGAGGACCGCCATCTGCTGGAGCAACTGACGCCACGTCAGCAGGAGGTCTTGCGGCTGGTGGTGCGCGGCCTGTCGAACAAGGAAATCGCCCGCGAGCTGGCGATCTCGCCCTTTACCGTACGCATCCATGTTTCCTCGCTGCTGCGCACGCTGGACGTCAGCACCCGCGCCGCAGCCGCCGCCAAGGGAGCCAAGGCCGGGCTGGTGTGAGCATCACGCAGCCTTGAGCTGGAGTTTCAACGCCACCAACAGCGAGCGCAGCTCGGCGGGCTGCACCGGTTTCGACAGGATCGGGATATCGCTGTCGCCCACCTGCTCCTGCACACGACGCACGTCGTGCCCGGTCATGATGATCGCCGGCACCTTGCGCCCACTGCTGCGCCGCACGTGCTGGATGCAGTCGGCCCCCGACGCTTCGGTGCCGAGGTCGAAGTCCGTCACCACCAGATCGAAATGCGCAGAGGCATCGGGCAGCGTGCTGAAGGTGGCGACTTCGCAGCCCCACTTCTTCAGCAAGGTGGCGGTGGCCAGCAGTACGTTCTGGTCGTCCTCGATCAGGCACACGCGCAAGCCATCGAGCATGCGCGGCGCCTGCAGGCTGCTGCCGTTGGCTGCGGACATCGCGCGCGGCGCCTCGACGCGCTGCAGGCCGTCGATCACCGCCCGCGTGCCGCGTGCCTCCACGGAGTGAATGCTCACGCGCATGTCCATCAACGCTCCCAGACGCCTGACGATGGCCAGGCCGAGGCCCATTCCCTCGACATCGCTGTCTCGCTCCTGACGCACGCGGTAGAACTCCTCGAAGATGTTGTCGAGATGGCCGGCGGCGATGCCGCGCCCTTTGTCGTAGACCTCGATGGCAACGCCTGCCCCCCGGCGACGACAGGCGATCAGCACTGGTTTTCCTGGCGCATATTTCAGGGCATTGGACAGCAGGTTCTGCAGCATGGTGGTGAGCAACACCGGGTCGGCGCGCACATGCAGCGACGGGCAGCGCAGGCGCATCTCGACTCTGGCCCAGCGCGCCGCCTCGGCATTGTGCTGGATGAGTTGCTGCAGCAGGCCACGCAGCTCCAGCGACTCCAACTGCGGTACCACCTTGCCGCTGTCGAGCGAGTACATATCGAGAATCGTGCGAAACAGACGTGCAACGCTGTGCAGAGATTTGTCGATGTTCTCCACCAGGTGCCGCTGCTCGGTGCCCAGGCTGCTGTCGCGCAGGCAGGCGGTGAACAGGCTGATGGAATGAATGGGTTGTCTCAAGTCGTGGCTGGCCTGGGCGAGAAACTGCGACTTGGCCCGATTGGCAGCTTGCTCGGCCTCGGCCGCCTGGCGCGAGCGCCTGAGCAGCACGTGCATGTAGGCCGGCGCCATCACGGTGGTGAGCAGCAGCGTGACGATCAGGTAGGGCTGCGATTGCCAGTACGCCGACAGGCTGGCGGCCACACTCAGCGACAGCAGCGCCAGCAGGGTGGCCAGCAGCAGGTAGCCGGAACCGTAGCGCAAGCCATAACCGATGGTGACCCAGATCAGGATCGCGTAGACCGGCAGCATGGCCGCGCCACCACATGCCAGGACCACCGTGATGCCGGCATAGTCGGTGAGCATGGTGATCAGACGGCGCCCGCGATAGCTGCCCGGACGACGTCGGATATCGAACCAGATCAGTGTGGCAGCGACGCTGAAGACACCCTCCAGGAGAAAGACCTTCCATACCAGCGCCGGATCGATCAGCGCGAGATGGTAGAGGATCACGATGTAGCACGCCGCGACCGACATGAAGATCATCCGCACCCCGGCCTGGGCGCGTTCGGTGTCGTAAGCGGCGGAGACATTCCGGTACATGACATTTCCCTGCTGATGACAGCGCATGTGGTCGTATCGGCACCTTAGGCCGGAGCCTGCAGCCGGCGCAAGGAGCTGCTTGGCAGGCACAACGACACTAGTACACCCGTACTATTTCACGTGCTCCCACCCGTTCCTAGAATCCGGGCAACGCCTCGGCACAGGGTCGGGGCCCGGTCATGGAAGGGAATGTCTGATGAACACCAAAGGAACCCTGAGCGTCCTGATGAGCGCCGCCGTGCTGGCCTCGCTGAGCGGATGCCTGGCGCAGAACACGCAAACCCAGGGGCTGCAGAACACCCAGTTGGCCAACGATCCATGCGCGCCGAGCGCGACCAGCAACCTGATCGCCACCGGACGCAGCCTGCTGGAGATGGCCAATACCGTGCTGGAGACGCAGCAGAGCTTCAACGGCAACACCGCGACCTATGCCAAGCGTATGGAGGTTGCGGAGAACGCGCAGAAGCTCAACCAGGGCCACAACGTGCTGAATAACGTCGAGAACCTGGCGGGTGCCGGCCAGCAGCCCTGCGTGCCCGCCGCACCTGCCAGCGCAGCACGCTAGCCGGCCCTCAAAGGCGCACGTCGAATTTGTCCAGTAGCAGCTCGGTCGGCAGGTCGGCGCTGACCAGCTGGTTGCGTCCGCGCTGCTTGCCGCTGTACAGGCGACGATCAGCGGCGCGGTAGAGCTCGGCGGCGCTGCGACCGTCCATGGGCCAGGTGGCCAGGCCGAAGGTGGCGGACAGCGCGATCTGCTCACCGTCGTACTCAAGCGGCTGTTCGGCGATCTGTTTGCGCAGCTTTTCCACCAGCGGGTCGGCGCCAGTGCTGTCGGTATGACGTAGCAGCAGGCCGAACTCCTCCCCGCCCAGGCGACCGAGAAAGTCGGTCACGCGCAGGCGCTGCTGGAGGATCTGACAGATGTGCTGCAGCGCCATATCGCCCGCCTCGTGCCCCCACTGATCGTTGACCTGCTTGAAATGGTCGACGTCGAGCAGCACCAGTACCAGATGCCCGTTGCTGCGTTCGGCCTCCTGAATGCTGCGTTGCAGGGCGTGCTGAAAGCTGCCGCGGCTGGCCACGCCGGTCAGTGAATCGGTCTGCGCCAGGCGCTGCAACTCCTCGTAGGCCTGCATGCGCAAGCCATCGTAGATATGCACGAACACCAGAATCAGCACGCCGCACAAGGCGGCGTTGCCAAGATCGATCAGGCCGTGTGTGTCCAGGGTCAGGTGGTTGTCGGCGAAGTACAGCAAAAGCCCGGCGAACATGAAGGGGGCGGTGAGCAGGAAAGCGCGCTGCTTGCCCAGCAGCAGGTAAGCCAGCAGCGGGATCATGTACAGCCAGACGAACGCCGCCGCTGAGGCGTCCGGCATGACGATGATGTAGAGGATGAAGCAGAAGGTCGGGATCAGGTACAGGTAGATCCACAGGTACAGATGACGGGCACGCTCGATGCGCCAGGCGCCGAACAGCAACAGTGCAGTGCACAGCACTTCGAGGATGGCGAAGGGATAGTTGCCGGCCAGCGCCTGCAGCACGGCAAAGCCGCCCAGGGTCAGGCCGGTGGCGAGCAGGATGGTGCGCATCAGCTTGCGCTTGCCCGACTCGCGCAGCCCTTCGCAGTGCCCTGCGCCTACATCCTTGTGATCGTTATAGTTGCCGTCACTCATCTTGGTGCCCAGCGCTGCCGCCCTCAGCGGTGCGCAGCCCCCCGCTGCGCACCATCAGGCAACTATAGACGTTTACACCGCATAACCCAGCATGCGCGGCAGCCACAGGGCGATTTCCGGGAAGATAGCGACCAGCAGCAGGGCGCTGGACATCACCACGACGAACAGCGCGGCCCAACCGACGGTCTGTTCCAGGCGTATCTTGGCGACCTCCGCCGTGACCATCAGGTTGATCGCCACCGGCGGGGTGAACTGGCCGATGGCGATGTTCATCGCCAGCAGGATGCCGAACCACACCGGATTCCAGCCGAAGTGCTGCATCACCGGGATGAGGATCGGCATCAGGATCAGGTAGATGGAGATGGCATCGAGCAGCATGCCGGCCAGCAGCACAGCAAGCATCACCAGCGCCAGCAGCACCCAGCCGTTATCCGACAGCGAGATCAGCCATTCGGCCAGATGACGGAAGGTGCCGAGCAGGGTGCCGGCCCAGGCGAAGATGCCGGCCAGGGCGATGATCAGCATGACCACGCCGGAGATCACCCCTGCTTCGCCACACAGGCGCCAGAGGCTGCGCCAGTCCAGCTCACGAGTGACGAACAGGCCGATCAGCACGCCGTAGGTCACGCCGACCACGGCCGCCTCAGTGGGCGTGAACAGTCCGCTGCGCAGGCCGCCGAGGATCAGCACCGGGGCGAACAGCGCCGGCAGCGCCTGCTTGAAGCTCTCGCCCAGCGGCGGACGCTCGCCCTGCTCCGGGGACTCCCAGCCGTAACGGCGCGACAGCAGCCAGGCCGGCAGCAACAGCACCAGGCCGGCCAGTATGCCGGGGAACAGGCCGGCGGCGAACAGCGCGCGCAGGTCCACCCCCGGTACCACGATGGAGTAAAGGATCAGCGCAATCGACGGCGGAATCAGGATCGCCGTTGAGGCCGAAGCGGCGATCAGCGTGGCGGAGAAGGGTCTGGGATACCCCGCCTTGGTCATGCTCGGCAGCATCACCATGGCCACCGCGGCGGCATCGGCCGGACCGGAGCCGCTCATGCCGCCCATGATCAGGCACACCAGCACCGCGACCATGGCCAGGCCGCCGTGACGCGGGCCGATCAACGCCTGGGCGAAGCGCACCAACCTCAGGGCCACGCCGGCCTTCTCGAACACCAGGCCGGTGAGGATGAACAGCGGAATGGCGATCAGCGGGTACTTGGCCACGCCGTTGTAGGTGTTGGTGCCGAGGGTGGCGAGCATGTCCGGCGACAGGCCGGCGATGATGCCAATGGCCCCGGACAGGCCGAGGGCGAACGCCACCGGTACACCGAGTGCCAGCAGCACGGCGAAACTGAGGATCAGCCAGAGATCAGGGCTCATCGCTGATCCTCCCGCGCAGACGGTCGAGGGTCATCTGGGTCAGGCGTACCAACACCAGCAGTGCCAGGATCGGCAGCCAGATCACGTACCACCAGTTGGGCAGGCCGAGGCCGGGCGACTCGGAATCCCACTGGAATTCCTCCCAGGCGAACTGGCCACCGAACCAGCACACCAGCCCCAGCACCAACATGCCGGCCAGCCACTGCAACAGGATCAGCGGCGTGCGCAGGCGCGGGAACATGCGCTCGAGCAGGCCGATACGAATGTGCCGGTTGCTGCGCATGGCCACCGAGGCGCCGGCGAAAGTAAGGATGACCAACAGGAACACCGAGATTTCCTCGGTGAAGGCGAAGGATGCATCGGTGAAATAACGCACCACGACATTGGCCAGGCTGATCAGACTGATGATCACCAGGGCCAGGGTGGCGAGCACGCGCTCCAGCGGCGCGTCGACTTGCTTGCTCATAAAAACCTCGAATGACCGGAGCAATGCGCTCATGCGGTGGCGCCCCCTGCCCTCTCCCCCGGCCCCTCTCCCGCAAGCGGGAGAGGGGAGCAGAGCTGGCTGATGGGCAACCACCACTACGCCCCGTAGTGTGGGCTTCCGGTCAGATAAAACGAATCAGGGCTGGGCCACGGCCTTGCGCGCGGCGTCCATCAGCGCATCGCCGATACGCGGTGCCCATTTCTCATGCACGCTGGACGTGGCTTCGACGAAGGCCGCGCGCTCGGCGTCGCTCAGTTCGATCACTTCCACACCGCGCTCGCGCACGTCGACCAGGCGCTGCGCCTGGGCGCCGCGCGACAGCTCGATCTCCCACTTACCGGCGTCGATGGCGGCCTGGCTGAGCAGCTCGCGATCCTCCTCGGGCAGGGATTTCCATACGCGCTGGTTGACGGCGAACACCAGCGGGTCGGCCATGTAGTCCCACAGGGTCAGGTACTTCTGGCCCACCTGGTCGACACGCGCCACGTCGAATACCGACAGCGGGTTTTCCTGGCCATCCACCGCGCCGGTGGTCAGCGCCGGCTTGGCATCGGCCCAGCTCATCTGCGTCGGGTTGGCGCCGAGGGCGGTGAAGGTGTCCTGGAACAGCGGCGAGCCGACCACGCGAATCTTCAGGCCCGCCATGTCAGCCGGGCTGCGCACCGGCTTGGCCGAGTTGGACAGCTGGCGGAAGCCGTTCTCACCCCAGGCCAGCGGCACGATGCCGCGTTGCTCGATGGCGGCGAAAGCCAGCTTGCCGGCTTCACCCTGGGTGATGGCGTCGAGGTCGGCATCGTTCTTCATCAAAAACGGCAGTGAGAACAGGTTGAGTTCCGGCACCTGCGGCGACCAGTTGATGGTCGAGCCCACAGCCATGTCGATCAGGCCGGAGCGCATGGCGGAGAATTCCTTGGTCTGGTCGCCGGCCACCAGTTGCGCATTGGGGTACACGCGCAGGGTGATGCGCCCCTCGGAGCGCTCGTTGACCAGATCGGCCCACTTCTGCGCGGCCTGGCCCCAGGGGAAGGCGTCGGAAAGTACAGTGGAAACGGAGTATTCACGCGCCTGCGCGGTGGCGCACAGGGCGGTCAGCGCAGCGCCGGCGGCGAGCGCGCAGAAGAGTCGCTTGAGTTTCATCGGGGCGTCCTTGTATGGATCTTGGTCATTGTCGTTGTGGCACCGGCAAAGCGGTACGGATCCAGCGGCGGGCGGATGGCTCGCCTGGCGCACCTGGTCGGCACGCAAATAGGGACACGGCAGGTGTCACGGCTGCCGGGCAGGCCTTGTGGGCGATCGGCAGGTGCCGGCGGGTTACGCGCGGCCGCCCAACTATTCCAGAAGCGCGCGGCGAATGCCATTGTCCGATGACTGTTGACGTTGCCCGGCCTGATCGGCACTGCCCATAATCACCGGCATCTCACTTCCGGACACTCGCCCATGGCCATTTCCCGCGACGACCTCGACCAGCACGGCCTGATCATCGGCGTGTCGCCCGAGCGCTTTCGCGCGGTGGCCATGCCGCTGCTGTTCGATCACCTCGATGCGCAGTGCGAAGGCACCATCGCGGTCAATCGCCAGGCACGCATCGTCTGGATCAACGACAAGTACGCGCAGAAGGTCGGCATCGCCGATGCGCGCACGGCGCTGGGCAAGGAGATCGAGGAAGTACTGCCGGCCAGCCGCCTGCGCGAGGTGGTGGAAAGCGGTCAGCCGAGCATGCTCGACCTGATGGCCTTCGGCAGCGAGCACTTCGTGGTTACCCGTATTCCGCTGCGCGACGAGGACGGCACCCTGGTCGGCGCGCTCGGCTTCGTATTGTTCGACCGCGCCCGTCATCTCAAGCCGCTGATGGCCAAGTACGCCAACCTGCAAACGCAGTTGCTCGCCACCCAGCATGAGCTGGCCAAGGCGCGACGGGCACGCTACACCATCGCCGGTTTCATCGGCGCCAGCAGCGCGGCCAGCGAGGTAAAGCGCCAGGCCCGCCGCGCCGCGCAACTGGACGCGACGGTGCTGATCCGCGGCGAAACCGGTACCGGCAAGGAGCTCCTGGCGCAGGGCATCCATAACCTGTCGCCGCGCGCCAACGGCCCCTTCGTCGCCGTCAACGTCGCGGCGATTCCGGAAACCCTGGTCGAGGCCGAGCTGTTCGGCACGGCGCCCGGCGCCTTTACCGGCGCCGACCGCAAGGCGCGCATCGGCAAGTTCGAAGTGGCCAACGGCGGCACGCTGTTTCTCGACGAGATCGGCGATCTTCCGCTGCCCCTGCAGGCCAAGCTGTTGCGCGTGCTGCAGGAACAGGAGGTGGAGCCGCTCGGCTCCAATCAGGTCAAGCCGCTGAACGTGCGGGTAATCGCCGCCACCCATATCGACCTGGAAGCCAAGGTGACCGCCGGGCAGTTTCGCGACGACCTCTACTATCGCCTCAACGTGCTGGCACTGCGCATACCGCCTTTGCGCGAACGCGCGAGCGACATTCCCGCGCTGATCGAGCACCTGCTCGATGACCTGGCCAACCGTTCCGGCCTGGCGCCCATGGAGCTGACGAACGATGCCCTCGCCCTGCTCTGCGCGCAGCCCTGGAAGGGCAACGTGCGTGAGCTGCGCAACCTGCTGGAGCGGGCGCAGTTGGCGGTCGATGGACGATTGGATGGTGAAGCCTTGCGTGGTTTGCTGGTCGATCCGGTAACGCCGAGTGCACCGACGCCCGCCGCGCCAGTGATGATGAGCATGGCGCAGACGCTGGCCAAACAGCTGGCGCAAGCCGAGCGCCAGGCGCTATTGGCGGCCTTGGCAGCAACGGATGGCAATCGCCAATTGGCAGCCGAACGCCTGGGGATTTCCCGTGCCGGTTTCTACGCCAAGCTGGCACAGCACGGGCTGGGGCGGCGGAGCTGAGCGCCTCACCCTGTAGGAGTCGGCTTGCCGGCGATGCGCCACCCGCAACGCGTCCCCATAACAATCGCGGCTAAAGCCGCTCCTACAGACACCGTTGCCGGCCGCAGTTGAGTAGCCCGGACGTAGGGTGGATCACGCTTCACCGATCCACCACTGGCCACACCGCCGAGCGCAACGGTGGAAATGAACAGCGATTTCCACCCTACGAAACACCCTAAGAATCCAGAAACTTGGACAATCGCAACTCTGCAACTCCAGAAATATGGACTAAATCCAGAAATATGGACACCTACCCGCCTCTCTCCAGGCTTTCCGCGCAGGGCATGACAGCCTGAATCCCGCTGCACATAAGCCTTTCAGCGCCATCGACCAAAGTCTCACCCCACCCTGGCACGACTCTGGCTCTGTATCCGGCAAAGGCGCGCTGCCGCATCCGCGCCTTCCGATAAAACGGCCTCGAGCCGCTAGAACAACAACAAAAGGAACCACCCATGGGTACCCTCGGTATTCTGATTTCCCTCGCATTGTTGATGTACCTCGCCTATCGCGGCATCAACGTCCTGATCCTCGCCCCGCTGCTGGCCCTGCTGGCGTTGCTGTTCGCCGGCGACATCGCCCTGCTGCTGCCCACCTACACCCAGGTGTTCATGAAGGCCATGGGCGGCTATGTGATCCAATTCTTCCCGCTGTTCCTGCTCGGTGCCTTGTTCGGCAAGTTGATGGACGACTCGGGATCAGCGCGCGCCATCGCCCACGGCATCGTCGCCAAGGTCGGCAGCGAGCGCGCCATCCTGGCCATCGTGCTGGCGTGCGGGATTCTCACCTACGGCGGCGTTTCGCTGTTCGTGGTGGCTTTCGCCGTGTACCCGATCGGCGCCGCCCTGTTCCGCGAGGCGGGCATTCCCAAGCGCCTGATCCCCGGCGCCATAGCCCTCGGCTCGTTCACCTTCACCATGACCGCGCTGCCCGGCACCCCGGCGATCCAGAACGCCATTCCCAACCCCTTCTTCGGCACCGACGCCTTCGCCGCACCGGGCCTGGGGGTGATCGCCGGCCTGATCATGTTCGGCCTCGGCACCTGGTGGCTCACCGCGCAGTCGCGCAAGCTGATGGCCGCCGGCGAAGGCTACGGCGACCACCGCGACGATCCGGTCGTCGAAGAACGTCGCGACATTCCCGGTTTCTGGCTGGCGCTGCTGCCGATCTTCGTGGTCATCGGCCTCAACTTCCTGATGGCCAAGCAGATTCTGCCGAGCATCGATACCAGCTACCTGGCCAAGCCGGAATTCGGCGGCCTGCAGGATGCCAAGTCGCTGATCGGCATCTGGTCGATCATCGTCGCCCTCAGCGCCGCCATCGTGTTGCTGATCGCCATGCACTGGAAGCGCTGGATGGACCTGAAGAAGAGCGTCAACGACGGCGCCTTCGGCTCCATGCTGCCGATCCTCAACACCGCCGCCGAGGTGGGCTACGGTACGGTGATCGCCTCGCTGGCCGGCTTCGTGATCATCCGTGATCTGGTCCTGGGTGTCTCCAGCAACCCGCTGATCTCCGAAGCCGTGGCGGTGAACATCCTCGCCGGCATCACCGGTTCGGCCTCCGGCGGTATGTCCATCGCGCTGAAGACCCTCGGCGCGCAGTACCTGGAACTGGCCAACGCCGCCGGCATCAGCCCCGAGCTGCTGCACCGCGTCGCCGCGATGGCCTCGGGCTGCATGGACACCCTGCCGCACAACGGCGCGGTGATCTCGCTGCTGGCGATCTGCAAGCTCACCCACCGCGAGTCGTACAAGTTCATCTTCATCAACACCGTGGCCTTCCCGATGGTGGCACTGGCGGTGGTCATCACCCTGGGCACCCTGTTTGGAAGCTTCTGACGAGCATGGCGCCCCCGGGCGCCACGCTTTCTGTATGCCGTGCTGTTCAATCGCTTTCGAGTACCCGCAATGAGCAAGATCATGACCGCCGCCGAAGCCGTGGCGCGCATCCCGGACAACGCCAACCTGGCCACCGGCGGCTTCGTCGGCATCGGTTTCGCCGAGCAGATCGCCATCGCCCTGGAGCAGCGCTTCGTGACTGAGCAGGCGCCGCAGGGCCTGACTCTGGTGTATGCCGCCGGCCAGGGCGACGGCAAGGGCCGTGGCCTCAACCACCTGGCCCATGAAGGCCTGGTGCGCCGGGTGATCGGTGGGCACTGGGGCCTGGTGCCAGGGCTGCAGAAGCTGGCGGTGGACAACCGCATCGAGGCCTACAACCTGCCGCAGGGGGTGATCTCCCAGCTGTTTCGCGACATCGCCGCTGGCAAGCCGGGCCAACTGTCACGCGTTGGCCTGGGCACCTACGTCGATCCGCGCCATGGCGGCGGCAAACTCAATGCGCGCACCACTGCCGATCTTGTGCGGCTGATGCCCATCGACGGCGAGGATTATCTGTTTTACCCAACCTTCCCGATCAACGTGGGCATCGTCCGCGCCACCAGCAGTGATACCGACGGCAACCTCAGTTTCGAGCGCGAGGCGCTGACCATCGAGAGCCTGGCCATCGCCATGGCTGCGCGCAACAGCGGCGGCCTGGTCATCGCCCAGGTCGAGCGGGTGGTCGAGCGCGGCTCGCTCAACCCGCGCCAGGTGAAGATTCCCGGCATCCTGGTGGATTGCGTGGTGCTGGCCGAGCCGGCCAATCACCAGCAGACCTTCGCTACCGCCTACAACCCCGCCTTCGCCGCCGAGACCCGCGTACCGGTGGACAGCCTGACCCCGATGCCGCTGGACGTGCGCAAGCTGATCGCCCGCCGCGCCGCACTGGAGCTGAAAAGCGGTGCGGTGGTCAACCTCGGCATCGGCATGCCCGAGGGTGTCGCTGCAGTGGCTGCCGAAGAAGGTGTGATCGAGCACCTGACCCTGACCGCCGAGCCCGGCGTGATCGGCGGCGTGCCGGCCTCCGGCCTGGACTTCGGCGCGGCGAGCAACCACAGCGCCTTGCTCGATCAGCCTTATCAGTTCGACTTCTATGATGGCGGCGGCCTGGATATCGCCTTTCTCGGCCTGGCCCAGGCCGATGCGGCGGGCAACCTCAACGTGTCCAGGTTCGGCTCACGCCTGGCCGGTGCAGGCGGGTTCATCAACATCAGCCAGAACGCCAAGCAGGTCGTGTTCGTCGGTACGTTCAGTGCTGGCAAACAGGACATCCGCATCGAAAATGGCCAGTTGCGTATCGTCCAGGACGGCGAGCTGCGCAAGTTCGTCACCGAGGTTGAACACCGTACCTTCGCCGGCCGCCTGGCCGCCGAACGCGGCCAACCGGTGCTCTACGTCACCGAACGTTGTGTGCTGCGCCTGAGCCTCGAAGGGCTGGAACTGATCGAAGTGGCGCCGGGTGTGGATATCCAACGCGACATCCTCGCTCGCATGGATTTCGCCCCCATCGTGCGTGAACCGAAGCTGATGGATACACGGCTGTTCCGGCCCGAGCCCATCGGTCTTGCGCAATGCCTGGACTAGCGCCAGAGCACTCTTTGAGCGTGAACTCACGGGCCTGAACAGGCCCGTTTTTTGGCGTCCTGGCGCCCGGCTCAAGTCCGTTATCCCGGCCCTGGATAGGCCATGGCGGCCGGCGAGGCGCAGAATACCTTTGCGCTCTGCACCTGCTGAAACATCCGGGGTCTATAGTGGTTGTTCCTTCCTCACCACACCCTCTGGAGTACACATGAGCAAGACCTACAACGTCGCCGTGCTGGTCGGTAGCCTGCGCAAAGCCTCCATCAACCGCAAACTGGCCCTGGCGCTGGCCGACCTGGCGCCCGCCTCGCTGAACCTGGAAATCCTCGAGATCGGCGACTTGCCGCTGTACAACGAAGACGCCGACGGCGATACCGCGCCGGCCTCCTACGCGCCGTTTCGCAGCAAGCTCAAGGCGGCCGATGCGGTGCTGTTCATCACGCCCGAGTACAACCGCTCGATCCCGGCGCCGATGAAGAACGCCATCGATGTCGGCTCGCGCCCGTATGGTCAGAGCGGCTTCAGCGGCAAACCGGGTGCCGTGCTCAGTGCCTCGCCGGGCGCCGTTGGTGGCTTTGGTGCCAACCATCACCTGCGCCAGTGCCTGGTGTTCCTCGACGTGCATGTGCTGCAGCAGCCGGAAGCCTACCTCGGTGGCGCCGGCAACTTCTTCGACGAGAACGGCGTACTCAGCGACGGCATCAAGCCATTCCTGCAGAAGTTCATAGACGCCTATGCCGCCTGGGTGACCAAGCAGGCCTGATGCCTAGCGCCGCCCACTGGGCGGCGCTCCACTGTGCCGATATGCCCTCATCTACGACCTGAATGACACTGGCAACTAGACCGACCGGTCTACATAATCCAGGCCATGACCAAGACCACTCGCGACAAACTGATCGACGCCATGATCGATGCCCTGCAGCGCAAGGGCCTGCACGGCGTCGGACTGAGCGAACTGCTGGCCGCCGCCGATGCGCCCAAGGGCAGCCTCTATCACCACTTCCCGAACGGCAAGACCGAACTGGCGGTAGCCGCCATCGAACGCGTCGGCCGGCGCGCCGAGCAGGCGTTCGCCACGCTCTTCGAGCGTCAGTCCGATCCGCTCGATGCGTTGACTATCTGGCTGCAGAGCGCGCTTGGCCAGTTGCAGGACAGCGCCTTCGAACGCGGCTGTCCGTTGGCCACCGTCGCCCTGGAAAGTGGTCCGCAAGATCATGAAATTCGTGCAGCCCTGGCCAATGCCTTCGTCGCCATTCGCCAGGCACTGCAGCAGCAGTTGCAGCGCCATGGTTACCCACAGCCAGAGGGGCTCGCTGCCCTGTTCGTCGCGCTCTACGAAGGCGGTCTGCTGCAAGCACGTGTCGCCGGCAGCAGCGAGCCGCTGAAACAGGCCGTTGCCACCCTGCTCCACCTGACCCGCCAGCACCGCACGGAGTCCCCGCCAGCATGAACACAGCCATTCGCAGCGAAACCCTGCCACTGCTCGCCCTCGACGACTACCAGTTGGCCGCCACGCGCTATCACGCCGAGCGACCGCAGGCGCAGTTGCTGATCGCCGGCGCAACCGGGGTGCCGCAGGGTTTCTATCGCCGTTTTGCCGAACACGCCGCCAGCCGTGGCTTCAACACCATGACCCTGGACTACCGTGGCATCGGCCAATCCAGGCCAGATAGCCTGCGCGGATTCGAGATGGAGTATCTCGACTGGGCCCATCTCGACCTGGCCGCGGCGGTGGATCAGCACCGGCACGCCGAGCGCCCGCTGTTCATGATCGGCCATTCGTTCGGCGGTCACGCCTTTGGCCTGCTGCCCAATCATGATCAGGTCGCCGGCTTCTACACTTTCGGCACCGGCGCCGGCTGGCACGGCTGGATGCCCAAGGCAGAGCAGGTGCGCGTACTGGCCATGTGGCGGGTGATCGGCCCGCTGATGACGCGCTACAAGGGCTATCTGGCCTGGAGCAAACTGGGCATGGGCGAGGACCTTCCGCTGGGCGTGTACCGTCAGTGGAAGCGCTGGTGCCGCTTCCCGCGCTACTTCTTCGACGACCCGCAGATGCCGGGGCTGGCCGAGCGCTTCGCCCAGGTGAACACACCGATGGTGGCGCTCAATACTCTGGACGACCTGTGGGCCCCTCCCGTCTCGCGCGACGCCTTCATGGCCGCCTATGTGAATGCGCCCTACCAGGCGCGCACGCTCGACTCGCAAGCCGAGGGCCTGGGCACTATCGGTCATATGGGTTATTTCCGCCCTGCGGCACAGCGTCTGTGGGACGAGACGCTGGACTGGTTCGAGCAAATCAACGCCGGGCGGCAGGCAGCCTGATCGCGCAGGGTGTACTGTGCGCACCGGCATGGCTGGGGGGCATCGGTGCGCGCGGCGCACCCGACGGGGGAACTTGGTGGGAATGGGCGAACGCCCAAAAAAAGAAAACCCCGCGTTCGCGGGGCCTTGCAGACTGTAGTCCTGACGTCCTTGATCTGCTCACCATCCTGGCGGCTGTCCAGCGTGTCCTTGTTCGTCTAGGCGCTTCCTGCGCTGAATCCATAAGCGGCATAGTACGCTCGTACCTGATCGATCGACAGTGGCAAAAATCGTGACATCGTGTAAGCAATGGCTTACACGAGCTCTCCCTCTTTCAGCCGCTCGACTTTGCTGTGGCGGTCCTGGGTTGGGAGAAAGCATTTAGTCATGTTTTTTGCGACGTGCGTCTTGCTAGACTCCATCTTGTCCTACAAAAACAACAGACTCCGACAACGGTGGTCACTGGGGCTAGAGTATGCGCGCAGTCACCTTGCTTCTAGGTTGCCTGGCAACCTGCATCAGCACGTTCTCCCTGGCCAATGGCCAGAGCCAACTGGGCGATGTCAAACAGGCCATCGATCAGGCGTTCTGGCAGGATCTCTACGGTAATGGCGGCACCACGCTCTATTGCGGCCAGACCTTCGCCCGCGAAAGCGGCACCCTGACAGCCAGCCCGATCTACAGCAGCAAGCAGCTCAAGAGTGCGATGCGCTGCGTCACCGACCGCCAATGCACCATCATGAACCCGCGCTATCCGTACATTTCCTCCGACCTGCATAACTACTACCCGGCGCTCAGCCGCGTGGAGCTGGCACGACGCAACGCCCAGTTCGCCGAACTGGCCGACGATGTACCGAGCAAGTTCGCCAACATCGGCTGCGACATGAAAACCAGCTTCCAACTGGTGGAGCCGCGTGACGAAGCCAAGGGCAACATCGCCAGAGCGATCTTCTACATGCATGTCGAGTACGACCTGCCCATAGTCGGCCTGGTGCCGATGTACAAGACCTGGAACCGCATGGACCCGCCGGATGCCGAGGAAAAGGCCCGCAACGACAAGATCGAGGTGCTGCAGGGCACACGCAATCGCTTTATCGACGAGCCATCATTGGTCGATCAACTAATCGCCGAGTGAGGTCTCGCTGCTTTCGATATCGCCGCTCCGTAGGGTGCGCTGTGCGCACCGACTCTGTCTGCTGAACTACAGCGCACCCTGCAAATCGCGCGCAGCCTACCCCCCGCGTTTATGAAGCGAACGCAGCTTATAGCGGTCACCGGGATGGATCAGCCGTGCATAGCTGATCAGGTGATCGTCCGACCAGGTGCGGCGAATCACACTCAGGCAAGGCATGGCCGGGTCGATCTGCAGCAGGTCGGCCGTGCGTGCATCCACCAGCACCGCTTCGACCACATGCTCGACATCCGAGATCGGGCAGCTGGCAACCAGCACTTCGTTGGGCGTGACCTGGCTGAAGTCGCTCTGCAGGTAGTGCGGCACCCAGCGCGGGTTGACGAAGCGATCCTCGAGCTGGATCGGCAGATCGTCCTGCAGGTGCACGAGGATGCTGTGAAACACCTCCCCGCCCAGGCGCAGCCCCAGACGCAGGGCCACCTCATCATCGGCGGCGATAGCTTCGCAACGCACCACCGTATTGCTGTAGGCATGGCCGCGACCACGCACTTCGCTGGCGATGTTCATCACCTCGTGCAGCGGCGACTCGGCCTTGCGGTCGGTAACGAAGGTGCCAAGCCCAGCCTGACGCACCAGGTAGCCTTTCTGCACCAGATTCTGGATCGCCTTGTTGGCAGTCATGCGGCTGACGGCGAAGTCGCGCGCCAGCTGTTCCTCGGGCGGAATCTGATGATTGACCGGATAGGCACCGCCGTGAATGCGCTCGAGGAGAAAATCCTCGATTGCCTTGTAGCGCGGGGTGGGACTGGTCACGACTGCTCCTTGGAAATGCCAGGTGCGCGGATGATAGCGGAGCGAACCACTCCGCTCCCAGCGCCGTTGCCCGGATGAAATCCAGGAGCCCCGAAACCAGGCTCCCGGATTGCGGCTCAGCCTACCGAAGGCAACATGCCGGCCGGCAGCAGCGGCGTCAGCACGCGCTCGGCGAGCAGTGCATCGGCGGCGGCGATGTCGGGGGCAAAGAAGCGGTCTTCGACGTAATACGGCACCTTGGCGCGCAGCGCCTGACGCGCCTGCTCCAGCGCCGGCGTGCTCTTTAGCCCTTCACGGAAATCCAGGCCCTGGCAGGCGCCGAGCCATTCCACGGCAAGCACGCCACGGGTGTTGGCGGCCATGTCCCACAGGCGCTTGCCGGCAGCCGGAGCCATGGAAACGTGGTCTTCCTGGTTGGCCGAAGTCGGCAGACTGTCGACGCTGTGCGGGTGAGACAGTGCCTTGTTCTCGCTGGCCAGGGCCGCAGCGGTGACTTGGGCGATCATGAAGCCGGAATTCACGCCGCCATTGGCCACCAGGAACGGCGGCAGTTGCGACATGTGCTTGTCCATCATCAGCGATACACGGCGCTCGGACAGCGAGCCGATCTCGGCGATGGCCAGGGCGATATTGTCGGCGGCCATGGCCACCGGCTCGGCGTGGAAGTTGCCACCGGAAATCACCTCGCCTTCGGCGGCGAACACCAGCGGGTTGTCCGACACGGCGTTGGCCTCGACACCGAGCACTTCTGCTGCCTGACGCAGCTGGGTCAGGCAAGCGCCCATGACCTGCGGCTGGCAGCGCAGCGAATACGGGTCCTGTACCTTGTCGCAGTCGGCGTGGGAGCGGCCGATCTCACTGCTGTCGCCGAGCAGTTGACGGAACGCCGCCGCCGCGTCGATCTGCCCGCGCTGACCACGGGCAGCATGAATGCGTGCATCGAAAGGCGAGCGCGAGCCTAGCAGCGCCTCGACGCTCAGCGCGCCGCAGACGCTGGCGGCGGCGTACAGGTCTTCGGCCTCGAACAGCCCGCGCAGGGCATACGCCGTGGAAACCTGGGTGCCGTTGAGCAGGGCCAGGCCCTCCTTGGCGGCGAGGGTCATCGGCTCCAGGCCGGCGATGGCCAGCGCCTCGGTGGCCGGCAGCCACTGGCCGTTATGGCGCGCCTGGCTTTCGCCAAGCAGCACCAGCGACATGTGTGCCAGAGGCGCCAGGTCGCCGGATGCCCCCACTGAGCCTTTTAACGGAATGTGCGGGTAGACCTCGGCGTTGACCAGGGCGATCAGCGCGTCGATCACCTTGCGGCGGATGCCGGAGAAACCGCGCGCCAGGCTGTTGATCTTCAGCAGCATGATCAGGCGCACCATGGCATCGTCGAGCGGCTGGCCGATGCCGGCGGCATGCGATAGCACGAGCGAACGCTGCAGCTTTTCCAGGTCGTCGTTGGCGATGCGGGTCGAGGCCAGCAGGCCGAAACCGGTGTTGATGCCGTAGGCGGTGCGGCCCTCGGCGATGATCTGGTTGACGCAGGCAACGCTGGCCTCGATAGCCTCATGGGCGGCGGGGTCCAGGGTCAGGTGCACGGGTGCCTGGTAGGCGGCGCGCAGGTCGGCCAAGGTCAGGTGACCAGGACGCAGATTCAGGGCTGTCACGTTCATTCTCCTTTGCCAATCATCGGCAGGTTCAAGCCCTGCTCGCGGGCACAATCAATGGCGATCTGGTAACCGGCGTCAGCGTGACGCATCACGCCGGTGCCCGGGTCGTTGGTCAGCACGCGGGCGATACGCGCGGCAGCTTCGTCGGTGCCATCGCAGACGATGACCATACCCGAATGCTGGGAGAAGCTCATGCCCACGCCACCGCCATGGTGCAAGGACACCCAGGTGGCGCCGCTGGCGGTGTTGAGCAGGGCGTTGAGCAGCGGCCAGTCGGACACGGCATCGGAGCCGTCCTGCATGGCCTCGGTCTCGCGGTTGGGGCTGGCTACCGAGCCGCTGTCGAGGTGGTCGCGGCCGATGACGATGGGCGCACTCAGCTCACCCGAGCGCACCATCTCATTGAACGCCAGGCCGAGCTTGGCGCGCTGGCCCAGGCCGACCCAGCAGATACGCGCCGGCAGACCTTGGAAGGAAATGCGCTCGCGGGCCATGTCCAGCCAGCGGTGCAGGTGGGCGTCGTCCGGGATCAGTTCCTTGACCTTGGCGTCGGTCTTGTAGATGTCCTCGGGGTTGCCGGACAGCGCCGCCCAGCGGAACGGGCCGATGCCGCGGCAGAACAGCGGGCGGATGTAGGCCGGGACGAAGCCGGGGAAATCGAAGGCATTGCTCACGCCCTCTTCCTTGGCCATCTGGCGGATGTTGTTGCCGTAGTCGAAGGTCGGCACGCCCATCTTCTGGAAGTCGAGCATGGCCTGCACATGCACGGCCATGGACTGCTTGGCGGCCTTGACCACGCCAGCCGGATCGGTGGCTGCACGATCCTTGTATTCGGCCCAGGTCCAGCCGATCGGCAGGTAGCCATTGAGCGGGTCGTGGGCACTGGTCTGGTCGGTGACCATGTCCGGGCGCACGCCACGGCGTACCAGCTCCGGCAGGATCTCGGCGGCGTTGCCCAGCAGAGCGATGGAGATGGCCTTGCCTTCGCCGGTGTACTGGGCGATACGCGCCAGGGCGTCGTCCAGATCAGTGGCCTGTTCGTCGACGTAACGGCTGCGCAGGCGGAAGTCGATGCTGGTCTGCTGGCACTCGATGTTCAGCGAGCAGGCACCAGCCAGGGTCGCGGCCAGCGGCTGGGCGCCACCCATGCCACCGAGGCCGGCGGTGAGCACCCAGCGGCCCTTGAGGTTGCCGGCGTAGTGCTGGCGACCGGCTTCGACGAAGGTTTCGTAGGTGCCCTGGACGATGCCCTGGCTGCCGATGTAGATCCAGCTGCCGGCGGTCATCTGGCCGTACATGGCCAGGCCCTTGGCATCCAGCTCGTTGAAGTGCTCCCAGCTCGCCCAGTGTGGCACCAGGTTGGAGTTGGCGATCAGCACGCGCGGGGCGTTGCTATGGGTCTTGAACACGCCGACCGGCTTGCCGGATTGCACCAGCAGGGTCTCGTCGTCATTCAGGTTGGTCAGGCTCTCGACGATCTTGTCATAGCACTCCCAGTTGCGCGCGGCGCGGCCGATACCGCCATACACCACCAGCTCCTTGGGGTTCTCGGCCACGTCCGGGTCGAGGTTGTTCATCAGCATGCGCAGCGGCGCTTCGGTCAGCCAGCTTTTGGCGGTGAGCGTATTGCCGCGCGGGGCGCGGATTTCGATATCGCGGTACTTGGTGGTCACAGCGTTTTCCTCTTGTTGTTCGGTGCTCAGAGGCTGAGCAGATGAATCAGCCGCGCCGCCACCTTGGCGGTGCGGTTGTCGATGTCGTATTCGGGATTGATCTCGGCCAGGTCGGCCAGGCGCAGCTTGCCGCTGGCCTTGAGCCGTTCGAGCAGGGGTTCGAGCAGTTCCAGACGCACCCCGCGCGCCGCCGGGGCACTGACGCCGGGCGCCTCGCAGGCCGGCAACACGTCGATGTCGAGGGTCAGGTAGAGCGCGTCGCAATTGGCAGCGAAAGCGTCCAGATCGGCGCCGATGCTCTCCAGGGTCGATTCACGAATCTCATGATCCTCACGCACCAGCACGTCCAGTTCGGCGGCGCGAGCGAACAGCGCGCGGGTGTTGCTGGCGCGGCTGACGCCCAGACAGGCATAGCGGAACGGCCAGCCGCGCGCCGCGCACTGTTCGGCGATCTGTGCGAAAGGGGTACCGGAGGAATGCACATGGGCCGGGTCGCGCAGGTCGAAATGGGCGTCGAAGTTGACAATACCGATACGCGGGGCGGCCTGCCCGCTCAGGTGTTCGGCCAGTCCCGACCAGCTACCGAAGGCCACCTCATGACCGCCTCCGATCACCACGGGCAGGTGGCCGGCATCCAGAAGCGCGCAGACATTGCGACCGAGGCGTGCCTGTGCTGCTTCCATATCGCCGTCCTCGCAGGTCACGTCACCGGCGTCATAGGCCGGCGCCTGACGGTGCCAGGCCAGGTTGGCCAGCGCCTTGCGTACGCTTTGCGGCGCAGCGGCAGCACCGACGCGGCCATGGTTGCGGCGCACACCCTCGTCGCAGGCGAAGCCGAGCAGAGCCAGGCCCGGCTGACTGTCTTCAGTGAGTGCGCGGATGCGCTGGTGCCAGCGCGCGCTGTCGCTTTCCGGGTCGGTACGACCGCTCCAGGCGGCCATGCTGTGACGATCAGCGAGCATGAGTAGTGGCTCCGTTGAACACGCGCTGACGCAGGCGCCCGGCCTGCACCGCGTAGGCCAGTTCGGCCGGTTGCTGGATATCCCACAGGCACAGATCCGCCGGAGCGCCGACGACGATGCGGCCCAACTCGGGCAGGCCGAGGGCGCGAGCGCCATGGGCGGTCATACCGGCCAGGGCCTCGCGCGGGGTCAGACGGAACAGCGTGCAGGCCAGGTTGGCCATCAGCGTGGGCATGCAGATCGGCGAGGTGCCGGGGTTGGCGTCGCTGGCCACGGCCATCGGCACGCCGTACTGACGCAGCAGCTCGATGGGCGGCAGTTGGGTTTCACGCAGCACGTGGAAGGCGCCGGGCAGCAGCACGGCAACGGTGCCGGCCGCGGCCATGGCGCGCACGCCGGCCTCGTCCAGGTATTCGATATGGTCGGCCGACAGCGCACCGTAACGTGCGGCCAGGGCGCTGCCACCCAAATTGGACAGCTGCTCGACATGCGCTTTGATCGCCAGGCCATGGGCCTTGGCCGCCTGATAGATGCGCTCGCACTGCGCCGGGGAAAAGCCGATGCCTTCGCAGAACACATCCACGGCATCGGCGAGCCGTTCACGGGCAGCAGCCGGAATCATCTCGTCACAGACCAGACTTACGTAATCGTCGGCACGGCCGGCATATTCCGGCGGCAGGGCATGGGCACCGAGCAGCGTGGTGAGCACCCGCACCGGGCGCAGCTCACCGAGGCGGCGGGCCACGCGCAGCATCTTCAGTTCATCGGCAACGGTCAGGCCGTAGCCGGACTTGATCTCCAGCGTGGTCACACCATCGGCCAGCAGCGTATCGAGACGCGTCAGGCTGGCGGCGATCAGTTCGTCCTCGCTCGCTGCACGAGTGGCGCGCACGCTGCTGAGAATGCCGCCGCCATTGCGGGCGATGGTTTCGTAGCTGACGCCTTCCAGGCGCTGCTCGAACTCACCGGCACGGTTGCCGGCGTACACCAAATGGGTGTGGCAGTCGACCAGGCCGGGGGTCATGACGCCGCCGCGCCCGGCGCAGGCCGCGCCTTGAGCTAGCGCCTCGTCGAAGGTGCGCGACGGCCACAGGCCGGCAATGCGACCGTCCTCGACCAACACGTTCATTGCCTCGTCAAGTTGCGCCAGGCCATCGAAGACCTGCACATCGCGCCAGAGCTGTTTCGAGGTGGAATGCATCGGCATGGGGTTCTCCCGGCTTTATTTGTATATACAATATGAGTGGATCGAATCGGCGTCAAGCCGAGAGCAGCAACCTGACCTTGTGATCACAAGACCAGACAAGGCATGTGCAGTAAGGTTTGATACCCTGAACAGAGTGCTGCCGGCCTCTGTCTGGAGACACCTTCGCCGACCTTGTGATCGGAACCGTTTGTCGCCTCGCCACCATGTATATACATTTGGAGTGATCATGCCCTGCATCCTGCTCGACCCCGCAACCGCCCGCGCGATGCCCTGGAAGAACGGTGGCGGTTCCACCGTGGAATTGGCCATTTCGCCAGCGGATGCAGGCCTGGAGGATTTCGCCTGGCGAATCAGCACGGCTCAGGTTGAGGTGGATGGTGCCTTTTCCAGCTTCCCGAGCATCGACCGCAGCCTGGCCGTGCTCGCCGGTAACGGCGTATGCCTGCAACGCGCCGACGGGCAGCGCGAAATACTGCTCAGCGGTGGCGCCACAGCGGTGTTCGACGGCGAAGAGGCGATCAGCGCCCAGTTGCTGGACGGCCCGATCACCGATCTCAACCTGATGACTCGACGCGATGTTTGGAAGCATGAGTTGCAGGTGATGAAATGGCAGGGAACGCAGGGGCTGGAGAACGATGCAGCGGTACTGCTGCTGTGGAATGCTGCCCTGAGCGCAGTCGAAGTGAATGCAGGCGGCGCGATGCACCACCTCGCAGCGGGCAATGGCCTGCTGATCGAGAACGAGCCCGGCCAGTTGCACCTGCATGCGCAGCGCCCCGCACTGCTCTACGTGGCCAGGCTGAATCGGTGCACTTCCTGAAATGAAAAACCCCGGCACGCTGGCCGGGGCTTTCATTGAACGCGACTGAATGTCAGAACTGCGCGGCGTCCAGCAGATACAGCGACTCGCTACCGGCCTTGACCGACGCACTCAGCGAATGAATGCGCGGCAGTAGGCGAGCGAAGTAGAAGCGCGCGGTACCCAGCTTGCTGGCGTAGAACTCGTCCTGCCCTTCCTTGCCCAGCGCAGCACGTGCCATCAAGGCCCACATGTAGGCATAGGCGGTGTAGCCGAATACCTGCAGGTACTCCACCGAGGCCGCTCCGATCTCGTTGGGGTTGTTCTTCGCACGATCCAGTACCCAGGCAGTCAACTCATCAAGGTTCTGCACGGCGGCTGCCAGTGGCTTGGTGAACTCGTCGAGATTGGCATCGGCCGCAGCGATGAAGCCTTTGATCTCGTCAGCCAGATGCCTGTAGAAGCTGCCACCGCTGCCAACGATCTTGCGCCCCATCAGGTCCAGCGACTGAATGCCGTTGGTGCCTTCGTAGATCTGGGTGATGCGGCAGTCGCGAACCAGCTGCTCCTGACCCCACTCGCGGATGAAGCCGTGGCCACCGAAGATCTGCTGGCCATGCACGGTGGTTTCCAGCGCCATGTCGGTGAGGAAGGCCTTGGCCACCGGGGTCAGAAGCGCCACCAGCTCATCGGCGCGCTTGGCGGTCTCCTTGTCCTCGCTGTACTTGGCGGTGTCCAGTTGCATGGCGACATAGCTGGAGAAGGCACGGCCACCCTCGTTCAGCGCCTTCATGGTCAGCAGCATGCGGCGCACGTCTGGGTGCACGATGATCGGGTCGGCCGCTTTGTCCTTGGCCACCGGGCCGGTCGGCGCGCGGCTCTGGAGCCGCTCGCGGGCGTATTCGATGGCGCTCTGGTAACTGCGCTCGCCCAGGGCAAGGCCCTGGATGCCGACGCCCAGGCGCTCGTAGTTCATCATGGTGAACATGGCGTTGAGGCCCTTGTTCACTTCGCCGACCAGGTAACCGGTGGCGCCGTCGAAGTTCATCACGCAGGTGGCCGAGGCCTTGATGCCCATCTTGTGCTCGATGGAGCCGCAGCCCAGCGCATTTTTCTCACCGAGGGAGCCGTCAGCATTGACCATGACCTTGGGCACGATGAACAGCGAAATGCCTTTCGGGCCCGCCGGCGCGTCCGGCAGCTTGGCCAGCACCAGGTGGATGATGTTTTCGGTCAGGTCGTGCTCGCCACCAGTGATGAAGATCTTGGTGCCGCTGATCTTGTAGCTGCCATCTGCCTGAGGTTCGGCCTTGGTACGGATGATGCCGAGGTCGGTGCCGGCGTGCGGCTCGGTCAGGCACATCGAGCCAGCCCAGACACCGGCGTACATGTTCGGCAGGTACTGCTGCTTCAGCTCTTCGCTGGCGTGGTTGAGGATCGACAGGCAGGCGCCGGCGGTCAGCATCGGGTACAGGCCGAAGGACAGGTTGGCCGAATTGACCATTTCCTCGACCTGGGCGCCGATCACCTTGGGCATGCCCATACCGCCGAACTCCGGCGAACCGCCAACACCGACCCAGCCACCCTCGGCGTAGGTCTGGTAGGCCTCGGGGAAACCGGTCGGGGTTTTCACCGCGCCGTTGTCCCAGGAGCAGCCTTCTTCGTCACCGCTGCGGTTCAGCGGGGCGATGCTGCCGGCGGTGACCTTGCCAGCTTCTTCCAGGATGGCGCTGGCGGTATCGGCATCGACCACCTCGGCCAGGGCCGGTAGCTCGGCCCAGAGCTTGGAGACTTCGAATACTTCATTGAGCACGAAGCGCATGTCGCGCAAGGGGGCTTTGTAATCGGCCATGACACATCCTCAAAAACGGACTTACGTGAGAGGAGCGAGTTTACTTGAACAACTTTATAGACACATAGGGTCTTGTTGTGACCAATAGTTCACGCCAGGTCACCAACTATCTGATTGACCGAGAACAGGGAAAGCCCCTGCCGACCGCTCGTCTGCCAGCGCCGTTATTCACTCCCGGAGGCCAGCTTAACGGCCCCGCGACGCAGTCCGGCGCTACGGATGCAATTGCGTCCTGCGGCCTTGGCGCTGTAAAGCGCCTTGTCCGCCTCCTTGATCACTTCCTGCGGCGTGCGCTGCTCGGCCTGACGCTCGGCGACGCCCATGCTCACGGTGACCGACACCTCACTGGCAGCCTTGCCGGCCCGGCGCTGCTTGCCCTGCCGATCATCGCGCGGGCGACTTTGCGAGTCGCGCAGTAGCATGCGGTACTGCTCGATGGCCAAACGCACTGCCTCGATGTGCGGTATGGATTGCTCCACGCTCTTGCCGGGAAACAGCAAAGTGAACTCCTCACCGCCATAGCGATAGGCCTTGCCGCCACCGCCAACCTTACGCAGCTGACCGGCGACCAGACGCAGCACCTGATCCCCTACATCATGGCCGTGGGTATCGTTGAATTTCTTGAAATGGTCGACATCGACCATGGCGATCACATAATCACGCCCCAGGCGCTGCAGGCGCTCGTTGAGCGCACGCCGACCAGGCAGCCCGGTGAGCTCGTCACGGAAGGCCATCTGGTAGGCCTCATGCGCCACGGCAGCCACCAGCATGAGCATCACCATGCTGATCATCACCTGCAACGCGTTGGCCAGGATGAACACCTGCGGCAACATCCACAGCAGACCGCACAACCCCACCCATTGCGCCGCATGCAGCGGCCTGGGCTTGCGCAGGTACTGCACTGACAGAGCGATGAAAGCGAGCAGGAACGCCAGATAGACCAGTTGCGCCAGATTCATCCAGGCGCCATGCAGCGACGGCCAGTGAATCTGTGCCAGCCAGTCGGCAATACCCTGTGGATAACGGCGCGCCAGGCCGAAGGCCACCGCGCTGACCGCCAGCAGCACCAAGGCGCGGGCGAACATGTCCTGCGCCAGGTGCGAGCGTTCCTCCCAGCAGCCGTAGAGGGCATAGAGCAGCGGTAGCAACAGGCAGATCAGGTGGAAGACCAGAGCCGCGTCGCCCCGTACCTGACCGTTGTCACGGAAGTGATCGACCTGGATATCCAGCAGGAAGTAGCCGACATACAGCGCCAGCAGTAGGAAAACTTCCCGCTGACGTCCATAGACCAGGCAGAACGCACCACCGAGCAGTAAAAGCAGTGTCGGCAATACATTGAACAGGGAAATGAAGAACTCGCTCAGCGCCGGCAGCAGAGCAGCCACCATCCCGCCGACCAGCAAGGGCAGTGATGAGAAGAAATGGCTGAGGCGCAAATTGGCCGTGTGGATCACGCTGGCATCCTGAGCGGAGAATGAAGGCATTCTGCCTGCTTCGACTGCTTAACACAGCGACAGGATGCGACATTCCCTTCAGTGTCCGGCACAGAAACGACAACGCCGCCCCGAGGGACGGCGTTGCTCTTCACCCGAATCGGACTCAGAAGCCGAGCGCGAAGTGCTCTTCTTCCATGTCCATCAGGTTGCTGGCGCCAGACAGCATGGCTTCGACATGCGTACGGGTGCGCGGCAGGATGCGCGCGAAGTAGAAGCGAGCGGTCTGCAGCTTGGCCTTGTAGAAGGCCTCGTCGTCAGTACCGGCAGCCAGCTTCTCGGCAGCCAGACGCGCCATGTCGGCCCAGAAGTAGGCCAGGCAGGCGTAGCCGGAGTACATCAGGTAGTCCACGGAGGCGGCGCCGACTTCTTCGCGATCTTTCATCGCGGCCATGCCGATCTTCATGGTGATGTCGCCCCACTCCTTGTTCAGCTTGGCCAGCGGCTCGACGAATTCCTTGACGGAATCGTTGCCTTCGTTGGCCTGGCAGAACTTGTGCACGATCTTGGTGAAGTTCTTCAGAGCGCCGCCCTGAGTCATCAGCACCTTGCGGCCCAGCAGGTCAAGCGCCTGAACGCCAGTGGTGCCTTCGTACATCATCGAGATGCGGCAGTCGCGCAGGTTCTGCTCCATGCCCCACTCGCTGATGAAACCGTGGCCACCGTAGATCTGCATGCCGTGGGAAGCGGCTTCGAAGCCCACTTCGGTCATGAAAGCCTTGGCGATCGGCGTCAGGAAAGCCAGCAGTTCGTCAGCGGCTTTCTTCTCTTCTTCGTCCTGGCTGTGCTGGACGATGTCCACCTGCTTGGCGGTGAAGTAGACCATGGCGCGGTTGCCTTCGGCGAACGCCTTCATGGTCAGCAGCATGCGACGCACGTCTGGATGCACGATGATCGGGTCAGCAGCTTTTTCCGGCGCTTTCGGGCCAGTCAGCGAACGCATCTGCAGACGCTCGCGAGCGTACTTGATGCCACCCTGGAAGCCGACTTCGGCATGGGCCAGGCCTTGCAGCGCGGTACCCAGACGAGCGGTGTTCATGAAGGTGAACATGCAGTTCAGGCCCTTGTTGGCCGGGCCAATCAGGTAGCCGGTGGCGCCATCGAAGTTCATCACGCAGGTAGCGTTGCCATGGATACCCATCTTGTGCTCGATGGAGCCACAGGAAACGGCGTTGCGCTCGCCTACGCCGCCCTCTGCGTTGGGCAGGAACTTCGGCACGATGAACAGTGAGATACCTTTGGTACCGGCCGGTGCATCGGGCAGGCGGGCCAGAACGATATGGACGATGTTGTCGGCCATGTCGTGCTCACCAGCGGAAATGAAGATCTTGGTACCGGAGACCTTGTAGCTGCCGTCGGCCTGCGGTTCGGCCTTGGTACGCAGCATGCCCAGATCGGTGCCGCAATGCGGCTCGGTCAGGCACATGGTGCCGGTCCACTCGCCGGAAACCAGTTTGGTCAGGTAGGTGTGCTTCTGCTCGTCGGTGCCGTGAGCGCCGATGGTGTTCATCGCGCCATGGCTCAGGCCCGGGTACATGCCCCAAGACCAGTTGGCCGAACCGACCATTTCGCTGATGGCCAGGCCAAGCGACTCAGGCAGACCCTGGCCGCCGTGCTCGACGTCATGCGCCAGGCTCGGCCAGCCGCCTTCGACGAACTGCTGATAGGCCTCTTTGAAGCCGGTCGGGGTTTTCACGCCGGATTCGCTCCAGGTGCAACCCTCGGTGTCACCCACACGGTTCAGCGGCGACAGCACCTGCTCGCAGAACTTGGCGCCTTCTTCGAGGATGGCATCGACCATGTCCGGAGTGGCGTCCTGGCAGCCAGGCAGGCTCTGGTAGTGCGCTTCATAACCCAGCAGCTCGTCACGAACGAAACGAATGTCACGCAAGGGGGCCTTGTAGTCAGGCATAACGGTAAACCTCTGCGGTGGATTCCTAGTAGTTGGGGTGACCGTCTTGGCGGTCGCTCTCGGGATCACTCCCGGCTGCCTGGCCGCGAGGCTGCGGCCGAAGCAATCAAACAGGCGTTTGAAACATACGTTTACGCCAACCCCTTGTCAAGCGCTGCCAATCGGCCGACTACGCGACCAGATCGATGCGAGGCTCCGGCGCCGGCAACTCGCCCAGACGCCGATACAGATCAAGATTAGGCGCTGGTGGCAGAGCCTGCTGCGACTGCTCGGTGGGCTGCTCATCCACTTGCCTGGCTTGGTCACGCGCCTTGCGCTGTTCGACGGCGCTGATGGCTTCTTCGCGCCGCTGCTCGGCCAGTTCGACGCGCGCCTGCGCCGCCTGCGCCTGAGCCAGAGCAGCTACACGCAGGTCCTGCGGGGAAGGTTCGATGGGCGCGAGTGCTGCGCGCAGGACGATTTCCATCTTGCGCAACGTCGCTTCGGGATCATTGGGAACGGGAGCGGTGTCGATGCTGACTTCGCCCGAGACGGCGTAACGCTGCCCATCGGGGCCGCGCTTGAAGCTATAGGTGGGCGCACCGGCGTATTGCCCGCCCACGGCAGCGTGCGCCTGCTCGTGGGTGCGCACCTCGCGGTCACGTTGCACAAGCTCGGCGATTTCCAGCTGCTGCTGGCGCTGCTCCTGAGGGCTTGGCTCGGGCTCGCCTGCGCGCGTCGATGAGTTGGTATCGCGATCCGCCTCTTCTCGGCCGGAGGCAGCGGAGTCGGCCTGCTGCTCCTGTGGCGCGGCGACAGGCGCCTGGTCGGCACGGGCAATATCAGGGGAAACATCGGACGACAACGGTCTCGCCGAACTGGCGGACGGCGCGGGAGTGAAAGGTGGCAGGCTACTGCCGATCTGCATGAGCGCCCTCCTGCCCCGCTGCTGGCCGCATCCGCGCGGCCGCGGTGAGACGACTTAAGCGCGGGTATCGATCAAGGTGCCCAGGACCTCGTCAGCCGTGTCGACGACACGCGCATTGGCGCGCACTTCGTTTTCACCGACACGCAGTGCGACGAGGCTTTCAGTCAGATCGGGACGGCTGCGCTCGGAAATCTCTGAGCTCGGGTTGACCTGATTCTGCGGCGCGGTCTGGGTGGCCTGCTGAGAAGGGTTGATGGTGTTGCTGGCGATACCAGCGGCTGCCTGTTCGACACGGCGTTGCCCGGCCTGAATACCGTTCAAACCCGAATTGAATGCGTTGGCGGAGATTTCCATCGGCAGCCCCCTGAGGGATGTAGAACCTAATGACGAGTATTGAAGCAGAAAACGGCTAAAAAACGTACAGGCAAAAGGCTATGGTCACTTTACTGTTTATTACCAGTCTGCCAACAACTCGAGATTGAGGTGTTCCGCTACTGCTGCGGCCGTCGCTTTGCCCAGGTGCGGCACCCGCCCCAGGCACGGCGCTGGTAGCCGCTCGCTGAGGGTGGCGAGATTCTCCTCCAGGCGTGAGGTCTTCGGCTCGACGATATTGGCCACCCAGCCGGCCAGCCTGAGCCCGTCCCGCTCGATGGCTTCGGCACTGAGCAGTGCATGGTTGATGCAACCCAGGCGCACACCCACCACCAGAATCACCGGGATACCCAGCGCCACGGCCAGGTCCGACAGGCTTTCCTCGCCGGCCAGCGGCACACGCCAACCACCCGCGCCCTCCACCAGCGAGAAGTCCGCGCCCTTGGCCAGAATCGCCCGTACCGGCGGCAGCAGGCTGGCAACATCCAGTTTGACGCCTACCTCACGGGCTGCCAGATGCGGGGCAATGGCCGGTTCGAAGGCCAGCGGGTTGACCTCCTCATAGCGCAGCGGCAACGAGCACTGGGCGAGCAAGGCCAGCGCATCTTCGTTGCGCAAGCCGTCGGCAGTTCGCATGCAACCGGAAGCGACCGGCTTGGCCGCTGCGGTGCTCAGCCCCTGCAGACGCGCCGCATGGAGCAGGCCAGCGGCGATGGTGGTCTTGCCGATTTCGGTGTCCGTTCCAGTGACGAAGTAGGCTTGAGTCATCTGATCCCCGTTGGAGCGAGCGCTGCTCGCGAAGCGTGTTGGCGAGCGAAGCTCATGTCTTTGAAGGTTTCTGCAGCACGCCGTACACCACCTGATAGGTCGCCGGCAGCCCTTGCGGCTGACGAAAACGCTCGTAGGCCTCGATCAGCGCGCGAATGCGTGAGCGCCCGGTCAACCCGCCTGGACGCCCTGGATTGAGGTTGTGCGCGCCGATATCCTTGAGCGAGGTGGTCAAGCTGCGCAGATCCGCGAAGTGCAGCACCTCGGCCTGACGCTGCAGTGTCAGCGGATGCAGGTTGCTGGCCGCACATATCTGCTGGTAATCCTCGAAGCGGCGAAAACGATTGACGTGGACCAGGCCGTCGACCGCCAGCCAGCTGTCACGCAGCTCCTGCAGGGTGCCGACGCACAGGCTGGAAAACGCCAGCACACCACCGGGACGCAACACCCGCTGCGCTTCGCTCAGCACGCACGGGAAATCGGCACACCATTGCAGCGCCAGGCTGGAGAACAGCAGGTCGACGCTGTCGCTTTGCAGCGGCAGAGCCTCGGCATCGCCAGCGATGAAATGTGCCGCACCGCCCTGCGGGCGAGCATGGCGCAGCATGCCTTCGGCGATATCCATAGCCAGCCCTTCGCCTTGTGCATGACGCTCGCCCAGGACGCGGGTGAAATAGCCCGTGCCGCAACCCAGGTCCAGCCAACGACGCGGCTGCAGCGAGGCCGGCAAACGCGCCAGCAGTTGCGTGCCGACGCTGCGCTGCAGTTCGGCCACTGCATCGTAGCTTTCTGCCGCGCGGGAAAAGGACGCGGCGACCTGGCGCTTGTCCGGCAGGCCGCCGGGCTGGGCGTACTCGCTCACAAGCCGCCCCCGCAGGATATGCCCTGCGCACCATAGGATGTCTGCAGCGGGTGCGCACCGCGCACCCTACGAGCGCTCGGCATCCCAGGGAAGCGAGTGTGCGGCGCCTCGACGTAGGGTGCGCCATGTGCACCAGAGGATTGCGGCAGTTCGCGGCAGCAAGCCAGCCTCCTACGAGTCGCCATCGTTGGCCTCGCGGATAAACTCGAGCAGCAGCGCCGCCAAGGCCTGCGGCTGTTCCAGCACGAAGGCGTGGCCGCAGCCCTCCAGCACGTCCACCTCACCGGCTGGTAGCAGCGCCAGCAGGTCATCGGCGGCGGCGGCCGGCACCAGGGCGTCCTGCTCAGCCAGCAGGTGCAGCTGCGGCCCGGTGAGGGCGGCGAGCGCGGCACGGTTATCCAGCGTCGCCAGCACCTGCAGTCCGGCCAGTAGCGAGGGCTCATTGGCCAACAGATTGGTCTGCAACAGTCGCGCCAGACCGCGTGTGTCGGCGCAGCCCTGGGCACAGAGCATGGCGAAGCGCTTGAGGGTCGCGTCGGCGTTCTCCTGGCAACCCTCATAGAAGGCTGCGTAAGTCTGCGCCGACATTGCCGTCGGCCAGGCATCGCTGGCGACGAAACAGGCGTTGCTGGCCAGGGTGATCAGGCCACGGCAGCGCTTGCCACGACGTGCAGCCAGGGCAGTCGCCAACATGCCGCCAAGCGACCAGCCGGCCAGCCAGCAGTCATGTGGCAAGCGCGTATCCAGCTCGTCGAGCCAATCGGCCGCCGCCGCACTGCCCAGTCGCGGCAGGGCCGGCACCTGCACCTGCATATTGCTACCCAGCGCCTCGGCCAGCGGTTGCAGTACAGCGCCGTTCAGGCCCCAGCCCGGCAACAGAATCAGCGTCTCACGCATCGGTCTGCACCTGCGGCCAGCACTCGGCCAGCGCCTCGAGTAGCAGCTCGAGCTGCGCATCGCTGTGCGCAGCGGACAGCGTCACGCGCAAGCGGGCACTACCGGCAGGCACGGTCGGAGGGCGAATGGCGCCGACCAGCAGGCCGCGATCCTTGAGCAGGGCAGAGAGTTTCAGCGCACGCGCGCTGTCACCCACCAGGATGGGTTGAATCGGCGTAGGGCTGTCCATCAGGCTCAGGCCGATTTCGGCGGCGCCCTGACGGAAGCGTGCGATCAGTCGATTCAGATGCTCCCGACGCCAGTGTTCGCTGCGCAGCAGTTCCAGGCTCTGCAGCGTGGCGCAGGCCACCGCTGGCGGCTGACTGGTGGTGTAGATGTAGGGGCGGGCGAACTGGATCAGGGTCTCGATCAGTTCCTCGCTGCCGGCGACGAAGGCTCCGGCGGTGCCAAAGGCCTTGCCCAGCGTGCCGACCAGTACCTGCACATCATCCTGGCCCAGACCGAAGTGCTCGACAATACCGCCACCGGTGGCGCCCAGCGGGCCGAAGCCGTGAGCATCATCGACCATCACCCAGGCCTGCGTGGCGCGCGCCTCGGCACACAATGCCGGTAGATCGGCCAGATCGCCGTCCATGCTGAACACACCATCGGTGACCACCAGACAGTTGCCCGTCGCCTTGCGCAGGCGGTTGGCCAGGCTGACCGCATCGTTGTGCAGGTAGCGCGAGAACCGCGCGCCACAAAGCAGGCCAGCATCGAGCAGCGAAGCGTGATTGAGACGATCCTGAATTACGCTGTCGCCCTGGCCAAGCAGCGCAGTGACGACCGCCAGGTTGGCCATGTAACCGGTAGAGAACAGCAACGCACGCGGCCTGCCGGTGAACTCGGCCAGTGCCTCTTCAAGTTCATGGTGCGGCGTGCTGTGGCCAATAACCAGATGCGAAGCGCCGCCACCGACGCCCCATTTTTCCGCGCCGTGCTGCATGGCGCGAATCACCTCGGGGTGGTTGGCCAGGCCGAGATAGTCGTTGGAACAGAAGGCCAGCAACTCCTGATCGTCCGCGCGCACTTGCGGCCCCTGCGGGGTCTGCAACAGAGGGCGCTGACGGAACAGATCGGCAGCCTGACGCTCGGCCAGGCGGGCGGATAAATCGAAAGGCATATGCATACCCTGTAGGAGCCGACTTGCCGCTGTCCGACGTCTCGGCGATCAACGGCAATCGCCAGCAAGCTGGCGCCTACATAAACAGCGGTTTAGGCCGAAGCGGCGTTGTAGAACAGCTTGGAATCGCGCTGCTCGACCAGCGCCTGCTCGATGGCCGCCTGGTGCACCTCATCGGCATGCTCTTCGCGCTCTTCGGGTTTGATGCCGAGGCGCTTGAACAGGGCCATGTCCTTGTCCGCCTGCGGGTTGGCGGTGGTCAGCAGCTTCTCGCCGTAGAAGATCGAATTGGCGCCAGCCATGAAGGCCAGGGCCTGCATCTGCTCATTCATCGCTTCGCGGCCCGCGGACAGGCGCACGTGGGACCTGGGCATCATGATCCGCGCCACGGCCAGGGTGCGGATGAAGTCGAACGGATCGACGTCCTTCTCCTCGGCCAGCGGCGTGCCCTTGACCTTGACCAGCATGTTGATCGGCACGCTTTCCGGATGCTCCGGCAGATTCGCCAGCTGGATCAGCAGCCCAGCACGGTCGTCAACCGACTCGCCCATGCCGAGGATGCCGCCGGAACAGATCTTCATCCCTGCTTCGCGCACGTAGGCCAGGGTCTGCAGGCGCTCGCCGTAGGTGCGGGTGGTGATGATGTTGCCGTAGAACTCCGGCGAGGTATCGAGGTTGTGGTTGTAGTAGTCCAGCCCCGCTTCGGCCAGCGCCTGGGTCTGCTCCTGATCGAGACGACCGAGGGTCATGCAGGTTTCCAGGCCGAGCTTCTTCACGCCTTTGACCATTTCCAGCACGTAGGGCATGTCCTTGGCGGATGGATGTTTCCACGCCGCGCCCATGCAGAAGCGCGTGGAGCCGATGGCCTTGGCCTCGGCGGCCGCCTCCAGCACCTTCTGCACTTCCATCAGTTTTTCCTTGTCCAGGCCGGTGTTGTAGTGGCCGGACTGCGGGCAGTACTTGCAGTCTTCCGGGCAGGCGCCGGTCTTGATCGACAGCAGGGTCGAGACCTGTACGCGGTTGGGGTCGAAGTGCTGGCGATGGACGCTTTGCGCCTGGAACAGCAGGTCGTTGAAAGGCTGCTCGAACAGCGCGCGAACCTCGGCGAGGCTCCAGTCGTGGCGGGTGGTGATTGCAGCGGTTGCGCTCATCTGAGAAGTCCTTCGACGCTTGGTGGCATCTGTTGTCAGGCCCACACGGGGCATTCAGGCTTTGGCCATCATAAGTGGCGATTGGATGCTGTCAACCACAACAAAGGCACAGGTTTACATATGATCAATTATCAACCAACAGAACTTATGTCATGGCACAAGGCCAAATGCTTACCCCTCCCACAGGATGTTCTGCATGCAGGTTGAAGGTTTTTTCGAAGGGCTCGGCGAAGCACTGGGTCGCGCCATCCGTTTCATCGTCGACATGCTTTCAGGCGTGTTGGGTGCCATGGCCGATGCCATCGACGACTTTCTCCATGGCCTGGCCAGGGCCATTGGCATGGACGTGTCGATCTTCAGCATCATCCTGCTGATCATCGGCCTGCTGCTTTTGTTCAGCGGCGCTCGTTCGCTATTACGTGGCTCGATCATCGGCGGTGTGATCTGGCTATTTCTCGGTCTGGTCGTGATGGGCTGGCTCATCCGCTGACGCTGACTAAACTCCAGGCACCACTGCTCAAGGACGAGCTGCCATGCCTCCACTCGATCTTTCATCCCTGCAACGCCTTGCCTGGCTACGCCAACGGCGCCACTGCCAGCTCTGCGACGAAGCCACCGATCACCCCACGCACGACATCTGCACGGCCTGCGAATCCGAACTGCCCTGGCTCGGGGCTCATTGCCAGATTTGTGCGGTTCCGTTATCGGCTCATGACCTGATCTGCGGCGCCTGCCAATCGAAACCGCCGAGTTTCACCCGCGTGGAAGCGCCCTGGCGTTATGCCTTTCCCGTCGACAACCTGATCACCCGCTTCAAGCACCAGGCTCAATGGCCATACGGCCGTCTGCTCGCCGAACTACTGGCCGAACACCTGCGCCATGCCTTCGATGAAGGGCTGCCCCGCCCTCAGGCGCTGCTGCCGGTGCCGCTGGCCCGCAAGCGCCAGCGACGACGCGGCTTCAATCAGGCACAGATGCTCGCCGACTGGCTGAGTGCCAGCCTAAAGCTGCCGGTGCAAAATGACTGGCTGCAGCGCCGCGTCGATACACCCGCACAGCAAGGGTTGGATGCCGCAACGCGCAAGCGCAATCTGCGTCAGGCCTTCAGCCTGGAACTGCAAGCCAAGGTCGCCGGCGCTCATCTGGCACTGGTCGACGACGTCCTCACCACAGGCGCCACGGCGGGCGTGCTAGCCCACCTGCTGCGTCGCGCCGGCGCCCTGCGCGTCGATGTGTATTGCCTGGCACGCACGCCACGGCCGGGCGATGGCTGACTTGACGCGCCTGGCGCAGTCACGCACCGTGCCCGACATCCTCCCTGGCAACGCCTGAACCATGTCGCAGCTCGATTCCATCGCCCAATTGCTCAGCCGCCGCCCGAAACGCCTGGCCCTGCTCGAGCAGATCGCCGAACAAGGCTCCATCACCCGCGCCGCCAAAGCCGTCGGGCTGAGCTACAAGGCGGCCTGGGATGCCATCGACGAGCTGAACAACCTGTCCGAGCAGCCCCTGGTCAGCCGCAGCGTCGGAGGCAAGGGTGGCGGTGGTGCGCGCCTGACACCCGCTGGCGAACGCCTGCTGGCGCTGCAGCAACGCCTGCAGGTATTGCAGACGCAACTGTTGCAGGCCGCCGGTGACGATGCCGACCTGGAGCTGCTCGGCCGCCTGATGCTGCGCACCAGTGCGCGCAACCAGCTGACCGGTCGTGTAAGCGCGATCCACGCCCACGGGCACAACGACCTGATCGATATCGAACTGCCAGGCGGCGGCCACCTGCAGGCGCAGATCACCCATGACAGCACGGAAAACCTGCAACTGAGCGAAGGCAGTAACGTGGTAGCCCTGATCAAGGCTGGATGGCTGGAATTGCAGCCACTACAGGCTCCTCGTGCCGAACAGCACAACGCACTCGAAGGCCGCATCGAAAAGATTCTGCCGGCCAACGACGGCCCCAGCGACGTGCGCATCAGTCTGCCTGGCGGCCAGACCCTGTGCGCCCTGATCGAATCCGCTCGGCTGGCCGAGCTGGGCCTGCGCGCCGGCGATCCGGTGCGCGCGCAGTTCGCCGCCAGCCAGGTGCTGCTGGGTACGCAACTGTAGGCCGGCTGCAACTCGCTAATAACGCCAACGGCGGGTTACACCCGCCCTACGTTTAGCGCAAGCCGGTAGACTGGGCGCCCACTCACGCGGAGCCGCTCATGAGCCATCCTTTTTCCACCCTCACCCCGGATCTGGTACTCGATGCCGTGGAGAGCATCGGCTACCTCAGCGACGCCCGCGTATTGGCACTCAACAGTTACGAGAACCGCGTCTATCAGGTAGGCATCGAGGGCGAAACCCCGCTGATCGCCAAGTTCTATCGCCCGGATCGCTGGAGCGATGCGGCGATCCGCGAGGAGCACAGTTTCAGTGCCGAGCTGGCCGAGCATGAGGTCCCGGTGGTGGCGCCACTCACGCGCAACGGCGAGACGCTGTTCGAACACGGCGGCTTCCGCTTCGCCCTGTTTCCCCGCCGTGGTGGCCGCGCACCGGAGCCGGGCAATCTCGAGCAGCTGTATCGCCTCGGCCAGTTGCTCGGACGCATGCACGCCATCGGCGCCAGCCGTCCTTTCGCTCATCGTGAAACCCTGGCGGTGGACAACTTCGGCCATGCAGCCCTGGCCTCCCTGCTCGACGGCGGGTTCGTGCCGCGCAGCCTGCTGCCCGCGTACGAGTCGGTAGCGCGCGACCTGCTCGCCCGCCTCGATGAACTGTTCTCCCGCGTGCGTTACACGCCGATTCGCCTGCATGGCGACTGCCACCCCGGCAACCTGCTACACCGCGATGACGCCTTCCATGTCGTCGACCTCGATGACTGCCGCATGGGCCCGGCTGTGCAGGACCTGTGGATGATGCTGGCCGGCGAGCGTCATGAGCGCCTCGGCCAGTTGGCCGAACTGGTCGACGGCTACCAGGAATTCCACGACTTTGCCGCCCGCGAGCTGCCGTTGATCGAAGGCCTGCGCGCCCTGCGCCTGATGCATCACAGCGCCTGGATCGCCCGACGCTGGGACGACCCGGCGTTCCCTCTGGCCTTCCCCTGGTTTGCCGGCGAGCGCTACTGGGGCAACCAGATTCTCTCTTTGCGCGAACAGATGGCCGCACTGGATGAAGAGCCGCTGAGACTGTTCTGAGGCGCTATCTCGATGCCGTCAGGTAGGGTGCGCCGCGCGCACCGCGGACTACCCGAGCGGCTGCAAGGGTCCGCCATCTCCCAGATCATCGCGAGACTGATCACCAGGCAGCGCAGCGCGCCGACCGATACAGTTGCGCACGCCGCGTAAAGTTTGCCTTACGACTTTGCCGACGCGGCGGTGTACGGAAAAACTGAACGAACAGACAAGGCAGTGGACAGAGCGCTAGAATTTCGCGGCAACCGTTAGCTGCCTAACCAAGGATTCTCGATGGCTACCGCCAACCCGCAACGCGGGTACGTTCTGGGCCTTACCGCCTACATCATCTGGGGCCTGTTCCCGCTCTACTTCAAAGCCCTGCAAAGCGTGCCGGCGATGGAGATCATCGTGCACCGCGTGCTCTGGTCCGCGCTGTTCGGCGGCCTGCTGCTGCTCGTCTGGAAGCACCCTGGCTGGTGGCGCGAGCTGCGCGACAATCCCAAACGCCTGGCAGTGCTGGCCGGCTGCGGCCTGCTGATCGCCACCAACTGGCTGGTGTACGTGTGGGCGGTGAACAACGATCGCATGATCGAAGCCAGCCTGGGCTACTACATCAACCCGTTGATCAACGTGTTGCTCGGTCTGGTGATTCTCGGCGAGCGCCTGCGTCGCCTGCAGTGGCTGGCCGTCGCACTGGCCGCACTGGGCGTGCTGCAGCAGCTATGGCAGGTCGGCAGCCTGCCTTGGGTGTCGCTGGTGCTGGCGCTGACCTTCGGTTTCTACGGCCTGATTCGCAAGCAGGCACCCGTGGCGGCACTGCCCGGGCTGGTGGTGGAAACCTGGCTACTGGTGCCGGTGGCGCTGGCCTGGCTGGCTCTGCACCCCGCCGCGATGAGCAGCCAGGCGAGCTTCTGGACCAGCAGCGAGGCGCTCTGGTTGGCGGCGGCCGGCCCCATCACCCTGGTGCCGCTGGTATGCTTCAATGCCGCGGCGCGGCATCTGCCGTACACCACGCTAGGCTTTCTGCAATATCTGGCTCCGACCCTGGTGCTGCTGCAGGCCATCCTGCTGTTCGATGAGCACTTCTCGCCGAGCACCCTGCTGGCATTCGCCTGCATCTGGGCCGGACTTTTTGTATACAGCCTGGATATCTGGCTGAACCTGCGCAAGCGCTCGAACGCTTAACCCTGCGGTGCGCACGGCGCACCCTACGGGGGTTCGCGAACACCGGAGGGTGTCGCGGGCCCACCTAGGCCGTGTGCACCGGTTTTCCTGCCAGCGCTCGCTGAACAGAAAACATCCACCCAGCGCCAAGCCTCGCCAGCCCTGGCGCGGCGCCTGTCATCCGCGGCTTATCCACAGATCCATCCCCGATATTTGTGCACAAGCCATTGATCCTGCTGAATTTTTAGCCAGCCAATGAAAAGCCCCGGGGCACTAGGTAGTGCGCCGGGGCTCCCCAGTTTATCCACAGGCTGATCCACCTATGCCGTGGATATCAATCCTCGGCGCGCAGATTCAGCTCCACCATCAGGTCATCGGCCAGGGTTTCCAGGCGTGCCTGCAATTGCTCCAGCGCCAGCGTCTCCGGCACGGCCAGCAGCGCTTCGGCGGTGAACAGCAACTCGCCGCTCATTGGCGCTGGCGCCACCTCGGTCAGCAGGCTCTCCAGGTTGACGCCCTGCTCGGCCAACACACGGGTGATATCGCGGACGATACCGGGCCGGTCGTTACCCACCAACTCCAGACGAATCGCGGTGAAGCGCCCGCCCGGTTCGCTGCCGCTCGCTGCCAGCTGCACACGAATGCCCTGTGCACTGAGGGCTTCGAGCTCCTTGATCAGGCCACCATGGGCCTCGGCCGGCACATCCACCCGCACGATTCCGGCGAACTGCCCGGCCATGCGCGCCATGCGGCTCTCCAGCCAGTTGCCGCCATGGCTGGCCACGCAGCCAGCCAGACGCTCGACCAGACCCGGTTGGTCCTCGGCAATCACCGTCAGTACCAGATGGTCCATGTACTACCTCACTCGTTCACAGGATTAGGAAGGTCAGCCGCGTAGCGACAACCAATAGGTGAAGAACTGCTCGTCACGCTCGTAGCCAAGCCGCTGGTAAAGGCGCTGACCGGCCAGATTGGTCTTCGCCGTCTCCAGTTGCAGACCGCAGGCGCCGGCCGCCTCGGCATGCGCGCGAGCGGCGTTCATCAGCGCCTCGCCAACACCCGAACGGCGCGCGCTTTCCTCGACATACAGATCGCTCAGCAACCAGGCCGGTTCCAGCGCCAACGAAGAATGAAAGGGATAAAGCTGCACGAAGCCCTGCGCGGCGCCCTGCTCGTCGCGGGCGATGAACAACTGTGAATCCCCACGCTGCAGGCGCAGACCAATGAAGGCGGCAATTTCCGCCTCGTCCCGCGGCACTTGATAGAAGCGCAGGTAGCCAGCAAACAGACGGGTGAGATCGGCAAGGTCGGCAGCAACAGCAGCAGATACCGTCATGGCGGGCTCCAGGATGCTCGAAAAAACAGTATAGGCGAGGAGGCGTAGGCCATATTGGCGCGCTTGTCAGTAGCCCACTCAATTAATCGTGTACGTTTTTGCGTATTTTATGGAACAATAGCGCACTTTTTTGCACACATAGCGTATTGTTCGTGACCGCAATAAGCCTTTTGGTCGCAGACTGACGCCACCCCGCTGCATTTCCCCAGGATCTTGATGTAGTATGCCGCGCTTTGGACTACAAGACGGAAAACCCGTCGCCAAAGCGGCTATTGAGTAGAGCTCAGAGAGAGTGAGGCAAGTGATGACTGAACGCGTTCAAGTCGGCGGCCTGCAGGTCGCCAAAGCCCTGTACGACTTCGTGAACAACGAAGCCATTCCCGGTACCGGCATCGCTGCCGACACGTTCTGGGCCGGTGCCGCTGCGGTCATCAAGGACCTGGCGCCGAAGAACCGTACCCTGCTGGCCAAGCGCGACGAACTGCAGGCGCAGATCGATGCCTGGCACCAGGCGCGCAAGGGTCAGGCCCATGACGCGGCCGCCTACAAGGCCTTCCTCCAGGAAATCGGCTATCTGCTGCCGGAGCCGGAAGACTTCCACGCCACCACCACCAACGTCGACGAAGAAATCGCCCGCCTGGCCGGCCCACAGCTGGTGGTACCGGTGATGAACGCGCGCTTCGCCCTGAACGCCTCCAACGCCCGCTGGGGCTCGCTGTACGACGCGCTGTACGGCACCGACGTGATCAGCGAAGAAGGTGGCGCCGAGAAAGGCAAGGGCTACAACAAGGTCCGCGGCGACAAGGTCATCGCCTTCGCCCGCGCCTTCCTCGACGAGGCCGCACCGCTGGCTGCCGGCTCGCATGTCGACTCCACCGGCTACGCCATCGTCGACGGCAAGCTGGTCGTCGCCCTCAAGGGTGGTAGCAACAGCGGCCTGCGTGACGACGCGCAACTGGTCGGTTTCCAGGGCGAGGCCAGCGCGCCGATCGCCGTGCTGCTCAAGCACAACGGCCTGCACTTCGAGATCCAGATCGACGCCTCCAGCCCCATCGGCAGCACCGACGCCGCTGGTGTGAAAGACGTGCTGATGGAAGCCGCGCTGACCACCATCATGGACTGCGAGGACTCCGTCGCGGCCGTCGATGCCGATGACAAGGTGGTGGTCTACAAGAACTGGCTGGGCCTGATGAAAGGCGACCTGGCCGAGGAAGTGTCCAAAGGCGGCAAGACCTTCACCCGCACCATGAACCCGGACCGCGTCTACACCAAGCCGGACGGCTCCGAGCTGACCCTGCATGGCCGCTCGCTGCTGTTCGTGCGTAACGTCGGCCACCTGATGACCAACCCGGCCATCCTCGACGCCGAGGGCAACGAGATTCCCGAGGGAATCCAGGACGCGCTGTTCACCAGCCTGATTGCGGTGCACAACCTGAACGGCAACACCAGCCGCAAGAACACCCGCACCGGCAGCGTGTACATCGTCAAACCGAAGATGCACGGCCCGATCGAGGTCGCCTTCACCAGCGAGATCTTCGCCCGCGTCGAAGATGTGCTGGGCCTGGCCCGCAACACCCTGAAAGTTGGCATCATGGACGAAGAGCGCCGCACCACCGTCAACCTCAAGGCGTGCATCAAGGCTGCCAGCGAGCGCGTGGTGTTCATCAACACCGGCTTCCTCGACCGTACCGGTGACGAGATCCACACCTCCATGGAAGCCGGCGCCGTGGTGCGCAAGGCCGCCATGAAGAGCGAAGCCTGGATCGGTGCCTACGAGAACAACAACGTCGACGTCGGTCTGGCCACCGGCCTGCAGGGTCGTGCACAGATCGGCAAAGGCATGTGGGCCATGCCGGACCTGATGGCCGCCATGCTCGAGCAGAAAGTCGCGCACCCGCTGTCCGGCGCCAATACCGCCTGGGTCCCCTCGCCGACCGCCGCCACCCTGCACGCCCTGCATTACCACAAGGTCGACGTGTTTGCCCGTCAGGCTGAACTGGCCAAGCGCGCCCCGGCGTCGGTTGACGACATCCTGACCATTCCGCTGGCCAAGGACACCAACTGGTCAGAAGAAGAGATCCGCAACGAGCTGGACAACAACGCGCAAGGCATCCTCGGCTACGTGGTGCGCTGGATCGATCAGGGCGTCGGCTGCTCCAAGGTGCCGGACATCAACGACGTTGGCCTGATGGAAGACCGCGCCACCCTGCGCATCTCCAGCCAGTTGCTGGCCAACTGGCTGCGTCACGGCATCGTCACCGAGGCTCAGGTGGTGGAAAGCCTCAAACGCATGGCGCCGGTGGTCGACCGCCAGAATGCCAATGACCCGCTGTACCGCCCGATGGCCCCGGACTTCGACAACAACGTCGCCTTCCAGGCCGCGCTGGAGCTGGTCATCGAAGGCAGCAAGCAGCCCAATGGTTATACCGAGCCGGTGCTGCACCGCCGTCGTCGCGAGTTCAAGGCCAAGAACGGTCTCTGATTCACCGCAGCAGAACGAGCCGCCTTCGGGCGGCTTTTTCGTGGGTTATAGTTTTCAGCCCTGTAGCCCGGATGCAATCCGGGGAAGGCGCCCCGGATTGCATCCGGGCTCCGCGCCATCTCCCCCTACTTAGGTGCAATGGGCAATCCGGCCGGCAAGGGCCACACTGACAGCATCCCGAAACTGCGAGGCGCACGCGCATGAGCAAGGCCGACGCGATGGCCGATGCGGGCAAGACTGCGGTGCTGCAGAACATTCACGGCACCATGGAGTTCCTGCAGAAGTTTCCGCCCTTCAACCAGATGGATACCGCTCACCTGGCTTTTCTGGTCGAGCACTGCCAGCTGCGCTTCTATGCCGAGGGCGATTCGATCATCAAACCGAGCGATGGCCCGGTCGAGCACTTCTACATCGTCAAGCAGGGGCGTGTGCATGGCGAGCGCCCGCACAGCGCCAGGCGTGGCACGGAAACCACCTTCGAGATCACCGCCGGCGAGTGCTTCCCCCTGGCGGCGCTGATCGGCGAGCGCGCCACGCGCACAGAGCACCTGGCCGCCGAAGATACCTTCTGCCTGCTGCTGTCCAAGCTTGCCTTCGTCAAACTCTTCGCCGTTTCCAACCCGCTGCGCGACTTCGCCCTGCGCGGAGTCAGCAGTCTGCTCGATCAGGTCAACCAGCAGGTGCAGTTGCGCGCGGTGGAAACCCTCGGCGCACAATATTCGCTGGATACCCGCCTGGGCGAACTGGCCATGCGCCAACCCATCGGCTGCGCCCCTGACACGCCGCTGCGTGATGCCGTGCGAATGATGCACGAGCAACATGTGGGCAGCATCGTGGTGCTCGACCCGGCCGACAAACCGCTGGGTATCTTCACCCTGCGTGACCTGCGCCGGGTGGTGGCCGATGGTGTCGACCTGGCCCAGCCCATCGACAACCTGATGACGCCCAACCCTTTTCACCTGGCGCCTGATGCCAGCGCCTTCGACGCCGCTATCGCCATGACCGAGCGGCATATTGCCCATGTCTGCCTGGTGGAGCACGAAAAGCTGTGCGGGGTGATTTCCGAGCGCGATCTGTTCAGCCTGCAGCGTGTCGACCTGGTGCACCTGGCACGCACCATCCGCCATGCCGGCAAGGTCGAGACCCTGGCCGGACTGCGCAGCGACATCCGCCTGCTGGTCGACCGCATGCTCGCCCACGGCGCCAGCTCGACGCAGATCACCCATATCGTCACGCTGCTCAACGACCACACCGTATGCCGGGTGATCGAGCTGACCCTCGAGGACATGGGCGATCCGGGCATACCCTTCACCTGGCTATGTTTCGGCAGCGAAGGCCGCCGCGAGCAGACCCTGCACACAGACCAGGACAACGGCATTCTCTTCGAGGCCGAAAGTGCCAGCGAAGCCACTGCCATCCGTGAGCGCCTGCTGCCGATCGCGCGCGAGATCAATCAGCGCCTGGCGCAATGCGGCTTTACCCTGTGCAAGGGCAACATCATGGCCGGCAACCCGGAGCTGTGCCTGTCGCGTCAGGAATGGTCGCGGCGTTTCGCCAGCTTCGTCCTCGAAGCCACGCCGGAGAATCTGCTGGGCTCGTCGATCTACTTCGACCTGCGCACCATCTGGGGCCCGGACGAAGGCTGCGAGCAACTGCGTGAAGCATTACTCAGCCGCGTCGCCGGCAACAGCCTGTTTCAGAAGATGCTGGCCGAGAATGCCCTGCGTCAGCGCCCGCCGGTCGGGCGCTTCCGTGATTTCGTGGTGGCACGCTCCGGCGCCGACAAGGACACCCTCGACCTCAAGGTGCAGGGCCTGACGCCCTTCGTCGACGGTGCCCGTTTGCTCGCACTGGCCAACGGCATCAGCGCGGTCGGTACCCTGGAGCGCCTGCGCGCGCTGGTCGCCAAGGGTGTGATCGACGCCCTGGACGGCGCCGCCTATGAGGAGGCCTACCACTTCATTCAGCAAACGCGCATGCAGCAGCATCAGTTGCAGGCGCGCGACGAGCTGCCCTACTCCAATCGGGTCGACCCCGACCACCTCAACCACCTGGACCGGCGTATCCTGCGCGAGTCGTTCCGCCAGGCGCAGCGCCTGCAGGGCAGCCTGGCCATGAGGTATCAGCTATGAGCAAGTTCACCTGGTTCACCGGCCGTGGTCCGGCCCTGACCCAGCAGCAGCTTCGACGCCGCGATGCGCTGAGTGCGCCGGCGCCGCTCGACGAACGCCCGCTGCACCAGCAGCGCTTCGTCGTGCTCGATCTGGAAACCACCGGCCTGAACATGCGCCGCGATCAGGTGCTGGCCATCGGCGCGGTGGTGATCGATAACGGCGCCATCGACTTCGCCGAGCAGTTCGAATGCACGCTGCACCGCGCCGATCACCAGGCCAGCGCCAGCACCCTGATCCACGGCATCGCCCCCAGCGAAGTGGCCCGTGGCGTGGAACCGGCCGAGGCGCTGCTGGATTTCATGGAGTTCGTCGGCAGCAGTCCGCTGCTGGCGTTTCATGCCGAGTTCGACCAACGCATGCTGGCCCGCGCACTGCGACAGAGCCTGGGCTATCGCCTGCAGCACAGCTTCTTCGATGTCGCCGAAATCGCTCCGCTGCTGTGCCCACAATCCCGTATTCGCCAGGGCGGGCTCGATGAATGGGTCGCCGAATTCGGCCTGCAGGTGCACCAACGTCACAACGCCAGCGCCGATGCCCTGGTCACCGCCGAGCTAGCCCTGATGCTGTTCAGCAAGGCGCGCCGTCAGGGTATCGACAGCCTCTGCGAACTGGAGCGCCAACTGGCCAGCCAGCGTCGGCGCCAGCACGCCATGTAATAGGTGCTATGTAGGGTCGTAGGGTGGATGACGCTCTTTTCATCCACCATCAGGTCAACAACCCCGGTGGATGGGTGAAGCGTCATCCACCCTACGGCAACCTAGAGATCGCGCATCAGCAGCCCGTACTCCAATTGCACATCTGCCGGCAGCGGCAAATAAAGCACGTGACCGTCCCCCGGCGCCACCTGCTGCGCCTGGCCCTGCGTGTTCTGCAGGTGTTCCAACGTGAAACGCAGATTGCCCTGCGGCGTCATCAGCTCCAGCCCGTCACCCACTGCGAAACGATTCTTCACCCGCACCTCGGCCAGTTCGCCACGACGCTCACCTGTCAGCTCACCGACGAACTGCTGACGCTCCGCAAGCGAGCTGCCGCGCTCGTAGTTCTGGTATTCGTCATGCACATGGCGACGCAGGAAGCCCTCGGTGTATCCACGATGCGCCAATGACTCCAGGCTCCCAAGCAGGCTCGGATCGAAAGGTTTGCCAGCCAGTGCATCGTCGATGGCGCGGCGATAGACCTGCGCGGTGCGTGCCACGTAGAAGTGGCTCTTGGTGCGCCCTTCGATCTTCAGTGAATGCACGCCCATGCGTACCAGCCGCTCGACGTGCTGCACCGCGCGCAGGTCCTTGGAGTTCATGATGTAGGTGCCGTGCTCGTCCTCGAAGGCGGCCATTTCCTCGCCCGGACGACCGGCCTCTTCCAGCACGAAAGCCCGGGTCGTCGGTGCGCCCTGACCGAGGGTTGGGTCGACCACACGGACGATCTCGCCCAACTCGTTCTCGGCCGCAGGCGTGGCCTGGTACTGCCAGCGACATGCGTTGGTGCAGGTGCCCTGGTTGGGATCGCGGCGATTGATGTAGCCCGACAGCAGGCAACGCCCGGAATAGGCCATGCACAGCGCGCCGTGGACGAAGACCTCCAGTTCCATGCCTGGCACCTGGCTACGGATCTCCTCGATCTCTTCCAACGACAGCTCACGCGACAGGATCACCCGCGTCAGCCCCTGCTGGCGCCAGAACTCGACACTGGCCCAGTTCACCGCATTGGCCTGCACCGAGAGGTGAATCGGTATCTGCGGGAAGTGCTGGCGTACCAGCATGATCAGGCCCGGATCGGACATGATCAGCGCATCAGGCGCCATCTCGATCACCGGCGCCAGGTCCTTGAGGAAGGTCTTCAGCTTGGCGTTGTGCGGGGCGATGTTGACCACCACGTAGAACTGCTTGCCCTGGGCGTGCGCCTCATCGATGCCGAGCGCCAGATTGGCGTGGTCGAACTCGTTGTTGCGTACCCGCAGGCTGTAACGCGGCTGTCCGGCGTAAACCGCATCGGCGCCGTAGGCGAAGGCGTAGCGCATGTTCTTCAGGGTGCCGGCTGGCGACAACAGTTCGGGGAAACGGGGCATGACCGCAAGCTCGAAAAATCAGGGGCTGGCGATTCTATGCAGGTGGCAGGCGTGAATATTGATCTGGGTCTATCGGGCACGGAAAAGCGCCCGAGTCCGGCACCATCGGTGAAGGATCGGTGCGCACGGCGCACCCTACAGTGCGAGGAATCCGCAAATAGGGGGTGGTCACCCAGGTCGCGTGCACCGATGCTGCGCTTTCGGGTAGCGTGCGCCGCGCGCACCACCACCGCAATGCATGGATAGCGCGCTAGCGACACACCTGACGATACAACGCATCGTCCTTGTCGATACGCTTGAGCTGAGCGACCTGAGGCTGTTTCTTCTCGTCCAGCGGCAACAACTCGCCGGTTGAGCAATTGAGCAGGTGGGCGCGGTGCGAAACGTGATCGATGTGCTGCTTCTCGAAGCGATAGAGCATGAACTCGGCCACTTGCGCGTCCGCCACCTGCTCGCGCACGACGCTCTTGCTGTCGAGTACGGTGAAGGCGGTGACCATCGGTACGAAGTAGCTCCACGGGCGCCAGAACACGTGGCCCGCTTCGGTCGCGACCACAACTGACTCCTTGGGCTGGCGCGCCTGCTGATGCTCGAACCAGGAATACTCGTAGAACACCTGATAACCCAGCATCCCCAGACCACCGAACAGCGGCACGATCCACTTCGGCAATTTGTTACGCGTCAGTTTGCGCAGCAGCAGAGCGATACCGGCAGCGCCGAGCCCCGCCACCACGATGGCAAGCAAAGTCCACAACATATGGTTGTTCCCGAAAAAAGACGGGCCTCCAGTGGAGGCCCGTCTGTCAGACCCTGGACCATCGACAGATGGCTTCAGGCCAGGATTATGCTTAGTGGCTCAGCGCGGCACCAGCACCTTTGGGGGTACGTACGCTTTCCACCAGATCCTGGATTTCCTGCGGCGGCGCGGTGGTGACCATCGATACACCGTAGGCCACGGCGAAGTTGATCAGCGCGCCGACGGTACCGAAGGAAGCCGGGGAGATACCCATGAACCACTGGTCCGGGGTGTTCGGCAGCATGTTGGTCTCCGGAATGAAGAACCAGCCCAGGTAGGTGAAGATGTACAGCAGGGTGATCACCAGGCCGGCGACCATACCGCAGATCGCACCCTTGTCGTTCATGCGCTTGGAGAAGATCCCCATCATCAGCACCGGGAACAGGGTCGCCGCGGCGATACCGAAGGCCAACGCCACCACCTGCGCGGCGAACCCTGGTGGATTCAAGCCCAGATAGGTCGCCAGCAGAATCGCGCAGGCCATCGATAGCCGCGCCGCCATCATCTCGTTCTTCTCGCTGATCTTCGGGTTGATCAGGGTCTTGATCAGGTCATGACTGATCGCCGAAGAAATCGCCAGCAACAATCCCGCCGCCGTCGACAGTGCCGCCGCAATGGCGCCCGCCGCGATCAGACCGACCACCCATGCAGGCAGGTTGGCGATCTCCGGGTTGGCCAGAACCAGGATGTCGTTGTTCACGGTCAGCTCGTTACCGTTCCAGCCACGCTCTTGAGCAGTTGCGGTAAAGGCCGGTGCGGCATCGTTGTACATCTGGATGCGGCCGTCGCCGTTCTTGTCTTCCCACTTGATCAGGCCGGTCTGTTCCCAGTTCTTGACCCACTCAGGACGCTCTTCGTAGGACAGGGCCGGGGCCGAAGCACCTTCCGGATAGATGGTGGTCATCAGGTTCAGACGTGCCATGGAGGCCACGGCCGGAGCAGTCAGGTAGAGCATGGCGATGAAGATCAGAGTCCAGCCAGCCGACCAGCGTGCATCGGAAACCTTCGGTACAGTGAAGAAACGGATGATCACGTGCGGCAGACCGGCCGTACCAATCATCAGCGACATGGTGAACAGCACCATGTTCAGCTTGTTGTCGACATCGGCGGTATAAGCAGCGAAGCCCAGGTCACGCACCACTTCATCAAGCTTCTGCAGCAGTGGCAAGCCGGACTCGACATGGTCACCGAACAGGCCCAGCGGCGGGATCGGGTTACCGGTCAGCTGCAGGGAGATGAAGATCGCCGGGATGGTGTAGGCCACGATCAGTACCACGTACTGCGCGACCTGGGTGTAGGTGATGCCCTTCATGCCGCCGAATACGGCGTAGGCGAACACCACGGCCGCAGCGATCCAGATACCGGTGGAGTTGCTCACTTCGAGGAAGCGCGAGAAGGCAACGCCGGCACCGGCCATCTGACCGATTACGTAGGTTACGGAGATGATCACCAGGCAGATCACTGCAGTCAGGCGCGCGCCACGACTGTAGAAGCGGTCACCGATGAAGTCCGGTACGGTGAACTTGCCGAACTTGCGCAGGTAGGGCGCCAGCAGCATCGCCAGCAGCACGTAGCCACCGGTCCAGCCCATGAGGAAGGTGGAGTTGGCATAACCGCCGGCGGCAATCAGGCCCGCCATGGAAATGAAGGATGCAGCGGACATCCAGTCAGCGGCTGTCGCCATGCCGTTGGTGACCGGATGCACACCACCGCCAGCGACGTAGAACTCTTTGGTGGAGCCGGCACGCGCCCAGATGGCGATGCCGATGTAGAGCGCGAAGGACGCGCCTACGAACAACATGTTGATGACGAATTGGCTCATGACCACTTACTCCTCGACGCCATATTCTTTATCGAGTTTGTTCAGTCTCCACGCGTAGTGAAAAATGAGCCCGATGAAGAAGAGGATGGAGCCTTGCTGTGCAAACCAGAATCCGAGGTCGGAACCGCCAACGGAGATCCCAGCGACCATCGGACGCAGAATCATGGCGAATCCGTAGGAAACCAGCGCCCAGATAACCAGGCTCCAGGTGATGAGCCGCACATTGGCCTTCCAATAGGCCGCAGCATTTGTTTGTTCAGAAGTCATAGACGCCTCCGGTTATTGTTATTCTGATGCAGCTTCAAGCTAGCAGCAGGCCAGTACCGGCCGACAGATAGACATTGGTATTAGCCGCATCGCGACGTTTCGTGGAATCATTGCAAACGCTAAAAACGCTAGTAGAGAAGCGGCATCTTTCAAGTGATTCACTGCGACAAAACCGCATTTGATAATGATTCTCTAAAACAATAGAATCCCGGGCCCTCACCCTCCCCCGCCCCAAGGATTCACACCATGCGACGCCTGGTCGTACCGCTGCTCGCCCTTTCCGTCCTCGCCTGTCACAACGCCTTCGCCAGCTCGGACAACGACACGCCACTGGCGCTTGAAGAAATGCAGATCACCGCACCAAGCGAACGGGCCGACGGCCCGGTAGCGGGTTACCGTGCGAGTCGCTCGGCCAGTGCAACCCGCACCGATACGCCGATTCACGAGATCCCGCAGTCGATCAGCGTCGTCCCCGCGCAGGTGGTGCAGGACATCGGCGCGGTGCGCCTGGAAGATGCGCTGGACTACGCTGGCGGCGTGGAGCGCGGCAACAACTTCGGCGGCCAGGGTCTGACCGAATTTCTGATTCGTGGCTTCACCAGCCAGGAGTTCTATCGCAACGGTTTCGCAATCAATCGTGGCTACCCGAACATGCCCGACGCCAGCACCATCGAGCGCGTCGAAGTGCTACGCGGTCCGGCCGCCATGCTCTATGGCCGCAGCGACCCCGGCGGCACCTTCAACATCGTCAGCAAGCAGCCGCAGGCCGAACGCCGCACCGTACTCGGTAGCCAGGTCAACAGCGAGGGCCTGCGCCGTGGCACCCTCGACACCACCGGTGCGCTGGATGAGCAAGCCGCCTTCACCTACCGCCTGAACCTGGTGGCCGAGGGTGGCGACAGCTTCCGCGATGATGTCGAGAGCGAGCGCTACAACGTCGCCCCGGTACTGCGCTGGCAGCTCAACGAAGACACCGCCGTCACCCTCGAGGGTGACTACCTGCACAACCGTCACCCGCTCGACCGTGGCGTTACCCGCTATTCCAACCAGAACGGCAAGTTGCCGCGTGACCGCTTCCTCGGCGAGGAATCTGCCGGCAAGCTGACCAACGAGAACGCCAGCACGCAACTGCGCATCGAGCATCTGCTCAATGACAGCTGGACCCTGCGCGGCGGTGTGCAGTACCTCGATGGCAAGATCTACGGCGGCGCCGTGGAGAACAACAGCAACGCCTACACCGGCTTGGCAGCAGGCGCCAGCACCATCGGGCGCAACTACAACGAGCGCTGGCTGAACTGGAACGACGTCAACGCCCAGGCCAACGCCGAAGGCAACTTCGACCTCGCTGGTTTCGCCCACACCCTGCTGGTGGGCGTGGAGTACGACAAGTTCAACTACAACTCGCTGATCATCCGTTCGGCGGGCGGTAACGCCTTCCCCATCGACCTGTACAACCCGGTGCATGGCCAGCCGCTGCCGGTGCTGACCCGCACCACCACCCACGACGCCGAAACGCTGGAGTCCTACGCCTTCTACCTGCAGGACCAGGTCGCCCTGAGCGAACGCCTCAAGGCCCAGGTGGGTGCGCGCATCGAGCGCTTCGAGCAGAGTTATGCGGACAAGCTCAACGCTGGCGGCAACTGGGATCAGGCGCACAACGCCGTCACCCCGCGTTTCGGCCTGATCTACGACCTCACCGCCGAGCTGGCGGTATTCGCCAACACCTCGCGCTCGTTCAAGCCCAACCGTGGCGCCGACCGATTCGGCAGCGCCTTCGCCCCGGAAAAAGGCATCGCCCATGAAGTCGGCATCAAGTACGACATGGCCGAGCGCGACCTCAGCCTGACCGCCGCACTGTTCCATATCGTCAAGGAAAACGTGCTGACCAGCGATCCGCTCGACAGCACCCGCAGCATCGCCGCCGGCGAAGTACGCAGCCGTGGTTTCGACATCAACCTGGTGGGCAACATCACCCCACAATGGCGGGTGATTGGCGGCTATGCCTATGTCGATGCCGAAGTCAGCGAAAGCACCAGCGCCACCATGCCGGTGGGTACGCGCCTGGCCAACGTGCCACGGCACAGCTTCAACCTGCTCGACACCTACGAGTTCGACAGCGGAGCCCTGGCCGGCCTGGGCCTGGGCGTTGGCCTGAAATACGTCAGCGAGCGTCAGGGGCAAACCAGCAACAACACCTTCGACATGGACGGCTATGGCCTGGTCGACCTGCTGGCCTACTACCCGTTGACCGAGAACGTGCGCCTGAACCTCAACCTGAACAATGTCTTCGACAAGCACTACGAAGAGCGCGCCTGGAACGTCTGGAGTTATCCGGGTGAGCCGCGCACGCTGCAGGCGGGGATTTCGGTCAGCCTGTAACCATGAGCGCCAGGTGGGCGGCGCTCACCTGGCGTTCAGCGTTGTAGCCCGGATGCAATCCGGGGATGGTCTGTTGCTGCGTGCCTTCAGAGCGGGTCGGAAGCCAGCTCGATCGGCAGCAGATAGCGCTCCTCGTCGAACTCGATGGGCAACTGGTAGCGGTGCGTGCTCTCCTCGACGGTCTGGCATTGGCCATCGACCAGGGCAATGCGTCGTTCGACGCGGGTGTCCTTGAGCCGCAGGTCGCGATAGCCATGGTTACCGATACGTTCGCTAATGATGACCACCCCCTTGGTTTCGCTGAATTCTCCCGTGCAGTTGGTATCCCACTCGCCCCAGGACAGCGCGACCGGCAACTCACCCAGCAGTAGTCGAAGGCGGCGTGCCTCAAACTCATACAGGTGCAACTGCGTTTCACTGAAGGGATTCACCCGCGAACCGTTCTCGCGCGAGATTCGCAGACCAAAAGCCAGATCATCCCCGCGCAGACGATAAGGCGCGGTATCGAAGGCCAACCTGGTCACGTAGATCGCATCCCAGTCCAGCCGATTGGGCTCCACGAGGCGGGCCACGAAATCTTGCCTGGCGCTATCGAGCAGCAGCACTTCAAGATCCGTCTCGCCATGACTGTCGTGCTCTGTACGCACCAGTGGCACTGCAATCAGGGTCAGCTCGGGCCGCGCCGGCCAGACCTTGCAAATGCTCTGTTCGGCATCCACCCGATAGCGTCCGCGCTCATCCTCGAGCACCTGACTGGCTGTATGGCCTGGGTGGGCGATCTCGATCCAGGTGGGCAACTGCTGCCGACAATCATCGGCCTGTGCCAGGCTCGCCAGCAGCAGACAGCCAAGCGCGGTGGTCAGTGTCTTTTTCATCCTTGAAGCACTCCCGTTCAACGAACCGCGAGTCTACGCGGCTGCCTGCCCACTGCCCATGACGCGCATCGCGAAACAACCAGGTGATGCGCAGCGCCAACAGGTGTCCGGCGCGCGCCTCCTCGCGCAAACCGACATGCCCACTCATGCCCGATACCACAGGCGCATGAAGCCCAGCGCGAGCAGCAGGCCGACCTGACCCAGCGCTGCACACAGCGACAGGAAAGAGCGCAGCGTGCTGTTTTGCGCCGCGTCCTGTATGCCGGTCAGAGCACTCCAGAAGCTCTCTGGTAGCACCATCAGACTCAGACTTGCCAGCGGTTTGCCAGTCAGCAGCAGGCCGTCGATCAGGTTGAACCAGCCGCAGAACATCAGGCCGATGAGGATCATCACCGCCACCACCAGGCCGAGGCCCAGGCAGGCGGAAAACTGCATGAGAAGACGCATGAGATTCCCTCCAGAGACAGGGCGCGGCCTGCGCCGCGCCGATCAGGTTCAGGCTTGCGCAGCGCTGCGGCCGACGCCGTACCAGTCCAGCTTGCGGGTCAGTACCATCACACTGCCGAGTACGCCGAACACCAGCAGCGAGCCCATCAGCAGGGCGTAGTCCTCGGCGTTGAGCAGGCCGTAGAGCATGGCGTACAGGGCTGCCAGCAAGGCGCCGAAACCCATGCCACGCCGCCAGCTGTGCAATACGAAGCTGACGTAGAAGCCGATCAGGCCGACGCAGGCGCTGGCGGACAGGCCGTAGGCCAGGGCGAACTCCAGATGCTCGGAGAGCGAGAGCAGCAGCAGGTAAAACAGCGCCAGCGACAGGCCGACCAGGGCGTACTGCACCGGGTGCACGGCCAGGCGCTTGAGTACCTCGAAGAGGAAGAAAGTGGCGAAGGTCAGGGCGATGAACAGCAGCGCATATTTGATCGCACGGTCGGTCTTCAGGTACTGATCCACCGGGTCGACGAAACTCACCCCGAAGTTGCGGCCGAAGAGCCCCTGGCAACGATCACCGCCTACGCAGTCGCGCAATGCTTCTTCCAGGTTGGTGGCGAAGAAACTGGTCTGCCACTCGGCGGTAAAGCCTGCTGCGCTGATCTCGCGGCTGCTCGGCAGATACTCACCGACGAAGCTCGGATGCGGCCAGTCGGAGCTCAGCTTGACCCGACTGTCGCGCCCGACCGGCACCACCGAGAGCTGCTCGGTGCCTTGCAGCTTGAGGTCGAAGGCGAACTCGAGGGTTTGCCCACCCTGCGCATCCAGCGCCGGGATCGGTGCATGCACGCCGGCACCGAAATTATCGTCAGCACTGCCCGGCGCGAAGCTCAGGGTCTGGCCATTGAGGCGCAGTTGCAGGTCGTTGCTGATGCCGCGGATATCGCTGATACCGACCGAGAGGAAGGGTTTCTCGAAACGGTAGAAGCCCAGGTCGTCGCCCAGCCCCATACGTGCCGGCAAGCGGAATTGGCCGCTGACCTGACTGTCGCTGCGGTACAGGCGCGCCTCGTAGATGCCACGGGCACGCAGTTCGGTGCCAACCGTGCCTTCGAGCACGAAGCGCTCCGGCAGGAAGTACAGGCGACCACGCCGCTGACGCTCTTCGCTGTAGCGTTCGCCAGTTTTCTCATTGGTCTTCCACTCGTGGGTGGTCTTGATATAGGGCAGCACCAGGATCGGCCCGGTGATCTGCTGGCGGTAGCTGGAACTGCGCGCGATATCCTGCAGCACCTCATGGCGCAGGCCTTGGCGCTCGTCGACCAGGCCATCGATCATCAGCAGGGGGATCATCAGCAGCAGAATCAGCAGGGCGATGGCGCCCAGCTTGAAGCCCAGGGAACGGCTCATGGTACGGCTCTCCGTAGCGAGTGAAGGTACGGCAGAGTCTGGTCAACGGCGGTGGGAGGCGTATGGGGCGAGCGTGGAGATTGTGTGGAGAATGGGTGAAAGAGAAAGGGCGCCGATTCAGGGCGCCCTTTCTAACTGCAATGCGGCATAAGACTGCTCCCGCGTGATGGATATCCGGATCAGCTGATACGGCTGGCACCTACGCGGTCGGCACCATCTTCGGCGACGCGGTTCAGGCCTACGCGGTCAGCACCACCTTCGGCTACGCGGTTCAGGCCTACGCGGTCGGCGCCACCTTCGGCTACGCGGTTCAGGCCTACGCGGTCGGCGCCACCTTCGGCTACACGGTTCAGGCCTACGCGGTCGGCGCCACCTTCGGCTACACGGTTCAGGCCTACGCGGTCGGCGCCACCTTCGGCTACACGGTTCAGGCCTACGCGGTCAGCACCACCTTCAGCTACGCGGTTCAGGCCTACGCGGTCAGCACCACCTTCGGCTACACGGTTCAGGCCCACGCGGTCAGCACCACCTTCGGCTACACGGTTCGGGCCAACACGATCAGCACCATCTTCGGCTACGCGGAAACGCTCCAGAGTGCGCTCTGCGCCGCCTTCGGCTACACGATTCACACCGACGCGATCTGCGCCATCTTCAGCGACTACAGGGGCTGCGGACTGTTGAGCGTTGATCTGCGGCAGGGCGAAAGCACTGGCGGACAGGGCGGCGATAACGAAGCTGGCGAGGATTTGCTTTTTCATGTTCGTTCTCCTGAGAGGGGGGATTAACTGGCTACGGTTGCCATGTTACGCACGCCCCAGAACGGCAAAAGGCACATCTCGGGATAGTGACAATCGACGCCATCGATACCTGAAAAAGCGCTTATCGATCAGACAGATAGTTGCCACGAACAGTAGCCCAGCGCCGTCCTCGTCTTCAGTCTATTCGGCACGGCAGCGGGTGAACGGCACTGGCATCTGTATAAAAAACCAGTAAAACTTCGCACCATGCTCAGCCTCGACGCTCCCGAACTCTATTACCTGGCCAACTTCCGCAAGGCCCTCGCCTGGCTCGATACCCATCACCGCGACCTGATGGATGACGCCGAGCGCGCCTTCGTAGCGGATTTCCCCCAGTTGTCATTGCCCGCCCAGGCGCTGCTGGTGCGCCTGGTGATGCGCAAAGGCGTGCACTTTCGCGTCAGCAAACTGCGTTATGCCGAGATCGGCGACATCCCCAGCGCTGCCGCTCCCCTGCTGGAACTGGGCTGGCTGATCGACTGCGCCGCGCTGAGCGTCGACGAGATGGGCGCCTTGCTGCTCAAGGACGAACTGGCCGCGCATTTCGCCAGCGATCTGCCGCGCGGCAACCTGAAGAAAAGCGAAGTGCTCGACCATCTGCGCGAGCTACACACAGAGCCGTGCAGCCTGGCCGACTGGTGCCCGCAGTTGGACGAGCGCCTGCTGAGCCTGGCCATCGGCCCACTGTGCGACCGCCTGCGCCTGATGTTCTTCGGCAACCTGGCGCAGGACTGGTCGGAATTCGTGCTCGCCGACCTGGGAATATTCCGTTACGAACAGGTGCCGATCACACCGGGGTCACGCGGTTTTCGCAGCCGCCAGGACGTGGACGACTACCTGCACCTGCGCGCCTGCCGCGAAGCCTTCGAAGCCGGCCTGACAGTCAACGAGGTGCTGCAGCTGCTCGGTGATTTCAGCAGCGACAGCGTCCACATCGGCGAACGCCATCAGCGCCTGCTGCTGCAACTGGCGCAGCATCTGGAGCGCGCGGGCGAACTGGAATCGGCGCTGGCGCTGTACCGTGACACCCATGCGATCGGTTCGCGGCAACGGCAGATCCGCGTGCTGGAACGCCTGGGCCAGGATGCCGAAGCGCTGACCCTGGCCGAACAGGTGATCGCAACGCCGCACAATGCCGAAGAAGCGCAGCTGGCAGAACGCGCACGCACGCGTCTGCGCAAACGCCTCAGCCTGCCGCCAGCGGCCAGGGCGGCGAAACTCCATGAAGATCGCCTCGACCTGCGTCTGCCACGCGCCGCCAGCGTCGAGCGGGCCGTGGCCATGCACCTGGCCGAGCCGGATGCGCCCGTGCATTACGTGGAAAACACGCTGATCTGCGGGCTGTTCGGCCTGCTGTGCTGGGAGGCGATCTTCGCCCCGCTGCCCGGCGCCTTCTTCCACCCCTTCCACACCGGCCCGGTGGATCTGCACCGCGCCGACTTCCACACGCGGCGCAGCGAGCTGTTCGCCGCCTGCCTGGCACGCCTGGACGATGGTAGCTACATAAAGGCCATACGCCGAACTCACACCGAGAAATTCGGCATCCAGTCGCCCTTCGTGTTCTGGGAACTGCTCGACGCCGAACGCCTGGAACAGGCGCTGGCCTGCCTGCCGCCTGCGCACCTGGGCGCCTGGTTCCGTCGCCTGTTGGCCGATATCCGCGAGAACCGCGCCGGCATGCCTGACCTGATCCAGTTCTGGCCCAGTGAGGGCCGCTACCGGATGATCGAGGTGAAAGGCCCTGGCGACCGCCTCCAAGACAATCAGAAACGCTGGCTGGCCTTCTGCGCCGAACACGGCATGCCGGTCAGCGTCTGCTACGTGGAGTGGAGCGATTGAGCCTGCGCATCGCCGTGCGCGAGCTGTGCGAGTTCACCGCCAAGGAAGGTGACCTCGACCTGCGCTTCACCCCCTCACCCACCGCCGCCGAAGGCATGGCCGGGCACGCCACGGTGGTGGCGAGGCGCGGTCCGGATTACGTGGCCGAGCTGCCGCTGATCGGCGAGTTCGAGGGGCTCACGGTCAGTGGCCGCGCCGACGGCTTCGACCCCGAGTTTCGCCTGCTGGAAGAGATCAAGACCCACCGCGGCGACATCTCGCGCATCCCGGCCAACCATCGCCTGTTGCACTGGGCGCAGGTCAAGGTCTACGGCTGGCTGCTGTGCCAGGAGCTGGGCTTCGAGGAGCTGGATCTGGCGGTGGTCTACTTCAACGTCATGACCCAGCAGGAAACGGTGTTCCGCGAGCGCCACAGCGCCGCATCGCTGGGCGAGTTCTTCGCCCTGCACTGCCGCCGCTACATCCACTGGGCGCGCCAGGAACAGGCCCACCAGCAGGCGCGTAACGAAGCCCTGGAGCGCTTGAACTTCCCCTACGGCGAATTTCGCCATGGCCAACGGCAACTGGCCGAAGCCGTGTACCGCGCCGCGCGCGACGGCCACTACCTGCTGGCGCAGGCCACCACCGGCATCGGCAAGACCCTCGGCACCCTGTTCCCGCAGCTCAAGGCCATGCCCGGCCAGCAGCTCGACCGCCTGTTCTTCCTCAGCGCCAAGACGCCCGGCCGGCGCCTGGCACTGGATGCCCTGCAACGCCTGCGCGAGCCGGACACACCCCTGCGCGTGCTGGAACATGTGGCCCGTGACAAGGCTTGCGAGCACCCGAGCAAGGCCTGCCATGGCGACTCCTGCCCACTGGCCAAGGGTTTCTATGACCGCCTGCCGGCAGCGCGCAGCGCGGCGCTGAAGGAACGCTGGCTGGACCAGCAGGCGGTGCGCAACATCGCCATCGCCCAGGGCGTATGCCCCTACTACCTGAGCCAGGAGCTGTGCCGCTGGAGCGACGTGGTGGTGTGCGACTACAACTACTACTTCGACCTCGGCGCCCTGCTGCACAGCCTCACCCTGATCAACCAATGGCGCGTCTGCCTGCTGGTGGACGAAGCGCATAACCTGGTGGAACGCGGGCGCGGCATGTACAGCGCCGAGCTGGATCAGGCGCGCTTCAAGGCCCTGTGCCGCGACGCGCCGAAGCGCCTGAAAAGCGTGCTCGAACGAGTCGACCGCCACTGGGATCAACTACACCGCGAGCAAGAAGTGCCCTATCAGGTCTACCCGCTGGCGCCGGACTTGCTGCTCGCTGCGCTGGGCAAGGCGGTCAGCGCTATCACCGACCTGCTCACCGACCAGCCGGAAGGCAATGCCGGCGAACTGCTCAGCTTCTATCTCGACGCCATGCTGTTCTGCCGCCTGGCGGAAAGCTTCGGCCCGCACTCGCTGTTCGACATCAACCGCATCGAGGCCGGAAACGGCCGCAGCTACTCCACACTGTGCATCCGCAACATCCTGCCGGCGCCCTTCCTCGGCCCGCGCTTCGAGGACGCCCACAGCGCCACACTGTTCTCCGCCACCCTCAGCCCCAGCCACTATTACCTCGACCTGCTCGGCCTGCCCGAAGAGACCCAGTGCCTGGACGTCGCCTCGCCGTTCAGCGCCGAGCAACTGCACGTGCAGGTGGTACGCAACCTGTCCACCCGCTACCAGCACCGCGACGCCTCGCTGGCACCGATCTGCCAATTGATGGCGCGCCAGTACGCCGAACGTCCCGGCAACTACCTGGCCTTCTTCAGCAGCTATCAGTACCTGGAGCAGGTGCTCCAGCAGCTGCGCCGCGATCACCCGCAGATCCCGCTATGGACACAATCGCGGCAGATGGATGAGGCGGCGCGCCAGGGCTTTATCGAACGCTTCCAGATCGGCGGGCGCGGCATCGGCTTCGCCGTGCTTGGCGGTGTGTTCGGCGAGGGCGTCGACCTGCCCGGCGAACGCCTGATCGGCGCCTTCGTCGCCACCCTCGGCCTGGCCCAACTCAACCCGATCAATGAAGAAATCCGCCAGCGCATGGACGCCCTGTTCGGCAATGGCTACGACTACACCTACCTCTACCCCGGCCTGCAGAAAGTGGTGCAGGCCGCTGGCCGGGTGATCCGCACGCCGGAAGACCGGGGCGTGCTCTACCTGATCGACGACCGCTTCGCCCGCCCCGAAGTGCGCCGCCTGCTACCGACCTGGTGGCAGGTGGAGCTGCTGCGCTTGCCCGTCACGCTGCCCTTGCTGGAAAGCTGAAAACGCGCGGTGCGCGCGGCGCACCCTACGGGAATGGCGGCGCTTTTGCAGCAAGTAGCCCGGACAACCACTCCCAACGGTGGATGAAAAAGCGCCATCCACCCTACGGGGGAATCATGGCGTAGGGTGGACAACGCGAAGCTTGTCCACCTAGCCTGGGTAGAGCACAGCGAAAGCCGGGAACTCACAGATGATGGGTTTCGCGTTGCTCTACCCATCCTACGCGAGCCCAATGCCCGTCGCGGCTGAGGCCTCTTCCACGAGGCGCCGGTGCGCGCGGCGCCCCCTACGCGGGCAATGTCAGGCTCACTTCCACACCGCCGTCGACATTGCCGATGTGCAACTCGCCGCCATGCAACTCGGCCACTTCCTGCACGAAGTTCAGGCCCAGGCCGGTGCTCTTGCGGCCGCCGTGGGGGCGCGGCAGGGAGTAGAAGCGTTCGGTCAGACGCGTCAGGGCGTAGCCGGGGATGGCTTCGCCCTGGTTGAACAGGCGCAGCACGATGCGCCCGCCCTGGCGTTCGGCAGCGATACGGATCAGCCCGCCGGACGGGGTGAAGTCCAGGGCGTTATCCAGAAGATTGGCCAGCGCCTGGCGCAGCAGGAAGCGCTCGCCGCGCAGGCTGAGGCCTGCTGGCACAACCTGTTCGATCTGTAGACGAGCAGCGGTGATGCGCGCCTGTTGAGCCTGCAGCAGTTCCTCCACCAATGGTGCCAAAGGCACCGGCACGCGCTCCTCCAGACCCTGGCGTTGCTCCACCTGCGCCAGGTGCAGCAGGCGTTCGATAAGGTTCTGCAGGCGCGCGCTTTCCTGCTGGATATTGGCCACGAAACGCTGGCGCTGCTCGGCCGGCATGTCGCCGTCGAGCAGTTCGGCGGCGCCACGGATGGCCGCCAGCGGGCTTTTCAGCTCGTGGGTCAGGGTGTGCACGTAGCGCTCGACGTAGGCCTTGCCCTCCAGCTCGGTGCGCATGCGCTCCACCGCCTTGGCCAACTGACCCAGTTCGCCGCCACGCACAGTGGGCATCTCGGCGCGTTGGCCCTCGCTGACGGCCTGGGCGTAGCGGGTGAGCTTGCCCAACGCGGCGCTGAGCCACCAGGAGAGCAATGCACCAATCAGCAGGCCGAGGGCGATCAACCCGGCACCGAGCCAACCCAGGCGCGTTTGCGAGCGCTCGATATAGGGCTGCAGGGTACGGTTGGGTTTGGCCACCGAGACCACGCCGATGATCTGCTCGCCATCCCTGATCGGCGCGGCGACGTACATCACCGAGGAGTCAGGATCGTCCGGGTCTTCACGGGTCGAGCGCGCGCCGTACTGGCCGCGCAGAGTCAGCAGCACATCGTTCCAGCGCGAATAATCCTGGCCGACCGCCAAGCCGGTGGAGTCGAGCAGGACGATGCCCTTGTCGTCGGTGACGTAAATACGGTGGTTGACCTCGGCCTTGGTCAGCCCCCAGATGCTGGCCTGCGGCTGGCGCCGGCCATAGGCTTCCAGCGCCTCGTGCAGAGGGCCCTGGCCGAGGGTGCCGGCCTTGACCTCGTCGCGCAATATCTCGGCCAGCAGGTTGGCGGTATCGACCAGCGTCTCCTCGGTACTCTGGCGTACGCCGGGGCGAATCTCGTCCATCACCGTGCTCAGCACGAACCAGCCAGCCAGGCCAACGAAGAGGAAGTAGACAAGGAAGATGCGCACGCCAAGTGGCATGACTCAGGCCTCCGGCTCGAAACTGTAGCCCAGACCGCGATGAGTCTGGATCGGCTCTTCGCTCGGGGCGACGGCGCGCAGTTTGGCGCGTACGCTCTTGATGTGGCTGTCGATGTTGCGCTCGTAGCCGGCCTCGCTGGCGACGCCAAGCCCATCGAGCAACTGCTCGCGCGAATAGACCCGGCGCGGCTGACCGAGCAGGGTGCGCAGCAGGCGAAATTCGTGACGGGTCAGGCTCAGGGCCTGGCCGTGGTAGTGAATGCGAAAGGCGGCATCATCGATCCGGAAAACGCTCGGCGCGCTGGCTGCTGGCGTTTCACGCGGTGCCACGCGTTTGAGGATGGCCTTGACCCTGGCAGCGACTTCGCGCGGGCTGAAAGGCTTGACCACGTAGTCGTCGGCGCCGATTTCCAGGCCGACCACACGGTCGATCTCCTCGCTGCGGGCAGTGAGGAAGATCACCGGCAGCTCGGAGAAACGGCGCAGGCGCTTGCACACCTCGAAGCCGCTGATATCGGGTAGGCCGACATCGAGAATGGCCAGGTCGAAGGCACCGCTTTCCAATAGCGTCAGCGCCTCGCCGCCCAGGCTCGACCACTGCGTGGCGAAACCTTCTGCCTGCAGGGCATAGACCAGCGTATCGGCAATCGCGGCTTCGTCTTCGACTATGAGTATCTGCGGCATCGGGCGTCCTGCACCTGTGGGGCGACGGCGGCAGACTGCCGGGGGTTGGATCATGCGTCAAGCGGGCGATCGTGTAGAACGAGGCTGCCCGTCAGGGGTGATTGGCGGGTTACACCCGCCCTACGCGACAGCGCCGCTGCGACTGCATGGATGCAGGAGGTAGAACGAAGCAGGATGCCAGAGTCGAAAGCGTCTCCCACGAGGCTTGACGCTCGCCCGTAGCCCGGATGCAATCCGGGGAACGGACGGCACGATTTCGCCGGATTGCATCCGGACTGCTCGCTTACGGAATTTCGCCGCGAATGTACTGCTCCAGCTGACGGATCAGGTCGGCCTGTTCGGCAATGGTTTCCTTGACCAGGTCACCGATGGACAGCAGGCCGATCAGTTCACCCTCGGCCAGCACCGGCAGGTGACGCAGGCGGCGCTCGGTCATCAGTTCCATGCAGTACTGCACGCTGTCACGCGGACCGACGCTGATGACGTCGCTGGTCATGATTTCACTGATCTTGGTGTTGAGCAGCGAACGCTCGGCCAGCGCTACCTTGCGCACGTAGTCACGCTCGCTGACTATGCCTACCAGGCGCCCGCCGGAGAGCACCACCAGTGCCCCGACACCCTTTTCGGCCAGCACCCGCAAACCGTCGAGCAGCGAATCCTCACGGTCGACGCTGTAAACGTAGGCATGGGCTTTACTGCGAAGAACTTCTGCGGCGGTTTTCATGCTGACGACTCCTTTTGTTGTTATCCGTTTTTAGCAGAGTTGGCCGCCGCGGTCAGCCTCACTGGAGGCTGAATCGTCCAGTATTCTGCGCCAGCCCTTCACTGCCTCTGCGCAGTTGCTCGGCGGCGCTGCTCACGGCCTGGGCGCCATCGAGCAGTTGTCCGGCGGCCTGATCGACCTGCTGGATATTGCCACTGACTTCATCGGCGGTGGCCGCCTGCTGCTCGGCAGCCGTGGCGATCTGCGCCAGACGGTCGCTGACGCGCTGCACCGAGTCGACGATGTTCTGCAGTTCATCGCCCATGGCCAGCACACTGCCGATATCGCCGTCGGCCTGGCTGCAGGCTTCTTCCATGAGGGTGACCGACTGACCAACCACGCGCTGCAGGTTGTCCACGGTCTGGGCGATTTCCTGGGTCGAGTCCTGGGTGCGTCTGGACAGCGAGCGCACTTCGTCGGCAACCACAGCGAAGCCTCGACCGGCCTCGCCCGCGCGCGCCGCCTCGATAGCGGCATTGAGCGCCAGCAGGTTGGTCTGCTCGGCAATGCCCTTGATCACCTCGACCACACGGTTGATCTGCTGGGTCTGATCGCGCAGTTGCTGCAACGCTGCGGCGCTGTCACCGAGACGGCTGCTGAGATGGCGCATGCTGGCGCTGGTGCGCTCACTGCGCTGGTTGCTGCTCAGCGCCACTTCACGGGTCTGCTGCGCTTCCACTGCGGCCTGCTCGCAGCTTTGCGCCACGCTCTGTGCGGTGGCGGCCATCTGCGTTGCCGCGGTGGCGATCTGACTCATCTGCGCCTGCTGCTGCTCGACGGCATCCAGTGCGTCACGCGCCTGGCCACCGAGCAGTTGCACCGTGCTGTCCAGTTGCTGGCTTTCGCGGTTGACGCCTTGCAGCGAGTCGCGCATCTGTTCGACTGCGGTATTCAGCGCCTGGGCGATGGCGGCCAGGTCGTCACGACCGTTGACCTCCATGCGCACGCGCAGGTCGCCATCACGCAGACTACGCGCGGCCTCGATGATGTTGCTGGTGCTGATGCGGATCGAGGCGTTCAGGCACATCAGCACGTACATCGCCAGCAGGGTCAGCACGCTGAAGGCGCCGATCACCTCGATCATCGATTGCAGCGCCTGCTGACGGTAATGACCGAGGCTGGCGGTGAACTGCTGATAGAGCGCTTGCTGCAAGCCCTGCAGCTGGGTCTCCAGCGTTTCGACACGCTGCACGAACTGCTCGGGCGTGAGCGCCATGGGGCTGGCCTCGAACATGTCGCGGTCAATCTGGGTGAGGAAGTCGTCGAACGCCTTGAGCGAGGCGCCAAAGGGCGCGCTCAGCTGGCGCATGGCCTGCGGCGCCTCGCGCGACAGGGTAATCTGCGCCTTGACCAGTTGCGCCCGTTGCTCGTCCAGGCTGCGGCGCAGATCGCGGATCAGCACCCGGCTCTGCAGGGTGAAATGCTGGGAGACCACAGCGCCATGGCCCTGAGCGGCAAAGGTGCCGAGCTGCTCGAGCAGACGCGGCATGATGTAGGTGATCTGCTCCATCATCAGGTAGGTGTCGAGGCGTGGATCGAGAATCAGGGTACTGTCCGTCGCCACCTGCTCACGCAAGGCGATCAGCGACAAAAGTGCCTTCTGGTAGCGTTCCAGCGCATCGGGCAGGGCAACCTTGGTCAGCCCTGCTGCTCGCAAACCATCGCGTTCGCCCTGTAGGGCCTGGAAATGCTGGCGCGCCTGATCGCTGATCAGGTCGCTCTGCAGCGGTTCGGCGGCCTGCTGCAAAGCTTCATCGAGCTTTGCCTCGCGCTGCTGCAGCAGACCCTGCGCGGCATTCTCGGTGCCCTTCCAACGCGCGAGCAGGGTGCGCTGGGCAATCAGCTCATGCTGCACCTGCGCCATGCGTTCCAATGCTTGCGCGCCTTCCACCTCGAAATCAATGGACTGCAGGCGTGACTGGTAGTCACTGCTGATGATCCACAGCGCGTAACCGAGCGGAAGCGCGAACAACAGGAACACCAGCTGAAACTTGTGGGCAAAACTGAAACGCTGCAGAAGCCGTACACCCGGCTTGAGTACTCCCGTCATAGCGACACCTCAACGACCTAAAGGGCCTACAGGCCTGGCAAAGAATTGCATGTAGCAAAAAGCAGGCCCGACGCTAACGCCGATCAGATGAGGTTCCCAACGTCACCGTTCGCAGGGGCCCGCCCCGGGGCGAAGCTTCACGAGTTCGCTCCGTCTGGGTTCGCGACGGGGCGCCGCTCATGCATGTGCGGTGCATCAAGGTTCAACCGAGTGGCGCTAGGTCCAACACGGAAGTCGTTACCGGGCACTCTCGACGAGTGTAATGGCCAATGACTATCAGCCTTTTCCGAAATGCGACAATTAACTCAGCATTGGGGACGATCGCGGGTGTAGCGCTCGGCCGGGTCCACGGCTGCACCAAGATCGCGCATGGCGCTGGCTCCGATCAGCAACGGATAGCTGAAGGTGCTGCGATCCGTCAGGTTGACCTCGATGGTGCGCTCTTCTTCGCCCAGGCAGATCGGCATCTCGATCACCGGGCGCTGCGAGTAGGCGACCTCCTTGATCTCGGCGTCACTCTCTTCGGCGCGCTTCTTGATCTCGGCGATGCGCACCAATGGGTGTTCGTAAATCGTATCTTCAGCGCCATCGACAGCCAGGCGGAAGCGTACCCAGTCTTCGCCATCGCGCTTGAAAGGTTCGATGTCCTTGGCCGACAGCGAGGCAGTCATCGCGCCGGTGTCCATCTTGGCCTTGAGGGTCTGGCCCAGAGCAGGGAGCTTGATCAGTTCGTAGCGACCATAAAGGTCGGGTTGCTGGCTGGCCATGGTCGGCAGGCTGACTGCAGCGGCCAGCAGAAACAGGGCGTATTTCAAGGTCGGCACTCCTGAGCAGGGAAATTCCCACTATCCGACTCGCTCACCCCCGCTGCGTTCCCGCAAGAGCATGACAAAGCATTACCGCCGAGCTCGCTGCTGAGGTATACCACTCCAGAGCTCGTCCAGATGCTCGAAGCCCCAGGCCGCCGCTGACTCGCGCCCGACGATGCGATCCTGAGCAGCCGGTTTGCTCAGGTCGATCACCACTGGCGGTATCTGAACTTTCGATTTGGCCAGGAAGAAGGCTTTGACCTTCGGCACCAGCAGCGATTTGGCATTCTGTTCCAACACGACTGCAAGCCGGCCGCTTTCCAGACGCACCAGCGAGCCGACGGGGTATATGCCTACGGTCTTGACGAAGGCCTGGAATACCACCTCATCGAAGTGGCCCTTCCACTCGGCCATCTTGCGGATCGACTCGGCCGGATCCCAGCCCGGTTTATAGGGTCGATTGGAGGTAATGGCGTCGTAGACGTCACAGACTGCCCCCATCCTGGCGAACAGGCTGATCTGGTCGCCTTGCAGGCCATGCGGATAGCCACTGCCGTCGACCTTTTCATGGTGATGAAGACAAACATCCAGCACCAGTGCGCTGACCTGCTTGCCTGCCCGAAGAATCTCGCCGCCGGCCTCGGGATGGCGACGCACCGCCGAAAACTCCACATCGCTGAGCTTACCGGGCTTATTCAACACATTCTGATCGACGGCCATCTTGCCCACATCATGCAGCAGTCCAGCCAAGCCGGCCTCGCGCACCGCCCCCTCCTTCAGGCCAAGTTGCCGCGCGAGGGCGATCATCAATGCACAGACCGCAACCGAGTGCATGTAGGTGTATTCATCCGCATGCTTGAGCCGCGCCAGGCTGATCAGTGCGCTGGGGTGACGCATCACCGAATCGGAAATTTCTTCTACCAGCGACTCGGCCTCTCCAAAATCAAGCGCCTTGCCCATGCGCGCATCACCGAACATGCTCAGCACTGCCTGCTTGGAGCGCGCGCAGAGCTTGGCGGCGCGCTCCAGCTCGGCATCCATGGAAACGGCGGTGGGATTACGCAGGCGCTCAACCGCCGCCATCAAGGTGGCCTCGACCTCCTCCTGGGCTTCGGCCACGCTACTGGCATGAGCGCCCGCTTCGACATCTACCCCCTTGCTGACATCGATCCACAGTTCACCGATGCTGCTGGCCCGGATGCGCTGCAAATCCTGCGGCGAACTGAGGACAAATTTCGACTTCCAGAACGGATGATCCATCCATGATCCGCAAAACTCCTGGATGTACATGCCGATACGTAGATCGGCTATCGCAATGCGTTTCAACATCGAAATAATCCAGAGCAAATTGGCGGGAGGGTTCGAGCAGGAGAGTGGCCGCGAACGATCCCTTACATTCCACATCGACCAGCATAAGGCCTCCACGCGGAATGGCCATAGGCCACTAGTCGTGATTTTGAGACAAATTCGCCAGGTGCTTATGATGGCCGCTTCGCGCCCGCCAAGGAGTTGATATGCGTCCCCTGCTGACCGGCCTACTCAATATAGCTCTGCTGCTCGCCAACACCCTGATCCTGATCGGCCCGTTGCTGCTGATCGCCCTGGCCAAGTTCGCCTTGCCCGGGCAAAGCGCCCGCGACACCTGTTCGCGCGGGGTGATGTGGGTGGCCGAATTCTGGGCGGAGAACTGCAAACGCATCTTCGCCCTGCTGACACCGACGCACTGGGACATTCGCGGCAATGCGCAGCTGCGCAGAGACCGCTCCTACCTGGTGATCAGCAATCACCAATCCTGGGTCGACATTCCCGCCCTGGTGCAGGCGTTCAACCGCAGAACGCCCTACTTCAAGTTCTTCCTCAAGCAGCAACTGATCTGGGTGCCCTTCCTCGGCCTGGCCTTCTGGGCGCTCGATTACCCCTTCATGAAGCGCTACTCCAAGGCATTTCTGGACAAGAACCCGCATATGAAGGGCAAGGATCTGGAGATCACCAAGGCCGCTTGCGAGAAGTTCAAGCGCCTGCCGGTGACCGTGGTCAACTACCTGGAAGGCACCCGCTTCACGCCGGCCAAGCAGGCCCAGCAGCAGTCGCCCTACCGCTACCTGCTCAAGCCCAAGGCAGGCGGCGTGGCGTTCGTCCTCGCCACCCTCGGCGAGCAGATCGATGCTGTGCTGGATGTGACGCTGGTGTATCCCGGCCCGCAGGTTCCGGGCTTCTGGGCCTTGCTCAGCGGCCAGGTGCCGAAGGTGATCATCGATATCCAGACCCTCGAACTGGACCCGGCGCTGTACCAGGGCGATTACGAGAACGACGCCGAATTCCGCCAGTACCTGCAGGAGTGGGTGAGCCAGCTGTGGCGGGACAAGGATGCCCGTATCGAGCGCCTGCGCGAGCACGTCACATCGTAGGGTGCGCCGTACGCACCGGTCTTCCAAAGCCATTGGTGCGCGCGATCTCAGCAGCCCCTCGACGCCCTGTTGTTCGGCTTTCCGAACGAGCCACCTCGACTTATTCGCCAAGCCGAACGCATTACCTCATCGAATAAAAATAAAAACCTTTAAATTCAAAGATTTACTTTATCAACAGGCACTGGCACATATCCTGCTCCGTCCTCCTCAGGAATGCGATAGACCTTCCCTGAGCAAAGTGGCGTACCGCGCCATCACAACAACAACATCGAGGACTCGATTCATGCGTACCTTCCACCGTGTACTGAGCGTGGCCATTGCCGCCGCCATCCTTTCCACCCCGGTGACCGCTGCGGAACTGACCGGCACCCTGAAGAAAATCAAGGACAGCGGCACCATCACCCTGGGCCACCGCGACTCGTCCATTCCCTTCTCCTACTTCGGCGACAACTCGCGCCAGCCGATCGGCTACTCCCATGACCTGCAACTGAAGGTGGTCGAGGCGATCAAGCAGGAACTGGGCATGCCGGACCTGAAGGTACGCTACAACCTGGTCACTTCGCAGACCCGCATCCCGCTGGTGCAGAACGGCACCGTCGACCTGGAGTGCGGCTCCACCACCAACAACATCGAACGTCAGCAGCAGGTCGACTTCTCCGTCGGCATCTTCGAGGTGGGCACCCGCCTGCTGGCCAAGAAGACCAGCGGCATCAACGATTTCGAAGACCTCAAGAGCAAGAACGTGGTGACCACCGCCGGTACCACGTCCGAGCGCCTGATCAAGTCGATGAATGCCGAGAAGAAGATGGGCATGAACGTGATTTCCGCCAAGGATCACGGCGAGTCCTTCCTGATGCTCGAATCCAACCGCGCCGTCGCCTTCATGATGGACGACGCCCTGCTCGCCGGCGAGATGGCCAAGGCCAAGAAGCCGGACGACTGGGCCGTGGTCGGCACCCCGCAATCGTTCGAGATCTACGGCTGCATGGTGCGTAAGGGTGACGCGGGCTTCAAGCAAGTGGTCGACAAGGCCATCAGCGCTACCTTCGCCTCCGGCGAGATCAACGACATCTACGCCAAATGGTTCCTCCAGCCGGTGCCGCCGAAAGGTCTGAACCTGAATTTCCCCATGAGCGACGAGCTGAAGAAGCTGATCGCCAACCCGACCGACAAGTCTGCAGAACAGATCTGACGGTGATGCGCCGCCATGCTCACAAGGCGTGACGGCGCGGGGACTCCGGGGAAGCCAGCGGCTTCCCCAACCTAATTCCTGACGAAGCCGAGACCGTCCGCCTGTGTGGATACGGGCAGCTGTTGTCCGCCCTCACGCTTCGTCGTCATGGCCGTACCCGGGATCTCGCACGCCAGAGCCTGCGTTCAACGCAGCAGGGCCGACGCGCAGCAGATCCTGTCCTCACAAGAGGGAACCCGTAATGAATTACAACTGGGACTGGGGCATCTACTTCAAGTCCACCGGCATCGGCAGCGAGACCTACCTGGACTGGTTCATCACCGGCCTGGGCTGGACCATCGCCATCGCCCTGGCTGGCTGGATCATCGCCCTGGCGCTGGGCTCGCTGCTCGGCGTGATGCGTACCCTGCCGAACCGCTGGCTGTCTGGCCTGGCCACCGCCTACGTGGAAATCTTCCGCAACGTGCCGCTGCTGGTGCAGCTGTTCCTCTGGTACTTCCTGGTGCCGGACCTGCTGCCCGAACCGCTGGAGCTGTGGTTCAAGCAGGATCTCAACCCGGCCACCTCGGCCTACCTCTCGGTGGTGGTGTGCCTCGGCCTGTTCACCGCCGCGCGGGTCTGCGAACAGGTACGCACCGGTATCGAGGCGCTGCCCAAGGGCCAGACCGCCGCAGCCTACGCCATGGGCTTTCGCCTGCCGCAGATCTACCGCAACGTGCTGCTGCCGCAGGCCTACCGCATCATCATTCCGCCGCTCACCAGCGAGTTTCTCAACATCTTCAAGAACTCCTCGGTGGCGTCGCTGATCGGCCTGATGGAGCTGTTGGCACAGACCAAGCAGACCGCCGAATTCAGCGCCAACCTGTTCGAAGCCTTCACCCTGGCCACGCTGATCTACTTCACCCTGAACATGAGTCTGATGATGATCATGCGCGTGATCGAGAAGAAAGTTGCCGTGCCTGGCCTGATCTCCGTAGGGGGTAAATGATGGATTTCAGCGAAATCATCCCCGCCCTGCCAGGCCTGTGGGATGGCATGGCGATGACCCTGCAGCTGATGGCTCTGGGCATCATTGGCGGGGTGGCACTGGGCACTCTGCTGGCCCTGATGCGCCTGTCGCACAACAAGCTGCTGGCTAATATCGCTGCCACCTACGTCAACTACTTCCGCTCGATCCCGCTGCTGCTGGTGATCACCTGGTTCTACTTCGCGGTGCCGTTCATCCTGCGCTGGATCACCGGCGAAGACACACCGATAGGTGCGTTCAGCTCGTGCCTGGTGGCCTTCGTGATGTTCGAGGCGGCCTACTTCTGCGAGATCGTGCGTGCCGGTATCCAGGCCATTCCCAAGGGCCAGATGGGTGCCTCCCAGGCGCTCGGCATGAGCTACGGCCAGAGCATGCGCCTGATCATCCTGCCGCAGGCCTTCCGCAAGATGACGCCGCTGCTGCTGCAGCAGAGCATCATCCTCTTTCAGGACACCTCGCTGGTGTACACCGTGGGCCTGATGGACTTCCTCAACGCCGCCCGCTCGCGTGGCGACATCATTGGCCAGCCCCATGAGTTCCTGATCTTCGCCGGCCTGGTCTACTTCACCATCAGCTTCGCCGCCTCGCGCCTGGTCAAGCTTCTGCAAAAAAGGTTAGCCGTATGATTTCCATCCAGAACGTCAACAAGTGGTACGGGGACTTCCAGGTGCTGACCGATTGCAGCACAGAGGTGAAGAAGGGCGAAGTGGTTGTGGTGTGCGGGCCGTCCGGCTCGGGCAAATCGACCCTGATCAAGTGCGTCAACGCGCTGGAGCCGTTCCAGAAGGGTGACATCAACGTCGACGGCACCTCCATCGCCGACAAGAAGACCAACCTGCCAAAGCTGCGCTCGCGCGTCGGCATGGTGTTCCAGCATTTCGAGCTGTTCCCGCACCTGACCATCACCGAGAACCTGACCATCGCGCAGATCAAGGTGCTCGGCCGCAGCAAGGAGGAAGCCACCAAGAAGGGGCTGGCCCTGCTCGATCGTGTCGGCCTGTCCGCCCATGCGCACAAGCATCCTGGTCAGCTCTCCGGTGGCCAGCAACAGCGCGTGGCCATTGCCCGTGCCCTGGCCATGGACCCGGTGGTGATGCTGTTCGACGAGCCGACCTCGGCGCTCGACCCCGAGATGGTCAACGAAGTGCTCGACGTGATGGTGCAGTTGGCTCAGGAAGGCATGACCATGATGTGCGTGACCCACGAAATGGGTTTCGCACGCAAGGTCGCCGACCGGGTGATCTTCATGGACGCCGGGCAGATCGTCGAGGATTGCCCCAAGGAGGAATTCTTCGGCGACATCAACGCCCGCTCCGAGCGCGCCCAGCAATTCCTGGCGAAAATCCTCCAGCATTGAGCCGTAGGGTGCGCCGTGCGCACCAATGCCCCCGTACCAAAGCCGGTGCGGGGGCCATACCTTACGCTTCGGTAGCTGGCCAGTCCGGGACGACTATGATGCAATGCCTGCCCGCCCCTCCTCGCGCCGATCTGATCGTGAAACCGCGCCTGCTCCGCCACCTGTCGCTGATTCTGCTGTTCCTGCTGCTGGTGCTCGGCTGCGGCTACGCCGCCTATCACATCAGCGACCGTGCCGGCATTCGCGCGCTGGCCGAAGACGGCGAGCGCCAGCTGGAACTCAACGCCCGCGCGGTGGAAAGCGAAATCACCAAATACACCTACCTGCCCAGCCTGCTGGAACTGGAAGGCAACGTCTCGCGCCTGCTGCTGGCACCCACGGCCTACCGCCGCCATCACGTCAATGTATACCTGCAGGGCCTCAATGAACGCAGCGGCAGCCTGGCCATCTACGTGCTCGACCCGGACGGCCGGGTGATCGCCACCAGTAACTGGGACGAGGCCGACAGCTACCTCGGTGAGGACCTGTCATTCCGTGCCTACTACCAGGACGCCATCAAGGGCCGCCCCGGCCGCTTCTACGGCATCGGCAGCACAACCGGTGAGCCTGGTTACTACCTGGCCCATGGCCTGCGCGAGGGCAATCGCATCATCGGCGTGGCGGTGGTCAAGGTGCGCCTCGACGCTCTCGAGGAGCGCTGGCAACGCGCGCTGCTGGAAGCCTACGTCAGCGACGAGAACGGCATCATCATCCTCGCCAGTGATCCGATGGTGCGCCTGAAGTCCGTACACCCGCTCGACGAAACCACCAAGGAGCGCCTGGCGCGCAGCCTGCAGTACCACTGGGCCGCGCTGGAAGAACTGCAGCTGTTCAACCGCTCGCCGCTGGACGAGGGCATCGAACAGGTCAGCTTCGCCACCGCCGGCACGCCCGCCAACTACCTGCTGCAGACGCGTCGCCTGGAAGATACGCCGTGGCACCTGACCCTGCTCAGCCCACTGCAGGAGCAACGCAGCGCGGCCATGAGCCATGGCATGCTGGCGGCCGTGGCGGCAGCCCTGCTGGCCTTTCTGCTGATCGCCTGGAACGAGCGGCGCAAGGTCATCGCCACGCGTCTGGCTGCTCGTGAGGCATTGCAGGCAGCCAACGACGAACTGGAACGCAAGATCACCGAACGCACCGCCGACCTGCAGGCCAGTAATGAACGCCTGCAAGCCGAGGTGCGTGAACGCCAGCAGGCCGAGACCACCCTGCGCCAGGCCCAGGACGAACTGGTGCAGGCCGGCAAGCTGGCGGTGATCGGGCAGATGTCCACCAGCATCGCCCACGAACTGAACCAGCCGCTGGCAGCGCTGCGCACCCTGTCCGCCAATGCGGTGCGCTTTCTCCAGCGCGGCGCGCTGGATGTCGCCAGCAGCAACCTGCAGAACATCGCCGAGCTGGTCGATCGCATGGGCAAGATCACCGGCAGCCTGCGCGCCTTTGCCCGTCGTACCGGCGACCAGGGCGAGGCTTCGCTGCAGCAGGCAGTGGACGCCGCGCTGCTGCTGTTGCACCCGCGCCTGCAGCGCACCCGTGTACAGATCCACCACGCGTTCACCGAGACGCGCCTGAACATCGAGCAGATTCGCCTGGAGCAGATTCTGGTCAACCTGATCAGCAACGCCCTCGATGCCCTGCAGCCACAGACCGACCGGCAGATCTGGCTGAGCGGCGCCAGCGAGGCCGGGCATTATCAGTTGGAAGTGCGCGACAATGGCCCCGGCATCACTCCGGAAGCCCGCGCGCACCTGTTCGAGCCCTTCTTCACCACCAAACCCGGCGAGCTGGGCCTGGGCCTCGGCTTGACTCTTTCCGCCAGCCTCGCCGCCGCTGCCGGCGGCAGCCTCAGCGTGCGCCACCCCGAAGAGGGCGGCACCGCCTTCGTCCTCAGCCTGCCCTACCCGCGAGAGTCACAAGCATGAGCGACCGCCTGACCGTCCTGATCGTCGAAGACGATCCCCATGTGCTGCTCGGCTGCCAGCAGGCTCTGGCGCTGGAGGACATCCCCAGCATCGGCGTCAGCAGCGCCGAAGAAGCGCTGGCGCAGGTCGACGCGGACTTCGCCGGCATCGTCGTCAGTGACATCCGCCTGCCCGGTATCGATGGCCTGGAACTGCTCACCCGCCTCAAGCAGCGTGACCCGAGCCTGCCGGTGGTGCTGATCACCGGCCACGGCGACATCGGTATGGCGGTCAGCGCGATGCGCGACGGCGCCTATGACTTCGTGGAAAAACCTTTCTCCCCCGAGCGCCTGGTAGACGTCGCCCGCCGCGCCCTGGAGCAGCGCAGCCTGGCCCGCGAGGTCAGCGCCCTGCGCCGCCAGTTGGCCGGGCGCCAGGCGCTGGAGCAACGCATCATCGGCCGCTCGCCAGCCATGCAGCAGTTGCGCGAACTGATCGCCAACGTCGCGGACACCAACGCCAACGTGCTGATCGAGGGCGAGACCGGCACCGGCAAGGAGCTGATCGCCCGCTGCCTGCACGACTTCAGCCGACGCCAGCACAAGCAGTTCGTCGCACTCAATTGCGGCGGGCTGCCGGAAAGCCTGTTCGAGAGCGAGATTTTCGGTCACGAGGCGCATGCCTTCACCGGCGCCGGCAAGCGCCGCATCGGCAAGATCGAGCACGCCGACGGCGGCAGCCTGTTCCTCGATGAGATCGAGAGCATGCCGATCAACCTGCAGATCAAGCTGCTGCGCGTGCTTCAGGAGCACAGCCTGGAGCGGCTTGGCTCGAACCAGTCGATCAGGGTCGACTGTCGGGTGATCGCCGCAACCAAGGCGGATCTCGGCGAGCTGGGCAAGCGCGGCGAGTTTCGCAGCGACCTGTATTACCGCCTCAACGTGGTGACCCTGGAGCTGCCACCGCTGCGTGAACGCCGCGAGGATATCGCCCTGCTGTTCGAACACTTCCTGCAACTGGCGGCGCTGCGCTTCGACCGCGGCGTGCCGGAGCTGGATCGACACACCCTGGCGGCGCTGACCGCCCACGACTGGCCCGGCAACGTGCGTGAACTGCGCAACGTTGCCGAGCGCTTCGCCCTCGGCCTGCCCGTGTTCAAGAAAAGCGGCCTGGCCGACAGCAACGCGCTGGGCTTCAACGAAGCCGTGGAAGCCTTCGAGCGCAACCTGCTGGCCGGCGCGCTGGAGCGCCACGCCGGCAACCTCAGCCAGGCGGCACAGGCACTCGGCCTGGCCAAGACCACGCTGTTCGACAAGGTGAAGAAGTACGGGCTGTAACCACCGCTGCCGCGGTAGGAGCGACTTCAGCCGCGAAAAAGGTGAACCCGGAACGGCCTCATGCAAAACAAAAAGGGAGCCCGCAGGCTCCCGAAAGAAGACGCCAACAACTGCGCCTTTGCCGTGAAAAGTAGCGGCCTGGGACTAAGCCCAGGTCAGGACGTCACGCCGCACTGAAGCTCTTGTGCGGATCGATGACGAATTTCTTCGGCACGCCGGCATCGAACTCGCCGTAGCCACGCGGCGCATCGTCCAGGCTGATGACCTGCACACCAACCACTTCGGCGATGTTGATGCGATCCCACATGATCGCCTGCATCAGCGCGCGGTTGTACTTCATCACCGGCGTTTGACCGGTGTGGAAGCTGTGCGACTTGGCCCAACCGAGACCGAAGCGGATGCTCAAGCTACCGATCTTCGCCGCGGCGTCCACCGCGCCCGGATCTTCGGTCACGTAGAGGCCGGGAATGCCGATCTTGCCAGCCACGCGCACGACCCCCATCAGCGAGTTGAGCACCGTGGCCGGCGCCTCCTGCTGAGCGCCCGCATGGCCATGGCCACGCGCTTCGAAGCCCACGGCATCGACCGCACAATCCACTTCAGGCTCGCCCAGCAGATCGGCGATCTGCTCATGCAACGGCGTGTCCTTGGACAGGTCGGCGATTTCGAAGCCCTGAGCCTTGGCATGGGCCAGGCGTGTTGGGTTGACGTCACCGACGATCACCACCGCAGCCCCCAGCAAGCGCGCCGAGGCGGCAGCGGCTAACCCGACGGGGCCGGCACCGGCGATGTACACCGTACTGCCCGGTCCGACACCGGCAGTGACCGCACCGTGATAGCCGGTGGGCAGGATGTCGGACAGGCAGGTCAGGTCGCGGATCTTCTCCATGGCCTTGTCGCGATCCGGCAACTTGAGCAGGTTGAAATCGGCGTAGGGCACCAGCACGTATTCGGCCTGGCCACCGGTCCAGTCGCCCATGTCGACGTAACCGTAGGCGCCGCCGGCACGCGCCGGGTTGACGGTCAGGCAGACGCCGGTGTGCTGCTCCTTGCAGGAGCGGCAACGACCGCAGGCGACGTTGAAGGGCACCGACACCAGATCACCGATCTGCAAACGCTCGACGTCGCGCCCCTTCTCGATCACCTCGCCGGTGATCTCGTGGCCCAGTACCAGGCCGACCTGCGCGGTGGTACGGCCACGCACCATGTGCTGGTCGGAGCCGCAGATATTGGTGGAAACGACTTTGAGGATGACCCCGTGCTCGATCTTCTTGCCGCGCGGGTCCTGCATTTTCGGGTAGTCGATCTTCTGTACTTCGACCTTGCCCGTACCGAGATAAACCACACCACGATTACCAGACATGCGTAACTCTCCTTTCTTGTTGTGGACACAAGGCGCGACCGACTGGCCGCGCGGCCTTGCACTGGAGCTTGTTGCATCTGTTGCCGGTCACCGCCGGTAAAGCCTGGCAGGGCGGTTCCCGCAGAGTGCGCTGTGCGACGATCCGCTTCAGCTCACCAATGGCGTTCTTCGTTGCGACTGGTGGGCTAAAGCCCACCCTACGAATAGCGTCGTTACCGTAGGGTCGGCTTTAGCTCACCAAATATTCGGGTTGGCGATGCGTTCAGGCGTTGAGCACCACCGTACGGTTGGCGTTGAGGAACACGCGGCGGTCGATGTGATAACCGACGGCGCGGGCCAGGGTCAGGCATTCGATATCGCGGCCCTTGGCGATGAGGTCTTCCGGGTAATGCGCGTGATCAACCGCCTCCACGCCCTGGGCGATGATCGGCCCCTCGTCGAGGTCGTTGTTGATGTAGTGCGCCGTGGCGCCGACCAGCTTGACGCCCTTCTGGTAGGCCTGGTGGTAGGGTTTGGCGCCCTTGAAACCCGGCAGCAGCGAGTGGTGAATGTTGATCGCCCAGCCATCCAGCCTGCGACACAACTCGGGCGAGAGCACCTGCATGTAGCGGGCGAGCACCACCAGCTCCGCACCGGTGTCTTCGATCACCTGCAGCACCTTGCGTTCCTGCGCCGGCTTGTCGGCAGGATCGAGCGGGAAATGGTGATAGGGAATGCCGTGCCAGCGTGCCAGCGGTTCGAGATCTGGGTGGTTGGACACCACCGCCACCACGTCCATGGCCAACTGGCCGATGCGCTGGCGATAGAGCAGATCATTGAGGCAGTGGTCGGCCTTGGACACCATCAGCACCACCTTGGCCCGATAGCCAGGCGGGGTCAGCTCGACCTGCATGTCGAAAGGCGCCAGACGCTCGGCTAAACCGGCGCGAAAGGCAGCCTCGTCGAAATCCTGCGGCTGGCGGAACTCGACGCGAATGAAGAAGCGCGACGACAGGCGATCATCGAAGCTGTGATGCTCGGTGACGTAGCAGCGCTGCTCGAAGAGAAAGCGCGTCACCGCGTCCACGGTGCCGAGCACGCTCGGACAATGGGCGGTGAGAATCCAGGTGTCAGGGGTGCGACTCATAACAAACTCCTATGATTTTCACCCCTCTCCCTTGGGAGAGGGGCCGGGGGTGAGGGCTATCCGCCCCAACGCGGTCTGCCCTCTCCCCTCACCCCAACCCTCGGCTTTGGCATCCTGCGTCGCCCTGCCTCCTGCATCCATGCAGTCGTCTCCCGGAGGGAAAGGGGGCCGTTCGTGGCAGCATCTAATCCTGCCGTCAGTCCCGCGGTGGACGAAAAAAAGCGCCGTCCACCCTACGAAAAAACTCCATTGCTGTTCACCCCTCTCCCGGTGGGAGAGGGGCTGTCAGCGTATACGTCAGGTTCAGCTTCAGGCCTCGACCGCCAACCCGTACTCGGCGCTGGCATCCTGCAGCCACAGCCAGAAGTAGTCGGCGAAGCTGCGGCGGATCACCAGCTCCCAGGTCTCCTCGCCGGTGTGGCGAATCACCAACTGCGACTTGGCGAACACAGTGCCTACCGCCTTGCCGACCGGGAAGTTGCTCGGATGCACGTCGTAGCTGGTGGACTTCATCAGCAGTTCGCGCACCTTGGGCCCGGACAGCTCCAGCAGGGTCTGCCCGCCACTGACGTTGACCACCGAGACATGCTGGCCTTCAAGGGCCGCACGCAGTTTGCGCTCGACCTCGAACTCGCTGCCGCCAGGCACGATCAGCAGCCACTCGTCCGGGCCCAGCCACTGCAGCGAGGTGTCGCCGTCGGCCACCAGCGTCAGCGCCACCGGCAGCTCCAGGCCCAGGGCCTTGTGCACACCGCCGGAGAAGGTGGCGTCGCGGGCGTCGCCACGGATCACCAGATGCCCACGCAGTTTCTTCTCGCGCACGGTGATCCCAGCGTTCTTGCGGCCCTTGCCGACCAGCTCATGCAGACCGGCGTGGTGCAGTGGCGATTGCCCGGCGATGTCGGCGGGGCGTTGTTGGTAGACGTTGACGTTAGACATTCTGGCGATCCCCTTTCGGGTCATAGAACACGGAGCTGCAGATTTCGGCTTCGATCAGGCTGCCATCGGCCAACGGCGCGAACACGCGCTCGCCCATGCGTTTGAGGCCGCCCTTGACCACCGCCATGGCGAAGCTGTAGCCCATGGCCGCACTCATGTAGCTGGAAGTGACGTGACCGACCATCTGCATCGGGATCGACTGTTTCGGGTCGAATACCAGTTGCGCGCCCTCCGGCAGCACTTTATTCGGATCGACCGGTTTCAGCCCGACCAGCTGCTTGCGGTCTTCGCGCAGGCAGTCGTCACGGTTCATGCCGCGCTTGCCGATCCAGGAGAAAGGTTTGGTGCGGCCAACGCACCAGCCCATGTTGAGATCGTCCGGGGTTACCGAGGCGTCGGTGTCCTGACCGACGATGATGAAGCCCTTCTCCGCACGCAACACGTGCATGGTCTCGGTGCCGTAAGGGGTCAGGTCGAATTCCTTGCCCGCCTCGATGATCTGCTCCCACACGCCCAGGGCGTAGTCGGCCTGCACGTTCACCTCGTAACTCAGCTCGCCGGTGAAGGAGATGCGGAACACCCGCGCCGGCACGCCGCCGACCAGACCTTCCTTCCAGCTCATGAAGGGGAAGGCGTCCTTGTCCAGGTCGATGTCGGTGACCTTGGCCAGCAGCTTGCGGCTGTTGGGGCCGGACAGGGTCATGGTCGCCCAGTGGTCGGTGACCGAGGTGAAGTAGACCTTCAGCTCCGGCCATTCGGTCTGGTGGTAGATTTCCAGCCATTCCATCACCCGTGCCGCGCCACCGGTGGTGGTGGTCATGACGAAATGGTTGTCCGCCAGACAGGCGGTAACGCCGTCGTCGAAGACCATGCCGTCTTCTTTGCACATCAGACCGTAGCGCGCCTTGCCCACGTCCAGCTTGGTCCAGGCGTTGGTGTAGACGCGATTGAGAAACTCACGCGCGTCCGGGCCCTGGATGTCGATCTTGCCCAGGGTGGAGGCATCGAGGATGCCCACGCTGTTACGCACAGCAACGCATTCACGGGCCACAGCGGCGTGCAGGTCCTCGCCATTTTTCGGGAAGTACCAAGGGCGCTTCCACTGGCCGACGTCCTCGAACTCGGCGCCGTTCTTCACGTGCCATGCCTGCATCGCGGTGTAGCGCTTGGCATCGAACAGTTCGCCACAATGACGGCCGGCCACGGCGCCGAAGGTCACCGGGGTGTAGTTCGGGCGGAACATGGTGGTGCCCATCTGCACGATGCTGATGCCCATCGAACGCGCGGCGATGGCCAGGCCGTTGATGTTGCCCAGCTTGCCCTGGTCGGTACCGAAGCCCAGCGCGGTGTAGCGCTTGACGTGCTCGACCGACTCGAAGCCCTCGCGAGTGGCCAGCTCGATACCGGCGGCGGTGACGTCGTTCTGCAGGTCGACGAACTGCTTGGGCGCACGCGCCGTGGACTTGTCGTGCGGCACCTGGAACAGCGCCAGCATCGGTTCTTCCTGGCGCACCTCGGCCTGTGGCAGGCTGCCGCTGACGGCCTTGTAGCCAGTTTCGGCAGCCGCCTTGGCGCCTGCTTCGAAACCATTGGCGAGTACGTCGCCGAGGGCAAAAACGCCGTTCACCGCACCGGCGTCGATGCGCTGCTGGATGCCGTTGCCCGGCCCCGGCACGAAGCCGAGGATGTCTTCGCGCCACTCGGGACGACCGCCCAGGTGCGAGGCCAGGTGCACCACCGGGCTGTAGCCGCCGGAGCTGACGATCAGGTCGCAGTCCAGCACTTCGCCGGGGCTGGTGACCTTGTGCGCCTTGGCGTCGATGGCGCAGATACGCGCACCGGTCACCCGCTTGCTACCGCGTGCCTCGACCACTGCGCTGCCGGTGAGGATGCGTACACCACGGGCACGCGCTTCTTCGACCCAGCTGCCACGCGGGTTGCTGCGCGCATCGGCCACCGCCACCACCTTGCGCCCGGCATCGAGCCAGTCGAGCACCACGCGGTAGGCGTAATCGTTGTTGGTCGACAGCACCAGTTCCTGCCCTGGCGCTACGCCGTAACGACGCACGTAGGTGGACACGGCGCCGGCCAGCATATTGCCGGGCACATCGTTATTGGCGTACACCAGTGGCCGCTCATGGGCACCACTGGCCAGCACCACGCGCCCCGCACGCACGCGGTGCATGCGCTGACGGGCCTGCCCCATCGGCGCGACTTCACCGAGGTGGTCGGTCAGACGCTGGTGGATGGTGAGGAAGTTATGGTCGTGGTAGCCATTGACCGTGGCGCGAGGCAGCAGGGTCGCTTCCGGCATTGCCTGCAGCTCGGCGATGGCCTGCGCCACCCAGTCGGCGGCGGGCTTGCCGTCGAGGGTTTCGCGGGTGTCGAGCAGGCTGCCGCCGAACTCTTCCTGTTCATCGGCAAGAATCACCCGCGCGCCGCTACGACCGGCAGCCAGCGCGGCGGCGAGACCGGCAGGGCCGGCGCCGACGATCAGCACATCGCAGTGCTGGTTGAGCTGGTCGTAGATGTCCGGATCGACCTCGGTGGGCGAGCGGCCTAAACCTGCCGCTTTGCGGATGTACTTCTCGTAGGTCATCCACAGGTTCTGCGGATACATGAAGGTCTTGTAGTAGAACCCGGGCGGCATCATGCCGCCGCCGACCTTGCCGAGGATACCCATCAGGTCGGTATTGACGCTCGGCCAGCCGTTGGTGCTGTTGGCCACCAGACCGTTGTACAGCGCCTGCTGGGTCGCGCGTACGTTGGGAATCTGCGCCGCCTCGGTGGAGCCGATCTGCAGCACGGCGTTGGGCTCTTCGCTACCTGCGGCAACGATGCCGCGTGGGCGCGAATACTTGAAGCTGCGCCCGACGATGTCGACGCCGTTGGCCAGCAGCGCGGCGGCCAGGCTGTCGCCGGCGTAGCCCTGGTAGGTCTGGCCGTTGAAAGTGAAGCTCAGCGCCTGGCTGCGGTCGATACGACCACCCTTGGCAAGACGATTGACCTGGCTCATGCCGTTACTCCTTCTGCCACGGCTTGCTTGTCGGTGGCCCCGGTTGCGGTGACCGAAGGCTTCTCGCCGACCTTGTAGGTCTCGAGGATCTCGTAGGTCACGGTGTGGCGGGTGACGTTGAAATACTTGCGGCAACCGGCCGCGTGCACCCACAGCTCGTGGTGGATACCGCGCGGGTTGTCACGGAAGAACATGTATTCGCCCCACTCTGCATCCGTGCAGGCATCAGGATCGAGAGGGCGGGCGATGTGCGCCTGGCCCTTGGCATGGAATTCCTCTTCGGAGCGCAGTTCGCCACAGTAAGGGCAGAAGATGTGCAGCATGCTCGGTACCTCCAGAAAATCTTCAAACCCGCTCGTATAACCATGCGGGACAAGCTTGTCTCCCATCTCCCCCTGGGAGAGGGGCCGGGGTGAGGGAGTGAGGGGACCGCGATCAGTCGAATCACCCTCTCCCGCCCTTCGGGCACCCTCTCCCGCAAGCGGGAGAGGACGTTTTGTTCTCCCCTCTCCCACTTGTGGGAGAGGGGTCGGGGGAGAGGGCTGCGGTGTTGGCCGAACCGCCCTCTCCCGGCCCTGCGGGCCACCCTCTCCCGCAAGCGGGAGAGGGGCATCGGATGTCATCCCTACGGGATGAATGTTTAATGGGCCACGGCGGCAGCACCGTGCTCATCGATCAGTGCGCCGGTATGGAAACGATCGATGGAGAACGGCTTGGCCAGCGGGTGCATTTCGCCCTTGGCCAGGCTGGCGGCGAACACGTGACCCGAACCCGGCGTGGCCTTGAAGCCACCGGTCCCCCAACCGCAGTTGAAGAACAGGTTGTCCACCGGGGTTTTGGAGATGATCGGGCAGGCATCGGGGCTGGTATCGACGATGCCGCCCCACTGACGGTTCATGCGCACCCGCGAGAGCACCGGGAACATCTCGACGATGGCCTGCAGGGTGTGTTCGATGGTGCCGTAGGAGCCACGCTGGCCGTAGCCGTTGTAGCCGTCGATGCCGGCACCGATGACCAGGTCGCCCTTGTCCGACTGACTGATGTAACCGTGCACGGCGTTGGACATGATCACGCTGTCGATGATCGGCTTGATCGGCTCGGATACCAGCGCTTGCAGCGGGTGGGACTCCAGCGGCAGGCGGAAGCCAGCGAGCCCCGCCATATGCCCGGAATTACCGGCAGTGACCACACCGACGCGCTTGGCACCGATGAAACCCTTGTTGGTCTCGACACCGATCACCGCACCGTTCTGCTTGCGGAAACCGGTCACCTCGGTGTTCTGAATCAGGTCGACGCCCAGGGCATCGGCGGCACGCGCGTAACCCCAGGCCACGGCGTCATGACGGGCGACGCCGCCGCGACGCTGCACGGTGGAGCCCATCACCGGATAACGGGTGTTCTTGCTGCAGTCGAGGTAGGGAATTTCCTCGGCCACCTGCTTGGCATCCAGCAGTTCGCCATCCACGCCGTTGAGGCGGTTGGCGCTGACGCGGCGCTCGGCGTCACGCATGTCCTGCAGGGTGTGGCAGAGGTTGTAGACGCCACGCTGGGAGAACATGACGTTGTAGTTGATGTCCTGCGACAGCCCTTCCCACAGCTTCATCGCGTGTTCGTAGAGCTGCGCGGACTCGTCCCACAGGTAGTTGGAACGCACGATGGTGGTGTTGCGCGCGGTGTTGCCGCCGCCGAGCCAGCCCTTCTCGACCACGGCGACGTTCTTCACGCCGAATTCCTTGGCCAGGTAATAGGCCGTGGCCAGGCCGTGGCCGCCACCACCGACGATGACCACGTCGTACACCGGCTTGGGCGTCGGATTGCGCCACATGCGCTGCCAGTTCTCATGATGGCTGAACGAGTGCTTGAACAGGCCGAAGCCGGAATAACGTTGCATGGGCATGCTCCAGGGTTCTACTCCCCTCTCAGCGTTGCGCGAGAGGGGCCGAGAGAAAGGGTTGGCTTAGCGATACACCGGATAATCCGCGCATAGCCCGGCCACCAGCTTGGCCACCTGCGCCTCGACATCGGCATCGCCGAGGTGATCGAGGATGTCGCAGATCCAGCCGGCCAGCGCCTGACACTGGGCGACCTTGAAGCCACGGGTGGTCACGGCCGGCGTGCCGATACGGATGCCGGAAGTGACGAACGGCGACTGCGGATCGTTGGGCACGGCGTTCTTGTTCACTGTGATGCCGGCACGGCCAAGGGCCGCATCGGCCTCCTTGCCGGTCAGGCCCTGCTTGATCAGGCTGAGCAGGAACAGGTGGTTGTCGGTGCCGCCAGACACCACTTCGTAACCGCGCTCGATGAACACCCTGGCCATGGCCTGGGCGTTGTCGATCACCTGCTGCTGGTAGGCCTTGAACTCCGGCTCCATGGCTTCCTTGAAGCACACCGCCTTGGCCGCAATCACGTGCATCAGCGGGCCGCCCTGGGCGCCCGGGAACACCGCAGAGTTGAGCTTCTTCTCGATCTCTTCGTTGGCCTTGGCCAGGATCAGGCCGCCGCGCGGGCCACGCAGGGTCTTGTGCGTGGTGGTGGTGACCACGTCGGCAAAGGGGATCGGATTCGGGTACAGGCCGGCCGCGACCAAGCCGGCAACGTGAGCCATGTCGACGAACAGCAGCGCCCCGACCTTGTCAGCGATGGCACGGAAACGTGGGAAGTCGAGGGTCTTGGAGTAGGCGGAGAAGCCGGCGACGATGATCTTCGGCTTGTGCTCCACGGCCAGGCGCTCGACCTCGTCGTAGTCGATCAGCCCGGTAGCGGTGTCCAGGCCGTACTGCACGGCGTTGTAGAGTTTGCCCGAGGACGACACCTTGGCGCCGTGGGTCAGATGGCCGCCGTGGGCCAGGCTCATGCCGAGGATGGTGTCGCCTGCATTGAGCAGCGCCAGATACACGGCGCTGTTAGCCGAGGAGCCGGAGTGCGGCTGGACGTTGGCGTAGTCGGCGCCGAACAGCGCCTTGGCGCGGTCGATGGCCAGCTGCTCGACCTTGTCGACGTACTCGCAACCGCCGTAGTAGCGCTTGCCCGGATAACCTTCGGCGTACTTGTTGGTCAGGCCGCTGCCCTGCGCTTCCATCACCCGCTGACTGCAGTAGTTCTCCGAGGCGATCAGCTCGATGTGCTCTTCCTGCCGGCGTTCTTCCTGATCGATCGCCGCGAGCAACTCGTCGTCGTAACCCTGAATCTGATCCTGCTTGCTGAACATCTCGACTCTCCTGCAGCGCCTATGGGCGGCGGTCTTGGACGGGCGGGCCAGCAAGGCCCTGTGCAGCGATGGTAGGGCCGCCCCTGCCCCCTCAAATGCCTGCCAACGCCGCGAGAGCATTCGTTTGCGACATGGCCTTGTCGCAATCAGGCGCGTCGCGGGTTTGCACACAAATCATGGGGATCAAGCTGTGGATAAACCGTGCATACCGCGCCTCGCCCCAGCAGTTGCAAGGGTTTCTTGGCTGCGGTCATTTCCTGATCGATATCAAGCAGTTAACAATACCAACCATGCACAGAAGCCGTGGACTAGCCTGTGGCAAAGCTGTCAGCAGATGGTTGCGGGCCTTGCCAGCGCTGGACACGAGGGCGCTGTTCGATATCCATACATCCACGCCGGCTCCCTGATTTATCCACCAGCGACATGGGCGAGAGACGAGGATCGATTGGGGATATGCACAGAAGATGTGGATGAAACTGTGCATAGGCTGTTCGACGAAGGCGCGCGCCCAGAAGCACCGCGGCCTGCCGGGATACGGCTAAAAATCGAACAGGATCAAGGAGGTAGCCCAGGCTTGTGCACAAATACTGTGGGCGGCGCTGTGCATGGCCTGTGGAAACATGGCGCCAGGCCAGAGTTCATGGGGCTCCGGCACCAGCGCCTGCTATTTGCTCAACGACGCCTTACGGCTTGAGCTTGCCAGCACAGCTGCTGGAGGCATTCACCAGACGCTGCTGCATGGCAGGGTCAGGCGGTGACTGGCGGCTGATTTTCTGCAATTCAGCTTCACTGAATTCCTGGCTGACCTTGGTAGCAGCGCAGTCGCAATAAGCGCGCAATTGTGGCTCCTCGTAGCCTGCCGGTGCGCCTGCGATGCACTGCTGAACGAACTCGGTCTTGGCGTTATCCGACCACTCGGCAGCGGAAACGGGGAGCGCCACGGCCAGCGGCAGGGCAAGGGCGAGCAGGTGACGATAAGTCATGGGAAACTCCTTCTCTTGATTGCGGAGGGCGGATCGACTGCCGCCCTCTGGTATGTGTGAGCTCCGCAGCAAGCCCCGAGTTCCATCTCCGAGCCGAACGGCTGGCCACGAACCGACCCGGCAGTACGCTTCAGCGCAACAACTCGTCGCCGCGGCGGACGCCTGACCGACGGTCGCAGGGTAAAGTGAGCGCTTTGTCGGCAGATCCGCCGGCAGGTTTTAGAAGGAAAGCGCCAATGCCCGACAATGCCCAGCAATTCGCCAGCGACAACTACTCCGGCATCTGTCCCGAAGCCTGGGCCGCCATGGCCGAAGCCAACCAGGGCCACCAGCGCGCCTATGGCGATGACGAATGGACGGCGCGCGCCGCCGATCACTTCCGCCGCCTGTTCGAGACCGACTGCGAAGTGTTCTTCGCCTTCAACGGCACCGCCGCCAACTCCCTGGCCCTGGCCTCGCTATGCCAGAGCTACCACAGCGTCATCTGCTCGGAAACCGCCCACGTCGAGACCGACGAATGCGGCGCACCGGAGTTCTTCTCCAACGGCTCCAAACTGCTGCTGGCCAAGACCGACAACGGCAAGCTGACGCCGCAAGCCATCCGCGAAATCGCCCTCAAGCGCCAGGACATCCACTACCCGAAACCGCGCGTGGTCACCCTCACCCAGGCCACCGAGGTCGGCACCGTGTACCGCCCGGAAGAAGTCCGCGCCATCAGCCAGGTCTGCAAGGAGCTGAATCTCAACCTGCACATGGACGGCGCGCGCTTCTCCAACGCCTGCGCCTTTCTTGGCTGCAGCCCGGCGGAGCTGACCTGGAAGGCTGGCGTCGATGTGCTGTGCTTCGGCGGCACCAAGAACGGCATGGCGGTAGGTGAAGCCATCGTCTTCTTCAACAAGGATCTGGCCGAAGACTTCGACTATCGCTGCAAGCAGGCCGGCCAGTTGGCATCGAAGATGCGCTACCTCTCCGCGCCCTGGGTCGGCATCCTGCAGGACGATGCCTGGCTCAAGTACGCCAATCACGCCAACCGCTGCGCGCAGTTGCTGGCCACGCTGGTCGAGGACGTGCCCGGTGTCAGTCTGATGTTCCCGGTGGAAGCCAACGGCGTGTTCCTGCAACTGTCGGAGCCGGCCATCGCCGCCCTCACCGCCCGCGGCTGGCGCTTCTACACCTTCATCGGCGCCGGCGGCGCACGCTTCATGTGCAGCTGGGATACCGAAGAAGCCCGCGTGCGTCAGCTAGCCGCCGATATCCGTGAAGTGATGAGCGCCTGAGCGACGCCATGACACCCCCGTGGGAGGGGCTTGAGCCGCCATCGTAGCCCGGATGCAATCCGGAGAAATCGATCAATCGCCCCGGATTTCATCCGAGCTACAGCCCCGTAGGGTGCGCTGCGCGCACCAGCGCCCTCCGATCTAACGTGACGATCAATAGTCGATCGCCACATCCCCTTTCGGCACGCTGCAGCACGACAGGATGTAGCCCTCGGCCACATCCTCGTCGGTGATGCCACCGTTGTGCTCCATCTCCACTTCGCCCGCCGTCTTCATCACCTTGCAGGTACCGCAGATGCCCATGCCGCAGGCCTTGGGAATATGCAGACCAAGCTTGGCGGCAGCAGCGTGCACGGTTTCACCGGGCACCACGCGAATGCTCTTGCCGGTGCTGATGAATTCCACCTGGTGCAGGTCGGCCAGCGGTACATCCGGCGCGTCGGCCGCTTCGGCCGCCAACTCCTTGACCTCGGCGCGAATCTCCGGCGGCGTCGGGCCGAAGGCCTCCTCGTGATAGCGACTCATGTCGTAGCCGTTACCTTGCAGCAGGTGCTTGATCGCGCCCATATAAGGAGTAGGGCCGCAGCAGAAGATCTCGCGATCAAGATAATCCGGGGCGATCAGCTCCAGCATCGGCTTGTTCAGGTAACCGCGGTAACCGGCCCAGGACTCCCCCAACCCATGCTTCTCGCAGATGATGTGCAGGCTGAAATTGTTGATGCGCGCGGCCATGTGCTCCAGCTCACGCTGGTAGATGATGTCCTTGGGCGAGCGCGCACTGTGCACGAAGACCATATCGACATTGGCGTTGGTGTCATAGAACCAGCGCGCCATCGACATCACCGGGGTGATGCCGACACCGCCGGAAAGAAACAGCACCTTGTCAGTGGGGAAATCGATGGCATTGAACAGCCCCACCGGCCCATGCACGGGCACCTCGTCGCCTTCCTTGAGGTTGTCATGCAGCCAGTTCGACACCTTGCCGCCCGGCACACGTTTGATGGTAATGGAGAAGCTGTAAGGCACCGAAGGTGAGCTGGAGATGGTGTAGGAACGCATGATCGGCTGGCCGTCGATCTCCAACTCCAGGGTGACGAACTGCCCCGGCTTGAAGAAGAACAATACCGGCTGATCGGCCATGAAGCAGAAAGTGCGCACGTCCCAGGTTTCCTGGATCACCTTGACGCAACGCACCAGATGGCGACCGTTGGTCCAGGTCTGCGTCGTAACCGGATTGAGGAAGGCGTTGGTGCTCATGAACGGCTCTCCACGCGGCCGGATATCGGCCTATATGCGGCGGATTGTGCGAAAGGCTGCTGGTCCTCATTTATCTACCAGCGACATCCGCATGCTTATCGCGACCTGCCCGATAGCGCGGGGCCTGGCGCGTCGGAAACAAATCCGGCCATGTCGCCCATGGATAAGGTTTTACCTGTTGCCGGCTCCACACTCCGCTCACCAAGCATGCACGCCCATTGCAGGCGGCAGCGATTGATCGAGACCTTGCGGCACATACCGTATCAGCCACTACTTCCGGCAGGCGCGAGGCGCCCGCCAATGAGGAGCCACCATGGACTGCACCCAAAACCTGAGCCTGGGCGACCCGCTGGAGCCTGCCCGCAAGGCCACCGCGCAGATGCTGCATGAGCGCGACCACAGCTTCTCGCTGCCGCAACCCTTCTACAACGACGAGCGCCTGTTTCAGGTCGACATGCAGGAGATCTTCCACAAGGAGTGGCTGATCGCCGGCATGACCTGCGAAATCCCGGCCAAGGGTAACTTCCTCACCCTGCAGATCGGTGACAACCCGATCCTGGTCATACGCGGCGCCGAAGGGCAGATCCACGCCTTCCATAACGTCTGCCGTCATCGCGGCTCGCGTCTGTGCGTCTCGGACAAGGGCAAGGTCGCCAAGCTCGTGTGTCCCTACCACCAATGGACCTACGAGCTGGACGGTCGCCTGCTGTTCGCCGGCAGCGAAATGGGCGCCGACTTCGACCTCAAGGACTACAGCCTGAAACCGGTGCAGTGCAAGACCGCCGGCGGCTACATCTTCATCTCGCTGGCGGAAAACCCGCCGGCCATCGACGAGTTCCTCGCCACCCTGGCGCACTACATGGAACCCTACGACATGGAGAACACCAAGGTGGCCGTGCAGACCACCCTGATGGAAAAGGCCAACTGGAAACTGGTGCTCGAGAACAACCGCGAGTGCTACCACTGCAATGGCTCGCACCCGGAACTGCTCAACACCCTGCTGGAATGGGATGACGTCACCGACCCGCGCGCCAGCCAGGCGTTCAAGGATCAGGTCGCCGAATGCACCACCCGCTGGGACAAGGACAACATCCCCTACGCCCACGCCAGCTTCGGCCTGCGCAACCGTATCGTGCGCATGCCCCTGCTCAAGGGCACCGTGTCCATGACCATGGATGGCAAGCAGGGCTGCAAGAAACTGATGGGCCGCATCACCGACCCGGACCTGGGCTCCATGCGCATCCTGCACCTGCCACATTCGTGGAACCACTGCATGGGCGACCACATGATCGTCTTCACCGTGTGGCCGATCAGCGCGCAGCAAACCATGGTCACCACCAAGTGGCTGGTGCACAAGGACGCCGTGGAAGGTGTCGACTACGACGTCGCCCGCCTGCGTCAGGTGTGGGACGCCACCAACGACCAGGATCGCCGCCTGGCCGAGGAAAACCAGCGCGGCATCAACTCCACGGCCTACCAGCCGGGCCCGTACTCCAAGACCTACGAGTTCGGCGTCATCAACTTCGTCGACTGGTACAGCGAGCGCATGCTCAACAACCTCGGCGACACCCCGGCGCAATCGCTGCGCCAGGTAGCGGGCGAGTGATGACGCTCAGCCTGCTGGTGGTGATCGGGCTGGCAGCCTATGGCCTGCTGGCCTGTCGGCCAAACAGCTGCTGAGCAGGCAAAACCCGGCCGCCACAATACCGGCATCGGAGCATGTCACCGGATTGCATACCGGCTACTTCTGACAACGGAGCCGTTGAGCGTGCAGGTGCGCACCTACGGATGCCGCCATGCAAAAAGCCCCGCCAGATCGCTCTGGCGGGGCTTTTCATTTACAGCAGAGGCTAGTCGCTAAGCGTCAGGCCTTGTTGGCTTTCTTGGCAGCGCGGGTGCGCTCGCCTTCGTCGAGGATCTTCTTGCGCAGACGGATCGACTTCGGCGTCACTTCGCACAATTCATCGTCCTGGATGAACTCCAGAGCCTGCTCCAGGGTGAAGCGAACCGGCGGTACCAGGGCGATGGTTTCGTCCTTGCCCGAAGCACGCATGTTGTCGAGCTTCTTGCCCTTGGTCGGGTTGACGCCCAGGTCGTTGTCGCGGCTGTTCAGGCCGACGATCTGACCGTTGTAGATTTCCTGGCCGTGCTCGACGAACAGCTTGCCGCGCGCCTGCAGGGTTTCCAGGGAGTAGGTCAGCGCCTTGCCGGTGTCGATCGACACCAGTACGCCGTTCTGACGGCCCGACATGCTGCCCGGCTTGACGGTGTCATAGCGGTCGAAGATCGAGGTCAGGATGCCGGCGCCGTTGGTCAGGGTCAGGAACTGGTTACGGAAACCGATCAGACCGCGAGCCGGGATGTTGTACTCCAGACGCACGCGACCTTTGCCGTCCGGCGACATGTTGGTCAGGTCGCCCTTACGCAGGCCCATTTCTTCCATGACCTTGCCCTGGGATTCTTCAGGGATGTCGATGGTGACGTTCTCGAACGGCTCCTGCTTGACGCCGTTGACTTCACGGATGATCACTTCCGGACGGCCAACGCCCATTTCGAAACCTTCGCGACGCATGGTTTCGATCAGTACCGAGAGGTGCAGCTCACCACGACCGGAGACCTTGAACTTGTCGGCGCTGTCGCCTTCTTCAACGCGCAGGGCCACGTTGTACAGCAGCTCCTTGTCCAGACGCTCCTTGATGTTGCGGCTGGTGACGAACTTGCCTTCTTTACCGCAGAACGGCGAGTCGTTGACCTGGAAGGTCATCGAGACGGTCGGCTCGTCAACGGTCAGCGGCTTCATCGCTTCGACGTGGTTGATGTCGCACAGAGTGTCGGAGATGAACAGCTGATCCATACCGCTGACGCAGACGATGTCACCGGCGGTGGCTTCTTCGACGTCTACGCGGTGCAGGCCGTGGTGACCCATCAGCTTGAGGACACGACCGTTACGCTTCTTGCCATCGACGTCGATGGCAATGACCGGGGTGTTCGGCTTGACCTTGCCACGGGCAATACGGCCAACGCCGATGATGCCGAGGAAGCTGTTGTAGTCCAGCGCGGAGATCTGCATCTGGAACGGGCCGTCGAGGTCGACGTTCGGTGCCGGTACGTGGTCGACGATAGCCTGATACAGCGGGGTCAGGTCTTCAGCCATGTCAGCGTGGTCGAGACCGGCGATGCCGTTCAGGGCGCTGGCGTAAACGACCTGGAAGTCGAGCTGCTCATCGGTGGCGCCGAGGTTGTCGAACAGGTCGAAAATCTGGTCCATGACCCAATCCGGACGCGCGCCCGGACGGTCGATCTTGTTGATCACGACGATCGGCTTGAGGCCGGCTTCGAAGGCCTTCTTGGTCACGAAGCGGGTTTGCGGCATCGGGCCGTCCTGGGCGTCAACGACCAGCAGCACGGAGTCGACCATGGACATCACGCGCTCGACTTCACCACCGAAGTCGGCGTGGCCGGGGGTGTCGACGATGTTGATGCGGTAGTCGTTCCACTTGATGGCGGTGTTCTTGGCCAGAATGGTGATGCCGCGCTCTTTTTCCTGGTCATTGCTGTCCATCACGCGCTCGTCGTTGAGCTCGTTGCGTTCCAGGGTGCCGGACTGACGCAGCAGGGCGTCGACGAGGGTGGTTTTGCCATGGTCGACGTGGGCGATGATGGCGATGTTGCGCAGATTTTCGATCACTGTGTGTATCTCGATCAGAGGATTCGGTGTGTCGCCCAGCCTGGACGACGAATATGAAGAAAAGGGGATCAGCGAGCTGAACGGTCGGGAGGGCGATGGCGGATACTTCCGCCATTAAGCCCCGGCGTTCTATGCCGGACGATAAACGCGCACATTGGCATGTCCCTCGCTCAGCAGATGGTGGGCGTGCAGGCGACTCATGACGCCCTTGTCGCAATACAGCAGGTACTGGCGGTTCTCATCCAGTTCCTTGAATTTGTTGTTCAGCGCATAGAATGGCAGCGCCTGCACTTCGATGCCCGGCACGTCCAGCGGCTCGTCTTCGGCGGCGTCGGGATGACGGATGTCGATGACGATCTGTCCGGCCAGCGCTTCACGCACCTCCTCGACTTGCACGTCCTTGCCCAACTCGTCGATCACGCGGTCGATGGGCAACTGGGTAGCACGTTCGAGGGCGCGTTCGAGGATGGCCATGTCGAACTGGGCCTCCTCGTGCTCGATGCGGTAACCACGGGCCTTGGTGGTCGGGTTGACCGAGATCACGCCGCAATACTCGGGCATGTTCTTGGCGAACTCGGCGGTGCCAATGCGCGTGGCGGTGTCGATGATGTCCTGCTTGTGGCTGGCGATCAGCGGGCGCATGACCAACATGTCGGTAGCCGAATCGATCACTGCAAGATTGGTCAGGGTCTGGCTGGAGACCTGACTGATCGCCTCGCCGGTGACCAGCGCCTCGATCTGCAGGTTCTCGGCGATACGGGTGGCAGCACGCAACATCATGCGCTTGAGGATAACGCCCATCTGGCTGTTGTCGACCTTGCCGAGAATCTCACCGACCACTTCCTCGAACGGCACACTGATGAACAGCACGCGCTGCGAGCGGCCGAACTTCTGCCATATATAGTGCGCCACTTCCATCACGCCCAACTCGTGGGCACGCCCGCCGAGATTGAAGAAGCAGAAGTGGCTGACCAGGCCGCGACGCATCATCTGGTAGGCCGCCACGGTGGAGTCGAAACCGCCACTCATCAGCACCAGGGTCTGCTCCAGCGAACCCAGCGGGTAACCACCGAGACCTTCGTGGCGGTTGTGCACCACGAACAGGCGCTGGTCGCGAATCTCCATGCGCACTTCGACTTCCGGCTTTTTCAGGTCGATGCCAGCCGCATCGCACTCACGGCGCAGGCGCGAACCGACATGCCGCTCGACATCGATGGAAGAAAATGCGTGCTTGCCGCCGCGCTTGCAACGCACCGCAAAAATCTTGCCCGGCAATTGCTCGGCGTAATGACGCTTGCAGTGCTCGGTGATCTCGTCCAGATCGCCCAGCGGGTATTCATTGACTTCGAGGAACAGACCGATGCCCGGCATGTTGCGCAGGCGCTCGGTCATCTCGGCGAGCAACTTGGGATCGTCCAAGTCGGTTTCGACTTCGAGGTTGTCCCAGACACCGGTCACCCGCAGTTCGGGGTCAAGATCGCGCAGCACGGAGCGAATGTTCTTCCCCAACTGGCGGATGAACTGCTTGCGCACCGGGCGGCTCTTGATGGTGATTTCCGGGAAAACTTTGACGATGAGCTTCATGAATAGGCCGCCCGCTTGGGGGACGAAAAAACAGGGGCGCGGATTATAGCGGAAATTGTTCAAGCTTTGACCAAAAATACTGCACCACTCACGCAGCGCACCAAAATAGATCTTTCGCCAAATTAAAGGCCCTTAAATGGTGCAAATATTTATGGTGAATTAGCGCGCAGACAGCGCGGTGCCTGAGTTTCGTGGCTTCTGCCCAATAAAGGGCACTGGCATGCAATTTGCTCCCTTGTGAGGCAGGTCGCCCTGGAGGACTATCCCGCCGGGCTTCACCGCATCTTCAAGGCTTATCGATAAGAGCCTTTTCCACCTGGAGGACAACATGTCTAAGGCTGTTCAACTGATCAAAGAACACGACGTGAAGTGGGTAGACCTGCGCTTCACCGACACCAAGGGCAAGCAGCACCACGTGACCATGCCGGCCCGTGACGCCCTGGACGAAGATTTCTTCGAGCACGGCAAGATGTTCGACGGCTCGTCCATCCATGGCTGGAAAGGCATCGAAGCCTCCGACATGATCCTGATGCCGGTAGACGATACCGCCGTTCTGGATCCGTTCACCGAAGAGCCGACCCTGATCCTGGTCTGCGACATCATCGAGCCGAGCACCATGCAAGGCTACGACCGCGACCCGCGCTCCATCGCCAAGCGCGCTGAAGAGTTCCTCAAAGGCACCGGCATCGGTGACACCGTATTCGTTGGCCCGGAGCCCGAGTTCTTCATCTTCGACGAAGTGAAGTTCAAGTCCGACATCTCCGGCTCGATGTTCAAGATTTACTCCGAGCAAGGCTCCTGGATGACCGACGGCGACGTCGAAGGCGGCAACAAGGGCCACCGTCCAGCAGTCAAAGGTGGTTACTTCCCAGTTCCGCCGTGCGACCACGACCACGAAATCCGTACTGCCATGTGTAATGCCATGGAAGAAATGGGCCTGGTGGTCGAAGTGCACCACCACGAAGTGGCGACTGCCGGTCAGAACGAAATCGGCGTGAAGTTCAACACCCTGGTTGCCAAGGCTGACGAAGTTCAGACCCTGAAGTACTGCGTGCACAACGTAGCCGACGCCTACGGCAAAACCGCTACCTTCATGCCGAAGCCCCTGTACGGCGACAACGGCTCGGGTATGCACGTGCACATGTCCATCTCCAAAGATGGCAAGAACACCTTCTCCGGCGAAGGCTATGCCGGCCTGTCCGATACCGCTCTGTATTTCATCGGCGGCATCATCAAGCACGGCAAGGCTCTGAACGGCTTCACCAACCCGTCGACCAACTCCTACAAGCGTCTGGTCCCAGGTTTCGAAGCTCCGGTAATGCTGGCCTACTCGGCGCGTAACCGCTCGGCCTCGATCCGTATTCCTTACGTTTCCAGCCCGAAAGCCCGCCGTATCGAAGCGCGCTTCCCGGACCCGGCTGCCAACCCGTACCTGGCCTTCGCAGCTCTGCTGATGGCCGGTATCGACGGTATCCAGAACAAGATCCACCCGGGCGATGCGGCCGACAAGAACCTGTACGATCTGCCGCCGGAAGAAGGCAAGCTGATCCCGCAAGTCTGCGGCAGCCTGAAAGAAGCCCTGGAAGAGCTGGACAAGGGCCGTGCGTTCCTGACCAAGGGTGGCGTATTCTCCGACGACTTCATCGATGCCTACATCGAGCTGAAATCCGAAGAAGAAATCAAGGTACGTACCTTCGTACACCCGCTGGAATACGACCTGTACTACAGCGTCTAAACCAGTCTCGCGCCGCCTGGTGCAGCGCGTTCGAAAGCCCCGCCCGGCTCTGCCTGGCGGGGCTTTTTCATTTTCCACCGGTAGGGTACGCCGCGCGCACCGAAAGCCCGAGACTATGCAGCAGATGCTGCGCACAGCTCAGTACTCCACGACGCCCTAAGTAATCCGCGCCCAGGGCCAGCGCCGATTTGTAGCCAAACATCACAGCCATAACGCCCTGCGCTTGCCAGGAACCGCCAGCAGTGCAAGGCTTAGCGCATCATCCGCGGAAGGATCGGCCCATGCGCCCGTTACTCGCCTGCCTGCTGCTTGCCCTGGCCTTGCCGGCCAGTGCGCAGATCTACAAATACATCGACGCCAACGGCAACACGGTCTTCACCAACCAGCCACCCGATGGCACGGCAGCCGAGAACGTCAACCTGCCACCAACCAATACGGTAGAGATGCAGACGCCCAGCATTCCCGCAGGCACCAACGGCGACACCTCAGCACAGAGTGCCGCACCCTATTCGACACTGAGCCTGACCGGTATCCCTGATGATGAAGCCATGCGCGCCAACAACGGCACCTTCGTCGTTGGAGTGAACATCCAGCCACGCCTGCAACCCGGCCACCAGCTCCGACTGATTCTCGATGGCAAGCCATACGGTCAGGCCGGCAACGTGCCGAGCCTGCAGCTGACCGATGTCGAGCGCGGCGAACACAGCCTGGCGGTGGCGGTCGTCGCTGGCGAACGCATCGTCCAGCAAAGCACCACCGAAACCTTCACCGTGCAGCGCATCAGCGTCAACAGCCCTGCCCGCCCACCTGTAACGCCACCGCGCCCGACTCCGAGACCTACGAACTGATCATGATGCGTACACTGCTGCTCTGCCTGTTGTTCATCAGCCAGGCAGCCTCGGCCCAGGTCTATACCTACGTCGATGCTGAAGGTAACCGCGTATTCACTGACAAGCCGCGCAGCAGCACTGCCGAACGGGTGATGCTGGCGCCGTCCAACAGCGCGGAAATGAGCCAACCCCACCCCACGGTGCGCATGGCCCCGCCACCTGCGGTAAGCAAACCGACCGTGCACTATCAGGTGCTGCGCATTCTCGTGCCGGAACCGGACGCCTCGATCCACAACGGTTCCGGCGACATGATCGTCACCCTCACCAGCGAGCCAGGCCTGCTGCCCGGCCACAGCTACCGGTTGCGGCTCGACGGCGAACCCCAGGGCGAGACAACCCGCAGCCCGGTATTCTCCCTACAGCACGTCGACCGTGGTACGCACCAACTGGTGGCAGAAATCATCGATTCCGCCGGACTCATCGTCGAGCGCACACCGGCGCAGCCCTTCCACATGCACCGCATGACCCTGGCACAGAAGCGCAAAATCAATCCTTGCAAGAAGGATGAATACGGCGTTCGCCCCGAATGTCCACTCAAAGACAAGCCCAAGGAAGAGGCCAGCATCCTTCCCTTCTTCTGAATTCGATTGCACCTTAATAGTGCAATCGAACGCACCACCTCCTAAGCTCTCCCTGTTTTGGGTCGTTTTTCTCAACCCAACCTCGCTACCACGCCACCAGACCTCGGGCGGATCGCACAAAAATTGCCGGAAGCCATTTTTGACCTCGCTTGCGACGGCCCAAATGGGGGCCACCAGGGATGGCAGGCCATAAAAAATGCGTCTTTTCGGGGCCTTGGTTTGCTTCTTGCATTTTCCTGCCCATTGCCGGAATGCGCTGCCTATGACCATCAACGACGCTCTGCACCGACTGCTACTCGACAACCTGACCACCGCCACCCTACTGCTCAACAGCCAGCTGTGCCTTGAGTACATGAACCCGGCGGCGGAAATGCTTCTGGCCGTCAGCGGCCAGCGCAGTCATGGTCAGTTCATCAGCGACCTGTTCACCGAATCGCCAGAGGCGCTGTCATCGCTGCGCCAGGCGGTGGAGCAGGCTCATCCGTTCAACAAGCGTGAAGCCGTGCTGACCTCGGTCACTGGCCAGACCCTGACCGTGGACTACGCCGTCACCCCGCTATTCAGCAAGGGCGAAACCCTGCTGCTGCTGGAAGTGCACCCGCGCGACCGACTGCTGCGTATCACCAAGGAAGAGGCGCAGCTGTCCAAGCAGGAGACCACCAAACTGCTGGTGCGCGGCCTCGCCCACGAAATCAAGAATCCGCTCGGCGGCATTCGTGGTGCAGCACAACTGCTGTCGCGCGAACTGCCCAACGAAGAGCTCAAGGACTACACCAACGTCATCATCGAAGAGGCCGACCGCCTGCGTAACCTGGTCGACCGCATGCTCGGCTCGAACAAGTTGCCGTCGCTGGCGATGACCAACGTGCACGAGGTGCTGGAGCGCGTCGCCAACCTGATCGAAGCGGAAAGCCAGGGCAGCATCACGTTGGTGCGCGACTACGACCCGAGCATTCCGGACCTGCTGATCGACCGCGAGCAGATGATCCAGGCCGTGCTCAATATCGTGCGCAATGCCATGCAGGCCATCGCCGGACAGAAGCACGACATGGGTCTCGGGCGCATCAGCCTGCGTACCCGCACCCTGCGCCAGTTCACCATCGGCCACACGCGCCACCGCCTGGTGGTCAAGGTCGAGATCATCGACAACGGCCCAGGCATCCCGCCTGAGCTGCAGGAAACCATCTTCTATCCCATGGTCAGCGGGCGTGCCGACGGCACCGGCCTGGGCCTGGCCATCACCCAGAACATCATCAGTCAGCACCAGGGTCTGATCGAGTGCGAGAGCTATCCCGGCCACACCGTATTCTCGATCTTCCTACCGCTGGAACAAGGAGCGCCCACGCCATGAGCCGCAGTGAAACCGTCTGGATTGTCGACGACGATCGTTCCATCCGCTGGGTGCTGGAAAAGGCCCTGCAACAGGAAGGCATGACCACCCAGAGTTTCGACAGTGCCGACGGTGTACTCGCCCGCCTGACCCGCCAGCAGCCGGACGTGATCATCTCCGATATCCGCATGCCCGGCGCCAGCGGCCTCGACCTGCTGGCCCGCATCCGCGAGCTGTACCCGCGCCTGCCGGTGATCATCATGACCGCGCACTCCGACCTGGACAGCGCGGTGGCCAGTTATCAGGGCGGCGCCTTCGAATACCTGCCCAAGCCGTTCGACGTCGACGAGGCCGTCTCGCTGGTCAAGCGCGCCTTCCAGCACGCTCAGGAACAACAAAGCCTGGCCGCGCCCGCAGCGCAGGCACGCACCCCGGAAATCATCGGCGAGGCGCCGGCGATGCAGGAGGTGTTCCGCGCTATCGGCCGCTTGAGCCACTCCAATATCACCGTGCTGATCAATGGTGAATCCGGCACCGGCAAGGAACTGGTGGCCCACGCCCTGCACCGCCACAGCCCACGCGCGGCAGCGCCGTTCATTGCGCTGAACATGGCGGCGATCCCCAAAGATCTGATGGAGTCCGAGCTGTTCGGCCACGAGAAAGGTGCCTTCACCGGCGCGGCCAACCAGCGTCGCGGCCGTTTCGAACAGGCTGATGGCGGCACCCTGTTCCTCGACGAAATCGGTGACATGCCGGCCGACACCCAGACCCGTCTGCTGCGCGTATTGGCCGATGGCGAGTTCTACCGTGTCGGCGGCCATACCCCGGTGAAAGTGGACGTACGCATCATCGCCGCCACCCACCAGAACCTGGAAACCCTGGTACAGGCCGGCAAGTTCCGTGAAGACCTGTTCCACCGCCTCAACGTCATCCGCATCCATATCCCACGTCTGGCTGATCGCCGCGAGGATATCCCGACCCTCGCTCACCACTTCCTCGCACGTGCTGCGCAGGAGCTGGCGGTGGAACCGAAGCTGCTCAAGAGCGAAACCGAGGATTACCTCAAGCACCTGCCCTGGCCGGGCAACGTGCGCCAGCTGGAGAACACCTGCCGCTGGATCACCGTCATGGCCTCGGGCCGTGAGGTCCATGTCGACGACCTGCCGCCGGAGCTGCTGACTCAGCCGCAGGACGTCGCCCCGGTGACCAACTGGGAGCAGGCGCTGCGTCTGTGGGCCGATCAGGCCCTGGCGCGTGGCCAGTCCAACCTGCTCGACAGCGCCGTGCCGGCTTTCGAGCGCATCATGATCGAGACCGCACTCAAGCACACCGCCGGCCGCCGCCGCGACGCCGCCCTGCTGCTGGGCTGGGGTCGCAATACCCTGACGCGCAAGATCAAGGAACTGGGCATGAAGGTCGACGGCGGGGATGACGACGACAGCGACGACTGATCCCGCCAGCATGACGAAAAAGGGCATCCCATGGGATGCCCTTTTTATGTTCAACCGGTGATCAGACCATTCAGCGGTGCGCACGGCGCACCCTACCCGCAGCGCGACGACCTTAGGGTGGGCCGCGCGCACCGCCAATTGTCGCCGCCCGATCAACCGCGCTGCGCGTTCTTGATCGAGATCTGCGTGTTCAGCGTCCAGAAGTCATAGAGCACACCGATCAGGAACAGGCCGCCGGTGAACAGGTAGATGATCCCGGTGATCCACTTGCCCTGATACATGCGGTGCACACCGAACACACCCAGGAAAGTCAGCAGGATCCACGCCACGTTGTAGTCCGTATCCCCCGCGGTAAAGCGCAGGTCGGCCTCGCGATCCATCGAGGGAATCAGGAACAGGTCGATGATCCAGCCGATGAAGAACAATCCCAGGGTGAAGAACCAGATGGTGCCGGTGACCGGCTTGCCGTAGTAGAAGCGATGGGAACCGAGAAAACCGAAAATCCACAGCAGATAGCCGATCAGCTTGCTGTGCGTATCCTGTCGTTGCATGACGAACTCCTTGTACGAGGTGCAGCTGTGACGCTGCGCGCCGAGTGAAGGTTTCATTTTCGCAGAAACGATGCAACACAACGAATGACTTGATAGCTGTACGACGCCCATATACTGTATAAAAAAACAGTATAGATATCGCCTGCCATGCAACTGATCGAAAAGCTCACCATCCTCGCCGACGCAGCCAAGTACGACGCTTCCTGCGCCAGCAGCGGCGCGCCAAAGCGCAGCTCCAAGGGCAAGGACGGCATCGGTTCGACCAACGGCATGGGCATCTGCCACAGCTACACGCCGGATGGTCGCTGCGTGGCGCTGCTCAAAGTCCTGCTGACCAATTTCTGCCTGTACGACTGCCAATACTGCATCAACCGACGCTCCAGCGACGTTCCGCGTGCGCGCTTCACCCCCGAAGAAGTGGTGACGCTGACCTTGGACTTCTACAAGCGCAACTGCATCAGCGGCCTGTTCCTCAGCTCCGGCATCATTCGCTCGGCCGACTACACCATGGAGCAGTTGATCCGCGTCGCCAAGCTGTTGCGCCAGGAGCACCAGTTTCGCGGTTACATTCACCTCAAGACCATCCCCGATGCCGCACCGGAGCTGATCGCCGAAGCCGGCCTGTACGCCGATCGCCTCAGCGTCAACATCGAACTGCCCACCGAGACCAGCCTGGTTCGCCTGGCGCCGGAAAAGAACGTCGGCAGCATCCACAAGGCCATGCAAAACATTCACCTCGGCGAACGCGAGGCCAAGGAAGAGCGCCGCGCGCCGCGCTTCGCCCCGGCCGGGCAAAGCACGCAGATGATCGTCGGCGCCGATGCCACCGATGACAGTACCATCCTGCACAACGCCCAGAGCCTGTATCACGACTATCGCCTGCGCCGCGTCTACTACTCGGCGTTCAGCCCGATTCCGCAGAGCCCGAAGACCGTGCCCTTCGAAGCGCCACCGCTGCTGCGCGAGCACCGCCTGTACCAGGCCGACTTCCTCATGCGCGGCTACGGCTTCAGCGCCACGGAGCTGCTGGACGGCCCGGGCAACCTGGAGCTGGACATCGACCCCAAGCTGGCCTGGGCGCTGGCCAATCGCGAGCAGTTTCCGGTGGACCTCAATCGCGCCGACGAGTCGCTGATCGCCCGCGTGCCTGGCATCGGCGTGCTCAGCGCGCGGCGCCTGGGTGCGCTGCGGCGGGAACGGCGCATCCGCTACGAGGATCTGACCCGCCTGCGCTGCGTACTGGAAAAGGCCAGGCCCTTCATCATCACCCAGGATTACCGGCCGCCACGTGCCGAACACGAGTCAGTGGTACTGCGCCAGCAACTGCGCGACACACCGGCACAGATGGCGTTGTGGTGATGCACAGCCTGCGCTTCGACGGCACCTTTGCCACCTGGCGCCAGGCCGCGCGCCGTGCACTGCTGCAAGGCTTGGCACCACATCAGTTGCAATGGCTGGACGAAGAAGCGGCGCCAGGCCTGTTCGACCAGCCCGCCGAACGTGCGCCTGAGCCAAACGGTCGCCTGCGCGTATCACCCGAACTGCTCGATTTGCTGGAAAGCGCCGCACAGTACCGTGGCGATGAGCGCTGGAGCCTGCTCTACCGCATACTCTGGCGCTTCGTGCAGGGCGAGCGCAGCGCCGTGCTGGCCGGCGACCCCGACGGCAGCGAGCTGCATCGTCGGCTCAAGGCCGTGCGCCGTGAGGCCCATCACTTGCACGCCTTCGTGCGCTTTCAGCCGAGCAAGGCTGCCGGCGCGCCGGACTTCGTCGCCTGGTTCGAACCGGCGCACGACATTCTCGCTTCGGCCAGCGGCCACTTCGCCGAGCGTCTGGGCAAACATAGCTGGCTGATCGCAACGTCGCGTGATGGCGTTTACTGGGATGGCCAGCGCCTGCAGCATGAGCGCCGCTGCCCAGCGCAGTGGCAAGCCTGGGCGCGGCAGCCCGAGGATGACGGTCAGGCCCTGTGGCGTGCGTACTACGGCAGCACCTTCAACCCGGCGCGGCTCAACCGCACGGTGATGCAGCAGCATCTGCCGCTGAGATTCTGGAAACACCTGCCGGAAGGCCCGCTGATTCCGCAACTGATGAGCGAGGCACGCGCCGGCGCGCAGCGCGATGGCCAGGCATTGGTGCTGGCAGGCAGGAAGGGCAAACGCATCGCCCGGATAAACGAAGGGGACGCATCGCGCCCCCCGTCTGATGACGTCAGCGGAAGCGACGCCCCGGATCTTCCTCACTGACCTCCAGCGCCAGGCCCTGGGCCATGCTGGTCAGGTGATCGCCGTCGGTTTCCGAACCGAGCTTGATCATCAGACGCAGGTCGTTGGCCGAGTCGGCGTAGAGCAACGCATCTTCGTAGGTGATCTCGCCCTGGGTGTAGAGGTTGTACAGCGCCTGATCGAAGGTCTGCATGCCCTGCTCGGTCGAGCGTTTCATCAGCCCCTTGAGTTCGTGCACCTCGCCCTTGCGAATCAGGTCAGCAGCCAATGGGGTGTTGATCAGCACCTCGATGACCGCGCGGCGGCCCTTGCCATCCGGGGTCGGCACCAGCTGCTGGGCGACGATGGCCTTGAGGTTGAGCGACAGATCCATCCACACCTGGTTCTGCCTGTCCGCCGGGAAGAAGTTGATGATGCGGTCCAGCGCCTGGTTAGCGTTGTTGGCGTGCAGGGTGGCCAGGCACAGGTGGCCGGTTTCGGCGAAGGCCACGGCATGATCCATGGTCTCGCGGGTCCGCACCTCACCGATGAGGATCACATCCGGCGCCTGACGCAGGGTGTTCTTCAGCGCCACTTCGAACGACTCGGTGTCGATGCCCACTTCACGCTGAGTGACGATGCAGCTCTGGTGCTGGTGGATGTACTCGATCGGGTCTTCGATGGAGATGATGTGACCGCTGCTGTTCTTGTTGCGGTAACCGATCATCGCCGCCAGCGAGGTGGACTTACCGGTACCGGTGGCACCGACGAACAGGACCAGGCCGCGCTTGGTCAGCGCCAGCTTCTTGAGGATTTCCGGCAGTTTGAGGTCGTCGAGGGTGGGGATATTGGTCTCGATCCGGCGCAGCACCATGCCCACCAGGTTGCGCTGGTAGAAGGCACTGACGCGGAAACGACCGATACCACGGGCACTGATGGCGAAGTTGCACTCATGGTTCTCGGCAAAATCACGGCGTTGCGCCTCGTTCATCACGCCCAGCACGGTCTCGCGAGTCTGCTCCGGCGACATGGCGTTCTTGGTCACCGGCATGATCTTGCCATTGACCTTCATCGACGGCGGCACGCCAGCGGTGATGAACAGGTCGGAGCCGCCTTTTTCGACCATCAGGCGCAGTAGTTTTTCGAATTCCATCGTCGTTCTCGCAGCTTCGTGAGCAATGCCGTGCGGCAGCCATCTGCCGAATCGTAGGAGCGAACTCTGTTCGCGAACAAAACTTCGCTCGCGATGCCCGCTCCTACACCAGTTCCTAGAAGTTTTCCGGGCTCTTGGCCTTCTCGCGCGCACTGTCGCGGCTGACCAGGCCTTTGGACACCAGCGTCTTCAGGCAGGCATCGAGGGTCTGCATGCCCAGCGCGCCACCGGTCTGGATAGACGAGTACATCTGCGCAACCTTGTCCTCACGGATCAGGTTACGAATGGCTGGGGTGCCAATCATGATTTCGTGAGCGGCAACACGACCGCCGCCGATTTTCTTCAGCAAGGTCTGCGAGATCACCGCCTGTAGCGATTCCGAGAGCATCGAACGGACCATCGACTTTTCCTCGGCCGGGAACACGTCGACCACGCGGTCGATGGTCTTGGCGGCGGAGGTGGTGTGCAGGGTGCCGAATACCAGGTGGCCGGTTTCTGCGGCGGTCAGCGCCAGACGGATGGTTTCCAGGTCGCGCATCTCGCCCACCAGGATGATGTCCGGGTCTTCACGCAACGCCGAGCGCAGGGCTTCGGAGAAGCCATGGGTGTCGCGGTGCACTTCACGCTGGTTGACCAGGCACTTCTTCGACTCGTGGACGAATTCGATGGGGTCTTCGATGGTGAGAATGTGGTGGTACTTGTTGCTGTTGAGGTAGTCGAGCATCGCCGCCAGGGTGGTCGACTTGCCCGAACCGGTAGGACCGGTGACCAGAACCAGGCCGCGCGGCACGTCAGTGATCTTGCGGAACACTTCGCCCATGCCCAGGTCTTCCATGGTCAGCACCTTGGACGGAATGGTACGGAACACCGCACCTGCGCCACGGTTCTGATTGAAGGCGTTGACCCGGAAACGCGCCACGCCCGGCACTTCGAAGGAGAAGTCGGTCTCGAGGAACTCTTCGAAGTCCTTGCGCTGCTTGTCATTCATGATGTCGTAGATCAGCGCGTGTACCTGCTTGTGATCCAGCGGCGGCAGGTTGATGCGGCGTACATCGCCGTCGACGCGGATCATCGGCGGCAGACCCGCCGAGAGGTGCAAATCCGACGCGCCTTGCTTGGCGCTGAAGGCGAGCAGCTCAGTGATATCCATGGGACTCCCCAATTACAAGCAAGCAGGTAGAATGCCGCGAACCCCGAGAAGGTGTTTACAAAGCAGCGAGCGAAGGTCAGGCAAGGCGAAGTCAGGTGAAAAGGCGCGGCGTACGAGTTGTACATGAACCTTCTGAGGGTGACTTCAACGCAGCATGGTCGAGCGCAGCAGTTTGTAGACGCCCTCTCTAGAGGTAGGGCTTTATAGAGCGCAATTAATGTCCACGATAGCAGAGAATATTGCAAAGGTCGGAGCGCGCATCCGTGAGGCGGCGCAAGCCTCGCAGCACAATTTGGCGGATATCGGCCTGCTCGCGGTGAGCAAGACCAAACCAGCAGCGGCCATTCGCGAAGCCTATGCAGCCGGTTTGCGCGACTTCGGCGAGAACTACCTGCAGGAAGCGCTGGGAAAACAGGTCGAATTGAACGATCTACCCTTGATCTGGCACTTCATCGGCCCCATTCAGTCGAACAAGACCCGGCCTATCGCCGAGCATTTCGACTGGGTACATTCGGTGGATCGACTGAAAATCGCCCAACGCCTGTCCGAGCAGCGCCCCGCGCACCTGCCGCCGCTGAATATCTGCCTGCAGGTCAATGTCAGCGCTGAGGACAGCAAATCCGGCTGCAGCCCAGAAACGCTGCCAGAGCTGGCCAAGGCCGTCGCCGCCCTGCCCAACCTGCGCCTGCGTGGGCTGATGGCAATTCCCGAACCTACTGACGATGTCGCCGCGCAGCATGCCGCCTTCGCCCACTTGCGCCAGTTGCGTGATGACCTGGCGCTGAACCTCGATACCCTGTCCATGGGCATGAGCCATGACCTGGAAGCCGCCATCGCCGAAGGCGCCACCTGGGTGCGCATCGGCACCGCCCTGTTCGGCGCCCGCGATTACGGCCAGCCCACCCATTGAATGAAGGAACTCCCGTAATGAGCAACCCGATCATCGCCTTCATCGGCGCCGGCAACATGGCCGCCAGCCTGATTGGCGGTTTGCGTGCGCAGGGCGTGGCAGCCAGCGCCATCCGCGCCAGCGAGCCCGGCAGCGAACAGCGCGCCCGCCTGCAGCAGGAGCATGGCATCGGCACCTTCGCGGATAACGGTGAAGCCATCAAAGGCGCCGACCTGATCGTGCTGGCGGTCAAGCCGCAGATCATGAAGGCGGTATGCCTGGATCTGGCTCCGCACCTCGCGCCGAATCAGGTGATCATCTCCATCGCCGCCGGCATCAGCTGTGCCAGCCTGGAAAGCTGGCTGGCCCAGCGTCCCGTCGTACGCTGCATGCCCAATACGCCGGCACTGCTGCGCCAGGGGGTTTCCGGCCTGTTCGCCAACCCACGCGTCAGCGCCGAGCAGAAAGCCCAGGCCGAGCAGGTACTGAGCGCCGTCGGTCTGGCCCTGTGGCTGGATAATGAAGCGCAAATCGACGCTGTCACTGCCGTATCCGGCAGCGGCCCGGCTTATTTCTTCCTGCTGATCGAAGCCATGACGACGGCTGGCGAGCAGCTTGGCCTGCCGCGCGAAACTGCTGCGCGCCTGAGCATCCAGACCGCGCTGGGTGCCGCGCGCATGGCCAGCGAGAGCGATGTCGAAGCCAGTGAACTGCGTCGCCGCGTCACCTCGCCGAACGGAACTACCGAAGCAGCAATCAACACCTTCCAGGCCGGCGGCTTCGAAGCGCTGGTACAACAGGCACTGAATGCCGCCGCCAATCGCTCGGCCGAACTGGCCGAACAACTGGGTCAATAAGGGAAGCAAACATGTCCGGACTCATCGAAGCCCTGATCTACATCATTCAGACCCTCGGCAGCCTGTATCTGCTGATCGTCCTGCTGCGTTTCATCCTGCAACTGGTACGCGCCGACTTCTACAACCCGCTGAGCCAGTTCATCGTCAAGGCCACGCAGCCGCTGGTGACGCCTCTGCGCCGAGTCATTCCGGGATTCGCCGGGCTGGATCTGGCCTCGCTGGTGCTGGCCATCCTGGTGCAGCTGCTGCTGATGGTCGTCACCCTGACGCTGATGGGCTACAACGTCGGCGGCTTCATCCTGCAGCTGCTGGTGTGGTCACTGATCGGCGTGACCTCGCTGTTTCTCAAGGTGTTCTTCTTCGCCCTGATCATCAGCGTGATCCTCTCCTGGGTCGCTCCAGGCAGCTACAACCCCGGTGCGCAGCTGGTCAATCAGATCTGCGAGCCGCTGCTGGCACCGTTTCGCAAGCTGCTGCCGAACCTCGGCGGCCTGGATATCTCGCCGATCTTCGCCTTCATCACCATCAACCTGATCGATCGCTTCGTGATTGGCGGCCTGGCCGCTTCCACCGGCCTGCCACCGATGCTCAGCCCCTTCCTCTAGCATGAGAGTCGCGCAGCGACACCTTCCTTGCTGACCTTCTCCCTCCGGGAGAAGGTGGCGCGCAGCGCCGGATGAGGGGTATGCCGATCAAGACCGCAAGTTTCTACCGCTGGGACGGCGAGGACCTGATCCTCGACTGTCACCTGCAACCCAAGGCGAGCAAGAATGAGTTCGCCGGGCTGCATGGTGATCGGCTGAAGATCCGCCTCACCGCCCCACCGATCGAGGGCAAGGCCAACGCGCATCTGCTGGCCTTTCTGGCCAAGGCTTTTGGCGTGGCCAAAAGCCAGGTTAACCTGGAAAGCGGCGAACTCAATCGACAAAAGCGCCTGCGCATTCGCTCTCCGAAAAACCTGCCGCCGATTCCCGGCCTACAGCGTGCCTGATGACCATTCAGCCACCAGACCCGACCACAAGGCGGGACTGTATTAGCAGCCAATTGACGGCCGCCCTGTACCTCGCATAATGCAGTTTATTTCCGCGATTGCCGTGCTTCCTGGCGGCAACGCCAACCGAACAGTCACGCAGCCCCAGCAAGTGGATGAACTTGCCGAGAGGAGAGCCAGGATGAGCATGGAACGTCTCAGCCAGCAGGTTGACGCTTACGTCGCCTGGAAACGCGAACTGATGCGCGAGATCACGCGTTATCGTAGCTGGCTGGAACATAACCGGCTCAACTCCGAGGCCGTTCAGGCCAAACTCGAACGCGCGCTGAAGATCCTGCGTACCGATCACATCACCCTGGCCTTCGTCGGCGAGTTCTCACGCGGCAAGACCGAGCTGATCAACAGCCTGTTCTTCTCCGAATACGGCCAGCGCATGCTGCCTTCGCATGCCGGGCGTACCACCATGTGCCCCACCGAGCTGTTCTTCGACCCGCGCTCGGAACGCCCCTACATTCGTCTGTTGCCCATCGAGACGCGCACGGCCTCGGCCAGCGTCGCACAGTTCAAACGCATCCCGCGGCACTGGGTGAACATCCCGCTGGATACCAGCGACCCGGCCAATATGGCCCTGGCTTTCAGCCAGGTGGCCAAAACCAAATCCATGCCGGTGGAACAGGCGATCCAGCTCGGCTTCCACCCGGACATGCTCGAAGGCACCGGCAAACGTGGCCAGGTACTGGTGCCGGCCTGGCGCCATGCGATGGTCAACTTCGACCACCCGCTGCTGCGTCAGGGCCTGCGCATTCTCGATACCCCCGGGCTCAACGCCCTCGGTAGCGAGCCGGAGCTGACCCTGTCGATGCTGCCCAATGCTCAGGCAATCATCTTCCTGCTGGCCGCCGACACCGGCGTCACCGCCAGCGACATGAGCATCTGGCAGCAGCACATCCGCCAGCTCGACGAAGACACCCAGACCAGCTTGTTCGCCGTACTGAACAAGATCGACGTTCTGTGGGACGACCTGGCAGGCGAGACTTTCGTGCAGAACGCCATTGGCCAGATCCAGAGCGCCACCGCCAAGCAGTTGGGCATCGCCAAGCAGGACGTACTGCCGCTGTCGGCCAAGCAGGCACTGTTGGCCAAGGTGCGCAGGGACGAAGAACTGCTGGCACGCAGCCAGATGGCTGGCCTGGAGAACCTGCTATGCGAGCGCATCGTCGCGCAGAAGGAGCGCCTGATCGAAGATAACGTGGTGCGTCAGGTGCTGGCGCTGCTCAATAACAGTCAGCACGTGCTCAGTCTGCGCCTGGAGAAAGTCAGCGAACAGCTGGCCCTGCTCGGAAGCCATCAGCAGGACAATGGCCAGTTGCTGTTCGAGCTGACCGCCAAGACCAAGGAAGATCACAGTCGGCATCACAAGCGCCTGCTCGGTCTGAAGACCAATCAACGCCTGCTGCAACGCCAGGGTCAGCTGCTGCGTCACGCCGCACGCGCCGAACGCCTGGAAGAACATCTGAGCGAGGTGCGCCGCAATCTCACCGGCAGCTGGACCACCCTGGGCATCAACCAGGCCATCCTGCATTTCTTCCGCGCCGTCGAACAGGACCTGCACAATCTGCAACACGAAGCCGACATGGCCAACAAGATGGTTGCAGCCATCTATCGCCGACACAACGAAGACAATCCGCTGGGTGGCGTGGACGCCCCGCAGTTCAAGATCCAACGCTACCTGCGTGAACTCAACAAACTGCAGGCCAAGGGTGACCAATTCCGGCTTCACGTGAAAACCCTGCTCACCGAGCAGCGCAGCCTGACCCGGCGCTTCTTCGCCACCCTGGCCCAGGAAGTGATTGGTCTGCACCAGCGCCTGCGCCTGGATGCCGAGCAATGGGCCGCCGATGCACTGATGCCACTGATGCAACACACCCTGGAACACAAGCAGATGCTGGAAAGCCACATGCTGCGCCTCAAGGCCCTGGCTCAGGAAACCCAGCAGACGCGCAAACGCAGCCTGCAACTGGCGCGCTACCGGGAAGAGTTGGAGCAGCAACTGGTCCAGGCCGGCGACATGCTGCGCGTGTTGCGGCGCCCGGCACCGGTGCAGCGCCAGGGCAAGGTGGTCAGCCTGCCAACAGCAGCACGCCCGCAAAGCCTGTAAAGCGGAGCGGGCGCCCGCTCGCTTGCCGCTCGGGTCGGCGCTCTTTAGACTGGCGCCCTCCTCCGATTTGTTAGCAGCGCCTCAATGCCCACTGCATTTCCCGAAGATTCCGTCGGTCTGGTCAGCCCCCGGGTGTTCCGTTTCAGCGAACCTCTGGCACTGGCCTGCGGGCGCAGCCTGGCCGAGTACGAACTGATCGTCGAAACCTATGGCGAACTGAACGCCGCGCGCAGCAATGCGGTGCTGATCTGCCACGCCCTGTCCGGCCACCATCACGCCGCCGGCTACCACAGCCCGGATGATCGCAAGCCCGGCTGGTGGGACAGCTGCATCGGCCCCGGCAAGCCTATCGACACCAACAAGTTCTTCGTCGTCAGCCTCAACAACCTGGGCGGCTGTAATGGTTCCACCGGCCCAAGCAGCGCCAACCCGGCCACCGGCAAGCCCTATGGCGCCGACTTCCCGGTGATGACGGTGGAAGACTGGGTGCACAGTCAGGCTCGCCTTGCCGATGTGCTCGGCATCGCCCAATGGGCGGCGGTGATCGGTGGCAGTCTCGGCGGCATGCAGGCCATGCAGTGGACCATCAGCTACCCCGAGCGCGTGCGTCACTGCCTGGCGATTGCCTCGGCGCCCAAGCTGTCGGCGCAGAACATCGCCTTCAACGAGGTGGCGCGCCAGGCGATTCTCACCGATCCGGAATTTCACGGTGGGCATTTTCAGGAACAGGGTGTGATCCCCAAGCGCGGGCTGATGCTGGCGCGCATGGTCGGCCACATCACCTACCTGTCCGATGACGCCATGGGCGAGAAATTCGGCCGTGGCCTGAAGAGCGAGAAGCTCAACTACGACTTCCACAGTGTCGAGTTCCAGGTGGAAAGCTATCTGCGCTATCAGGGCGAAGAGTTCTCCGGCCGTTTCGATGCCAACACCTACCTGCTGATGACCAAGGCGCTGGACTACTTCGACCCGGCCGCCGCCAACGACGGCGACCTGGCCTACACCCTGGCCGCCGCCAAAGCGGACTTCTGCGTGATGTCCTTCACCACCGACTGGCGCTTCTCCCCCGCCCGCTCGCGGGAGATCGTCGACGCCCTGACGGCGGCGAAGAAAAACGTCTGCTACCTGGAAATCGACGCACCGCAGGGCCATGACGCCTTCCTCATGCCGATCCCGCGTTACCTGCAGGCGTTCGACAGCTACATGAAGCGAATCGAGGTATGAGCATGCGAGCGGATCTGGACATCATCCAGGAATGGATCGCCCCGGGCAGCCGTGTGCTCGACCTGGGCTGTGGTGACGGCGAGTTGCTGGCCTGGCTGCGCGACAACAAGCAGGTGGCCGGCTATGGCCTGGAGATCGACCCGGACAAGATCGCCCTGTGCATTGAGCGCGGCGTCAACGTCATCGAGCAAAACCTCGACCTCGGCCTGGGCAACTTCGCCAGCAACAGCTTCGATGTAGTGGTCATGACCCAGTCGCTGCAGGCGCTGCATTACCCGGACAAGGTGCTGGCCGAGATGCTGCGTGTAGGCAGGACGTGCATCATCACCTTCCCCAATTTCGGCCACTGGCGCTGCCGCTGGTACCTGACGACGAAAGGTCGCATGCCAGTGTCGGACTTCTTGCCCTATACCTGGTACAACACCCCGAACATCCACTTCTGCACCTTCGAGGACTTCGAGCGTCTCTGTCACGCCCAAGGTGCCCGTGTGGAAGAACGCCTGGCAGTGGACCGTGACCACCGCCATGGCCTGGCAAGCCGCATCTGGCCCAACCTGCTGGGCGAGATCGGCATCTACCGCATCAGCGGCGCGGACCTGTCCGCCCAGCGCGTCGCGGTCTGAACGAGGAGAACATCATGAGCCGCATCATCCCCTTCCTGATCGCCCTGTGCCTGGCCCTGCCGGCCGCCGCCGAGCGCAAGCAGAGCTTCGGCGATCTCGACGTGCACTACAGCGTGTTCAACTCCAGCTTCATCCAGCCAGACATTGCCGTGGCGGCGGGACTGACTCGGAGCAAGACCCTGGGCGTGATCAACGTCGCCGTGCTCAAGGCCGGCAAAGCCAGCACCGCCGTGGTCGGTGGCGAGGTGAAGAACCTGCTGGGGCAGAGCACCGCGTTGACCTTCAGGCAGGTCACCGAAAGCGGCGCCATCTACTACCTGGCGCAGTTCCCCTTCTCCAGCCGCGAGATTCTCAGTTTCACCCTCGATGTGCGCCAGGGCGACAGCACACACCGCATCACCTTCAACCAGGAAATGTTCCCGGATGACTAATCCCGTCAGTGGTTTCAAGGAACTGGTACTGGCCAGCCATAACGCCGGTAAGCTCAAGGAGCTGCAGGCCATGCTCGGCGATGCGGTGCGCGTGCGTTCCATCGGTGAGTTCAGCCAGGTCGAACCGGAAGAAACCGGTCTGTCGTTCGTCGAGAACGCCATCCTCAAGGCACGCAACGCCGCGCGCATCTCAGGCCTGCCGGCGCTGGCCGACGACTCCGGCCTGGCGGTGGATTTCCTCGGCGGCGCGCCCGGCATCTACTCGGCGCGCTATGCCGATGGCCAGGGCGACGCGGCGAACAACGCCAAGCTGCTCGCTGCCCTGAAAGACGTGCCAGACGCAGAGCGCGGCGCGCAGTTCGTCTGCGCCCTGGCCCTGGTGCGTCACGCTGACGATCCGTTGCCGATTCTCTGCGAAGGCCTGTGGCATGGCAGCATCCTGCATGAGGCACGCGGCGAGCACGGCTTCGGCTACGACCCGCTGTTCTGGGTGCCGGAAACCGGCTGCTCCAGTGCCGAACTGCCTGCCGAGCAGAAGAACCGCCTCAGCCACCGCGCCCGCGCCATGGCCCTGCTCAAGCAGCGTCTGGGGCTGGCATGAGCGATTCCGCTGGCGGGAGTTTCCTGCTCCCGCCCCTCGCGCTTTACATCCACATCCCGTGGTGCGTGCGCAAATGCCCTTACTGCGACTTCAACTCCCATGCTGCCGGGCCGACGCTGCCTGAAGAAGAGTACGTCGACGCCCTGCTCGCCGACCTCGACATCGACGTGCAGCACGCCCATGGCCGGCCGCTGAGTTCGATCTTCTTCGGCGGCGGCACGCCCAGTCTGTTCTCCGACCGCGCCCTGGGCCGCCTGCTGGAAGGTGTCGAGCGGCGCATTGCCTTCGCGCCGAACATCGAGATCACCCTGGAAGCCAACCCGGGCACCTTCGAGCAGGCCAAGTTCAAGGCCTACCGCGCGCTGGGCATCAATCGTCTGTCCATCGGCGTGCAGAGCTTCCAGGAAGCCAAGCTCAAGGCGCTGGGACGCATCCACAATGGCGACGAGGCGATCCGCGCCGCCGATATGGCGCGTGCTGCCGGCTTCGACAACTTCAACCTCGACCTGATGCACGGCCTGCCCGAGCAGAGCATCGAGGACGCCCTGTTCGACCTGCGCACCGCCATCGCCCAGGCCCCCACGCACCTGTCCTGGTACCAACTGACGATGGAGCCGAACACGGTGTTCTGGAGCCAGCCGCCCGAGCTGCCCGAGGATGATCTGCTGTGGGACATCCAGGAAGCTGGCCAGGCGCTGCTCGCCGCCGAGGGCTACGCACAGTACGAGGTGTCCGCCTACGCCCAGCCCGGCAAGCAGGCGCGGCATAACCTCAACTACTGGACCTTCGGCGATTTTCTCGGCATCGGCGCCGGCGCCCACGCCAAGCTGAGCACACCCGCAGGACGCATCCAGCGCACCTGGAAAACCCGGCTGCCGAAGGACTACCTCGACCCGGCCAAGGCATTCCAGGCCGGTGAACGCCTGCTGGAAGCCGACGAGCTGCCCTTCGAGTTTCTGATGAACGCGCTGCGCCTGACCGAAGGCGCGCCGGCCGAGCTGTTCAGCCAGCGCACCGGCCTGCCGTTGCAGCAGCTCGAACAGGCGCGCCGCGAAGCCGAACGTCTGGGCCTGCTGCAAGCCGACGAAACTCGACTGGTCGCCACGGCGAAGGGGCAGCTGTTTCTCAATGATCTGCTGCAGCAGTTCCTGGCCTAGTTCACCCACAGCGCAACGACAATCCGTTAGTCTTGGGCGCTTCGCTCGCGCAGCACTGATTCCGCTGCACTGACCGTTATGCCTGCCAAGGAGCCTGAATGGATCTGCTACTGGACCTGATCGTCACCCTTTCGCGCTGGAGCCGCAGCCACCTCGGCGATATCTCCCTGGCCATCATGGCCACTCTGCTGGTGCTGTTCGGCCCAGCCATCAACGCCTGGGTTCAACGCACCATCGGCAACCTCAATTTCGTCCTGCGTACCCTGCTGTTCGTGGTGTTCTGCGCGGTCGGCTACGGCCTGGCGATCGTCTTCCTCACACCCTGGCTGGCCAAGGGCCTGGCGCACTTCAACAACTACACACTGGCGCCGGTGCTGATCCTGATCTTCGTGGTGATCGGCATATTGGCCGACAGGAATTAGGTCGACAACGACGCGCGATCGCATTCGCTGCAAGAAGAACACCGCCCGACTGGATGCGATTTCCCTTGCGGAGCGGTGTCAGCCACGGATAGTGGCCTTCGCGGCTGAAGCCGCTCCTACGGCGAGGGGGCGAACCGCTGTTTCTACAGCACGAACTTGGACACTTCGCTACCGATCTGCCGGCCGAGCGCCTGCAGGTTGGAGGCAGCTGCCGAGGCAGCATGGCTGCTCTGCGACATCTGATCGCCCATGGCGCGGATGTTCTCGGTGTTGCGGTTGACCTCCACGGTGACACAGGCCTGCTCTTCCGCCGCCGAGGCGATCTGCGCGGCCATGTCGTTGATCTGCCCGACCGCCTCGGTGATCTTCTGCAACAGGTCACTGGCCGCCTGGGCATCACTCACACTCTGCGAAGCCTTGGCAGCGGCGTTGTCCATCACCCCGACTGCCTGGCGGGTGGCGTCCTGCAGTACCTGGATCATCGCCTCGATCTCGCGGGTCGATTCATGGGTGCGCTTGGACAGTACGCGCACCTCGTCGGCCACCACCGAAAAACCACGACCGTGCTCGCCGGCACGCGCCGCCTCGATGGCCGCGTTGAGGGCCAGCAGGTTGGTCTGGTCAGCGATGCTGGCGATGGTGGCGAGAATCGAGCTGATCTCGTTGGAGTGGCGGTGCAATTCATCGATGATACGCCCGGCCCCTTCGACTTCTTCAGCCAGCAGGGCGATGGACTGCTGGCTGCGCTCCACCTGGCGGCGCCCTTCCACGCTCAGGCTGACCGAATCCACGGCCTGGCCGGAGGCGGTCTCGGCATTGTGCGAGATTTCCTGTGTGGCGGAAGCCATCTGCGTCACCGCAGTGGCCACCAGGTGCAGCTCGGACTGGTGCTGCTGCACGTGCTGGTTCTGCGCTTGAGCATCCTGCGCCACCTGTCCGGACTCGTTGCTCAGCGCCACGGCGACCTCGCGCAGACGGGAAATGATGCCGTGCAGTTGCTCGATGAAGCGGTTGAAGCTGCTCGATAGCTGGCCAATCTCGTCGTTGGAGTTGACCGGCAGACGCTGGGTCAGGTCGCCATTGCCTTCGGCGATGGCGTTGAGGTTGTGACGGATCTGCTCGAGATCACGGAACAGCACACGGCCCAGCAGAGCCAGCACCAGAATGGCGACGGCCAGCATGCCGGTACCGATGATCAACTGCACAGCAAGCTGCTTACGCACCGGCGCGAGTACTTTTGCCTCATCCATGACCATCACGAACGTCCACCGGGTATTGGGAATCTCGACGGCGTACAGCAGGCTGTCGGTGCCCGCCACCTCAGCCTGAGTGAGACGACGATGCTGCACCAGGGCCTTGAGCTGCTCGCCACCCAGCGTTGGCGAAAAGTCGGAAGCCGACTTGGTGCGCCACTCCTTGTCGGGGTGCGCGATCATCTGCCCGCTCTGGTCGATCAACAGCGCGTAGCCGTCACCGGGGATACTCAGTTGGCCGATTGTCTCGGTCAGCGTATCGAGCGTCAGGTTGGCACCGACCACGCCAATCAGCGTGCCGTTGCGGCGTGCCGGGTAGGCGATGGTCACGACGTAGGCACCATCGGTGAGCGAAACGTAAGGGTCGCTGATGAACACATCGTTGTTCTTCTCAGCGCCCTGATACCAGCCGCGCTGGCGCGGATCGTAGTTCTGCAGGATCACCGTCGGGTCATTCTGCAGCATCTGTCCATCGACGGTGCCGATGTAGGTGATATTGAAGGCGAAGGTCGCCCAGGTCTGCTGCAGCAGGATGTGTGGGGCGATCTGCGGCTGCTGCACCAGGCTGCCCGCAGTGGTCTTCACGGCGTTGATGCGGTCGTGCATCCAGTTGCCCAGGTTGACCGATATCGACTGAGCGAAGCCATCGATATCCCGCCGCAGGGTGTCATTGACGGTCCGATCCAGGGACGAAACGCTCTGCCAGATCAGCACGATGCTGACCAGCGATAACAGCGCCGCCGCCGTCAGAGTGATTTTCAGGCGCAGCGGCCAATCCTTGATGTTCATGCACAGGACTCCATCGATGCCAGGCTCGAGCAGACACCTGTCGTTGAAAGCCAGATCCATGACAAAGCGACGCAGCGCAGGAGCACGAGCCTCTGGCGGTCGTTCAGCGCAGAGCGTTATCAGCGGGATCTGGAAGCGGTTATGGGTTGCCCGGGAACCTGGGTAGCCTTGACGGGCACACGCAGGTAATAAGCGACCGTAAGACGGAGAACGTGAAGCCGAAAATGTGCAAAACCGCTTAAAAGCACTGAACTAGAGCGGCCCCATACTTCCAGCGGGGGATCTGCTGAGCCCCTCGCTCAGGGCTGCAGCCAGCTCAGCACGCGCTCAGCCAGTTGTTCGGGCGTGTGCCGTGTGGAGTCGAGCCGCAGCAGCGGGCAGCTCAGATGGCGAGCCATCCAGGTTTCGTGCATAAGCAGGCTGCGTGTTTGCAGGTCCCCCTGCTCGTAACCGGCGGCCCATTGCAGGAAGGCCTGACTCTGCTCGTGCATGTCACCTCCCTGCTGGATGCGCCCGCCATAACGCTGCGCTTCACGCTGACGCAGCCGGCGCATGCGCTCCTGGTCATCCAGACGCAGGAACAGTGCATGGCTGAATGATGGGATCAACGCCTCTCCCCAGCTGCACAGCGAACCACTGAGCACCCAGTTGGGCGCTTGTGCGCTACGCTCGCGGATCAGCCTGACGCGTTCCTCGGGTAGCCGCTTGTACAGATAGGGCGGCTCGCTGGGTAACCAGTAGACATCGTCGGAATCCAGATGCAGCCAGCCATTGCGCTCGGCCAGCGTGCGAGCCAGGGTAGTGGTACCCGAACCGGATGCACCGAAGATATGTAACCGAACCTCCATGGATTCACCTCTCCTCGAACAGGATCTCATCATGCTTCGCCCCTACCAGCCCACAGACAGCGACACCGTACTCGACCTTTGGTTGAAGGCCTCCATTCAGGCCCACGACTTCGTGCCGGAGACCTTCTGGTACGAGCAGCTACCCGCCATGCGCGAGCTGTACCTGCCGCAGGCCGAAACCCTGGTGCTGGAGGAAAACGGCCACGTGCTGGGCTTCGCGTCGCTGCGTGAACAACGCCTGGCCGCACTGTTCGTCAGCCCGAGCGCCCAGGGGCGCGGCCTGGGCCGTCAGCTGCTGGACGAAGCCAAGCGCAGGCGCGACAACCTCGAGCTGGGCGTCTACCGCGCCAATACTCGAGCCGTGGCTTTCTACCGAGCGAACGACTTCATGACGCTAGAAGAGACACGCGACCCGCACACCGGCCAGACAGAGCTGACGATGCACTGGTCACGCGGATGATGCGGGTTCAGTTACCTTCGCGGCGCAACGCCTGCGGGGTGAAGTCGCGCGGGCTCAGCCGGGCGTTGAAGTCGTACATCTTCTCGTTGTTATCCAGACCGTCTGCGAAGTAGCGGCCTCCCTTGAGGTCGTAGATGGTCTCCAGAGTCGAGCCGAACATCGGCACGTCGTAGTAGCTGATCGGGTGGGCTTCCTGCAGGCCGATCAGGTTGCCGTCGCGGTCATACAGGTCGACCGCGAGGATCTGCCAGCTGTCCTCGTCCAGATAGAAGCGGCGTTTGCCATAGGGATGGCTGAAGCCGGTACGCAGATCCGCCTCGACCACCCAGACGCGGTGCAGCTCGTAACGCAACAGTTCGGGGTTGATGTGCTTGGCCTGCAGGATATCGGCGTAGGGAATGCCGCGCTGGTGCACGGCATAGCTGTTGTAGGGCACCAGCATCTCGCGCTTGCCCAACAACTGCCACTCGTAGCGATCCGGGGCGCCATTGTAGGAATCCACCTGGTCGGCGGTGGCCATGCCGTTGGTGTCAGGCTGCAGGGTATCGTAGGCAAGCATCGGCAGACGGCGCACACGGCGCTCGCCACGGTTGAAACGCCAGGCCTTGCGGATCGCCAGCACCTGATCGAGGGTTTCCTGCACCACCAGCGCCGAGCCAGCCAGCTTGGCCGGGGCCACGACCTTGTACTTGTAGTGGAACAGGGTGTTGTCCAGGTCCTGCGGGGCCACGCCGTCACGGCCGTAGACGAAGTAGATGTCGCGCTCGAGCTTGAGCAGGTTGTAACTACCGTTGCTGAGCACCGCCGCCTGATTGGTGGCCATGCTGATCTGGTCACCGCGATAACGCATGACGTGGTTCCAGATCGCTTCCTGGCCGTTTGCCGGTAGCGGGAAGGGTATGCCGGAAGCAGCCCCCTGGACGCCATTGCCACCAGCAATCAGCTCGGCATTGAGGGCGTTGAAGCGAGTGGCGTCGTAGATGCGTTGTGGCGCGGCTGCACTGCGGCGGGTCGGGAATACGCGCAGGTAGAAGCTGGGGTTCTGCTGCAGCAGGGTCTTGAGGCCGACCGGCAGCTGCTGTTCGTACTGCGCCAGGTTCTGGCTATCGACCCGGTACAGCAGTTCGTCGTCAGCATAGGGATCAGGGTGATGCATGCCGGGCTGGTAATTGGCCGGCGGCGTGGCCAGGCCACCCGTCCAGGCAGGGATGGTGCCACTGGCATTGCCGGCACGTTCGCCGCCAAGTGGCGTCAGCTCCTGACCCAAGCGCGCGGCCTGGCTGGCGTCGACCTTGGCCTGGGCCTGAAACGCCAGGGCAGTCAGCAGAAGAAGGGAAACCGATCTCAACACAATGCTCTCCTCGCGGCGCCTGCAAGCGGTGCCACTATTGCCCGCGCACCTTGTAGGTGCGCTTGTCTTTGTTGTGTTTGCGGTGAGGCGCCATCCTGGCCGTCGGGTTATCCCGATCTAATCGTGCATCCTGCCGGTTCTAATCGAACGCTTGTCGCGGGGTGGATTATTCCTGACGCTGGAATTTCAGATCCCACACGCCATGGCCGAGACGCTCGCCACGACGTTCGAACTTGGTCACCGGGCGCTCCTCGGGACGCGGCACGTAGGTGCCATCGACTGCCAGGTTGCGATAGCCCGGCGCCGCATTCATCACTTCGAGCATGTGCTCGGCGTAGTTTTCCCAGTCTGTGGCCATGTGCAGTACGCCACCGACCTTCAGCTTGCTGCGTACCAGCTCGGCGAACGCCGGCTGGACGATACGGCGCTTGTGGTGCCGCGATTTGTGCCAGGGGTCGGGGAAGAACAGCAGCACGCGATCGAGGCTGGCATCGGCGACGCAGTCACGCAGTACTTCCAGCGCATCGCAGCTGTAAACGCGAATGTTGCTCAGATTCTGCACCATCGCGCCGCTCAGCAACGCACCGACGCCGGGTTTGTGTACCTCGACGCCAATGAAATCCTGCTCGGGTGCGGCAGCGGCCATCTCCAGAGTGGAGTGGCCCATACCGAAGCCGATCTCGAAGGTGCGCGGCGCACTACGGCCGAATACCTGATCGAAATCGCGCAGGCCATCTTCCAGCTCCAGGCCGAACAGCGGCCAGCCCTTGTCGATGCCGCGCTGCTGGCCTTCAGTCATGCGCCCGGCGCGCATCACGAAGCTCTTGATGGTACGGCGCTGGCGACCGTCTTCGGTCAGTTCGGGCTGTTGGGTATCGGTCATGCTGGGCTCTTGTCGAGTGTTTTACGACTCTGCGGGCTGAAGCCCTGCCTTCAACGCAGCAGGGCCGACGCGCAGCAAATCGTCATCCTTAGTTGATCAGGCCAGTCAGCGGCGACGATGCACTGGCATAAAGTTTCTTCGGCATGCGGCCGGCCAGGTAGGCCAGGCGACCCGCCTCGACGGCATGCTGCATGGCGCGCGCCATCAGCACCGGATTCTGCGCTTCGGCAATGGCGCTGTTCATCAGCACGGCCTCGCAGCCCAGCTCCATGGCGATGGTGGCGTCGGAGGCAGTACCCACACCGGCATCGACCAGCACTGGCACTTTCGATTCCTCGAGAATGATGCGCAGGTTGTACGGGTTGCAGATACCCAGGCCCGAGCCGATCAGGCCGGCCAGCGGCATCACCGCGATGCAGCCAATCTCGGCCAGTTGACGCGCGATGATCGGATCGTCGCTGGTGTACACCATGACGTCGAAGCCGTCCTTGACCAGCACTTCGGCGGCCTTGATGGTTTCAATGACGTTGGGAAACAGGGTTTTCTGGTCGGCCAGCACTTCCAGCTTGACCAGGTTGTGGCCATCGAGCAGCTCGCGAGCCAGGCGGCAGGTGCGCACGGCCTCGACGGCGTCATAGCAGCCGGCGGTGTTCGGCAGGATGGTGTACGTGTCCGGGCTGATCACGTCGAGCAGGTTCGGCTCACCGGGGTTCTGGCCGATATTGGTGCGGCGCACCGCCACGGTGACGATCTCGGCGCCGGAGGCGGCGATGGCGTCACGGGTCTCGTCCATATCCTTGTACTTGCCGGTACCGACCAGCAGGCGCGACTGGAACGTACGACCGGCCAGGGTGAAGGGCTTGTCGCTGCGAACTTGGCTCATGGAATACTCCTCGTGAGGTCAACCGCCGCCGATGGCGTGCACCACTTCCACCTGATCGCCTTCGGCGAGCTGGGTGCTGTCGTGCTGGCTGCGTGGAACGATGTCCTGATTGAGCTCGACCGCCACACGGCGCCCGGTCAGATCGAGGCGAACCAACAGGTCGGCGACGCTCTGGTTATCCGGCAGTTCGAAGGGTTCACCATTCAACTGGATACGCATGACGACTCGGTCACAACTGGAAAGAGGGCCGGCATTCTAGCCCGTTAACTGGCCACTACCAAGGTTAAAAGGCGCCATTCGTCCTCATTTCTGACGCCAGGGTCAGGTCAGCTTCCAGGCGCTCAGGCCCAGGCACAGCCAGCCAACGAGGAAGGCGACGCCGCCGAAAGGCGTGATCATGCCCAGCTTGCCGATGCCGCTGAGGGTCAGCAGATAGAGGCTGCCGGAGAACAGCACGATGCCTAGCGCGAAGGCGCCGCCCGCCAGATTCACCAGCCGTCCGGGTGCATGCATCGCCAGCAGGCCGACGCCGAACAGGGCCAGCGCGTGGATCAATTGGTAATGCGTGCCGGTCTGGAACACCGCCAAGTACTCCGGGGTCAGCCTGTGCTTCAGACCATGGGCTGCGAACGCGCCCAGAGCGACACCGGTGAAACCGGTGAATGCGGACAACAGTAGCCAGAGACGCGCCATGGAAACTCCTGATGAAATCGACCTGAACACAGTTTAACCATTGAGCCTGAAGACGAAATGATCGTTATTGTCACACCGGTACCCAATCCTGTGGTTTCGCGGGAACTGACTCGGCACTTTTTGTTGCCCGCCACCCCTGGCAGCAACCCTTCGGGCCGTCGCAAAGCGACGTCAAAAATCGCTTCCGGCGATTTTTTGTTTTAATAGCGCAACATCCGATCAATGCGAGACCTCATGCTCCGAGCCCTGACCCGCCGCCTGCTGAAACTGCTGCTCTGGCTGATCCTGGCCAGCGTGCTGCTGGTGCTTGCCCTGCGCTGGGTACCGCCGCCCGGTACGGCGCTGATGATCGAACGCAAGATCGAATCCTGGGGCAGCGAACAGTCCATTGAACTGAAGCGCCAGTGGCGTCCCTGGAAAGAACTACCGGACCACCTGAAGATGGCGGTGATCGCCGCTGAAGACCAAAAATTCGCCGAGCATTGGGGGTTCGATGTCGGCGCGATTCAGGCAGCCCTGGCACACAACCAGAGCGGCGGGTCACTCAGGGGCGCCAGCACCCTCAGCCAGCAGGTAGCGAAGAACCTGTTTCTCTGGTCCGGTCGTAGCTGGCTGCGTAAAGGGCTGGAAGCCTGGTTCACCGCGCTGATCGAGCTGCTCTGGCCGAAGGAGCGCATCCTCGAGGTCTATCTCAACAGCGTCGAGTGGGGCGATGGAATCTTCGGCGCCGAAGCCGCCGCACAACATCATTTTGGCGTCGGCGCGCCCTATCTGAATCGCCAGCAGGCCAGCCAATTGGCAGCGGTACTACCCAATCCGCTGCGCTGGAGCGCAGGCCGGCCGGACGCCTACGTCAATCGTCGCGCTGCCTGGATTCGTCAGCAGATGACGCAGCTCGGTGGCAGCCACTACCTCAATCAGCTCAAGCCGCAGCGCCCCGATTGGTGGCCGCGCTGGCTGTAGAATCCGCCGGATGACGCTGCTCGGTGTGCGCGGCGCACCCTACGGTCGGAACGCCGGACGGCGTAACCAGGGATCTCAATCAGCGCGCTAGCGGTGAGGCGCGAACGCGCCTTTGGGCACCGCATGCAGCAACGCGACGTCATCGCCACGCAAGTGCACGGTGAGCCCCCATTGCGGATAGACCCAGGCCTGGCCATCAGCCAGTTCCAGGCTCAGCCGTGGTTGCCCGAGACTGGCGGCCACGCGCTCGCTGGCCAGCGCTTGCGGGGCACTCAGATTGAGGCTGGCAATGGAAAAACCAGCCATCTGGTCGATCAGTGACTGACCAAGGGCCAGCTCGGCGTCACCGGTCTGGAGGCCCTGCGCCACCATCAGGCTGTCGCGCTGCTCCAGGCTCAACCTCAGCTCCGCCTCGAGCAACCAGCCGCCCCCTTCCCCCTCGAGCGACGCACGATAGAAAAGCCGTGCACCGTCCAGGCGCGGTTCCAGCCACAGCTCTCCCGGAGCCACTGCCTGCACATCACCTAGCGTCAGTTCGTCTTCGGCCAACGGCTGCAACAATACATCACGCCACTGCTGCAGATTGGCTAGCGGATGCACCTCACCGCTGCGCATCAGCCAGGCACCCCAGGCGAAAAACAGCACGGCCACGACCACGAATACCAGCCAGTGCTGTGCTTTCAGAGGGGCTTTGTTCACGGCATTGCTCCAGACAGAAAAAAGCCGCACCAGAGTGCGGCTTTTCAGGATCACGACAAACTCAAGCGGCGATGCAGCCCTTGAGCTTGTTCATGGCGTTCTTCTCGAGCTGGCGAATACGCTCGGCGGACACGTTGTACTTGGCAGCCAGGTCGTGCAACGTCGCCTTCTCCTCGGCCAACCAACGCTGGTAGAGAATGTCGCGACTGCGCTCGTCCAGGCTTTCCAGCGCTTCGTGCAGGTTGCTGCTGGAACTGTCACTCCAGTCGGCATCTTCGAGCTGACGAGCCGGGTCGTAGCGGTGGTCTTCCAGGTAATGTGCAGGCGACTGGAAGGCGCTGTCATCGTCGGCATCGGCTGCCGGGTCGAAGGCCATGTCCTGGCCGGTCAGTCGACTTTCCATCTCGCGCACTTCGTGCGGCTCGACGCCCAGGCTTGCGGCCACGGCGGTCACTTCATCGTTGTTCAGCCAGGCCAGACGCTTCTTCTGGCTGCGCAGGTTGAAGAACAGTTTGCGCTGCGCCTTGGTGGTAGCCACTTTGACGATGCGCCAGTTCTTCAGGATGAACTCATGAATTTCCGCGCGAATCCAGTGCACGGCGAAGGACACCAGGCGCACACCCATTTCCGGGTTGAAGCGCTTGACCGCCTTCATCAGGCCAACGTTGCCTTCCTGGATCAGGTCGGCCTGGGCCAGACCATAGCCGGAGTAGCTGCGGGCGATATGCACCACGAAACGCAGGTGGGCCAACACCATCTGGCGGGCGGCCTCAAGATCCTGCTGGTAAAAGAGATTTTCGGCCAGTTCACGCTCCTGCTCGGGCGTCAGCAGCGGAATGCTGTTGACCGCATGCACGTACGCTTCCAGGTTGGCGCCTGGAACCAGAGCATGAACAGGTTGCAAGGAAGTGGACATTCGAATCCTCCGATTCATAAAACTCGTGCAGTGTAGCACTGCGCTATCTGATACAGAGCCTGTGGATAAGTTCCCTGACAGATAGTCAATATCAACCAAAACAATGACTTGCCAGCTTTCGTTCAGCCTCTCCGAACAGCGCCCTAGCGGGGCGCAAGTTCGTTCAGATGCCGTGCCACTGCTAGCCAGGCGCCAATATAGCCCAACAGCACGGCGCCGAGCAGCAGCGAAAAACCGTCGGAAGAAGGTACGCCACCCAGCGCGAAATCGCTACCGTAAAGGCCGGCCAAACGTACTACAGCATCGTTCAGCCAATCCAGCCCGAAGGCCAGCAGCAGCCAGGCGAAGATGCCGGCGCCAAAACCGTACAACGCGCCCATATAAAGGAAGGGACGACGCACGTAGCCATCGGTACCACCAACCAGCTTGATCACCTCGATCTCGGCGCGGCGGTTCTCGATGTGCAGGCGGATGGTGTTGCCGATCACCAGCAGCAGCGCCAGGATCAGCAGCAGGCTGAGGCCGAAGACAAAGCGATCACCCAGCTTGAGGATCGCAGTCAGGCGTTCGACCCAGACCAGATCGAGCTGCGCCTGCTCCACCTTGGGCAGCTCCGCCAGGCGCTGGCGCAGGGCTTCGAGTTTGGTTTTGTCGACCTCCTTCGGCGTCACCAGTACCACGCCCGGCAGCGGGTTCTCCGGCAGCTCCTTCAGCGCCTGACCCAGCCCCGAGAGTTGCTGGAATTCCTCCAGCGCCTGCTCGCGACTGATCCACTCGGCGTCGGAGACGTCATCCATCGCCGCGATCTGCTCGCGCAGCGCCTGGCCGTCACGCTCGCCAGCGGACATGTCGAGAAACAGGGAAATCTGCGCCGCACGCTGCCAGGAACCGCCGAGTTTCTCGACGTTATCCAGCAGCAGCGACAGGCCCATGGGCAGGCTCAGTGCCACGGCCATCACCAGGCAGGTGAAGAAACTGCCGATGGGTTGGCGCGCCAGGCGGCGCAGGCTGTCGACCAGGCTGGCGCGGTGGCTTTCCAGCCAGGCATTGAGCAGCGTGCGAAAATCCGGCTCATCCGCCGGCCCGTCGACCACCTTGTTGCGCGGCGCCGCGCCGACCCGTTCGGCCGGTTGTGGTGTGGGCATCTTCGATGCGCTCATCAGGCAGCCTCCCCGTCACCGATCAGGCGACCGCGTTGCAGGGTCAACATGCGCTGGCGCATGCGCGCGATCAGCGCCAGGTCGTGGCTGGCGATCAGCACCGTGGTACCCAACTGGTTGATGTCTTCGAACACGCCCATGATCTCGGCGGCCAGACGTGGGTCGAGGTTACCGGTGGGTTCGTCCGCCAGCAGCAGGGCCGGCCGGTGGACGATGGCGCGGGCGATGCCGACGCGCTGTTGCTGGCCGGTGGACAGGTCGCCAGGCGACTGCGCCGCCTTGTCGCTGAGGCTGACCCGCTCCAGCGCAGCGCCGACGCGCTTGCCGATTTCCGGCTTGGACAGGCCGAGAATCTGCAGCGGCAGGGCGACGTTGTCATACACGGTGCGGTCGAACAGCAGTTGGTGATTCTGGAACACCACGCCGATCTGCCGACGCAGGAAAGGAATCTGCGCATTGGTGATGGTCGACAGATCCTGCCCGGCCAGCAGCAATTTGCCGCTGGTGGGCCGCTCCATCGCCAGCAGCAGACGCAGCAGTGTGCTCTTGCCGGCTCCGGAGTGACCGGTGACGAAGAGAAATTCGCCGGGGCGAACGCGGAAACTCAGTTCGTGCAGCCCGACATGGCCATTGGGGTATCGCTTGGCGACCTGCTCGAATCGGATCATCCGCGTTCACGCTCCTCGAAGAGTGCCTGGACAAAGGCCTGCGCCTGGAACGGACGCAGATCATCGATGCCTTCACCCACGCCGATATAACGAATCGGCAGGCCGAACTGCTTGGCCAGGGCGAAGATGACGCCGCCCTTGGCGGTGCCGTCGAGCTTGGTCAGCGCCAGGCCGGTGAGGTTCACGGTCTGGTTGAACTGCTTGGCCTGGTTGATGGCGTTCTGGCCGGTGCCGGCGTCGAGCACCAGCAGCACTTCGTGCGGCGCCGTCTCATCCAGCTTGCCGATCACGCGGCGGACCTTCTTCAGCTCCTCCATCAGGTTGTCTTTAGTGTGCAGGCGCCCGGCGGTATCGGCGATCAGCACATCGATGCCGCGCGACTTGGCGGCCTGCACCGCATCGAAGATCACCGAGGCAGAATCGGCGCCGGTGTGCTGGGCGATCACCGCGATGTTGTTGCGCTCGCCCCAGACCTGCAGCTGCTCCACCGCAGCGGCGCGGAAGGTATCGCCAGCAGCGAGCATGACCTTCTTGCCTTCTAGCTGCAGCTTCTTGGCCAGCTTGCCGATGGTGGTGGTCTTGCCCACGCCATTCACGCCCACGACGAGAATCACGTAAGGCTGCTTGGCAGTGTCGATGACCAGCGGCTGCTCGACCGGCTTGAGCAGGGTCACCAACTCCTCCTGCAGCGCCTTGTACAAAGCGCCGCTGTCGGCCAGTTCCTTGCGCGCCACACGCTTGGTCAGGTTACCGATGATCGCGGTGGTCGCCTCGACGCCAACGTCGGCGGTCAGCAGGCGGGTTTCCAGGTCGTCGAGCAGGTCATCGTCAATGGCCTTCTTGCCGAGGAACAGGCTGGCCATGCCCTCGCCGAGACTGGCGCTGGTCTTCGATAGACCCTGCTTGAGGCGGGCAAAGAAACTCGGCTTTTCCTGCGTGACTGGCGCAGCGACGGCAGCCGGCGCAACAACTTCGGGCAGTGCTTCGACGACAGGCTCAGGCACGACCGGCGGCTGTTCAGCGACAACAGGACTGGCGGCCGGGGGTTCGGCAACGAGCGGCTCAGACTGTGGCGCGGGGGCAGGTGCAGGCGCGGCATCGAGCACTTCAGGCTCGACTGCCGACAAGGCTTCGGGCGCGGGCTCAGGGGTCGATGGCTCGGCTGGTATCCGAGCAGACGCTGACTGGTCGGCGGCCTCGGGCTGAGCCGGCTCGACAGCAGTCTCTGCGGGCTTCTTGCGCCACCAACTGAACAGGGATTTCTTCTCTTCATTCACAGGCTGAGCCTGAGTACCGACCTCGGCCGGTGGATTCTTGTCGTCTTTGGAACCAAACATGGGTCATCTCAAAGGGGCGAGCAGTCGCCGCAGGCAGCCTGCGCCGCGGACCGCATCCAGAAAAATTCGCTTGCCAGGCATGTCCCGGGGCAACAGCCCGCACGGGCACATCAGAAGGGCTTGCGCTGTCAGAACAACCCGAGACTTTACCACTTTAGAACGCTACCGCGCAGCGTTGCTGGCTGCCCGTTGCCAGCCGCTGATCAGTCGCCTGCCGCCACCGCCTTCGCCAGCGAGAGCGCCAGGAGCGGCAACGCCAAAAACCTATACAAAACCTGTACAAATCAATGCACAATTGTCGAGAATTTTTTCTAAGCTCAGTCTTTTTGCGGGGTCGCCAACATGCTCGTTCGCCTAACCTATGCCAGCCGCGCCAGCCATGGCATTTCTTCGCAGCTGATCCGCGAGATTCTGGAAAGCTCGCAACGCAACAACCCGGCACGCGGCCTCACCGGCATTCTGTGCTGCAACGCCGATACTTTTCTTCAGGCATTGGAGGGACCGCGGACGGCCATCAACGCCTTGTACAACCGCCTGGCCGAGGACAATCGCCACAAGGACCTGACGATTCTCGACTACGAAGAGATCAGCGTACGCCGCTACGCCAACTGGAGCATGGGCTGGGCCGGCGCCAAGCAGGCCAACCGGGAGCTGTTTCTGAAGTACTCCTGCAGCGACCGCCTGGACCCTTTCAGCATGAGCGCAGCGCAGATCAATGGCCTGTTGCTGGAACTGTCGGCAAGCGTGAGCACTATCAGCGCCCCGATCATCGACTGAATCCAATTCGCTACCCCGCAGAACCTAATTGCCTGCGCCGGTGTCGGAACCGCGGGCGGTGCCTCGTGTGTGGATGGGGTATCCTGACGCCCTCTCGTCAACGGCGGTTCGACCGCCCCGGCCATCCAACAGGACGACACCTGATGATTGTCTCTGCACACCGTACCCTCGGTCTGATCATGGGGGTGCTCTGCCTGCCGCTGGCGGCGTTCGCCGCCGCGCCGCAGCCTACCCACGAATTCAAACTGGACAACGGCCTCAAGGTCATCGTCCGCGAAGATCACCGCGCCCCCGTGGTAGTTTCACAGATCTGGTACAAGGTCGGCTCCAGCTACGAGACGCCCGGTTCCACCGGCCTATCCCACGCACTGGAACATATGATGTTCAAGGGCAGCGGCAAATTCGGCCCCGGCGAAGCCTCGCGCATCCTGCGTGAGCTGGGCGCCGAGGAAAATGCCTTCACCAGCGACGACTACACCGCCTACTACCAGGTACTGGCCAGTGACCGCCTGGGCGTGGCCCTGGAGCTGGAGGCCGATCGCCTCGCCAGCCTGACGCTGCCAGCTGACGAGTTCGCCAAGGAGATCGAAGTAATCAAGGAAGAGCGCCGCCTGCGCACCGACGACCGTCCGTCTTCGCTGGCCTATGAGCGTTTCAAGGCCATGGCCTATCCGGCCAGCGGCTACAGCATCCCCACCATCGGCTGGATGGCGGACCTCGAGCGCATGCACATCGACGAACTGCGTGCCTGGCACCAGAAGTGGTACGCACCGAACAATGCCACCCTGGTGGTGGTCGGTGACGTGACCGTGGATGAGGTCAAGAGCCAGGTTCAGCGCTATTTCGGCGATATCCCGCAGCATCAGGTACCCACGGCCAAACTGCCTCTGGAACTGGCTGCGCCCGGCGAACGCCGCACCACGCTGTACCTCAAGACGCAGTTGCCGAGCCTGATCATGGGCTTCAACGTACCGGGCCTGGCCACCGCCGAAACGCCGCGACAGGTCTATGCCCTGCGCCTGGCCGCCGCCCTGCTTGACGGCGGCTACAGCGCTCGTCTGTCGACCCGACTGGAACGCGGTGAAGAGCTCGTCTCCGGCGCCAGTGCCTGGTACAACGCCTTCACCCGTGGCGACAGCCTGTTCATTCTCTCGGCCACGCCCAACGTGCAAAAAGGCAAGACCCTGGTGCAGACCGAAACCGGCCTTTGGCGCGAGCTGGAAGAACTGAAGAAAGCTCCGCCGTCCGCTGACGAACTGGCGCGGGTGCGCGCCCAGGTCATCGCCGGCCTGGTGTTCGAGCGCGACTCGATCACCAGCCAGGCGACCAGCATCGGCCAACTGGAAACCGTTGGCCTGTCCTGGCAACTGATCGACCAGGAGCTGGCCGAGTTGGAGGCCGTGACCCCGGCCGACATCCAGCAGGCCGCGCGCAATTTCTTCGTCCGCGACCGCCTGAGCGTCGCCCACGTACTGCCCGAAGAGTCTCGCAATGAGGAGTCCCGCCCATGAAGACTGAGCAACGCCGCCTGGGCCTGCTCGGCCTGATCCTGTCCAGCGCCCTGGCACTGGGCGCCTGCGCCAATCTGTCCGATAGCACAGTGACCGGCGATGCTGCCAAGCTGCAGTCGCTGGCTGCGCTCGACGGCAAGGCGCCAACGCGCCGCACCCTGGATATCCAGACCTGGACTACCGCGCAAGGCGCCAAGGTGTTGTTCGTCGAAGCGCACGAGCTACCGATGTTCGACCTGCGTCTGACCTTCGCCGCCGGCAGCAGCCAGGACGGCAGCGTGCCGGGCCTGGCCACCCTGACCAACGCCATGCTCAACGAAGGCGTGCCGGGCAAGGACGTCGGCGCCATCGCCGCCGGTTTCGAGGGCCTTGGTGCCGAGTTCGGCAACGGCGCCTATCGCGACATGGCGGTGGCCAGCCTGCGCAGCCTCAGCGCACAGGAGCAACGCGCGCCCGCACTGGCACTGTTCGCCGATGTACTGGGCAAGCCCACTTTCCCCGCCGACTCGCTGGCACGGATCAAGAACCAGTTGCTCGCCGGCTTCGAGTTCCAGAAGCAGAACCCCGGCAAGCTGGCCAGCCTGGAGCTGTTCGAGCGCCTGTACGGCCAGCACCCCTACGCTCACCCGAGCGACGGCACGGCGCAGTCGATCCCGGCCATCACGCGCCAACAACTGCAGGCCTTCCACTCTCGCGCTTATAGTGCCGGCAATGCGGTGATCGCCCTGGTCGGCGATCTCTCGCGTGCAGAGGCCGAGGCCATCGCCAATCAGGTGTCCGTAGCCCTGCCGCAAGGCCCGGCACTGGCCAAGATCACCCAGCCGCAAGCGCCCAAGTCGGGCGTCAGCCATATCGAGTACCCGTCCAACCAGACCCATCTGATGATCGCCCAACTCGGCATCGACCGCCGCGATCCGGACTATGCCGCGTTGTACCTGGGCAACCAGATCTTTGGCGGCGGCGGTTTCGGTACGCGCCTGATGAGCGAAGTACGCGAGAAACGCGGCCTGACCTATGGCGTCTACTCCGGGTTCAGCGCCATGCAGGCGCGTGGCCCGTTCATGATCAATCTGCAGACCCGTGCCGAGCTCAGCGAAGGCACCCTGGCTCTGGTCAAGCAACTGCTCGCCGACTACCTGCGTGACGGTCCGACCCAGCAGGAACTGGACAACGCCAAGCGCGAACTGGCCGGCAGCTTCCCGCTGTCCACAGCCAGCAATGCCGACATCGTCGGCCAGTTGGCGTCGATGGGCTTCTACGACCTGCCGCTGACCTATCTGGACGACTTCATGCGTGACGTGCAAAACCTGAGCACCGAACAAGTGAAAGCGGCGATGGCCAAACACCTCGACTCCGAGGCACTGGTGGTGGTCACCGCTGGCCCGACGGTGGCGCAGAAGGAACTGCCTCCGCCCACCGACAGGCCGGCTGAACTGCCCAGCGCGGTGCCGCACTGATGCGCGGTCGCACACCGCAAAATCCTGCCGCCAAGGTTCACGGCGGCCAGGGCCAGTTGCGCATCATCGGCGGGCAGTGGCGTTCGCGGCGCTTCGCCTTCCCCGACGGGCCAGGCCTGCGCCCGACCCCGGATCGGGTGCGCGAGACGCTGTTCAACTGGCTGGCGCCCTATGTCGAGGGCGCTCACGTGCTCGACCCCTTCGCCGGCAGCGGTGCACTGCTGCTCGAAGCGCTGTCACGCGGCGCCGCCAGCGGCCTGGCTTGTGATCTCAACCCGGCCTCGGTGAGCGCCTTGCGCAGCCATCTGGCGACACTGCAGTGCAGCGACGGTGAGATCCAACAGGGCGACGCCCTGCAGATGCTGGCCCGCCCGGCGCTGCGCTGCTTCGATATCGTCCTGCTCGACCCGCCCTTTCACAAGGATCTGCTACAGGACGCCTGCAACCTGCTGGAAGCCCAGGGCTGGTTGGCCGACGACGCCTGGGTCTATACCGAAAGCGAAACCGCGCCTTCGACGCTGGGTCTGCCCGGCAACTGGCGCCTGTACCGTGAAAAACATACCGGCCAGGTGCATTACGCGCTGTGGCAAAGAAGTTCGTAAGGTGGATTCTGCCTTTTACATCCACCATGACGGCTTAATCGGTAGATGGATAAAGCGCCAGCTACGCGCCACGATCCACCATACAGGACCGTCGGTTTGCACAGGCCTGCTCCCTCTCCCATTTATGGGAGAGGGCTGGGGAGAGGGTGGACCAGACGACTCGGTTCGACCGGACGGTGCGTAGCGTGGATATCGCCTTTTACACCCACCATGATGGCGCAATCGGTGGATAGGTGAAGCGTCAGCTACGCGCCCCGATCTATCCTATAGGACACCTTCATGACGCCCTTCCAACCCGCCTGGTGGCTCCCCGGCCCGCACCTGCAGACGCTGTGGAACCCCTTCTGTCGCAAGCCGCCGCTGCTCGAACGCCAGCGCGAGCGGTTGTGGCTGGACGATGGCGATTTTCTCGACCTCGACTGGCATGGCCCGCATGACGCCCATGCGCCGCTGGTGCTGGTGCTTCACGGCCTGACCGGCAGCTCCAACTCGCTCTACGTGCTCGGCCTGCAGCAGACGCTGGCCGCACGCGGCTGGGCCAGTGCGGCGCTGAACTGGCGCGGCTGCTCCGGTGAGCCCAACCTGCTACCGCGCGGCTACCATTCCGGCGCCAGCGAGGATCTGGCGTCGGCCGTGGCTCACCTGCGCGCGCAACGGCCGATGGCGCCGCTGTACGCTGTCGGTTATTCGCTGGGTGGCAACGTGCTGCTCAAGTATCTGGGTGAAAGCGGCACCCAGAGCCAACTGCAAAGCGCTGTGGCCGTGTCGGTACCGTTTCGTCTGGACCAGTGCGCCGACCGCATCGGCCTGGGCTTTTCAAGGATGTACCAGGCGCACTTCATGCGCGAGATGGTCGCCTACGTGAACAACAAGCAGCGCCTGTTCAGCGAACAGGGTCAGAGCGAGCGCCTGTCGGTGCTGGAGCGCCTCGGCCCGCTGGATGGCATGCGTACCTTCTGGGACTTCGACGGACGTATCACCGCGCCGCTGCACGGCTTCGCCGATGCCCACGATTACTACCGGCGCGCCTCCAGCCGCTTCTACCTGGGCGACATTCGCACGCGCACGCTGATCATCCAGGCCGAAGACGATCCCTTCATCTTCCGTCACAGCCTGCCCGAGGCCAGCGAGCTCGCCCCTGGCACCGAGTTCGAGCTGCATGCCAAGGGCGGCCATGTCGGTTTCGTCGAGGGCAGCCCACGCCGGCCGGGTTATTACCTGGAACGACGCATTCCACAGTGGTTGGATAATCGCGGCTGAAGCCGCTTCTACGCGGATCGCAGAAACCGTAGCCCGGATGAAATCCGGGAAAACGCGCCGGACTGCAACCGAGCACGGCAATCGCTATCGACTGTAGGAGACAGCTCGCGGCTAAAGCCCTCCCACAAAGACCGTGTGTGCTGGGTAATCACCCCAGCACCTGCTCCAGCGGCACATGCAGACGGCCATACAGCGCCTCGACCGCATCACGGGCTAAAGGGGCGATGTAGCCACTTTCCAGCGCCAGCACCTGGTAGATGCCGCGGCGCAGCATGTCCTGGCTGAGATTGTCCGGGTTGGCCCCGGCGGTGCAGAGAAAGCGCACCCAGGAGGTCATGATGATCCAGGCGTTGAGCGTCAGGGCCTCGATCTGCGCCGGCGTCATAACCAGGATGCCGGCCTCGACGAAACCCTGATAGACCGACTGCGCACCTATCAGGCAGCGCCGGGCGAAAGCACGGTAGCGCTCGGCCAACTCGGCGTCGGATTCCAGCAGATGCTCCAGATCACGGTGCAGGAAGCGGTAGTGCCACATCGCAGCCAGCAGCGCCTCCAGATAGAAGGTCTTGTCCGCCACCGTCAGCGCACGCCCCTCAGGCAGGCGCAGGAAGCTGTCGACCTGCACTTCGTACTGGGCGAACAGCTCGGCGATGATCATCTGCTTGTTACGAAAGTGGTAGTACAGGTTGCCCGGCGAAATCCCCAGGTGCGCGGCGATATGGTTGGTGGTGACAGTGCGCTCGCCCTGGCTGTTGAACAGGGCCAGGCTCTCGGCAACGATGCGGTCGCGGGTCTTGGGTGGCGCCATGAGGCAGCTCGATCTCGACTTCAAAAGTAGCAAAGGTACAGGCGAAACAGCCGAAGTGTTACCCCCTGATGCACCCCGCAAGCCTTGGCAGACCTTTGGTTAGGGTGCGACGAGGGAGGCGTCGCGGCATCCTGTTTGACACATTAGAGTAATTGCTCTAAAAATCCAGCTCAGCCCCAAGCAGCCCGCTGGAACGTCGAGGAGAAACCCATGGTCGCCGACATCGCCTACCTGCAGCACAGCCAGCAGCAGATCAACCAGCTGGATGGTACCTTCGCCCTGCAGCGCTCTGCCTTTGCCGCCAACCCGATGCCGTCGGCCGAGCAACGCATCCAATGGCTGAAATCCCTCAGCGAACTGCTCACTCAGCAACAGAACGCCCTGGTGGCAGCGATCTCCGAAGACTTCAGCAATCGCTCGGCTGACGAGACCCTGCTCGCCGAACTGATGCCCAGCCTGCATGGCATCCATTACGCGAGCAAACGCATCAGGAAGTGGATGAAACCGTCACGGCGCAGCGTCGGCATGCAGTTCATGCCGGCTTCGGCCAAGGTCATCTACCAGCCGCTGGGCGTGGTCGGCATCATCGTGCCGTGGAACTACCCGCTGTTTCTCGCCATCGGCCCGCTGACCGGCGCGCTGGCGGCCGGCAACCGGGTGATGATCAAGATGAGCGAGTCCACACCGGCCACCTCACAGTTGGTCAAGGACCTGTTGGCACGCGTCTTCCCCGAGGACCTGGTCAGCGTCGCCCTGGGCGAAGCGGAAGTCGGCATGGCCTTCTCCAAACTGCCGTTCGACCACCTGTTGTTCACTGGCGCCACCAGCATCGGCAAACACGTGATGCGCGCCGCCGCGGAGAACCTCACCCCGGTGACCCTGGAGCTGGGCGGCAAGTCGCCGGCCATCGTGTCCGCCGATGTACCGCTGGAAGACGCCGCCGAGCGCATCGCCTTCGGCAAAACCCTCAACGCCGGGCAGACCTGCGTGGCGCCGGACTATGTGCTGGTACCGCGTGACCGTATCGACGGTTTTGTCGCAGCCTATCGCGACGTGGTGCAGCGCTTTTACCCAGCGCTCAAGGACAACCCCGACTACACGGCGATCATCAACGAGCGCCAGTTGGCGCGCCTCAACGGCTACCTGCAGGACGCCGAGGCCAAGGGTGCACGCATCGTCTCGCTGTACCCCGAAGCGCAGGGTCGACGCCTGCCGCAGAGCCTGGTGCTCGACGTCAACGACGACATGAAGCTGATGCAGGATGAAATCTTCGGCCCACTGCTGCCGGTGGTGCCCTATGACCGCCTGGAAGATGCCTTTGCCTACGTCAACGCACGGCCACGCCCACTGGCGCTTTACTACTTCGGCTACGACAAGCGCGAGCAACAACGCGTACTGCACGAGACCCACTCCGGCGGCGTGTGCCTCAACGACACCCTGCTGCACGTGGCCCAGGATGACATGCCGTTCGGTGGCGTCGGCCCGTCCGGCATGGGCCATTACCACGGCCACGAAGGCTTCCTGACCTTCAGCAAGGCCAAGGGCGTGTTCATCAAACAGCGTTTCAACGCCGCGCGCCTGATCTATCCGCCCTATGGCAAGTCGATCCAGAAGCTGGTCTACAAACTGTTCGTGCGCTGATCCTTGCGGGCCCGCCCCGTTCCATGTCTGGTGATAACAACAATGAACGACACCGCCCTGAACACATCGCAATTATCGCGGCGCAGCCTGCTCAAGGTCGGCCTGCTGGGCACGGCGCTGCTCGGAACCGCCGGGCTGACCGCGACGCTTAGCGGCTGTTCGGCCAGCACGCCGGCCAATGGTTACCTGATCCTGCGCAGCAGCGACATGCCCTTGCTGCGCGCACTGGTCCCGGTAATGCTCAATGGCGCCGTCAGTGCCGAACAGATGCCGCAGGCCATCGACGGCACGCTGGACAGCCTCGACAACAGCCTCGCGCACCTGTCGCCGGAGATGCTCAAGCTCACCGTGCAACTGTTCGACGTGCTCGCCCTGCCCATCACCCGCGGCCCACTGACCGGCGTATGGGGCAGTTGGGAAAACGCCAGCGGCGGCGACGTGCGCAACTTTCTTAGCCGCTGGCAGAACAGCAGCCTGAGCCTGCTGCGCATGGGCCATGCCTCGCTGCTGCAACTGGTGATGATGGCCTGGTACAGCCGCCAGGACGCCTGGGCACATTGCGGCTATCCCGGGCCGCCCACCGTATAACGGCTGATTCGTAGGGTGGGCCGGCCGGCGATCCGCTTAAGCCCACCACTAGAGACAGCTTGGCGGGCTGAAGCCCACCCTACCAACTGGAATTTAGCCAACCGCGATTATCAGAATGAGGCCTCTGAAACCGTAGCGAGCGGTTCGAGTGCAAGGAAGGCTCGCAGCACGTGGCGAGGCTGTACTGAAGTACGCCGAGCCACGGGCGAGAACCTGACGCCGCAATCGGATCGCGCAGTAGGTTTCAGTGACTCCGAGGAAAAACAATGCCTGTACCCGATCTGTTCAAGCAAGGCCTGACCAGGGGTTGGAAAACCCATGACGGTTCGCGCCTGGAAAACGATCTCACCCTGGAAGCCGACGTCGCCATCGTCGGCAGCGGCGCGGGTGGCGGTACCACTGCGGAAATCCTCAGTGCCGCCGGCTACAAGGTGCTGCTGATCGAAGAAGGCCCGCTCAAGACCAGCGACGACTTCAAGATGCAGGAAGCCGACGCCTATCCGACCCTCTATCAGGAAGGCATCGGGCGCATGAGCAAGGACGGCGCCATCACCATTCTGCAGGGTCGTGCGGTCGGCGGCACCACGCTGATCAACTGGACCAGCAGTTTTCGCACACCGCCGCAGACCCTGGCGCATTGGGCCGAGGTGCACGGTGTGGCAGGGCATGATGAAGCCGCCATGGCGCCCTGGTTCGAGAGAATGGAACAGCGCCTGGGCGTTGCGCCCTGGGCGGTGCCGCCCAATGCCAACAACGAGGTGCTGCGCAGTGGTTGCGACAAGCTCGGCTATCACTGGGCGCCAATCCCGCGCAACGTGCGTGGCTGCTGGAACCTCGGCTATTGCGGCATGGGCTGCCCGACCAACGCAAAGCAGTCGATGCTGGTCACCACCATCCCCGCCACCCTCGACGCCGGCGGCGAGCTGCTCTACCTGGCGCGCGCCGACAAACTGCTGATCGAAGACGACCAGGTGGTCGGCATCGACTGCCTGGGTATGGACGAACGCTGCGTGGCGCCCAGTGGTCGGCGCATCCGCGTCAAGGCGCGGCACTACGTGCTAGCCGGCGGCGGCATCAATACGCCCGGCATCCTGCTGCGCTCCGAAGCCCCCGACCCGCACCAGCGCGTCGGCCGCCGCACCTACCTGCACCTGGTGAACTTCTCTGCGGCGCAGTTCGAGCAGGTGATCAACCCCTTCTATGGTGCCCCGCAGTCGGTCTACTCCGACCATTTTCAGTGGGACGACGGCACCAGCGGGCGGCTGTCCTACAAACTGGAAGTGCCGCCGCTGCAACCGGCGCTGACTGCAACCCTGCTCGGTGATTTCGGCCGTGAAAATGCCCTGCGCATGGAACAGTTGCCGCACACCAACGTGATGCTCGCCCTGCTGCGCGACGGCTTCCACGAGGATAGCGCCGAAGGCCGCGTGGAGCTGCGCAGCGACGGCAGCCCGGTGCTCGACTACCAGATGACCGACTACACCTGGGATGGCGTGCGCCGGGCCTACCTGACCATGGCGGAAATCCAGTTCGCCGCCAGCGCCAAGGCCGTGATGCCGACTCACACCGATGCGCGTTACGTCAGCACCTGGCGAGAAGCCAAGGACATGATCGAGAACCTCGATCTGGCGCTGTACCGCACACGCCTGGGCAGTGCTCATGTCATGGGCGGCTGCGCCATGGGCGAGGATCCACAGCAGGCCGTGGTCGACAGCCTCGGCCGGCACCATCACCTGGCCAACCTGTCGATCCATGACGGCTCACTGTTTCCCACCAGCATCGGCGCGAACCCGCAGCTGTCGATCTACGGCCTGACCGCCAAGCTTGCGACGTTGCTGGCCGAGCGACTGAAAAGCCCGAGCTAGACGCCACTGTCCTGGTACGGGAGAACGCAACGCAGGCCGTGGCTTGGCCGCTGGCATGCGCTGCGCTACCATCCGACTCCTTTTCGACCCGCCAGGACGTCCCGATGAATCGAGTGTTATACCCCGGCACCTTCGACCCCATCACCAAGGGCCACGGTGATCTGGTCGAACGCGCCGCGCGCCTGTTCGATCACGTCATCATCGCCGTCGCCGCCAGCCCCAAGAAGAACCCTCTGTTTTCCCTGGAGCAACGCGTCGAGCTGGCACGCGAGGTGACCAAGCACCTGCCCAACGTCGAAGTGGTGGGTTTCTCCTCGCTGCTCGCGCACTTCGTCAAGGAGCAGAACGCCAATGTCTTCCTGCGCGGCCTGCGCGCGGTGTCGGACTTCGAATATGAATTCCAGCTGGCCAACATGAACCGTCAGTTGGCGCCGGACGTGGAAAGCCTGTTCCTCACCCCGTCGGAAAAATATTCCTTCATCTCCTCTACTCTTGTGCGCGAGATCGCAGCCCTGGGCGGCGATATCACCAAGTTCGTCCACCCTGCTGTGGCCGACGCGCTGAACGAGCGTTTTCGCAAGCATTAAAAACCGGCCGTTCACGGCCATCTGATGACCCTCTCCCGTAAACGGGAGAGGGGAGCAAAGCGCCTAACTGACCGGGCTAATGGCACAAGCCGCACCAATCCGGCACAATTCGCAGCATCGTTGCCCGTAAAGTGTCGAAGCCTGCGCGTCGACAGGAGTTGTCCCATGTCCCTGATCATCACCGACGACTGCATCAACTGCGACGTCTGCGAACCCGAGTGCCCCAACGGCGCCATTTCACAGGGTGAAGAGATCTACGTGATCGACCCTAACCTGTGCACCGAATGCGTTGGCCACTACGATGAGCCGCAATGCCAGCAGGTATGCCCGGTGGACTGCATCCCGCTCGACGAGAACAACGTCGAGAGCAAGGATGAACTGATGCACAAATACCGCATCATCACTGGCAAGGCCTGACCTTTACGGGAGGCTGCCGGCCTTCCGTTTCCTCCGTGCCCGTTCTGCCCTTCGCCAGAGCAAGGCTGTTAAGCTTCCAGCCTCCTTCAGCCGCCTCTGGTAGCTCGCATGTTGCGCACACTCCTGCTATCGACCCTGCTGCTCGGCGCCAGCCTTCTGGCCCAGGCCGCTCCGCAGCAACCCGCCATTGCCACCGCTCACCCCGCAGCCACCGCCGCTGCGCAGCAGATGCTCGACGCCGGCGGCAATGCCTTCGATGCCGCCGTCGCTGCCAGCGCGGCCCTGGCCGTGGTCGAACCCTACGGCTCTGGCCTTGGCGGCGGCGGCTTCTTCCTGCTGCGCACTGCCGGCGATACGCCAGGCTACGACTTCCTCGATGCCCGCGAACGCGCACCGCTGGAAGCCAAACCGAATCTCTATGTCCGCGATGGCAAGGTGCAGCGCGAGCTGTCGCTCAACGGCGCACTTGCTGCCGCCATTCCAGGGCTGCCGGCAGCATTGGTCGAGCTGGCCCAGAAGCACGGCCGCTTGCCGCTGAAAACCAGCCTGGCACCGGCGATTCGCCTGGCCAACGAAGGCTTCGCGGTCGATCGCGTCTACCGCGAGCGCGCAACCTGGCGCCTGGCAGCGCTGCGTGACGACGCCGAAAGCGCCCGCCTGTTTCTCGACCAGGGCGAGGTGCCGGCAGAAGGTTACCGGCTGCGCCAGCCGGAGCTGGCGACCACCTTGCAGGCGCTGGCCGACCACGGCCGCGCCGGGTTCTACGGCGGCGAGCAGGGCAAGCGCCTGATAGCCGGCGTGCGCAAGGCAGGCGGCATCTGGAACGAGGACGATCTGGCGGAATATCGCGTGCAACGGCGCGCACCGCTGCGTTTCGCCCTCGAAGACGGCCGCGAGCTGATCAGCGCCCCACCACCTTCGGCCGGCGGCATCGCGCTGGCGCAGAGCCTGGCCATACTCGAACAGCTGCCCTGGCGCGATGCCGAGCCCGTGCAGCGCACGCATTACGTGGTCGAGGCCCTGCGCCGTGCCTACCGTGACCGTGGCCTGCTGGGCGATCCCGACTTCATCAAGAATCCTGTAGAGCAACTGTTGTCACCCGGGCATCTGGCCGTGCTCGCCGGCAGTATCGACCCCGAACAGGCCACGCCCAGCGCCAGCCTGCCTCCGGCAGGCACCTGGCACGAAGGCGACCACACTACCCACTTCGCCGTGCTCGATGCCGAGGGCAATGCCGTGGCGGCGACGCTGTCGATCAACCTGCCGTTCGGCGCGGCCTTCACCGTGCCCGGCACCGGCGTGCTGCTCAACGACGAGATGGACGATTTCGCCGCCGACGTGCAGGGCGCCAACGCCTATGGCCTGGCAGGCAGCCAGGCCAACGCCATCGCAGGTGGCAAACGCCCGCTGTCATCGATGAGCCCGAGCTTTGTCGAAAGCAGCGATGAGTTCACTGCCTTCGGCACACCGGGCGGCAGCCGTATTCCGAGCATGGTGCTGCTGTCGATGCTCGAATACCTGGACGATAAGCCCATCGAGCGCTGGCCGGCGGTGGCGCGCTACCACCACCAGTTCCTGCCGGACGTGATCGAGCATGAGCCGGATACTTTCAACGATGAACAGATCGCCGAACTGCAACGACGCGGTTACGAACTCAAACGCCTGGACCGGCAGTACGGCAACCAGCAGGTGTTGTTCTGGGACAAGGTCAGCGGTGAAGTGCAGGCCGCGAGCGATCCTCGCGGGATTGGTACGGCGACGCCGTGAAGCGCAGCGCTCGAGGGTGATCGTAGCCCGGATCAAATCCGGGGGTGTCGTGGCCCAAGAGCCCCGGATTTCATCCGGGCTACCAGGGCTCAGGAGAGCCTGATCAGGCTCTCCTGCTCCTCACCGAACTTGCGCAACTCGCGGAAAAGCGCCTGCTCGCTGCCCAGCATCAGCACGTTGCGCAGGCTCTGGAAGATGCGGCTGACGTAGCCCAGGTCGTTCATCAGCGAGCTGGTCTGCAAGCCATCCAGGCGGCCGTCGCGTACCTCGGCGAACAGACGCTGACGAAACCGCGCATCGAAGCTCGCGGCCTGCTCGTCGAGCCAGCGCAGGCGCGATTGCCACACCTCATCCGGCAGATCGGCACGAGCCAACTCACGCACCTCATGCAGGGTCGTGAGCAAATGGCGACGCAACTCCACATAGGCATCACGCACTGCCGAGGGCGGTGCGTCCAGATAATGGCCAAGGTTCTTCTGCAGGTGCTTGGCGTCCTTGACCGCATCCACCAGTTGCAGCGCCGCCAATTGGCAACTGACCCAGAACTGCTGATGCGCTTCATCCATGGGCAGCTCCATGCGCCCCATGAAGCTCAGCAGATCGCCATACACGCCCTTGATATGGAATTGGTACAAGTGCTCCGCTTCGAAGCCGCCCTGCGTAGGCTTGGCCTGCAAGAGCTGTTCATCCGCGTGAGCGCGCGCCAACTGATCGACCGGCAGATAGAGCGCATGGCAGATCACCTCCAGGCTCAAGCGGCCGAGGTGCCCCAGCTCCTGCACCACCGCACCGGACGCGGCATCCACCGAATCGAGCGCGCGCTCATTGAGGTAGCGCGCGCGCGTGCGCTCGGGTTCGGCGACCGCCTCTGACGCCAACTCCGTAATCAATACCCGTGGCTCGGCGCGCTCCGGCAGCCAGCGGATCAACCACTGCGCCAAACGCCCTTGCAGCGGCCAGAACAGCGCGACGCCCATGGCATTGAACAGGGTATGGAACATCGCCAGCTGGATCAGGCTGTTCTCGCCAAGGCCCATGGGTTCGGCCAGCGCATGCACCAGCCAGGTCAACGGTCCAAGCAGGCAGAAGGCGAGAAAGCCGGTGGTGATGTTGAACAGTACATGGGCCAGGGCCAGACGCTGACCGCTCCGATTGCCACCCAGCGAGCCAACGAACGCGGTGGTTACACTGCTGCCGACGTTGGAGCCGATGGCAATCGCCAGGCTCTGACCGAGCTCCAACTGGCCGCCGGCCAGGGCCGCCAGCGTCAGCATCAAGGTCGCGTGGCTGGACTGCAGCACCACGGTGATTGCCAAGCCGATGGCGGTGAACAGAAGTGCACCGCGCAGCCCGCCCTCCTGGTAGCCGGTCATGTCCAGGCCGTCACCGAAACTGGCGAAGCCGTCCTTGATCTGATCGATGCCGAGAAAGATGAAGGCGATACCCAGGACGATACGCCCGGCTGCCTTGCTCCTGGGCCCGAAGAAACCGGCCAGCACGCCAAATACCAACAGCGGCAGGGCCAGCGGACTGAGGCTGAGGTTCTGCCCGGCCAGCGCCAGCAACCAGATGCCGCTGGTGGCGCCCAGATTGGCACCGAACAGAATGGCGATGCCGCCAGCCAGCTGGATCAGCCCGGTACTGATGAAGGCAATGGTCAAGAGCGACACCAGGGTGCTGGACTGCAACAACAGGGTACCGCCGACGCCGAACAGCAGGCTCTTGAAAGAGGTAGAGGTGCTGCGCCCGAGTATCTGCTCCAGTTTGCTGCCCGCCAGCTGGCGCAAGCCCTCTTCCAGGCACTGCATGCCGAACAGGAAAATCGCGAGCCCGGCGCAGAGTTGCAGCCAGCCCTGGCTGAACCAGAACGAGGCGATCAGCCCCATTACCACCAGCAGCAATATCACCCAGCGCAGGTACTTCATCACCACCGCTTCTTCCCTTTTCGGCGTTCAAACGTAAACGGCCCCTCGCCTTCAGGAAAAGGCGAGGGGCCGCGACAAGCGGATCGCAGCGAATCAGTCTTGCTTGTAGCCGCTGCTGGTGCAGCCCAGGCAGCGTACGAAGGCTTCTTTGCCTGGTTCTACCACGAGGGACTGCGCGGCTTCACCGACGTTACCGCCCAGCGCGGTGAACGGCAGGCTGACGATGAAGGCTGCGGCACCGATCGCAGTGGCGCCGATCAGCAGGGGGCGGGCGATGACCAGATCACCGACCATGGCATAGCCCTTGGGTGCCTCGATGGAGTACAGCGGGTCACCACTGGCGTTCTGCTGAACCACTTCCGCTTGCGCCGATAGCGCCAGCAGGCCAGAGGTCAGCGCCAGGACAACAGCGGAGGTGCGGAACGCTTTCATGGATCGATCCTTCAGATTATTCGGGAAAGTGCCAGTAACTATAACAGCGCATTGATAATTGTCAGCGTGACGGACGTCAATCGCCGTGAAAGGCATATTCCGGCTTTTTCGGTACGTATGGACGAAAGAACGCCAGCATGGCTGTCAGGTCGGCTTTCTCGTCACCGGTTGGCTGGAAGATCGGACCGATCACCACCCGACGATTCTGGTAATCCAGCGCGCCCAGCACGATGGGTACGCTCGCGCCCAGCGCGATATGGTAGAAGCCCATCTTCCAGCGTTCGACCTTCTTGCGCGTGCCCTCGGGCGACAACACCAGGATGAACTCGTCATGCTCACGAAAGGCCTGAATGGCCTGTTCGACGGTGTTCAACTGGCGATCCCGACGAATCGGAATACCGCCCCAGCTGCGCATCAGGCCGCCGAAGGGCCAGCGGAAGATGCTGTGCTTGCCGAACCAGCGGGCGTTGAGGCGCAGCACGAATTTCAGCGCTATGAAGATCACGAAATCCCAGTTGGACGTGTGATGAGCGCCGATGGCGACGAACTTGTCGAGCTTCGGCAACTGTCCCTCGATACGCCAGCCCATCAGTTTCAGCACACTGCGCCCCAGCCACTCAGCGGCCCGATTGCGCGGCAGGTAGTTACCGGACATCGATCAACCTCGGTATTTCTTGTTTTTATGACGTAGGGCGGGTGCAACCCGCCCTACGGCTCGCCCATCCGGCGGATCATCAGCTCAGCGTTGGCACCTGGGACAGTAGACACTCGCGCGCTGCCCCAGCTTGACCTCACGTAGCGTACTGCCGCAGGCCTTGCAGAACTCGCCGCCGCGCCCGTAGGCGAACAACTCCTGCTGGAAGTAGCCCGGCTGGCCGTCGCCGCCGACGAAGTCACGCAAGGTGGTACCGCCACGCTCGATGGCATGAGCCAGGATGCGTTTGATCTCATCGGCCAGGCGCAGGTAGCGCGCCCGCGAGATGGAGCCGGCTTCGCGGCGCGGATCGATACCGGCAGCGAACAGCGCTTCGGTGGCGTAGATGTTGCCCACGCCGACGACCACGGCGTTATCCATGATGAAGGGTTTCACCGCCATGCTGCGACCGCGCGACATCTGGAACAGACGCTCACCCTCGAACAATCCGCCCAACGGCTCTGGGCCGAGCTTGCTGAGCAGTTCGTGGCGCAGCGGATCTTCGCTCCATAGCAGCGCACCAAAACGGCGCGGGTCGGTGTAACGCAGTGCGAGCCCTGACTCCAGTTCGATATCCACGTGCTCGTGCTTGGCCGCAGCCAGCCCGCACTCGACCAGTCGCAGACTGCCCGACATGCCCAGATGACTGATCAGCGTGCCGACTTCGGCCTTGATCAGCAGGTACTTGGCCCGGCGCTCGACGCATTCGATTCGCTGACCCGACAAGCGCACGTCCAGGTCTTCGGGGATGGGCCAACGCAGGCGGCGCTCACGCACGATCACACGGCTGACGCGCTGGCCTTCCAGGTAGGGCGAGATACCGCGGCGGGTAGTTTCGACTTCGGGTAATTCAGGCATGGCAATACGACAGGAAAACGGCGGTGCGCCACCTTATCAGGAGCCGTGCAGCCAGCGGTAGAGGCGGCCGCTTACCCGCTCATCTGCACGGCGGCGCAAGCGCATGAAGACTCAGAGCACGGCCAGGTCCCGAATGCTTTCGCGCAGGTTCTCGAAGTCATACTCCGACAACCCCAGATACTCGAGAATCGGCTGCGCGATGTACTGCCACTCCAGGTCAGTGGCCTGCCCGCCCTGCACGCGATGCGTCTCGCAGATATGCTCGGCCATCTTGAGAATGCCCAGCAGCGTCTTCAACTGAGCGTCGCGCCCCGAGTCATCGCTGAAGATCGACAAGGCGTTGTGGTGATTGGCGATGACCTCGCAGAGATGCTCCGGCAGGCGCCAGGAACGCGCGGTGAAATAACCGACCACAGCATGATTGGTGGTCAGCAGACGGTTCTCGGTGTCGACCACCCGGCGCTCTTCACTGGCACTGGCATAGGCTTCCTCCAGCACCTGCATGTAGTTGGGAAAGCGCTTGAGCATCAGCGGAATGCCGCAATCGTGGAACAATCCCAGGCTGTAGGCTTCGTCGGGCGAGTGATAACCGAGGCGTTTGGCCAGGGTCAGACAGGTCATCGCCACGTCCTGAGCACTGTCCCAGAAGCGGTTGAGCACCAGGATCGCTTCGTCGGTCAGCTCGCCTTTGATCGACTGCGCATTGATCAGGTTGATCACTGTGTTGCAGCCCATCAGATTGACCGCCTGCTGAATCGAAGCGATGCGATTGGCCAGACCGAAATGCGGCGAGTTGACGATTTTCAGCAGCGCGCCGGACAGCCCTGGGTCCTGACTGATCAGCTTGGCGATGCTGCGCAGATCGGGGCTGGGCATGATCTGTTCCATCTGTAGATCGACCATGATCTGTGGTTGCGGCGGTACGCTGATCCCCTGCAGGACTTGCTGGATCTGTTCGGCGGTAAGTTCGTAGGTCATGAAAGAGGGATCGTGCAGGGTGAGAAGTAGCGCACAGTCTAGCCAAAGCACAGGCCAGCCCGCAGTCGACTTTTGTAACCGCCGTCCCCGTGTGCAAACCGCTATAATCCCGCTCTTTTCCCCGCGGAGCCCGAACTCATGTCTTCCCTGCCCAGTCTGCGCCTGAAAGCCAACGCCGACCGACGCCTGCGCGCCGGCCACCTGTGGGTCTACAGCAACGAGATCGATGTCGCCGCCACCCCGCTGCATGGTTTTGCCGCCGGTGACCAGGCTGTTCTCGAAGCCGCCGGCGGCAAGCCGCTGGGCATCGTCGCCATGAGTCCGAACAACCTGATCTGCGCGCGCCTGCTGTCACGCGACGTCAAGCACGTGCTGGACAAATCCCTGCTGGTGCACCGCCTCAACGTCTGCCTGTCGTTGCGCGAGCGCCTGTTCGACAAGCCCTGCTACCGCCTGGTGTATGGCGACTCCGACCTGCTGCCGGGGCTGGTGGTCGACCGTTTCTTCGATATTCTGGTGGTGCAACTGGCCTCTGCCACCATGGAGGCACACAAGGAGGACGTGCTCGCGGCCCTGATCCAGGTGTGCAAGCCCAGCGGTATCCTGTTCAAGAACGACTCCAGCGCGCGCGACGCCGAAGGTCTCGAGCGCTATGTGGCGACCGCCTACGGCGAGGTGCCGGAGTGGGTAGCGCTGGAAGAGAACGGCGTTAAGTTCGAAGCCCCGGTGATCGAAGGACAGAAGACCGGCTGGTTCTACGATCACCGCATGAACCGCGCGCGCCTGGCGCCCTACGTCAAAGGCAAGCGCGTGCTCGACCTGTTCAGCTACATCGGCGGCTGGGGTGTGCAGGCCGCGGCGTTCGGCGCCAGCGAAGTGTTCTGCGTGGACGCCTCAGGTTTTGCTCTCGACGGCGTTGAGCGTAATGCCACGCTCAACGGTTTCGCCGAGAAGGTCACCTGCGTCGAGGGTGATGTATTCGCCGCGCTACGCGAACTGAAATCCGCAGAAGAGCGCTTCGACGTGGTGATCGCCGACCCGCCCGCCTTCATCAAGCGCAAGAAGGACATCAAGAACGGCGAAGCGGCCTATCGTCGTCTCAACGAAACCGCCATGCGCCTGCTGAGCAAGGACGGCATCCTGGTCAGCGCCAGTTGCTCCATGCACCTTGAGGAAGACAACCTGCAGAACATCCTGCTGACCAGCGCGCGTCACCTGGACCGCAATATCCAGCTACTCGAGCGCGGTGCCCAGGGCGCGGATCATCCGGTACACCCGGCCATCAATGAGACCCGCTACATCAAGAGCCTCACCGTCCGCCTGCTGCCCAACAGCTAAAACCTGACTCTTGTAGGGTGCGCCGTGCGCACCGATTATCGGGGGGCATACTCGATATTGCGGTGAATGCCTGCCCCTGATGCGCACAGCACACCCTACGCGACACGCGCCGAAACAGGGACGCTCTCCAGACCGTGCACCTGCCATGTGCGTGTCGACAGGAGCCCCATCCCTCCTCTCGCTGTTACCTCCCCCCACACCCGCCTCGCATCTCGCCCAGCATGGACTAGGCTTTAACCTGCATAGCAGAGCGCTATCAGCCAATCACTGGCTAACTGGCGTGCTTATTGCTTTCGGCTATCAACATAACGAACGCCTTCCACGCAGGAGGCGAATCGACTCAGAAGTTGGAGTCTTGGCCACGAGCTGACTCCGTATTGCGGCCTTTCACGGACAACAGCGGGGAGGACTATGACTGCGCAGGCTGGGAACGATGCGTTCCTGCGATTCACCAACGTCAAGAAGACCTACGATCACAAGACCCTGGTGGTCAAGGACTTCAACCTCAACGTGGCCAAGGGCGAATTCATCACCCTGCTCGGCCCCTCCGGTTCGGGCAAGACCACCTGCCTGATGATGCTCGCCGGCTTCGAGGACGTGACCAGCGGCGAGATCCTGATCAACGGCCGTAACGTCACCAGCATCGCCCCCTATGCTCGCAACATCGGCATGGTCTTTCAGCAGTACGCGCTGTTCCCGCACATGACCATCCGCGAGAACCTGGCCTACCCGCTGAAGATTCGCAAACTGCCCAAGGACGAGATTCGCGCCAAGGTCGAGGAGTACCTCGCACTGGTCGAACTGCAGGCCTTCGGCGGCCGCTACCCCGCCCAGCTCTCCGGCGGCCAGCGCCAGCGAGTGGCCCTGGCCCGCGCGCTGATCTTCGCTCCGGACATCGTACTGATGGATGAGCCGCTCGGCGCGCTGGACAAGAAGCTGCGTGAGCAGATGCAGTTCGAGATCAAGCGCCTGCACGAACAGCTCGGCTTCACGGTGATCTACGTGACCCACGACCAGACCGAAGCGCTGACCATGAGCGACCGCATCGCCGTGTTCAACAACGGCGTGGTGCAGCAATGCGCGGCGCCGCACGTGCTCTACGAACGTCCGGCCAACATGTTCGTCGCCGACTTCATCGGCGAGAGCAACAAGTTGTCTGGCGTGATCGAGGCGGTCGAGGCTGATCGCGTCCAGGTGCGCCTCGACGATGGCGACCTGGTCAGCACGCTGAAAGCCAACTGCACCGAAGTCGGCCAGGCCACCACGGTGTCGGTACGCCCGGAGAAGCTGAGCTTTACCGACCGACTCGGCGCCAGCGGCAATCAGGTCAAGGCCCGCTTCGTCACGCGTCATTACGTCGGCGAATACATCCGCTACCACTTCGAGACCGCCAGCGGTAGCGAGCTGGTGGTGAAGAATCTGAACGACAGTTCAGCCCCGCAACTCAGCGCTCAGGAAGAGATCGCCCTCGCCTGGCTGCCGGAAGACAGCCAGGCCCTGGACCGATCGGACGTGCCGAAGACGCTCTGACCCCCACAACTAGTAGAAGCAAATGGAGCACAGCAATGGCTAGATCACTGACTACCAGCTTTTCCACCTTCGCCCTGGTGGCGGCATTGGGACTCACAGCGGGCAACGCCACGGCCCAGGACAGCCTCACCGTGGTTTCCTGGGGCGGTGCCTACGGCGCGGCGCAGAAAAAACACGTCATCGACCCCTACCAGGCGGAATCCGGCGTCAAGGTATTGTTCGAGGATTACTCGGGCGGCGTCGCCGAGATCAAGGCCCAGGTCGAGTCCGGCAACATTCAGTGGGACGTGGTCGACTTCGAGGTGATCGACCTCGAGCGTGCGTGCTCCGAAGGCCTGCTGGAAACCCTCGATCACAGCGTGTTGCCGGCCGGCATCGACGGCACCCCGGCTGCTCAGGACTTCATCCCCGAAGCACTGGCCAGCGAATGCGCGGTGGGCAATATCGTCTGGTCGGTGGTATTCGCCTACAACCAGAACACCATCGGCGGCACCAAGGCTGCCAGCATCGAGGACTTCTTCGATACCGCCAAGATTCCGGGCAAACGCGCCATGCGCAAGCGCCCGCAGGTGAACATGGAATGGGCCCTCATGGCAGACGGCGTCGCACCTGAGGAAGTCTACGAAGTACTGGCAACCCCGGAAGGCCAGCAACGTGCCTTCGACAAACTGGCCAGCATCAAGGATGACATCGTCTGGTTCGACTCCTGGTCGCAAGCGCCGCAATTGCTCAACGACGGTGGCGCAGTGCTGGTGCAATCGGCCAACGGCCGCTTCTACGATGCCATCGTGCAGGAAAAGAAACCCTTCGAAATCGTCTGGGACGGCCACGTCTACGACCTCGACGCCTGGGCCATCGTCAAGGGCAGCAAGAAGAAGGACCTGGCCATGGAGTTCATCAAGTACGCCACCGGCTCCAAGCCGCTGGCCGGCATGCCGGACGTGGCCTACGGCCCGACCCGCAAGTCCTCCATGCCGCTGGCCGACCAGAGTGCGGCGCCGCACCTGCCGACCGCTCATCTGGACAAAGGCATCCAGGCTGGCTCCGAGTTCTGGGCTGACTATGGCGAATCGTTGGGCGAGAAATTCAACGAGTGGCTGTTGAAGTAAAGGCCATCAGCTCCCCTCTCCCACCTGTGGGAGAGGGCGCTATTGATCGGCACTCGCTCTACGCCCTGCTTTACGGAGTAACGCCTTGTCATCCCTGACCACCAGCGAAGCCGGCCAAGCTGCCAGCGCCCGTCGCAAGAAACGCCTCGCCGCCTTCCTGTTCGTGGTGCCGCTGCTGCTGTTCATCATCGTCACCTTCGTCGCACCGATCGGCACCATGCTGTGGCGCAGCGTGCATCACCCGACCGTGGCCGAACTGATTCCACTGACCCTGGCCGAACTCGAGCGGTGGGACGATCACAAGCAACTACCGGACGACAAGACCCTGCAGGTATTCGTCAAAGAGCTGCAGGGTCTTAACGAGCAACGCCTGTCTGGCAAGCTCTCCGAAGAGTTCAACCGTGCGTACACCGGCATGTCCAGCGTGGTCAAATCCACCGCCCGCCGTGTTGGCCGGCTGGATGCGCAAGAGCTGCAGAGCCAAGGCACAAAGACCCTGCTCGACGCCCATCGCAACTGGAGCAAGCCCGAGCTGTGGTACGCCATCGAGCGCGCCGGCAAGGTCTACACCTACGACTACTACCTGACCGCTCTGGATCTTGAACTGCACCCCGACGATGGCATCCAGGTACGCCAGGACACGCAGATCTACCTGCAGCTTTACTCCAAGACCCTGAACATGGCGCTGGTCATCACGCTGCTTTGCGCCCTGCTCGGCTACCCACTGGCCTACTACCTGGCCGGGTTGCCATCGAATCGCGCCAACCTGCTGCTGGTGTTGGTACTGCTGCCGTTCTGGACCTCGTTGCTGGTGCGCACCACCTCGTGGATCGCCCTGCTGCAGACCAACGGCGTGATCAATTCCTTCCTCATGGGCATCGGCCTGATCAGTCAGCCCTTCGAGATGCTCTACACCTCGTTCGCCACCGTGGTGGCGATGACCCACATCCTGCTGCCGTTCATGATCCTGCCGCTGTACAGCGTGATGCGCGGCATCGACCCCAGCTACATGCGGGCGGCGCTAAGCCTCGGCGACAAACCCATTCCGGCGTTCGCCCGCATCTACTTCCCGATGACCTTGCCTGGCCTCAGCGCCGGAGCGCTGCTGGTGTTCATCATCTCGGTGGGCTACTACATCACCCCGGCGCTGGTCGGAGGTACTGATGGGCAGATGATCAGCAACATCATCGCCTTCCACATGCAGCGCTCGAACAACTGGGAGCTGGCCGCCGCACTGGGCTCGCTGCTGCTCGGGCTGATCCTGTTGCTGTACTGGGTGTACGACCGCTTCGTCGGCGCCAGCAATATCAAGTTGGGATGAACATGTCCGTACCGTCATTTCCTCATAACGGCGTAGCCCGGATGCAATCCAGGAAACCAGCCGCCTTTCCTTCCCCGGACTGCGTCCGGGCTACAGGCGGCACCCGTCGTCTCCTCGATACGGGCTCAGCGCTATGAAAATTCCCGCCTATTACGGCTTCTGGCACCACCTCGGCAGTTGGCTGCTCAAGGTCAGCTCCTGGCTGGTGCTGCTGTTCCTGATCCTGCCGATTCTGGTGATCGTGCCGCTGTCGTTCAATGCCGAGCCGTTCTTCAGCTTTACCGAAGGCATGCTCAGACTGGACCCCGAGGCCTACTCGCTGCGCTGGTACCAGGAGATCTTCAACGATCCGAAGTGGATACTGGCGATCAAGAACAGCTTCTTCATCGGCATCCTCTCCACCCTTCTCGCCACGATTCTGGGTACCTGCGCCGCCGTGGGCCTGGCGCGCGACGAGATGCCGTTTCGCCGCTTCATCACCGCCCTGCTGCTGTCGCCGATGATCGTGCCGCTGATCATCACCGCCGCTGGCATGTTCTTTTTTTACTCAGACCTCGGCCTGGCCGGCGGCTATCTGGGTGTGATCCTGGCCCACGCGGCGCTCGGCACGCCCTTCGTCATCATCACTGTCACCGCCACGCTCACCGGCTTCGACTACAGCCTGGCGCGCGCAGCGCTGAATCTCGGCGCCACGCCAATACGCGTGTTCTTCGACGTGATCATGCCGCTGATCCGCCCCGGCGTGATTTCAGGCGCACTGTTCGCCTTCATCACTTCCTTCGATGAGGTGGTGGTAATCCTGTTCATGGCCGGGCCACAACAGCGCACCATTCCGCGGCAGATGTTCTCGGGCCTGCGCGAGCAGATCAACCCGAGCATCCTGGCCATCGCCACTCTGCTGATTCTGGTATCCATCGCGTTGCTGGTAACCATCGAACTGCTGCGCCGCCGTGCCGAGCGGATGCGAGGGATCGAAATTCCGCACTGAGGCCCTGCCCCGAAAGACGCAGCAGGCGCTGATGTCAGGAGCGATAGCGCTGTAACGACCGACGCAGACCGCTACACAGCCCGCATGTCCTGAAAGGTACTGCGGGAACTGCGCTCATCCTTCAACGGGAAGCGAGAATCAGGCAGTAGTGGAGGCGTGGGAGGAGTCGCCGATCGGCTCGCAATGACGGACATAAGGTCACTCGCCCCGGGACACCGGCAATCAGCAGCGCCTTGGCGCTGCGCCAGTAGCGGGAGTAGAATCACCGAATCCCTCGCCATCATCCCCTGGCGGGCCCTGAGCACGGGCCAGACGCGCGCCCACACTGCGGCGTCCTGCGGCCCCGCCGAACGCACGGCCACCTTCCGTTTGCATCCGGTTCAGTCGACGCTCACCATACGAACATCACCTGATCAGCCGCAGGAACCGTGTCATGCCCGATTACCGCTCGAAGACCTCCACCCATGGCCGCAACATGGCCGGCGCCCGCGCCCTGTGGCGCGCCACCGGGATGAAGGACGAAGACTTCAAGAAACCGATCATCGCCATCGCCAACTCCTTCACCCAGTTCGTGCCCGGCCACGTGCACCTGAAGGACCTGGGTCAACTGGTCGCCCGCGAGATCGAGAAGCACGGCGGCGTGGCCAAGGAATTCAACACCATCGCCGTCGACGACGGCATCGCCATGGGCCACGACGGCATGCTCTATTCGCTGCCGAGCCGCGAGATCATCGCCGACTCCGTGGAGTACATGGTCAACGCCCACTGCGCCGACGCCATCGTCTGCATCAGCAACTGCGACAAGATCACCCCCGGCATGCTGATGGCCGCCCTGCGCCTGAACATCCCGGTGGTGTTCGTTTCCGGCGGCCCGATGGAAGCCGGCAAGACCAAGCTGGCCAACCATGGCCTGGATCTGGTCGACGCGATGGTGATTGCCGCCGACTCCAGCGCCTCCGACGAGAAGGTCGCCGAGTACGAGCGCAGCGCTTGCCCGACCTGCGGCAGCTGCTCCGGCATGTTCACCGCCAACTCGATGAACTGCCTGGTCGAAGCCCTGGGTCTGGCGCTGCCAGGCAACGGTTCGACCCTGGCCACCCACAGCGATCGTGAACAGCTGTTCCTGCGCGCCGGTCGCCTGGCCGTCGAACTCTGCCAACGCTACTACGGCGAAGGCGACGACTCGGTGCTGCCGCGCAATGTCGCCAACTTCAAGGCGTTCGAAAACGCCATGACCCTGGACATCGCCATGGGCGGTTCGACCAACACCATCCTGCACCTGCTGGCTGCTGCCCAGGAAGCGGAGATCGCCTTCGACCTGCGCGACATCGATCGCCTGTCGCGCAAGGTACCGCAGCTGTGCAAAGTCGCGCCGAACATCCAGAAGTACCACATGGAAGACGTGCACCGCGCCGGCGGCATCTTCTCCATTCTCGGCGAGCTGGCACGTGGCGGCCTGCTGCACACCGATGCCCACACTGTGCACAGCCCGAACATGGCCGAAGCCATCGCCCAATGGGACATCACCCAGACTCAGGACGAATCGGTTCATCACTTTTTCAAGGCAGGCCCGGCCGGCATCCCCAGCCAGACCGCGTTCAGCCAGAGCACCCGCTGGGACAGCCTGGATGACGACCGCGAGAATGGTTGTATTCGCAGCGTCGAGCACGCTTACTCGCAAGAGGGTGGACTTGCAGTGCTGTACGGCAACATCGCCCTCGATGGCTGCGTGGTGAAGACCGCCGGCGTCGATGAGTCGATCCACGTCTTCGAAGGCACCGCCAAGGTCTTCGAAAGCCAGGACAGCGCGGTCAAGGGCATCCTCGCCGACGAAGTGAAGGAAGGTGACATCGTCATCATCCGCTACGAAGGCCCGAAAGGCGGCCCGGGCATGCAGGAAATGCTCTATCCGACCAGCTACCTGAAGTCCAAGGGCCTGGGCAAGGCCTGTGCCCTGCTCACCGACGGTCGTTTCTCCGGCGGCACCAGCGGCCTGTCCATCGGCCACGCCTCGCCGGAAGCGGCAGCAGGCGGTGCTATCGGCCTGGTCAACGATGGCGACAAAATCCTCATCGACATCCCCAACCGCAGCATCAACCTGCTGGTAAGCGATGAAGAACTGGCCTCCCGCCGCGCAGAGCAGGACAAGAAGGGCTGGAAGCCTGCTGCACCGCGTACCCGCAAGGTGACCACGGCACTCAAGGCCTACGCCCTGCTCGCCACCAGCGCCGACAAGGGCGCGGTGCGTAACAAGGCCATGCTGGACGACTGATTCGTCACATTGCTACAGCAAAAGCCCGGCCTGGTTTGCCGGGCTTTTTGTGGACGGAAGGTTTTGCAACTGGCGCCGATCGCCAGCAAGCTGGCTCCTGCATCCATGCTCGGGACCTCATCATGCGTATCGGTCTGATCGCTGACACTCACAATCTGCTGCGCCCCGAGGCCCTGGCAGCGCTGCAAGGCGTCGATCACCTGATCCATGCCGGCGATATCGGCGGGCCGCACATCCTGGCCGAGCTGGAGCGCATCGCACCACTGTCGGTGGTACGCGGCAACAATGATCGGGACAGTTGGGCCGACGCCATCCCCGAGCGTCTGACGCTACGCTTCGGCGCCATCACCCTGCATGTGCTGCACGACCTCAAGCAACTGGATATCGACCCGGCTGAGCAGAACATCGACGTGGTGATTGCCGGTCACTCGCACAAGCCGCTGCACGAGCTGCTTGGCGGCGTGCTCTACCTCAATCCAGGCAGTGCCGGGCCACGACGTTTCAAGCTGCCCGTCGGCGTTGGCATCCTGCATATCAACGACCAGAGGGTCCGGGCCGAACTGATCACGCTACAGGTCTGATACCTGCCCTTGGGTGGACGACGCTTCATCCGTCCACCGCCCTACCAACCGATCGGCGACTGCGAATGGCCCAGGTGCGCACGGCGCACCCTACCCTTGAAAAACGCCCTCAGCGAGTCCATCTAGGCTGGTACAGCCTTTTCCCCGCCTGATGGAGAACCCCATGACCCTCGACGAGCTCAACGCCATTGCCGGCGTGACCGCCAACCCCGACGTCGCCACTGCCGACTTCGTCTACAACCACACCATGATCCGCGTGAAGGACCTGCAGAAATCCCTGGACTTCTACACCCGCGTGCTGGGCTTCACCTTGCTGGAGAAGAAGGACTTCCCCGACGCCGAGTTCAGTCTGTACTTCCTCGCCTTGATCGCCGACAAGTCGCAGATCCCGGCTGACTCGGCGGCCCGCCATCAGTGGCGCAAGTCGATCCCCGGCGTGCTGGAGCTGACCTACAACTACGGTACCGAGAAAGACCCGGAATTTTCCTACCACAGCGGCAACAGCGACCCGCGCGGCTTCGGTCACCTGTGCGTGTCGGTACCGGACATCAAGGCGGCCTGCCAGCGCTTCGAAGACCTTGGCGTGGACTTCCAGAAGCGCCTGACCGACGGCCGCATGCGCGACATCGCCTTCATCAAGGACCCGGACGGCTACTGGGTCGAAATCATCCAGTTCACCGACGTGATCTGATTCTCGCGCCCGCGATAAACGACGAGGAGCTGCCTCCAGCGAGGCAGCCCCTCGTTCGTTCATGGGCTCAACTGACGCCGACGTAGCGATCAGCCCGGTGATTGATCGCCAGCACCAGATTGAGCATCACCGCCCCTAGCACCGAGAGCAGCACCTTGTCTGGCGACACCACGAAGATCGCCGCCAGCACGATGCTCGCATCGATGGCCATCTGCACGGTGCCCGCACGGAAACCGAAGCGCGCCTGCATGTACAGCGCGAGAATGTTCACCCCTCCCAGGCTGGCGCGGTGGCGGAACAGCATGAGCAAACCCAGCCCCATGGCGGCACCACCGAACAGCGCGGCATACACGGCGCTGAGGTGGGCGAAGGCGACCCACTGCGGCGTCAGCTCCGCCAGCAACGAAACCAGCAACACCGCGCAGCCCGTGCGCAAGGTGAAACCCCAGCCCATACGCCAGATGCCGAGCAGATAGAACGGCAGATTGACCAGACAAAACACCAGACCGAACGACCAACCAGCCTGGTAGTTGGCCAGAAAGGCGATGCCGACGGTGCCGCCCGTCAGCAAGCCCGCATGGGCGTAGAAGGCGATGCCCAGCGCCACCAGAGCGGTGCCGAACAGCAGGGCCAGCGCATCTTCCCAGAGCGGATGACGCACGAAGAGTGCAGCGACGGCGTTCAGTTGCTCGTCGTCGGGCGATTGCTCAGACATGTAAAAACCTGCATCAGGATGCACGAAAGAAAATTACGGCAAAGGCAAGGCAGTGGCCATCACGTCGCGCAGAAGAACCTGGCGGCAAAGAGGGCCGGAACGCTCGGTGGGTTATGCGCCGTGGCGCTCCCACACTTCGAAGGCGTAGAACGGTGTCTCGGCCGAAGCCGCGTGCTCGACGCTGGAGGTCATGCGCCATGTAGCCTCGTCGAGCTCGGGGAAGAAGGCATCGCCTTCGGGGTCGAGGCCGACACGCGTCAGGTACAGGCGATCAGCCTGGGCCAGGCCCAGCTCATAAAGCTGCGCGCCGCCGATCAGCATCAGCTCCCCGGCATTCTCCTCACGTGCCCAGGCGTCGGCTCGCTCGATGGCCTCTTCCAGCGTCGCGAATACCTCGGCCCCTTCCAGGGCCAGGCCCACCTGGCGGCTGACCACGATATTGAGCCGGCCGGGCAACGGCCGACCGAGCGAATCCCAAGTCTTGCGCCCCATGATGATCGGCTTGCCGAGCGTCAGTGCCTTGAAGTGCTTGAGGTCCGCCGGCAGATGCCAGGGCAGCTGATTGTCGCGACCAATCACACGGTTGTGCGCGAGCGCGGCGATCAGGGAAAGAGGTAGAGTCGTTTTCATGGCTGCGAGCATAGCAGAGCACCCAGAGGCCTCGCAGCCCACCCGTGGCCGAAGCAGCGCTGTCGTCGTATCGTCATATTCGCCGTAGCAGGCTAGCGGCTGAACTTACGAGCAAGGAGCTAGCGTCATGTCGAAATCACTCTCCGCCTGGATATTGGGCGTCACACTGCTGCCACTGTCGGTCTTCGCCAGCCCGGCTCTGGACAACGTCCAGGCCGCCATCGACTGGGCCCAGCAGCAACCCAGCGCCAAGCAACCCCAGACCTCGGACACCAAGGCGCCACTGGTGATCGCCCACCGCGGTGCCAGTGGCTACGCGCCCGAGCACACCCTGGCCGCCTACGCACTGGCGGCCTTGCAAGGCGCCGACTACATCGAGCCCGACCTGGTGATGACCCGCGACGGCCAACTGGTCGCCCGCCACGACAATGAACTGGGGCTGACCACCGATGTGGCGCAGCGCCCCGAGTTCGCTGACCGCAAACGCACCCAGAGCGTAGACGGACGCAGCCTGGAAGGCTGGTTCAGCGAAGACTTCACCCTGGCCGAGCTGAAAACCCTGCGCGCCATTGAGCGCATCCCGCAGCAACGGCCGGGCAATACCCGCTTCGATGGCCAGTTCGAGATTCCTACCTTGCAAGAGGTCATCGATCTGGTGAAACGGCTGGAAGCCCTCCAGCAACGAACCATCGGGTTGTACCCGGAAACCAAGCACCCCACGCATTTCCAGCAACTCGACCTGGCCATGGAAAAACCGCTGCTGGCGGTGCTCGAACGCAACGGCTATGACAGCGCCGACGCGCCCGTTTTCATTCAGTCCTTCGAAGTGGACAACCTCAAGACGCTGAGCACGCTGACCCCGATCCGCCTGGTGCAGCTGCTGTGGATAGAGGGCCAACCCTACGATCAGCAGGCACAGGGCAGTGACCTGGGCTATCAACAGATGATCACCCCACAAGGCCTGCAAGACATCGCGCGTTACGCCGCCGGCATCGGCCCGGAGAAAGGCATGATCATTCCGCGTGATGCCGCCGGTAACCTCACCGCGCCGACCAGCCTGGTACGTGATGCCCATGCTGCCGGGCTCAAGGTGCATCCCTACACCTTCCGCGCCGAGAACGCCTTCCTGCCCACCAGCCTGCGCAGTGGTAGTGCCCCTGCCGAACACGGCGACATCGATGCCGAACTGCGTGCCTTCCTCGCCACCGGCATCGACGGCCTGTTCATCGACCAACCGGACATCGCCGTGCGCCTGCGCCAGCAGCGCTGATTCGCACCGCGGCGGATCAGGGGTTATCCTCAACCCCTGATCCGAACGACGAGACGCCGCGTGACAGACGCCTCCTCCCCGACGCCCTTGCAACGCCTCTGGCTCAGCGAGACCATTCGCCTGCGCGAGGAACACGCCGGCCCGCTCGAAGACGCCGAAGCCAATCGCCTGGCCCGTGCCGAGCAGGTTGACCTGGCCGAGCGCATCCAGCATCGCGCCGTGCATCTGGCCCGCCGTGATGGTCAGTGGCAGGCGCTGCTGCACTGGCTGCAGGGCGCACGCCTGGCCGGCCTGCTGCTGGCGCTGCTGGCCCTGCTCAGCGGCTTCGGTCTGGCTCTGGCCGCGTTGGGTGACGGGCGCCAACCCGTCAACGTGTTCTGGGCGCTGGGCAGCCTCCTCGGGCTCAACCTGCTGATGCTGTTTGGCTGGCTGCTGGGCCTGCTGCTGACCCGCGACCACCCTGGCGCGCTCGGTCGCCTGTGGCTGTGGCTCAGTGAAAAACTGGCGCGCGATGCCAGCGCCGCGCAACTGGCCCCGGCCCTGCTGCTGATGCTGCAACGCCAGCGCCTGACCCGCTGGGGCCTGGGTCTGCTGGTCAACGGTCTGTGGACGATGGCCATGCTCACGGCATTGGTCACCCTGCTATTGCTGCTCGCCACGCGCCGCTACGGCTTCGTCTGGGAAACCACCATCCTCGGCGGCGACACCTTCATCGCCCTGACCCAGGCCATCGGTGCCCTGCCCGCGCTGCTCGGCTTCAGCCTGCCGGATATCGAGGTCATCCGCGCCAGCGGCGACGCTGCCATCGCCAGCGAAGTGGCGCGGCAGAGCTGGGCCGGCTGGCTGGTCGGTGTACTGCTGGTCTACGGCCTGCTGCCACGCCTGTTGCTGGCGCTGCTGTGCCTGTGGCGCTGGCAATCGGGCAAAGGCGCGCTGAGGCTGCACCTTGAACTGCCCGGCTACGGCCTGTTGCGCCAGCGCCTGCAGCCGGACAGCGAGCGCCTCGGCATCTGCGACCTGGCCCCCGCCGCGCTGCATCAGCCGCAAGGCGGCGCCAGTATCCAAGTTGGCAGCGGCGCGCTGCTGCTGGGCATAGAGCTGGACGCGCGCCGCCCCTGGCCGCCCGCTCCACTGCCCCAGGGTGTGGCCGATGCCGGTGTGGTCGACAGCCGCGAACAACGCCGCCAGTTGCTCGAACAACTGACCCGCTTCCCGCCCGAACGTCTGGCGATCGCCTGCGATCCGCGCCGCTCACCGGATCGCGGCACTCTGGCGCTGCTTGGCGAATTGGCGCGTTGTGCGAGTGCCACGCGCATCTGGCTGTTGCCCCCCGCCCCTGGCGAAAGCCTGGACAGCGCTCGCCTGGCGGACTGGCACCAGGCAATCGCCAGCCTGGGGCTGCAGCATGGCGATACGGCGCCCTTGAGCTGGCTGGAGAGCGGACATGACTGACGCGTTGAAGCCCCTCTCCCCTAACCCCTCTCCCGCAAGCGGGAGAGGGGAACGTCAGCCCGTAGCCCGGATGCAATCGGGGAACACGGCGTCGGGGGCTGCACCATGAGCCAACCACTGAAGCTCGCCCTGGTCGGCCACACCAACGTCGGCAAGACCTCGCTGCTGCGCACCCTGACCCGCGACGTGGAGTTCGGCGAGGTCTCGCCACGCGCCAGCACCACGCGCCATGTCGAGGGTGCGCGCCTGTCGGTGGACGGCCAGGCGTTGCTGGAGCTGTACGACACCCCCGGCCTGGAGGACGCTATCGCTCTGCTCGATTACCTGGAGCGCCTCGACCGCCCCGGTGAGCGCCTGGACGGCCCGGCACGCCTGAGTCGTTTTCTCGAAGGCAGCGAAGCCCGCCAGCGCTACGAACAGGAAGCCAAGGTACTGCGCCAGCTGATGGCCTCCGACGCCGGGCTGTACGTGATCGACGTACGCGAGCCGGTGCTGGCCAAGTATCGAGACGAACTGGCGGTGCTCAACATGTGCGGCAGACCCTTACTGCCGGTACTCAACTTCGTCGCCAGCGCCAGCCATCGTGAAAGCGAGTGGCGCGAAGCCCTGGCCCGCCTTGGCCTGCATGCGCTGGTGGCGTTCGACAGCGTGGCGCCCCCCGAAGATGGAGAACGCCGTCTGTACGAAAGCCTGGCCCTGTTGCTGGAGCGTTCGCGCCCGCAGCTGCAGCGACTGATCGAGGATCATGAAGCGCAGCGCGTGGCCCGTCTTCAGAGCGGTCACCGCCTGATCGCCGAACTGCTGATCGACTGCGCCGCCTGCCGCCGCAGCGTCGCCGCCCAGCCGTTGCTGGAACAGGGCGCCATTACCGAGCTACGAGATGCGATTCGCCAACGCGAGCAACGTTGCGTCGATGCCATATTGCGCCTGTACGCCTTCCGCAGCAGCGATGCCAAGGCGGCCGATCTGCCACTGCTCGATGGCCGCTGGGGCGACGACCTGTTCAACCCGGAAACGCTGAAGCAACTCGGCATCAAGGTCGGCGGCGGCATGGCGGCCGGTGCAGCCACCGGCGTCGGTGTCGACCTGCTGGTTGGCGGTCTCACCCTGGGCGCCGCCGCGGCGCTGGGCGCGGTGATCGGCGGCAGCGCGCAGACTCTGCGCAACTACGGCGAAAGGCTGAAAGGAAAGTTGAAAGGCCAGCGCGAGCTGACCGTCGACGATGCCGTGCTGCGCCTGCTCGCCCTGCGTCAGCAGCAACTGCTGGCGGCACTGGATAAACGCGGACATGCCGCCATGGACGCCATCACCCTCGGCGCTCCGCAGGACACCCTGTGGCGCCAGGGCAAGCTGCCCATGCCACTGAAGGTAGCGCGCGCGCACCCCGAATGGTCATCACTGAACCCGTTCACACGTTTGGAAGAGGCCGAGCGCGCCGAACAGGTGGAGCGCCTGCGCAGCGACCTCTCCATGCAACCAGCGGGCTAAAGCGGAACGCAGCCCGGCCCACCCTGAAGGCAGCCTGCACCGGGCCTGGATGAGCGGAGGCTGACGTGGGGCAACTGGCTGGAATGGGCGATCAGCGAGCCGCGCGATTTCATCGATGAAATCACGCAGCGCTTCTCGCTGAAGACCAAGCCGCAAGGGACGCCTGAACAACCACTCGTCTCAGAGTTCCTCTCCCAGATAGTCGCTCACCGTTCGCGGCCATTGCGGATCATCCATGATACCCAGTACCGCCCGACTGATCGGCTCCCGCAGCGGGCTGCCGCTGCGCACCAGGAATCCGTAGCTCTGGTTCTCGAAGGTACCGGGCAACACCTGCAGGCGCACGCCGACAAGCTCGCGGTTACGGTACTGCAGGATAGGTTTGTCGTAGACGATGGCATCGGCCTCGCCCTGCTGCACGGCCAGTAGCGCCTGGGTCAGGTTCGGATAGTCGCTCTGGCGAATGCGCCGCTCCTGCAGCCAGTCCGAGCTGGCTGTGCGCTGCACGCTGGCGACGTGGGCACCTTGCAGGTCGCCAGGGCCCTGGATGGTGCCCTGTAGATTGCTCACCGTCAGGGCCGTGGTCATTGCCGCCGTGAAGGTCGAGACCATGATCAATGCGGCGAACATCCACACCACCGCGACCAACCGCCCTCCCAGCGTCACCGGTGACTTGTCACCATAGCCAACGGTGGTCATGGTCACTGCAGCCCACCAGAAGCCATCGCCCAGACCGCGCACAGGCTCTTCAGGGAACTGCTCGCGGTTACGTCGTCGTTCGAAGAACCAGATCAAGGCCCCCACCAGCATCAGAACCGCAGCCAGCCCCAGCACCACGCTGATGAAACGCCAGGAGAACAGCCGCTTGAAGGTCGTCCACCAGCCCGCCGAGGCAGTTGCCGGCACTGCGATGGCGAGGCCGGTGAAGTAGAACGGGTGGGTGAAGTCGAAGCGCGCCTCGCGCTCGGGAGTCATGGTCATCGCCCCGACCACGACGTCGACTTTGTTCTGCTCGAGGCTGTCGAGCAGGCGGTCGAAGGGCATCGGCTCGTACTGAAAGGCATAGCCATTCTTATCGGCGATGGCATTCCACAGATCGATGCTGATGCCGCTCCAGCTACCGTCGTGCTGCTTGATCACGAACGGCGGCACTTCGGAGATGCCGACCCGCAGCGGCGAGGTCTCGGCATGACTTGTCAAACAACTGCAGACCAGCAGCAGGGCCAGTGCGATTCGGCTCACGGGGGACTCCTTTTCACGCGTTGAGGGAAAAGGGTAGCAAATTGCCCCCGCCTGCCGGCCTCCCTCAGACCGCGACCGGCGCCTTGATATGCGGGTGCGCTTCGTAACCGACCAGTTCGAAGTCCTCGAATTTGAAGGCCAGCAGGTCCTTCACCTCGGGGTTTAGCTTCATGGTCGGCAACGGCAACGGCTGGCGCGTCAGTTGCAGGTCGGTTTGTTCGATGTGGTTGGCGTACAGGTGGCAGTCACCGCCGGTCCAGATAAACTCGCCCGGCTGCAGGTCGCAGACCTGCGCCACCATCAGCGTCAGCAGCGCATAGCTGGCGATGTTGAAGGGCACGCCGAGGAAGATGTCCGCCGAGCGCTGATAGAGCTGGCAGCTGAGCTTGCCGTCCGCCACGTAGAACTGGAACAGCGCGTGGCACGGCGGCAGCGCCATCTGCTCGACCAGCGCCGGATTCCAGGCCGAGACGATCAGACGACGCGAGTCCGGGTTCTTCCTGATCATCTCGATCAGCTTGGCGATCTGGTCGATGGACTCGCCGTTGGGTGCCGGCCAGCTACGCCACTGGTAGCCGTAGACCGGGCCGAGGTCGCCGTTCTCGTCGGCCCACTCGTCCCAGATGCTGACGCCATTGTCCTTGAGGTACTTGATGTTGGTGTCACCCTGCAGGAACCACAGCAGCTCGTGGATGATCGAGCGCAGGTGGCACTTCTTGGTGGTGACGATGGGGAAACCATCGGCCAGGTCGAAGCGCATCTGGTAGCCGAACACGCTGTAGGTGCCGGTGCCTGTGCGGTCTTCCTTGAAGGTGCCGTGCTCACGCACGTGGCGCATCAGGTCGAGGTACTGTTTCATCAGACGGCTCCTTGTGCGGGCTGGCGCTTGTAGGCGTAGGCGATCAGGCCCAGGCCGGCGAGAATCATCGGTATGCAGAGGACCTGCCCCATGGTCAGCCAGCCCCAGGCCAGATAGCCGAGTTGGGCGTCCGGCACGCGAACGAACTCGACGATGAAGCGGAATACACCGTAGCAAGCGGCAAACATGCCGGAAACGGCCATGGTCGGACGCGGTTTGCGCGAATAGAACCAGAGGATGGTGAACAGCGCGACGCCTTCCAGGGCGAACTGGTACAGCTGCGACGGGTGGCGCGCCAGTTGCTGCGGGTCGGTGGGGAAGACCATTGCCCAGGGCACGTCGGTGGCCTTGCCCCACAGCTCGGCATTGATGAAGTTGCCAATGCGCCCAGCACCCAGGCCAATCGGCACCAGTGGCGCGATGAAGTCCATCAGTTCGAAGAAGCTCTTGCCGTTGCGCTTGCCGAACCACCAGGTCGCCAGCATTACCCCGATCAGGCCGCCATGGAAGGACATGCCGCCCTCCCATACCCGCAGGATCTTCGCCGGTTCGGCGATATAGGCGGCAAAATCATAGAAAAAGACGTAGCCCAGGCGCCCACCGAGAATCACCCCCATGGCCACCCAGAACACCAGATCGGAAAGCTTCTCCTTGTTCCAGGTCGCGTCGAAACGCTCAAGCCGGCGCGAGGCCAGCCACCAGGCACCGCCGATACCGACCAGATACATCAGGCCGTACCAATGGATTTTCAGGGGACCGAGGGCGATGGCCACCGGGTCGATCTGCGGATAAGGCAGCATCCAGGACTCCTTAAATGAAAAAACTCAGGCCCACGCTGAACAGCAGCAGGGCGAACAGACGCTTGAGTAACAGTGGCGACAGGCGATGAGCCAGGCGCGCACCAAAACGGGCAAAGAACATGCTGGTCAGGGCGATCCCCAGCAATGCCGGGAGATACACGAAACCGACGCTCCATTGCGGCAGACTCGGATTCCCCCAGCCGGTAAATATGAAACTCAGCGCACCGGCGATGGCGATCGGCAAACCACAGGCCGCCGAAGTCGCCACCGCTTGCTGGATCGGCACGCTGCGCCAGACCAGAAAGGGCACGGTCAGCGAACCACCGCCAATCCCGAAGATCGCCGACGCCCAACCGATCACCCCACCGGCTACGGTCAGCGTCGGCTTGCCTGGGACACCGAGACTGGCCTTGGGTTTCAGGTCCAGCGCCATCTGCGCGGCAACGATGATGGCGAACGTACCGATGATCTTCTGCAGCAGCGGCCCCTGGATCAGCGACGCGGTCATCGCCCCCAGCGCTGCACCGAGCACAATGCCCAGGGTCAACCAGCGAAACAGGGGCCAGCGCACCGCGCCCTTGCGATGGTGCTCGAGCAGCGAATTGGTCGAGGTAAAGACGATGGTCGCCAGGGACGTTCCCACTGCCAGGTGAGTGAGGATTTCCGTTGCCATACCCTGGGCAGTGAAGCTCAACACCAGCACCGGTACGATGATCAGACCGCCGCCCACGCCGAACAGACCCGCCAGCACACCGGCAGCCGAACCCAGCACCAGGTAGAGCAGCAGTTCCATCGACACCCCCAAAAATAAAGCGGCATGGTAGCGGAAATGCCCCCTCAACGGCATACGGATCGACGGAACGGTTGCCGCCCCACGCTCAGCTCGCTAGCCTGCCAGACTCCGTGAGTAGAGAAATGCGCATGTGCCTGATCGTCTTCGCCTGGCAGCCCGAAAGCCCAACGGTGCTGCGCCTGGCGGCCAATCGCGACGAGTTTTACGCGCGCCCCAGCGCAGCACTAAGCCAATGGCCGGATGCACCCGGCGTATTCGCCGGTCGCGATCTGCAGGCTGGCGGTACCTGGCTCGGTGTTACCGCACAAGGGCGCTTCGCGGCACTGACCAATATCCGCGACCCGCAGCAAAAAGCCGGCCCGCGCTCACGCGGCGCGCTGACGGCCGACTACCTGCTGGGCCAGGACTCGGCACCGGCCTATCTCGACCGAATCATGCGCGACGCACGAGAGCATGCCGGCTTCAACCTGCTGTTGGGCGACCGCCATCAGCTCTGGCATCTCAACTCCCAGGAAGGCCTGCCTCGGCAATTGCACAGCGGCATTTATGGCATGTCCAACGCCAACCTGGACACGCCCTGGCCGAAGCTGTTGCGTGCCAGAAGTGCCCTGAGCGATAGCATCGAGCGCGAAGATGAAGCGCTACTGGAGCTGCTGAGCGACAGCAGCCTGCCAGCCGATCACCTGCTGCCGGACACCGGCGTCGGGCTGGCGACGGAGCGACTGCTGTCGAGTGTCTTCATATCCAGCGCAACCTATGGCACTCGTGCCAGCACGGTGCTGAATCTTCGCCGGGATGGACGCTGGAATATCACCGAACGCAGCTTCGGCCCGCATGGTGCCCTGTTGGGCGAGGTCACCTTGCGCGGGTAGCCCGGATGCAATCCGGGAATAGAGAGCGACGTTGTCTCGGATTGCATCCGGGCCACGAAACTGCCCGCGAATCTTGGCGGCGCAAAAGCTTCGCGAGCAGAGCTCGCTCCTACAGGCGATTCAGGCCTGGATATTGGATGCCGGATTGATCACCCGCCCGAGCCCCAGATTGCGCAGTGCCAGGTGCAAGGTGCTGTAGATCAGATGCGGGTTATCCATGGTCATCACCTGGCCGAGCAGTTCCTTGGCCTTGCTCTGGGTGACCTGACGCAACAGCCATTTCACCTTGGGCAGGTTGGTGGCGTTCATCGACAGCGAATCGAAGCCCATCGCCAGCAGCAACACGGCAGCCGCCGGGTCACCGGCCATCTCGCCGCAGATGCTCACTGGCTTGCCTTCGAGATGCGCGTCGTTGACCACCTTCTGCAAGGCCTGCAGCACCGCCGGGTGGAGGAAGTCGTAGAGATCCGCCACGCGCGGGTTGTTGCGGTCGACCGCCAGCAGGTATTGGGTCAGGTCATTTGAGCCGACCGAGAGAAAGTCCACCTGACGCGCCAGTTCACGGGTCTGATAGACGGCTGCCGGGATCTCGATCATCACGCCGATAGGCGGCAGCGGCACATCGGTGCCCTCGTCACGCACCTCGCCCCAGGCACGGTGAATCAGGTGCAACGCCTCTTCCAGCTCCTGCGTGCCGGAAATCATCGGCAGCAGGATGCGCAGGTTGTCCAGCCCCTCGCTGGCCTTGAGCATGGCGCGGGTCTGTACCAGGAAGATTTCCGGGTGATCGAGGGTCACGCGAATGCCGCGCCAACCCAGGAAGGGATTCTCTTCCTTGATCGGGAAGTAGGACAGCGACTTGTCGCCGCCGATATCCAGGGTGCGCATGGTCACCGGCAGAGGGTGGAAGGCCTGCAACTGCTCGCGATAGGTGGCGAGTTGTTCCTTCTCGCTGGGGAAGCGCTCATTGATCATGAACGGCACTTCGGTGCGGTACAGGCCGACGCCTTCGGCGCCACGCTGCTGAGCACGCGCAACATCGGCGAGCAGGCCGGTGTTGACCCACAGCGGCATGCGGTGACCATCGAGAGTCTCGCAGGGCAACGCGCGCAGGGCATCGAGCCCTTCGGTGAGCTGGCGCTCCTCCTCGACCACTTCGGCGTACTGCTTGCTCAGCAGCTCGCTGGGGTTGGTGAAGACTTCGCCGTGGTAGCCGTCGACGATCAACTTGATGCCGTCGATCTTCGAGTACGGCAGGTCGACCACACCCATGACGGTGGGAATACCCATGGCGCGGGCGAAAATCGCCACGTGGGAGTTGCCCGAGCCGGTCACCGAGATCAGGCCGACCAGCTTGCCTTCCGGCACTTCGCCGAGCATCGCCGGCGAAAGCTCCTCGCTGACCAGGATGGTGTTATCCGGGTAGACCAGCGTGGTCTTGCGCTCTTCCTGCAGGTAGGCGAGCAGACGCCGGCCAAGGTCGCGCACGTCGGAGGCGCGCTCGCGCAGGTAAGCGTCGTCCATCAGCTCGAAACGATTGACGTGGTCGAGCACCACCTGGCGCAAGGCGCCCTGTGCCCACTGGCCGGTACGGATGACCTTGCGCACCTCGTTACCCAGCGCGGCGTCCTCGAGCATCATCAGGTAGACGTCAAACAGCGCGCGCTCTTCCTTGCGTAGCTGAGTGGCGAGCTTCTCGGACAGCTCCTGCATGTCCTCGCGCACCCAGCCCAATGCCTTGTCGAACAGTTCCAGCTCGGCCGCGATGTCATCGACACTGCGGTCTGGAACTACATTCAAATCGGCCGGGGGCAGCACCACGACAGCGGTACCGACCGCTGCCCCCGGCGCCCCCGGCACGCCGACGAACTTGGCCTCCTGCACGCCCTTGCCCTGGCGCCCCAGACCGCGAATCGAGCCAGTCGCCTCGGCATGGGCGATCACGCCAGCGAGCTGCGCGCTCATGGTGACCAGGAAGGCTTCCTCGCCTTCGTCGAACTGGCGGCGCTCCTTCTGCTGCACCACCAGAACACCCATCACCCGCCGGTGGTGGATGATGGGCGCACCGAGGAAGGAGGCATAGCGTTCCTCGCCGGTCTCGGCGAAGTAGCGGTAGCGGGGATGGCTGGCGGCATCTTCGAGGTTCAGCGGTTCTTCACGGCTACCGACCAGGCCAACCAGACCTTCGCTGGGCGCCATGCTGACCTTGCCGATGGAGCGCTTGTTGAGACCATCGGTGGCCATCAGCACGAAGCGATTGGTTTCCGGATCGAGCAGGTAGACCGAGCAGACCTGGCTGCCCATCGCTTCCTTGACCCGCTGCACGATGATCGACAGCGCCGCCTTGAGATCCTTGGCGGCGTTTACTTCCTGGACGATCTTGCGCAGCGTATTGAGCATGCTCGATTGGGGTCCGTATCAGTCGCGCACGATCAGGCGCGGGGCAAGTTCCTTGAGCGCGCGGCGGTAGACCTCGCGCTTGAATGTGACCACCTGGCCCAGCGGGTACCAGTAGCTGACCCAGCGCCAGCCATCGAATTCGGGCTTGCCGGTCAGGTCCATGCGTACACGGTCTTCAGCCCCTGTCAGACGCAGCAGAAACCACTTCTGCTTCTGCCCGATACACAGCGGCTGGCTGTGCGTGCGCACCAGACGCTGCGGCAAACGATAACGCAACCAGCCGCGGGTGCAGGCGAGGATCTTCACATCCTGCTCTTCGAGCCCGACCTCTTCATTCAGTTCACGGTAAAGCGCCTCTTCCGGCGATTCACGATCATTGATGCCACCCTGGGGAAACTGCCACGCATCCTGGTTGATACGCCTGGCCCAGAGCACCTGGCCGACATCATTGGTCAGGATGATGCCGACATTCGGGCGGAAACCATCAGAATCGATCACGGCAAGCAACCTCGTACACGCAAGTTCCGGCATTGTTCCACAAAGCCGGCGGCAGCAGCAACGCGGGTTTAGGCGCTGTTTGAAAGCCCCGTCAAAGCAGCTATTCTGGCGCGCCTTCCCTTTCTACAGAACAGGTAACGAACCGTGCGCTTGGCCCTTTTCGATCTCGACAACACCCTGCTGGCTGGCGACAGCGATCACAGCTGGGGCGAATTCGTCTGCCAGCGCGGCCTGGTCGACGCGGCCGAGTACCTGGCGCGCAACGATGCCTTCTATGCCGACTACTGCGCCGGCAAACTGGACGTGGTGGCCTACCAGAATTTCAGCCAGGCCATTCTGGGTCGCAGTGAAATGGCGCAACTGGCGCAGTGGCACCGCGAGTTCATGACCGAGGTGATCGAGCCAATCATCCTGGCCAAGGGCGAGGCACTGCTGGCCGAGCACCGCGCCGCTGGCGACAAGCTGGTGATCATCACCGCCACCAACCGTTTCGTCACCGCGCCCATCGCCGAGCGCCTGGGCGTGGAAACGTTGATCGCCACCGAATGCGGCATGCAGGACGGCCGTTACACCGGGCAGATCGCCGGCACGCCGTGCTACCAGGGCGGCAAGGTGACCCGGCTGAACGAGTGGCTGGCACAGACCGGACACAACCTCGATGGCGCCTACTTCTACAGCGACTCGCGCAATGACCTGCCGCTGCTCGAGGCCGTGTCCAACCCGGTGGCAGTCGACCCGGACGACGTGCTGCGCGCCACCGCGCTCGAGCGCGGCTGGCCGGTGATTTCGCTGCGCTGAGCGTCACCACCAACCGTAGGGTGCGCTGTGCGCACCGCAAGCCCCATCATCAGCCGCCGATGCGCAGGGCGCACCCTACAAGGCCTGGCAGTCGAGATTCATCGAACCACCAACCCTCTCCCGCCGGGAGAGGATCAGCAGAAGCCGCTATGCGGCAGCGTTAGGCAGGCTTGGCGCCCATCAGCGCCATGATGGCGATCAGCAGCACCAGAATCAGCCCGGCATGGATCAGGCACAGACGCTTCAGCGCTGTCGGCGCCGGTGCATCACCCAGCGCACGCCAGACCGCCAGACGACCAGCCAGCAGCAAGCCGATCAGCATCATCACCGCATAGAGAATGCTGCCCAGCAACAGCCAGGTCTGCCCCAGCGGCCAGCCGACGGTGTCCACCAGCCAGTAGCCGGTCACCGGCAGGCTAAGCGCCAGCACGGCGAATGCCGGGAAGCTGAACAGCAGGGTCACGCGCAGCTTGCGCGCCAGCACCGCGGCATCGCCACCGCGCTGCGCCTTGAACAGCATGACGCCATGAGCAATCAGGCCGAGCAGCAGCAACACGCCTGGGGCGCTGTGGAGAATGCGAACCAGCAGATAATGTTCCATCGAGGCTTCCTTTGTTGTCAGGCGATTACGTAGGGCGGGAGCAACCCGCCAACACGCACTGGCGGGCTACACCCGCCCTGCGGTTCGAAGGCAGTGCTCAACCCAGAAACAGGCGGTAAGCAGGATTTTCGCTCTCGTCCCAGTAGGGGTAACCAATGGCGTCCAACGCCGCCGGCACCAGATGACGTTCGTCCGCCGGCACCTGCAAGGCAGCCAGTACGCGACCATCGGCAGCGCCGTGATTGCGGTAATGGAACATCGAGATGTTCCAGCGCCCGCCCAGTTTCTGCAGGAAGTTGAACAGCGCACCCGGCCGCTCGGGAAATTCGAAACGCAGCACCATCTCGTCACCGACACCGGCGGCATGACCACCGACCATGTGGCGTATATGCAGTTTGGCCAGCTCGTTGTCGGTCAGGTCCAGCACCGGAAAGCCCTGTGCGCGCAGGCCCTCGACCAACGCCTGACGCGGGTCGTTCTCCGGGTGGGTCTGCACGCCGACGAAGATGTGCGCTTCGCGATCGGTGTGATAGCGATAGTTGAATTCGGTGATCTGGCGCTTGCCCACCGCCTCGCAAAAGGCCTTGAAGCTGCCTGGCTGCTCGGGAATGGTCACAGCGATGATCGCTTCGCGCTTCTCGCCCAGTTCGGCACGTTCGGCCACGTGGCGCAGGCGGTCGAAGTTGACATTGGCGCCGGAGTCGATGCCCACCAGCACTTCGCCGTTGGCGCCCTGACGCTCGACGTACTTCTTGATCCCTGCCACCGCCAGCGCACCGGCCGGCTCGGTGATCGAACGGGTATCGTCGTAGATGTCCTTGATCGCTGCGCAGATTTCGTCGGTGTTGACGGTGATCACCTCGTCGACATGATCCTTGCAGATGTCGAAGGTGTGCTGGCCGATCTGCGCCACCGCCACGCCGTCGGCGAACAACCCGACTGTCGGCAGTACCACGCGCTCGCCAGCCGCCATGGCGGCCTGCAGGCAGTTGGAGTCGTCCGGCTCGACGCCAATCACTTTGATCTCTGGTCGCAGGTATTTGACGTACGCCGCGATGCCGGCGATCAGACCGCCGCCACCGACCGGCACGAAGATGGCATCGATATGGCCCTGATGCTGACGCAGCACCTCCATGGCCACAGTGCCCTGGCCGGCGATCACCAACGGATCGTCGTACGGGTGAATGTAGGTGTAGCCCTTCTCTTCAACCAGCTTCAGCGAATGCGCCAGCGCCTCGGGGAAGGCGTCGCCGTGCAGCACCACCTTGCCACCACGCGAGCGAACGCCCTGCACTTTCAGCTCAGGCGTGGTGCGCGGCATGACGATGGTCGCTTTCACCCCCAGATGCTTGGCCGCCAGGGCCAGGCCCTGCGCGTGGTTGCCGGCAGAGGCGGTGACCACGCCACGCGCCAGTTCTTCGGCGGGCAGTTGCGCCAGCTTGTTGTAGGCGCCGCGAATCTTGAACGAGTACACCGGCTGCAGATCTTCGCGCTTGAGCAGAATCTGGCTACCCAGCCGCTCACTGAGCTGACGGGCAGGTTGCAGCGGGGTTTCCACCGCGACGTCATAAACGCGCGAGGTGAGGATCTTCTTCACGTACTGTTCGAGCATGGCGATTTCGCAGGCAGTCGGGCTTTGAGAGGACTGCCGAGTCTACCCCAGCGCCGCGTTGGACGACCATACGAAACACGTGGGTTCTGCCCCGTCAGCACGTCACTTGCGGCTATAATTCGCGCCTACTTCCTACACCTTCCCAGGCATTCTCCCGCGATGAACCAGGATCAGCTGAAACAGGCCGTGGCCCAGGCCGCCGTCGACCACATTCTCCCGCGCCTCGACAGCAAGAGCATCGTCGGCGTCGGCACCGGCTCCACCGCCAACTTCTTCATCGACGCGCTGGCCAGGCACAAGATGGACTTCGATGGCGCCGTCGCCAGCTCCGAAGCCACAGCCGCGCGCCTGAAGGGCCATGGCATCCCGGTCTACGACCTCAACAGCACCGCCGAGCTGGAGTTCTATGTCGACGGCGCCGACGAGAGCGACGAGCGTCTGCACTTGATCAAAGGCGGCGGCGCGGCGCTGACTCGCGAGAAGATCGTTGCCGCCGTGGCCAAGACCTTCATCTGCATCGCCGACGCCAGCAAGCTGGTGCCGGTGCTGGGCGCCTTCCCGCTGCCGGTGGAAGTCATTCCGATGGCGCGCAGCCATGTGGCGCGCGAGCTGGTGAAACTGGGCGGCGACCCGGTGTACCGCGAAGGCGTGCTGACCGACAACGGCAACGTCATCCTCGACGTGCACAACCTGTCGATCACCGACCCGGTGAAGCTGGAAGCGGATATCAACGCCATCGTCGGCGTGGTCACCAACGGCCTGTTCGCTGCTCGCCCGGCAGACCTGCTGTTGCTCGGCACTGCCGAAGGCGTGAAAACGCTCAAGCGTTAAAACGTAGCCCGGATGAAATCCGGGCCACGAAGCCTGTCAATGCGCCGTCTACTCGAGCAAACGGCGCAGCTCCTTGCTTATCGGCATGGGTTGAAACGCACTGACCCGCGCCCGCCCGGTGTTGCCTATGGGCACCCAGATGCGCGAGAACAGCAGCGCCGCCAGGATGCGCGGCATTTGCCCCAACACCTCACGCACATCCCCTTGTTGCCAGCCGGCCCGCAGCATCAAGCAATGTGAACGTGCATGCAGCCATGGGCGACGCTGAGTAAGGATATGCGCCCGCTCCAGCCAGACCATCGCTTCGGCGCTACGGCGGGCACGCAGTTCCTGTTGCGCCTGAACGAAAGCCTCGTCGATAGCCTTGCGCAGTTCCACCTGCATGCCAGCACGCCTCATTTGCGCAACAAGCGCAGGCCGTTGAACACCACCATCAGGCTCACGCCCATGTCGGCGAACACAGCCATCCACATGGTCGCCTCGCCCACCAGGGTCATGCCCAGGAAAACGGCCTTGATCCCCAGTGCCAGGACGATGTTCTGCACGAGAATGGCGTGGGTCTGCAGCGACAGGCGAACGAAGGCCGGAATCTTGCGCAGATCGTCGTCCATCAATGCCACGTCGGCCGTCTCGATGGCGGTGTCGGTGCCGGCGGCGCCCATGGCAAAACCGATCTCGGCCTTGGCCAGAGCCGGCGCATCGTTGATGCCATCACCGACCATCCCGACCACCTTGCCGCGTGCCTGACGCGCCTCGACCCAGGCCAGCTTGTCGGCTGGTAACAGGTCGCCACGTGCTTCGTCGACACCAACCTGTTCGGCGATGGCCGCGGCGGTATGGGCGTTGTCACCGCTGAGCATGCAGGTACGCACACCCAGCTCGTGAAGTTCGGCGACCGCCTCGCGGCTGGTCTGGCGCACCGTGTCGGCCACGGCGAAGAGCATCAGCGCGCGCTGTTCGTCACACAGCACCACCACGCTCTTGCCCTGGCGTTCCAGTGCCTCGAGGCGCTGCTCCAGCTGCGCCGAGCACAGCCCGAGTTCTTCGACCAGGCGGTGGTTACCTATATAGAGAAGCATGCCCTCGATCCGACCTTTGCTACCCCGCCCGGGCAGCGCCTCGAAATCCTCGACATCATGCAACGCCTGCCCCTGCTCTTCGGCACGCTGGGCCAACGCCCTGGACACCGGGTGATCCGAGCGCGCGGCCAGGCTTGCCGCCCAGGCGGCGTGCAGCGGCTCATCCACTTCCAACAGGTGGAGACTGTCGGTCTGCACTGGCTTGCCATGGGTCAGCGTGCCGGTCTTGTCCAGCGCCAGCAGGGCCAGATGCCGCCCGTTCTCCAGATAGACGCCGCCCTTGATCAGGATGCCCTTGCGCGCCGCGGCCGCCAGGCCGCTGACGATGGTCACCGGCGTGGAGATCACCAGCGCACAGGGGCAGGCCACCACCAGCAGAACCAGCGCACGGTAGACCCACTCGAGCCAGCCGCCACCGATGACCAGCGGCGGCAGTGCGGCCACCGCCAGAGCGAAGGCGAAGACCGCCGGGGTATAGATGCGCGAGAACTGATCGACGAAACGTTGGGTCGGAGCACGCGAGCCCTGCGCCTCCTCCACCGCATGAATGATGCGCGCCAGCGTCGTGTCACGTGCTGCCGCGCTTACGCGAAACTCCAGCGAGCCCGCCTCGTTGATGGTGCCAGCGAACACCGAGTCGCCCACGCGTTTCTCCACCGACAGGCTTTCCCCGGTGATCGGTGCCTGGTTCACCGTCGACGCCCCCCCGACCACCTCACCATCGAGGCTGATGCGTTCACCAGGACGTACCCGCACCACGGCGCCCAGACCGATGGCCTGCACGTCGACCTCCTGCCAACTGCCATCAACCTGCTGCACGGTGGCGCGCGGCGGCGCCAGATCCATCAGCCCGCGTATGGCGTTACGCGCCCGATCCAGCGAGCGCGCCTCGATCAACTCGGCCAGGGTGAACAGCACCATCACCATCGCCGCTTCCGGCCACTGGCCGATCAGCACTGCGCCGGTCACGGCGATGCTCATCAGGGCATTGATATTGAGGTTGCGGTTCTTCAGGGCTATCCAGCCCTTCTTGTAGGTGTTCAACCCACACATCAGGATGGCCGCAACGGCCAGTAGCGCCACCAGCCAGTCCGGGCCGAGGCCGGCGAAATGCACGACTTCCGAAGCGGTTGCCACCGCACCCGCCAGCGCCAGCGGCCACCAGGGCTTTTTCGCGGGAGCAGCAACAGGCCTCTGCGCAGCACGGTCATCTTCGACCTGCGGGGTGAATCCCAGCGCGCTGATGGCCGGCAGCACCTGAGCCAGCATGCCCTCGTCATGACTTACGGTCAGCACGCGCTGCAGCAGATTGAAATGCAGACCGGCCACGCCAGGCAGGCGACCCAGCGCGTCGCGAATCAGGCGCTCTTCCGTGGGGCAATCCATCTGCTCGATGCGAATGCGGGTATTGCGCGCGCCCGTCAGCGCGGCGTCCGCTGGTTGCGCCACGGCCTCGTGACCGTGGGCATGCTCAGGGTGAGCAGGTGACTGTGGGTGCGAGTGATCGCAGCAGCGGCTCATGGCCAATCTCCGTCAGATGTCTATTGCCGAGTACACACCCTGTAGTCACTATAGGGTCAAGCACCCACGGAGCGATCCCATGAAAATCGGAGAATTGGCGAAAAAGGCCGGCTGCCAGGTAGAGACCGTCCGCTACTACGAACGTGAGGGCCTGCTGCCAGCACCCGCACGCAGCGAAGGCAACTACCGCCTGTACGGCGCCCCGCACCTGGAGCGCCTGGTGTTCATCCGCAACTGCCGGACGCTGGACATGACCCTGGAAGAGATTCAGCGGCTACTGGCCCTGCGCGACCTGCCACACGAAAGCTGCGCCGGCATCAACAGCCTGGTGGACGAACATATCGAACATGTTCAGGCGCGCATCGACAGCCTGCAGGCGCTGCGCGCGCAACTCACCGAACTGCGCGACCGCTGCAACGACCCAAAGGAAGCGGAAGGCTGCGGCATCCTGCGCCAGCTCAACGTCAGCGGCGGCGTGCAGCCGCTACCGGACGATGGCCATACCCATGTCGGCAAGAGCCATTCGCATTGATGGTCTACGCTTGCTGAACATCGCTGCGGCATACCGCCGGGCGCTCAGGGAGAAATGAACATGTCTGGAAAGTTCGAACTGAAGAAAGCCAAAGACGGCCAATTCCACTTCAACCTGCTGGCCAGCAATGGCCAGGTCATCCTCACCAGCGAGATGTACAAGGCCAAGGACTCGGCACTGAACGGCATCGAGTCGGTGAAGAAGAACTCACAGCGCGACGGCGCCTTCGAGACCAAGACCTCGAGCAACGACAAACACTACTTCCTGCTCATGGCCACCAACGGCCAGGTAGTCGGGCAAAGTCAGATGTATGCCAGCGCTGCCAGCTGCAAGAGCGGCATCGAGTCGGTGCAGAGGAACGCGCCCGATGCGCAAACGGACGACCAGACGGGCTAGTCGGCCTGCTTCCTGAACACATAGAACAGATTCGGCTCACTGATCAGGTACAGGTTGCCGTCGTCATCCGTCGCCACCCCCTCCGCCTGCGGCACACTGCGCTGCAGGCCATGCTGGCCACGTAGTAGCGACAGGGTACTGATCGGCTTGCCCTCGGTGTTCAACTCGATCACCAGGCGCGACTCATCCGACAGCGCCAGCAGATGCCCGGTCGCCGTATCGAAGTCGAGGCTGGAAAGGTCGCGCACGAACAGCCGCGCATCGCGCTTGGGGTCGGTATTGACTTGCAGCGCCAGCGGCTTGCTCTCGTCGACGTGGGGGAAGCCGAGCACCTCGAAGATGCGCACCGGATCGCGCTCCTTGGCCACCAGCAGACGCTGATCCTTCGCATCGTAGGCCAGCCCCTCAAAACCCTTGTTGCCGTTGCGCCCGATACCCAGGGAAAGTTGCTGGAAATCGGCTGCGTCGATCACGCGCGTGGCATCGTCGATGCGCACCTTGACCAGGCGCTGCTCGCGCTCGTCGGCAATCACATAGGTGCCGGGCGCCACATATTCGATGGCCTCGGGATCACCAAAACCCTCGAGATCGATGGTGCGCTTGAGCTCGCCCTTCAGGCTGATCTCGATCACCTTGGCCGGCTTGTTGGTGACGCTGAACAGGCTGCGGCGATCCGGATCGTAGGTCAGCGCCGATACGTCGCTGATATCGGCAATCGGCTTGGCCTCGATCACCACGCGGTAGTCACCCAGCCACAGCGACTGACCGCGCCACTGCGCGCCATGCTGCCATTCCTGCACGGAGAACCAGGCTCGCTCGAACAGCCGATACTGCTGACCCAGCACGGCGCCAAGCAAGAGCACGAAGAACAGCAGATAGAGCCAGGGGTTTATGGAGAGCAAACGACGCATGATGGACTTCTCTGACGACCACGGAAAAGCCCGCCACGGACTTGACGTGGCGGGCGGGCGGGATATCGCGATCAGTTGATCAGTTCGACGCGATCGACATCGATCTCGCGACTGTTGAAGTCCTTGTCGACCTCACCGGTCAGACGCACCTTGGCGGTTTCCGAAACTGTCTGGCCCGGCCAGTCTTCATCATCGATTTCCACCTGGATGGTGCCGGTGGCATCCTTGAACTCGTAGAGCTCGTCCTGCAGGCGCTTGACGATCTGACCTTCCAGTACGACATGGGTGTCATCGGCAGCCTGCAGTGCAGCGGACACCGTGGTGACTTGCGGGGTAGCGCCCGGGCCGGTGTAGCCAGTGGCGAAAGCGGCAGTGCTGAGCAGCGGCAGAACCATCAGAGCGAGAGCGGTACGTTTCATGGTGTGAACCTCGTTGTTCGTAAGTGACGGGGTCAGATTAGTGCCGCTAGCTGAAGCCAGACTGAATCGCGGCTTAAGCCAAACTGAATCCGCCACCCCACTCAACTGGCACCCGGCTGCGCCTTGCTGAAAACGTAAAAAAGATTGGGCTCGGCGACGATATAGATGTTGCCCTCTTCGTCGATTGTCACGCCCTCGGCCTGCTTGATGCCCTGTTCCAGACCGTTGAGACCGCCGGTAAGGCTGAGAAAGCTGATCGGGTAACCACTACGATCCAGCTCCAGCAGCATGCGCGACTCATCGGACAGCACCAGCGCATGGCCGGTACGCGCGTCGATACTCAGCGAAGAAATATCGCGCACTCCCAGACTGTCGTAGTTGAAAGGCTGCATCACGCCAGCAGCACCGTCTTCGCCAGGAAAAGGCAGGCTGAACAAGCCCATCGGGCTACGCTCCTTGCCCAGCATCAGGCTGCTGCTGCGCGCATCCCAGGCAACAGCTTCGAAGCCCTTGTTACCCGCGTCGACAAAGCCCAGGTCGAAACCGGGTAAATCGGCCGCATCCAGTTCCAGATCATCGTCATGCAGGGTAAAGGTGGTGAGCTGACGACGACGCTCATCGACGATGGCCATGCGCCCGTTATCCATCATCTCTACCGCTTCCGGATCAGAGAAGCCCTTCAGCTGGATACGCCGCAACACCGCCCCCTCACGCGAGAGCTCCACCAACAGTGGATTCTTGCCCGTGACGGTGAAGAGTGTGCCGGTTAACGGGTTGTAGGTAAGCCCCGAGGTTTCATCTCGCTCCAGGCCAGACAGGGGCTTGGCCTGAATAACCGCACGGTAGCCAGGCAGCCAGACGCTGGCCAGGCGCTCGACCAATGGCGTACGCCCCTCCTGCCACCAGAGCTGCGCACGATCATCCCAGTGCTGAGTTTTGACAGCCGTTGCCACGACCAGCACGGCTATGCCGGACAACCAGTAACGGGGACGAGAAAGGCGGGAACGAAGGAAGGGCATCGGCGACGGCTCGGCTGCTTGATGGCGATCCGACATCCGCTGTCTGGAACAGTTCCGCCGCCTGAGAGGCGACGATTGGTATAGAACCTGTGCACGATCTTGCGAGCTAGAGCCATGCAAGGCAAAAACAGGCGAGGAAGCGGAGTGTACTTTTGTACATGAGCATTCCGAGCCTGTTTTTAACGCCGCAGGGCCGACGCGCAGCGGGATCGTGGGCAGTTCTATAGCACGCGGCTGGTGAAAGTACTGTGACCGACCAACTCCAGCACCAGCTCATCGCCCTTGTTCAGCGCACCAACGCCGACCGGCGTGCCGGTGAGAATCACGTCACCCGGCTGCAGGGCAAAGTGCCCGGCCATGTGCTGGATCATGCTGAGGATGGGGTTGAGCATGTCGCGGCTGTTGCCGTCCTGGCGGGTTTCGCCGTTGATCACCAGGCGAATGCCGATATCCGCCAGGTCCTCGATGGCGTCGCCGGGTACGAAAGGCGCCAGCACGCAGGCACCGTCGAAGCTCTTGGCAATTTCCCAGGGATAGCCCTTCTCCTTGAGCTTGGCTTGCAGGTCACGCAGGGTCAGGTCCAGGGCCGGAGCGAAGCCGCTGATGGCGTCACGCACTTCCTCGGCATCCGGCGCCTTCGACAGCGGCTTGCCAATCAGCACAGCGATTTCCGCCTCGTAATGCACCGAACCGCGATCCTCGGGAATGGCGAAGCCACTATCGAGCGGCACCACACAGGAGCCCGGTTTGATGAACAGCAAGGGCTCGCTGGGCACCGGGTTGTTCAGTTCCCTGGCGTGCTCGGCGTAGTTGCGGCCGATGCACACGACCTTGCCAAGGGGAAAGTGGACGGTGGTTCCGTCGACGTACTGGTGCTGATAGCTCATCGTTGCCTCTCCAAATCAGGTTCACATTCGAAAGCGTCACGAGCGTAGGTCAGGCAAGGCGGCGAGGTCGGGAAAAAGCGGAGTTGGCTGGTGCCAATGAGCATTTTTCCCGACCTCGCCAACGCAGCATGGCCGAGCGCAGTAGCTTTCAGGCGAAGATCTTGCCGGGGTTCATGATGCCGTTCGGATCGAACACCGCCTTGACCGCCTTCATGCAGGCAATTTCCGCTGGCGAACGGCTGTAGTGCAGGTAATCACGCTTGGTCATGCCCACACCGTGCTCGGCGCTGATCGAGCCGTTGTACTTCTGCACGGTCTCGAACACCCACTTGTTGACCACCGCGCACTTGGCGAAGAACTCGTCCTTGGACAGGTTCTCGGGCTTCAAGATATTCAGGTGCAGGTTGCCGTCACCGATATGGCCGAACCACACCACCTCGAAATCCGGGTAGTTGGCTTCGACGATGGCATCGATATCCTTGAGGAAGGCCGGCACCTGGCTGACTGTGACCGAGATGTCGTTCTTGTACGGCGTCCAGTGGCTGATGGTCTCGGAGATGTATTCGCGCAGCTTCCACAGATTCTGCAGTTGCTGTTCGCTCTGGCTCATCACGCCGTCGACCACCCAGCCCTGCTCGACGCAGTACTCGAAGGTTTCCAGCGCCAGGTTGGCCACTTCCTCGGTGCTGGCTTCGAACTCCAGCAAGGCATAGAAGGGGCATTCGCTTTCGAATGGCGCCGGCACGTCGCCACGGGCGAGCACCTTGGCCAGTGCCCTGTCGGAGAAGAACTCGAATGCAGTCAGGTCGAGTTTGCTCTGGAAGGCGTGCAGCACCGGCATGATCGAGTCGAAATCAGCGGTGCCGAGCACCATTGCGGTGAGGTTCTTCGGCGCGCGGTCCAGACGCATGGTCGCCTCGACCACGAAGCCCAGGGTGCCTTCGGCACCGATGAACAGCTGGCGCAGGTCGTAACCGGTGGCGTTCTTGATCAAGTCCTTGTTCAGTTCCAGCAATTCGCCGGTACCGGTGACCACCTTGAGACCCGCCACCCAGTTGCGGGTCATGCCGTAGCGAATAACCTTGATACCGCCGGCATTGGTACCGATATTGCCGCCAATCTGGCTGGAGCCCGAGGAAGCGAAGTCCACCGGGTAATAGAGGCCTTTCTCTTCGGCGAACAGCTGCAGCTGCTTGGTCACCACGCCCGGCTGGCATACCGCCGCACGGTCGTACTCGTTGAACGAGAGAATCTGGTTCATGTAGTCGAACGCCACCACCACTTCGCCGTTGGCCGCCACTGCGGCAGCCGAGAGACCGGTACGGCCGCCGGACGGCACCAGGGCGATCTTGTGCGCATTGGCCCAACGCACGATGGCCTGCACCTGCTCGATGCTCTTGGGGAAGACGATGGCCGAAGGCGCCGGGGCGAAATGCTTGGTCCAGTCCTTGCCATAGGCCTCGAGGGAATCGGCGTCGGTCAGTACCTTGCCGGGTTCAACCAGGGTCTTCAGCTCTTCGATCTGGGCAGGGGTGGTCATCTACGGAACTCTCAAAGGATTCATGGTCGCCCTGAGAACCATTCAGGTCGCAACCGAGCATTGAAAAAGGCGAACATGCTAGCATACGCACCCCGTGAATCGAGCCATGCAGCGATCTACGGGCGCTGGCTGAGTTTCTCGGCCCTTCCCTGCCAACATCCCTGGGACAACAGGTACTCCGATGAGCAAGACCTCTCTCGACAAGAGCAAGATCAAGTTCCTTCTTCTCGAAGGCGTCCACCAAAATGCCGTGGACACCCTCAAGGCCGCCGGCTATAGCAACATCGAGTACCTCAAGGGCGCGCTGTCAGGCGAAGAGCTGAAAGAAAAGATCGCCGATGCGCACTTCATCGGTATTCGCTCGCGCACCCAGCTGACGGCAGAAGTCTTCGACTGCGCGAAGAAGCTGGTCGCCGTCGGTTGCTTCTGCATCGGTACCAACCAGGTCGACCTGAACGCCGCCCGTGAGCGTGGTATCGCAGTATTCAACGCACCTTACTCCAACACCCGCTCGGTCGCCGAACTGGTACTGGCCCAGGCCATCCTGTTGCTGCGCGGCATTCCCGAGAAGAACGCCTCCTGCCACCGTGGCGGCTGGATCAAGTCGGCGGCCAACTCCTTCGAGATCCGCGGCAAGAAGCTGGGTATCGTCGGCTACGGCTCCATCGGCACCCAGCTCTCGGTCCTGGCCGAGGCCCTGGGCATGCAGGTGTTCTTCTACGACACCGTGACCAAGCTGCCACTGGGCAACGCCACGCAGATCGGCGATCTGTACGAGCTGCTGGGCCTGTGCGACATCGTGTCTCTGCATGTTCCTGAGCTGCCGTCCACCCAGTGGATGATCGGCGAGAAGGAAATCCGCGCGATGAAGAAGGGCGGCATCCTGATCAACGCCGCGCGCGGCACCGTGGTCGAGCTGGATCACCTGGCCAATGCGATCAAGGACGAGCACCTGATCGGCGCGGCCATCGACGTGTTCCCGGTCGAGCCCAAGTCCAACGACGAAGAGTTCGAGAGCCCGCTGCGTGGCCTGGATCGCGTGATCCTGACCCCGCACATCGGTGGTTCCACCGCCGAAGCGCAGGCCAACATCGGCCTGGAAGTGGCCGAGAAGCTGGTCAAGTACAGTGACAACGGTACTTCGGTGTCCTCGGTCAACTTCCCTGAAGTGGCCCTGCCAGCGCACCCGGGCAAGCACCGCCTACTGCATATCCACGAGAACATTCCGGGCGTGATGAGCGAAATCAACAAGGTGTTCGCCGACAACGGCATCAACATCTCCGGCCAGTTCCTGCAGACCAACGACAAGGTCGGCTACGTGGTGATCGACGTCGACGCCGAGTACTCCGACCTGGCGCTGGAGAAACTGCAGCACGTCAATGGCACAATCCGCAGCCGCGTCCTGTTCTAAACCGGAGCTGCTGCGCGTCGGCGATACGGCGCTGGGAACAACCTCGGAGATGCTCATTTACTGACGTAAACTCCGCTCTCCTCGGTCGCTCACGTCTTGTCTCGCTCTAGCTCGCGAGCCCCGGAGGTATGCAGAAATGAACAAAGGGAGGCTTCGGCCTCCCTTTCTCATTCCGTAGGGTGCGCCGCGCGCACCACCGTGCCCCGGATTGCATCAGGGCGACCTCAATCCCGCTCCAAACGCGCCAATTCGGCTGCGGCTTCGTCCAACTGCATTTCGTTGAACACCTTCACCCCGGCTCGTTTCAGCAGGGCAGCAGTAACCCCCTCACCCGGCACGCGCACGCCGCTGAAGCTGCCATCGTAATTTTCCAGATTGCCACACGAAGGGCTGCGCGCCTTCAGCAGTGCCAGGCGGATGTCGTGCTCGCGCACCAGCGCCAGCGCCTGTTCGGCGCCGTCGACGAACGCAGCCGTGACATCCTCGCCCTCGATCGTCAGTACTGGCAGCCGACCATCCAACACCGCACCACCCTGTCCATCGCGAATTTCCGCAGGCGGACGTGGCGTCGGCAGCCCACCCGCCACCTCCGGACACAGCGCCACCACTCGTCCTTCGTCCAGCCACCGCTGCAGCTGATCGAAGGGACCGTGAGCACCGCCGTCATAACGCACCCGATGCCCGAGCAGGCAGCGGCTGACCAGTATCTTCTGCATCGACTCGCTCTCCATGACTGCCGCTCGCAAAACTCAGAGCACCGCGCCACCCCGACGCCTGAACCAGCCGGTCAACGACAGCCGTTCGCGGGTGGCAGGCAGCACCTCGTGAGGCATCTCGGAAGACAGAAACAGCGCCAGCGTTCCAGCCTGAGGCAGCACGTCATGCTCACGGCCATCGGCCAGATACAGGCGCAACGCTCCGCCCTGCTCGGCCTGCCAGTCCTCGTTCAGATAAAACACCGCCGACACCGTGCGGCGGTCGTCATCGCGGAAACGATCGAGATGACGCTGATAGAAAGCCCCCGGTGCATAGCTGGCAAAGTGGCATTCGTAGTCTTCGAGCCCCAGATAGAGCGCCTGGTTGAGCGCCTGACGCAAACCGTCCATCAGTTGCAGGTACTGATCACAGGCTTGGCTCTGGCCAGGTTCCAGCCATTGAATGTGGTCGCCACGAATCCCTTCCTGCACCTGCTGCGCGCCCCCGCGACCCACGCTGGCAGCATTGAGTTCGCCGTTCTGCACACGCTTGCGGCACTCACAGGCCAGTTCGCGGGTCAGAACCTCTGGGGCGAACAACGCCCGTTGCGACCAGCCCTGGCTGGCGAGGTCGTCGATAAGGCCGGAAAAGAGGTCTTGCAGGCTGGGTTCGGTCATGGCGGCGATTGTATCAGTAGCATGTCGTGACTCGACAAGCCTCCGCCAGCCGCCGAAAATAACCGGCCGCAGCCCCCTGCGGCCGGCCAGGAAAGTTTGCCAAGGAGTTTTCGATGCGCGTTCTGTTTGCCCTGTTGCTGATTGGCCTGACCTTGCCGGCCCTGGCAGACGACCACCTGCGCCTGTATCAGGCTGCCGGCTGGCCGCAACAGCGTGAACATTTCAATCAGGCGCTCGACGCTGCTCAGCAGCGCTACCGCAGCACACTGCCACCGGCGGTGTTTCAGGCACTGGTGGATAACAGCAATCGTCGCTTCGCCGCTGCCGCCATCGACCAGCGCGCGCAACACAGCCTGAACAAGGAGCTGGCCGACCCGCAGCCGGCGCTGGCCTTCTTCGAATCCGCACTGGGCCGCAAGGTCGTCGCCGCCGAGACGCTGGCCACCCGTAGCGACCAATTGGCCAAGTACGCCAATGGTCTGCCCCGCACCGACGCCGATGCCACCCGTCGCCTGCTGATTCGTCACCTGGCCCAGGCCATTCCCGCCAAGGAAGCCGGCGCAGAAGTCAGTCTGGCGCTGGCCGGCGTGGCGGCCGACAGCCTCAGCCAGATGATTCCCGGCCTACTCGGCGGCGGCCAGGCTCAGGGGCTGCTCAATGGCCAGCGTGAGCGTCTGATGACGCAGATCGAACAGGATCTCGACAACACCCTGCTGCACGTCTATCGCGAGCTGAGCGACCCCGAGCTGGAACAGTTCGTCGAATTCGCCCAGTCGGAAGCAGGCAAAACCTACTACCAGGCCGCCCTGCAGGCGCTACGCGCAGGCCTTGCGGTGGGCATGAGCACCAACGAGCTGGCGCCGACGCCGCAGGGCATCTGACAGGCCACATGGTGTCGACTCACCTTGCATGAGCGAATTCATTCGCGATTCTTGCGCTGTCGGCGCTAGGGCCTGTACGAAAAATCGCCGAGCGAAGGTCAGGCAATACCGATGGTGGCCCCGCAAAAACAGGCGAAGAACGGGCTGGGCTCGCATTCGAGTTTACGTGCTCTAAATGAGCATTCTGACTGGGCTCGCACACGAGCCTGTTTTCAACGCAGCATCACCGATGCGTAAGCACTTTTCGTACAGAGCCTAATGCCTATCGCGGATAAATCCGCCCCTACCCGTCCCCGACGCAATAGCCCCGGTCCGGAGCCGTTGTCGCAGGGGACCTAAGTCAATCGCTCGCGCAGAAAATCGAAGTAACGCAGGCGCAGCGCCTCGTTCTCATTGGCCAGATGGTGACGCGCCTCCGTCAGCCGCAGGATCTCTGGCTGATGGAACTTGTCCTGCAGCACCTCGAGGTTGTGGCGCCAGTCCACGGTCATGTCCGCCTCGCCCTGAATGATCAGCGGGCTGTGTGAGCTGCGCCCGGCAGCCTCGATGCGCGGTACCCACTTGGCCAACGCCCCCACCCAGGCAGTCGGCAGACTGCGCGGCTGCAGGGGATCGAGGTTGTGCACGAAGTCGACGAAGGCGGCGTCGCTGGAGTTCTCGCTGAAGCGCCGTGGAATTTCGCGGACGAAGGGGCTGAGCATTCGATAGCTGAGCTTCGACCAGGCCCAGGCGCGCGGGCGTACCAGTGGCGCGAGGAGAATGCTCTGCCCGAGCTCCGGGCGCTTGCCGTCGGCGAGCAGATAATCCAGCGCAATCGCGCCGCCCGTGCTCTGACCACACAGATGCCAGGGCTGCGGCAACCCCAGCTCGCTGGCTTGCTCGAACAACCCGCCCAGCACCTGCTGATACTCGGCAAAATCACCGATGCTGGCGCGCGCACCGCTGGACAGGCCGTGCCCCGGCAGGTCGCAAGCGAGCACGGCGAAATTCATGCTCAGTGCCCAGTCGACCACATGCCGGTACAGACCCATATGGTCGTAATAGCCGTGCAGCAACAGCAGGGTGCCGCGCGGTTCGGCCGGAACCCACAGCTGCACGGCAATCTGGTAGCCGGCGGCATTGAAGCTGCCGAGGCGGTTGTCCAGCCCGGCAAAGCGCGCAGACCGGTCGAAGCCGTAGAAGCTGCGATACGCCTGCAGCGCCGGTAGATCCAGGTGTGCTGCGGCCAAGGGTCGCAGCAGAGGGCGCAATTGATCGGGCTGAAACGGCTCTGACATAGGGCTTTCCATAGGTTGCAGGATGCGCGCGGACGATCCCGACGACATCTCCTCGAATGCTGCGATATTCAGCTGCCCGGCGCATCGTGGCAAGCTACACGCCCTTTTACGCCCGGCCTGCCCCATGCCCCGCCTGACACGCAAGAACCTGCTCATCGCCCTGCTCGCCCTGGCCTGGCTGGCCGGCATGGTGCTGGCCTACCGCTGGTTCGAAACGCGTTACCTGCGCACCTTCGACGAACGCGCAGCAGTATTCTCCGGCGCTGAACTGCAACTGCCCGCCGAACTGAGTGGCCCCGGTGCGATCCGCCTGGTGCATTTCTGGGACCCGGCCTGCCCATGCAATGTCGGCAACCAGCAGCACCTGGCCGAACTGATCGAACACTACACACCACAAGGCGTGCAATTTCACGTCGTGCAGAAGCCCGGCAGCCAGGGCCGCCTGCCCGCCGAACTGGCCGCACTGCAACCCATCGATGAGCTACCCGGCAGCGCCAACCTGCCGGCCAGCCCCGCGGTGGCGATCTGGGACAAGCAGGGCCAGCTGGCCTACTTCGGGCCTTACAGCGAAGGGTTGGTGTGCAACTCGAGCAACAGCTTCATCGAGCCCATGCTCGAAGCGCTGGCGGCCGGGCGCAAGGTGAATGCCAGCAATACCCTGGCGGTGGGCTGCTTCTGTGAATGGGCCAAGCCGAGCAACGATTGACCCCCGTAGGGTGGGTTAGCGACGTTGAACACCAAACGCCCAGTCACCGAGCAAAGCAGGGCGTCGCGTAACCCACCAGGCGGTAGATCGCCTTACGCCGGCGGTGGGTTACGCCGCAGTTGACATGGCGAATCGACTGACAAGTGCGACAGGCGGCTAACCCACCCTACGAACGCTCTTCACTCGCCAGTCGATCCGTGGCGCGGTACCACACCGCGCGGCGTGCTGCCCTGCCAGCGACGAAAGGCGCGGTAGAACGGCGACAGCTCGGCGAAACCGCAGGCCCGCGCCACCTCGCGCACGCCCAGGCCCTGATCCAGCAGGCGCAGCGCGCGCAGGCGCCGTACCTCATCGTGCAGCGCACGAAAACTGCTGCCCTGCTCACTCAGCGAACGCTGCAAGGCACCGCGATTGCTGCCCAGCGCCCGTGCGCAGGACTCCAGGCTGCAGGTCGTACCGCCCAGATTGACCTCCAGCCAGTAGCGCACCCGCACCAGCAGCTGGTTCTCCAGCAAACCCGCCAACTGCTTCTCGGCTTCCTCGCTGAGCACCTCGAACAGCCGCGGGCTGGCGCTGCGCGAAGGCCGGGTGAGCAACGCACGCGGCAGGATCAGCACGTCGTGCGGCCGCGAGAAACGGGGTTCGACACTCAGCAAACGGCGATGCTCGGCAAGATTGCGCGGAGCACGATGACGAAATTCCACACCCAGCAGCGGCAGCTCGCCGCCAGCGGCCGACGCCAGCATCTTGCTCAGCAGCACGGCCAGGCACTCCATCTGCTGACGCAGCGAGCCAACCTCGCGGTAGTTGAGATCGATCACCAGGTGCGCCTCGTCTCCCCGCTCCTGTAGCCGTGCAACGAAACCGCCAGACAGAATGTGCTGAAAACGCACGAAGGCCTGCAGGCCCTGGCGCAGATCCCGAGCCGCCAACAGCAGATAGCTGACCACATCCATCGGCCGGGGCTGCATGACCTCGCCCAGGTGCAGGCCGATATCGGCGTCACCGCTGATGCCCTCCAGCGCCTGCCAGAAGCGCGGCGCATTGTCGTGCTCTTCGCGCGCTTCCAGCAGCGGCGCAGCAAGCGGCACGCCGGCGTATGCACGACGGTAGGTGTCGGTCGGGTCGAGCCCCAGCGCCGCCAGGGCCTCATAGAGCAGCCGACGCAGGGTCGAGGAGTGGGTAAGGGCGACGAAAGCGTTATCGACCATGGCGGTTCCGGGCAAGTATTGACCATAGACTTTCAGCATTGAGGCATATGGTCAATGCCGCTACCCACGCGCCTGAGCAAAATGCCCCCACGCTTGCTCCACAACAATAAGGATCGCTCGATGAAACGCTCCCTGACCGCCCTTGCTCTGGTGGTTGCCGCCGCCGCTGGCGGCCTGACCTGGTACCTGCACGACAAGCAGACGCAGCGTGACGGCGAACGGGTACTCGCTGCCCTGCAGACGCCAGTCACGGTCGACTACGACGAACGCGGCGTGCCGCACATTCGCGCCGAGAATGAAGCGGATATGTACCGCGCCCTGGGTTTCGTGCATGCCCAGGATCGTCTCTTCCAGATGGAGCTGCTGCGACGCCTGGCGCGTGGCGAACTGGCCGAAGTGCTCGGCGAAAAGCTGGTGCCCACTGACCGCCTGTTCCGCACCCTGGAAATCGGCCGCCACGCCGATGCCTACGCCGCCCGGCTGAACGCAGGCAGCCCGTCTACCCAGGCGCTGCAGTACTATCTCGAAGGGGTCAATCAGTACCAGGCCAGCCACCCACGTCCGCTGGAGTTCGATCTGCTGGGCATCGAGCCACGCCCCTTCACCATGGCCGATACGCTCAGCGTCGCTGGCTACATGGCCTACAGCTTCGCTGCGGCCCTGCGCACCGAACCGGTGATGACCCACATCCGTGACGTTCTGGGCGCGGACTATCTTGAGCTGTTCGATCTCGACTGGCATCCGCAGGGCGTGCTCGGCACCGCCCTGGCAGCCGGCGACTGGCAGGATCTTTCCGCCCTCGCCCAACTCAGCAACAGCGCCCTGGAGGGCACCGGCTTGCCGCAGTTCGAGGGCAGCAACGCCTGGGCGGTTTCCGGCAGCCGCACCGCCAGCGGCAAACCGCTGCTGGCAGGTGACCCGCACATTCGCTTCTCGCTGCCGGCGGTCTGGTACGAGGCGCACCTGCAGGCGCCCGGCTACGAGCTATATGGCTATCACCACGCACTGATTCCGAGCGCCATGCTCGGTCACAATCGCGACTTCGCCTGGAGCCTGACCATGTTCCAGAACGACGACCTCGACTTGATCGCCGAGCACGTCAATCCGGACAACGCCAACCAGGTCTGGTACCAGGGCAACTGGGTCGACCTCGAGCTGCGCACGGAAACCATTCGGGTCAAGGGCGCCGAGCCGGTGCAGATCACCCTGCGCCGCTCGCCGCACGGGCCGATCATCAACGATGCCCTCGGCCAGAGCAGCGGCAGCACGCCGATCGCCATGTGGTGGGCCTTCCTCGAAACCGACAACCCGATGCTCGACGCCTTCTACCAGTTGAACCGTGCCAATACCCTGGACAGAGCCCGCGCCGCCGTCGAGAAGATCGAAGCGCCCGGCCTCAACGTGATCTGGGCCGGCGCTAGCGGCGATATCGGCTGGTGGGCCGCCGCCAAGCTGCCGCGGCGCCCGGCCGGGGTCAACCCGACCTTCATTCTCGATGGTGCCAGCGGTGACGCGGACAAACTCGGCTATCACCCCTTCAGCGCCAACCCGCAGGAAGAGAACCCGCCGCGCGGCTACATTCTCTCGGCCAACTACCAGCCCGTGCCGGCCAGCGGCATCGAGATTCCCGGTTACTACAACCTGCCGGATCGTGGCCAGCGCCTGAACCAGCGCCTGAGCGACGCCTCGGTGAAATGGGATACGCAGAACAGCCAGGCGCTGCAGCTCGATCCTGGTACCGGTTATGGCCCGCGCCTGCTGGCGCCGATCCTCGACGAGCTGCGCGCAGCAGCGGCGAATGATGAGGAACGCGCGCTGGTTGAGCAGTTGGCAAATTGGAGTGGCGACCACGCACTCGATTCCGTGGCCGCCACCCTGTTCAACCAACTGACCTATCAGCTTGCCCGCGAAGCCATGGCCGACGAACTGGGCGAGGTGTTCTTCGACAGCCTGCTGCAAACCCGCGTCATCGATACCGCCCTGCCACGCCTGACCGCCGACCCGGACTCACCCTGGTGGAATCGCCAGGACAGCGCGCAACGCGAAAGCCGCGCACAGATCGTCGCCGACGCCTGGCGCGCCAGCCTGACGCATCTGCGCAGCGTGCTCGGCAATGATGTCGATGCCTGGAGCTGGGGCCGCGGTCATACCCTCACCCATCAGCACCCACTTGGCCAGCAGCAGCCGCTGGCCTGGCTGCTGAACGTGGGCCCGTTTGCCGCACCAGGCGGCCATGAAACGCCGAACAACCTCTCGCACAAGGTTGGCCCGGCGCCCTGGCCCGTGGTCTATGGTCCCTCGACCCGGCGCCTGGTCGACCTGGCCGATGCCGACAAGGCGCTGGGCGGCATTCCCGTCGGCCAGAGCGGCGTGCCGTTCGACGCGCATTACGGCGATCAGGCGGCGTCCCATGTGGCCGGCAAATATCAGCCACAGCACCTGAGCGAGGCCGACGTCAAAGCCAACAGCCTGGGCACGCTGACGCTGCTACCACGCTGAACAACTGTCCAGCAACCCAGAACAGCGTGGTGCGTCATCGGTGCATCACGCTGCACGCTGGTGCACCGTGGCGCCGCAACTGGCGCCGCAGCCCTCGCACGCGAGCCTCGAACCCAGTGAAATAGCGCCTTCCCGCTCCGGTAATAAAATTGGCACACGCCCTGCATATGCTAAGGCAATCCCAGTTTCGGGGACCTTGGTACAGGCAGGCCGGGGAATCCCCTTCTTTATTCGACGCCACCACGCGTCATGTGTAACGCGCCGCTGCTCTGCCAACGAGCACGGCGCCACCCGTTTCGGGGACCTTGGTACAGGCAGGCCGGGGAATCCCCTTCTTTATCTGGGACGCAGTGCCAGGCGCGCCCGCCAACGTCCATCCTCTTGCGCACCGCGCCACTCCCCGTCCAGCGGGCGGGGTGATACCAGCACCAGCAACAGATCCCGTCCGTCGCGCTGCACACGCCAGTTCACCAGCCCCAGCGGCAGCTCCAGTTGTCCCTCACGCACCCGCCCGTAGGCATCCTCGTAGCGATACACCAAGGCGCCGTCGACATGCTCGGCCTGGGCCTGTGGCTCACGATTGAACCAGAGCTGTAGTCCCTGCTCCCAGGCCTCGGCATCCTCGATACGCAGACGTGGTGGATCGAACATGCGGCCGATCATCATGCCGACGAGAAAGGCGATCAGCATCACCGATGCCACGAAACGCCAGCGCAAACGCGGCCGTGGATCTTCTGGCGGCGTAGAATGGCGCTCGTCCCAGCGCTCGGAGTGTTGCATGTTCCACGTCATCCTCTTTCAACCGGAAATTCCGCCCAATACCGGCAACATTATCAGGCTGTGCGCCAATAGCGGCTGCCAGCTGCACCTGATCGAGCCGCTGGGCTTCGAACTGGACGACAAGCGCCTGCGCCGCGCCGGCCTGGATTATCACGAATACGCCACCCTCAAGCGCCACCCGGACCTGCAGAGCTGCCTAGACAGCCTTGGCCAACCGCGCCTGTTCGCCTTCACCACCAAGGGCTCGCAGCCGTTCCACGAGATCGCCTACCAGCCTGGCGACGCCTTCCTGTTCGGCCCGGAAAGCCGGGGCCTGCCCGAAGACGTGCGCAACGCGCTGCCGCCGCAGCAGCGCGTGCGCCTGCCGATGCGCGCCGGTTGCCGCAGTCTGAACCTGTCCAATACCGTGGCGGTGACCGTTTACGAGGCCTGGCGGCAGAACGGTTTCGCCGACGGTGATCTGTAGGGTGCGCCGTGCGCACCGACTGACCAACCGACCTGATCATGATCACGCACAACAAAAAAGCGCCCCGAGGGGCGCTTCTTCATGCAACCGAACCGAGCGCTCAGTGAGCGGTGGTTTCGTCAGACTGCTGCATGCGCTGCAGCTCCTGGGCATACAGCGCGTCGAAGTTCACCGGCGACAGCATCAGGGCCGGGAACGAGCCGCGGATCACCAGGCTGTCCAGCGCTTCGCGGGCATACGGGAACAGGATGTTCGGACAGAAGGCACCGAGGGTGTGGCTCATCGAGGCGGCGTCCAATCCCTTGATCAGGAAAATGCCGGCCTGCTGCACTTCAGCGATGAAGGCGACTTCTTCGCCGTTCTTCACGGTGACCGACAGGGTCAGCACCACTTCATGGAAGTCGCCTTCCAGGGCCTTCTGGCGGGTGTTCAGATCCAGGCCGACACTCGGTGTCCACTCCTGACGGAAGATTTCCGGGCTCTTCGGCGCCTCGAAGGACAGGTCCTTGACGTAGATGCGCTGCAGGGAAAATTGTGGGTTCTGCGAATCGGCAGCGGCTGCGCCGCTGTTGGCTTGCTCGGTCATGGCGTTTGCCTTCCTTAACGTTGAGGTTTCAAGCGGGGCTCTGCAGCAGGGCGTCGAGCTTGCCGGCGCGCTCCAGGGCATAGAGGTCGTCACAGCCACCCACATGGGTGCTGCCGATCCAGATTTGCGGCACCGAGGTGCGACCAGCCTTGCGGGTCATCTCCGCGCGGATGGCCGGCTGGCCGTCGACACGAATTTCCTCGAAGTCCACCCCTTTGCTGGCCAGCAGTTGCTTGGCGCGCATGCAGTAGGGGCACCAATCGCTGGAGTAGACGACCACCTTGGTCATGTCATTTCACCAGCGGCAGGTTGTCGCCGCGCCAGGTAGCGATGCCACCGGACAGCTTGGCGGCGGTAAAACCGGCCTTCTTCAGCTCGCGGGCGACACTGCCGGCATGCTGGCCCATGGCGTCGACGACAACGATGGTCTTGGCCTTGTGCTTTTCCAGCTCGGCGACACGTGCCACCACCTTGTCGTAAGGGATGTGCAGCGAATCGACGATATGCCCGGCGGAGAAGTCCTTCTGCGCACGCACGTCGAGCACCACACCCTTGTCGCTGTTGACCAGCGCGGTGAGTTCGCGACTCGACAGGCTCTGCCCGCCCTTGCGCATTTCGGTGATGATCAGCAACACCAGCAGAACGGCGAACATTCCACTCAGGACGTAGTGGTTGATGATGAATTCAATCAGGTTGGCGAACATCTATAGGGCCCAGGACGGTAAAATGTCGGCCAGTATACACAGCCCCACAGGTCGGCCAAACCCCGTCTGGCAGTGACGCGCCAGGCGCTTGGCCCTAAAATGCCGGGCTGTTTCATTGCCCCCTCAGACGCAGAGCGAGCCAGCTTAATGAGTGCCACGCCAAAACCCTTGGTTCTGATCATCCTCGACGGCTTCGGTCACAGCGACAAACCCGAGTACAACGCTATCTACGCCGCCAACACGCCGGTGTACGACCGCCTTCGCGCCAACTGCCCGCACGGCCTGATCTCCGGCAGCGGTATGGACGTCGGTCTGCCGGACGGACAGATGGGTAACTCCGAAGTCGGCCACATGAACCTCGGGGCCGGCCGCGTGGTGTACCAGGATTTCACCCGCGTGACCAAGGCGATTCGCGACGGCGAATTCTTCGACAACGCCACGATCAACCAGGCGGTGGACAAGGCCGTGGGCGCCGGCAAGGCCGTGCACATCCTCGGCCTGCTCTCCGATGGCGGCGTACACAGCCACCAGGATCACATCGTCGCCATGGCCGAACTGGCTGCCAAGCGTGGCGCCGAGAAGATCTACCTGCACGCCTTCCTCGATGGCCGCGACACGCCGCCGAAGAGTGCACAGCCCTCCATCGAGCTGCTGGATGCCGCCTTCGTACGCCTCGGCAAGGGCCGCATCGCCAGCCTCACCGGTCGCTACTTCGCCATGGACCGCGACAACCGCTGGGACCGTGTCGAGCAGGCCTATCACCTGATCGTCGACGGCGCCGGCCAGTTCAACGCCGCCAACGCAGTCGAAGGCCTGCAGGCCGCCTACGAACGCGGCGAGAGCGACGAGTTCGTCAAGGCCACCACCATCGGTGAGCCGGTGCAAGTCGAGGACGGCGACGCCGTGGTGTTCATGAACTTCCGCGCCGACCGCGCCCGCGAGCTGACCCGCGCCTTCGTCGAGCCCGGTTTCCAGGAGTTCGAGCGCCAGCGCGCACCGCAGGTCAACTTCGTCATGCTCACCCAGTACGCAGCGAGCATCCCGGCCCCCAGCGCCTTCGCCCCGGAAGCCCTGACCAACGTGCTCGGCGAATATCTGGCGAAGAACGGCAAGACTCAGCTGCGCATCGCCGAGACCGAGAAATACGCCCACGTCACCTTCTTCTTCTCCGGCGGCCGCGAAGAGCCGTTCGAGGGCGAAGAACGCATCCTGATTCCGTCGCCGAACGTCGCCACCTACGACCTGCAGCCGGAAATGAGCGCGCCGGAAGTCACCGACAAGATCGTCGATGCCATCGAAAACCAGCGCTATGACGTGATCATCGTCAACTACGCCAACGGCGACATGGTCGGCCATACCGGTGTGTTCGAGGCTGCAGTCAAGGCCGTGGAAACCCTCGACAGCTGCGTCGGCCGCATCACCGCTGCGCTGGAGAAGGTCGGCGGCGAAGCGCTGATCACCGCCGACCACGGCAACGTCGAGCAAATGGAAGACGAGTGCACCGGCCAGGCGCACACCGCCCACACCTGCGAGCCGGTGCCGTTCATCTATGTAGGCAAACGCCCGGCACGCATCCGCGAAGGCGGCGTGCTGGCCGACGTGGCGCCCACCCTGCTCAACCTGATGGGCATGAAACAACCGGCCGAGATGACCGGCAAGACCATCGTCGAGCTGGAATAAAACGCAAGCATCGTCGCCCGGCTGCAATCCGGGGAATCTCCCCTCGGATAGCATCCGGGCTACGCGCTACGTTCGCTCTTCTAGCTGTTTGTGGCTTGCAGCTTGCCGCCGGTTTTTTAGGCATACTAAGCGCCATTCGCTACTCCGCCAGGTATCGCCCCGCCCATGCTTCGCATCCTTGCCCTGATTCTGTTCAGCAGCCTGATCGCTCCGGCCATCGCCGATCAGCGCGCCGATACCCAGCGCCAGCTGGAAGCGGCGCGCCAGGACGTCGCCGAATTGAAGAAGCTGCTGGAGAAACTGCAGCAGGAGAAATCCGGCGTGCAGCAGCAGCTGAAGAGGACCGAGACCGAGATGGGCGACCTGGAAGGCCAGGTCAAGGAACTGCAGCGCGAGCTCAAGGGCAGCGAGCAGGAAATCCAGCGCCTGGATCAGGAGAAAAAAAAACTCCAGGGCGCGCGCACTGAACAGCAACGACTGATCGCTATCCAGGCCCGCGCGGCCTATCAGAGCGGCCGCCAGGAATACGTCAAGCTGCTGCTCAACCAGCAGAACCCGGAAAAATTTTCCCGTACGCTCACCTATTACGACTACCTCAGCCAGGCCCGTCTCGAACAGCTCGCCGCGTTCAACGAGACCTTGCGCCAGTTGGCCAACGTCGAGCAGGAAATCAACAGCCACCAGGCCCAGCTACAGGCGCAGAAGGCAAGCCTGGATGAACGCCACGCCCGGCTCTCCGAAGCGCGCAAGGAACGCCAGCAGGCCCTGGCCAAGCTCAACCGCGACTTCGCCACCCGTGATCAGCGACTCAAGGCGCGCCAGCAGGAACAGGCCGAGCTGGGTCGCGTACTGAAGACCATCGAAGAAACCCTGGCCCGCCAGGCGCGCGAGGCTGAAGAGGCGCGCAAGCGCGCCCTGGCCGCACAGCAGGCAGAGCAGGCTCGGCCAGGCCAGCAGCCCAGCCAGCCAAGCGGCCCATTGGTGACATCTGGTGCTGTATACGGCGGACCTTTCGCCAGCGCACGTGGCAAGTTGCCGTGGCCGGTCGATGGCCGACTGGTAGCACGCTACGGAACCCCTCGCGGCGGCGACGCTCGTACTAAGTGGGATGGCGTACTGATCGGTGCGCCCTCCGGCAGTCAGGTACGTGCCGTGCATGGTGGGCGCGTGGTATTCGCCGATTGGTTGCGTGGCGCCGGCCTGTTGGTCATTCTCGACCATGGCAATGGTTACCTGAGCCTGTATGGCCACAACCAGAACCTGCTGAAGAATGCCGGGGACGTGGTCAAGGCCGGCGATCCCATCGCCACCGTTGGTAGCAGCGGTGGCCAGGAAACATCGGCACTGTACTTCGCCATTCGCCAGAATGGTCGCCCGAGTGATCCGGCACAGTGGTGCCGCGCGCAGGGATAACCAGGCTTATAGTCGGGTAGCGCCTTATTCATTTAGGAGTTCTTTTCATGTCTCATCGCTTCCGCCCCACCTGCCTGGCCCTGGCCCTCGGGCTGCTGCTCGGCGCTCCAGCCCTGCACGCCGCCGAGCCTGCCCCCGCGCCGGCAGCGGCGGCGAGCGGCAAGGCCCCGCTGCCGCTGGATGATCTGCGCACCTTCGCCGAGGTGATGGACCGCATCAAGGCAGCCTATGTCGAGCCGGTGAGCGACAAGACCCTGCTGGAAAATGCCATCAAGGGCATGCTCAGCAACCTCGACCCGCACTCGGCTTACCTCGAACCGGAAGCTTTCGCCGAGTTGCAGGAGAGCACCAGCGGTGAATTCGGCGGCCTGGGCATCGAGGTCGGCATGGAGGATGGCTTCGTCAAGGTGGTCTCGCCGATCGACGATACCCCGGCATCGAAGGCCGGCATCCAGCCCGGCGACCTGATTGTCAAGATCGATGGCCAGCCGACCAAGGGCCTGTCGATGATGGAAGCCGTGGACAAGATGCGCGGCAAGGCCGGCAGCAAGATCGAGCTGACCCTGGTGCGCGATGGCGGTCGCCCGTTCGACCTGACCCTGACCCGCGCGGTGATCAAGGTGCGCAGCGTGAAGAGCCAGATGCTCGAAGACGGCTATGGCTATCTGCGCATCTCGCAATTCCAGGTCAACACCGGCGAGGAGGTCGGCAAGGCACTGACCAAACTGCGCCAGGACAACGGCAACAAGAAACTGCGCGGCCTGGTCATGGACCTGCGCAACAACCCAGGCGGCGTTCTGCAGGCAGCCGTGGAAGTCACCGACCACTTCCTCAAGAGCGGCCTGATCGTCTACACCGAAGGCCGCCTGGCCAATTCCGAACTGCGCTTCAACGCCGACCCGGCCGACGCCAGCGAAGGGGTACCGCTGGTGGTGCTGATCAATGGCGGCAGCGCCTCTGCCTCGGAGATCGTCGCCGGTGCGCTGCAGGATCACAAACGCGCGGTACTGATGGGCACCGACAGCTTCGGCAAAGGTTCGGTACAGACCGTACTGCCGCTGAACAACGACCGCGCGCTGAAGCTGACCACGGCACTGTACTTCACGCCCAACGGCCGCTCGATCCAGGCTCAGGGCATCATCCCTGACATCGAAGTGGCGCGCGCCAAGCTCACCCGCGAGCAGGACAGCGAAGGCATCAAGGAAGCCGACCTGCAAGGCCATCTGGGCAATGGCAACGGCGGCGCCGACCGCCCGAGCAAGGCCGCACAGGCGGCGCGCACAGAACGCCCGCAGGACGACGACTACCAGCTGAGCCAGGCTCTAAACCTGCTCAAGGGCCTGAGCGTCACACGCGGCAATTGAGGCGATACGGCCATACGAAAAAGCCCGGACAACTGTCCGGGCTTTTCATGTCAACGCGCAGTACAGCGATCACCTACCCGTAGGGTGCGCCGTGCGCACCGACGCAGGCACCATCGTCACGACTGGTGCGCATGGCCTAGACGGTCCCGCGACAACCCAGGGTTTTGGAACCGGACAGGATTACAGGTAGTTTTCGGTAATCTCGTCGATGAAGCCTTCGCTGCGCAACTCATCCAGCGCCTTCTGCAGGCGCTGCACCACCTCGTCCGGGGTGTCCTTGTTCAGCGCCAGATACAGCTCGGCATCCCTGAAACGCAGCACGGTATTGAGGCCGGTGACGTCTTCCTGCTTGGCCAGATAACGACCCACCGGGTCGGTGGTAGCCCACAGGTCGATTTGCCCGCGCACCAGCTTCTTCACGTTCTCCTGGTCACGCAGGGCGTTGATCGGCTCCAGGCCCTGGCTCTCCAGGTTCTGGCTGACCGCATCGTTCTTGTAGGCGCCGATACGATACTTGGCAGCGTCCTGCAGACTCGACACCTTGATGTCGTTACCCGGCGCGGCGAGCAACACCCAACCAGTCTTGGCAATCGGGCCGACCCATTTGAACAGCGGCTTGCGCTCCTCGGTATAGGTGGTGGAGAACAGCGCGTAGTTGGGTTTGTCCAGCGTCAGGCGATACAGGCGGTCCCAGGGGAAGCGCAGGGTCAGGGTGTAGTCGATGCCGGCGCGCTTGAACATCTCGCGCACGATGTCGGCACTGATGCCGTCAATACCATCGTCACGGGCGAAGTTCTTGTCGTCCACCGCCATGTTGAAGGGCGGGAAATTCTCGGTCAGCAGCACCACCTTGTAATCCTGCGGCAACTCCGCGTGCGCGGAACCACAGAGCATGAACAAGGCGACAAACAGGCTTTTCTTCAGAGTATTCAGCATAAGACGTACCGCTCGCATGATTTTGGTTATGGCTAGCGACATCCTTGCATGGGCCCGAGCCCGGTCATTGGCACTCAGTGGCTCTGCCGTCCGTGGCAAACGACCAGCTCTTGGCTGGTCGCGTGTTCGGTGCTTACAGGTAGCTGTTGAGAATATCGTCGACGAAGCCTTCGGCACGCATCTGATCCAGCGCTGCCTGAAGCTTGGCGACGATCTCGTCGGGCGTGTCCTTGTTCAGCGCCAGGTACAGCTCGGCGCTATCGAAGCGCAATACGGTCCGCAGGCCGGAGACACCCTCCTGCTTGGCCAGGTAGCGGCCAGCAGGGTCACCCGTGGCCCAGAGATCGATCTGCCCGGCCACCAGCTTGCGTGCATTTTCCTGGTCACGCAACGAGGTGCTGTGCTCCACGCCCTTGTCCACCAGGTATTCTGAGATGGCGTCGCCCTTGTAGGCGCCGATGCGATACTGCTTGGCCTCATCCAGGCTGGCCAGATTGATCGAACTGTCACCCTTGGCCAGCAGCACCCAGTCGTCAGGACCGATCGGGCCAACCCACTTGAACAATTCCTCACGCTCCGGCAGGCGCGCGGTGACGAAGACGCCGTAGCCCGGCTTTTCCAGCGCCAGCTTGTAGATGCGATCCCAGGGGAACCGCAGGGTCAGGCTGTACTTGACCCCGGCACGCTTGAACATCTCTCTGACCACATCCACGGCAATGCCATCGATGTTGTCTTCCTGAGCGAAGTTCTTGCCGTTGATCGCCATGTTGTAAGGCGGGAAATTCTCGGTCAGCAGGACCACGCTGTAGTTCGGATCCACTTCGGCGCGCACCGCACCAGCGAGCACCATAAGGGTGCCAGCGAGCACGATTAGCAGACGTTTGAACATGACATTTCTCTTTCTATGAAAAGGCAGACCGCCTCAGGATAACCGCCGCGCCCTCCCCGGCCCAGCGATTACTGGCAGTGTGCCTCAGTAGCGCGCCTCGATACTCTTCAACGCACCCTCGGCCCGCAGCGAGTCCAATGCACTTTGCAACTTCTGCACCAGCTCGTCAGGTGTCTGCAGGTTGAGCGCCAGGTAGAGATCGGCGGTGTGCAGATTCTGCACCACCTTCAGATTCTCCAGGCCCTCCTGGCGCGCGACGAAACGTCCCGCCTGATTGGAGGTAACCCACAAATCGATCTGACCCTTTTCCAGCTTCTTGACGTTTTCGCTATCACGCAACGCCGTCTGCACCTCCAGCCCACGATCGAGCAGGAACTGAGTCTTGGCGTCGCCTTTATAGCCACCGATGCGATAACGCCGTGCATCCTCCAGCGAGCCCAGCTGGATGGCGCTGTCGCCTTTGGCGAACAGCACCCATTCGTTACTGGCGATGGGGCCGACCCACTTGAACAGCTTCTCGCGCTCTGCCGTGCGCGCGGTCGAGAACAGGCCGTAACCGGCATCGCTCAGGGTCTGTTGGTATACGCGCTGCCAGGGGAAACGCAGGATCAGCTGACAATCAACCTCGGCGCGCGCGCAGACCGCGCGCAGGATATCGGCACTGATGCCGGTGACGTTGTCGTCCCGCGCGAAGTTGTTGCCACTGACTGACATGTTGAACGGTGGCAGGTTTTCCGTGAGCAATACCAGCGACTCTGCGCGCGCGAGGTTCAGACCGCAGAAGAGCGCCAGGATGGTCACGAATCGAAGAAGGAACATGGGGACTCCGTGTCGGAAAGTTCGGCAAGGGAATGCCATCCGCCAGAGGCAGAGGGCATAGGATTCAGGAATGGCGGGCAATTTTAGTCGCATCGCTGGCACTTTGCCGTCGACTCGCCCGCAGCTTTAGATACCCGTCTAGCCAAGCGGCCAACAGGCCAGAACCTAGCGCACCACGATACCGCGGCTGGCCAGGTAGGCCTTGGCTTCCGGCACGGTGTACTCGCCGAAGTGGAAGATGCTCGCGGCCAGCACGGCATCGGCCTTGCCTTCGAGGATGCCGTCGGCCAGGTGCTGCAGGTTGCCGACACCACCGGAGGCGATCACCGGCACGCGCACGGCCTCGCTGATGGCGCGGGTCACACCGAGGTCATAACCGCTCTTCACACCGTCCTGATCCATGCTGGTCAGCAGGATCTCACCGGCGCCCAGCTCTTCCATCTTGCGCGCCCACGCCACGGCATCCAGGCCGGTCGGTTTGCGTCCGCCATGGGTGAAGATCTCCCAGCGGCCCGACTCACCCGGCGCGGAAACACGCTTCGCGTCGATGGCGACGACGATGCACTGCGAGCCGAAACGCGCGGCAGCCTCGCCGACGAACTCGGGGTTGAACACCGCAGCAGTGTTGATCGACACCTTGTCGGCGCCGGCATTGAGCAGGTTGCGAATGTCCTGCACGGTGCGCACGCCACCACCGACGGTCAACGGGATGAACACCTGGCTGGCCATGCGCTCGACGGTGTGCAGCGTGGTATCGCGACCGTCGACGCTGGCGGTGATGTCGAGGAAGGTGATCTCGTCGGCGCCCTGCTCATCGTAGCGGCGAGCGATTTCCACCGGGTCGCCGGCGTCGCGGATGTTCTCGAACTTGACGCCCTTGACCACACGGCCGTTGTCCACGTCGAGGCAGGGGATAATGCGTTTAGCCAGTGCCATACGGAGCTCCCGTAGGGTGGGTGCAACCCACCGATAAAGATTGCGTCAATTGCGGCGGGTTTCACCCGCCCTACGGCTTAACCCTTGAAGGTGTCGCAAAAGGCCTGCGCTTCGGCCACGTCCAGAGTGCCTTCGTAGATCGCACGCCCGGTGATGGCGCCGATGATGCCGGGCGAACGCGCCAGCAGCAGCTTCTCGATATCGCCGAGGTTGTGGATGCCACCGGAAGCGATCACCGGAATCTTGCTGGCAGCGGCCAGTGCAGCGGTGGCCTCGACGTTGCAGCCCTGCATCATGCCGTCCTTGGCGATGTCGGTATAAACGATGGCGGAGACGCCATCAGCCTCGAAGCGTTTGGCCAGGTCGGTGGCCTGCACGCTGGACACTTCAGCCCAGCCGTCGGTGGCGACGAAGCCGTCCTTGGCATCCAGACCGACAATCACCTTGCCAGGAAAGGCCTTGCACGCCTCGGTGACGAACTCCGGCTCTTTCACGGCCTTGGTGCCGATGATCACGTAGCTGACCCCGGCGCGCACGTAGTGCTCGATGGTCTCCAGAGTACGGATGCCGCCGCCGATCTGGATCGGCAGAGTCGGGTAGCGCTTGGCGATGGCGGTGACCACTTCACCGTTGACCGGCTGGCCTTCGAAAGCACCATTGAGATCGACCAGATGCAGACGACGGCAGCCACCCTCGACCCACTTGGCGGCCATGCTCACCGGGTCATCGGAGAACACCGTGGAGTCTTCCATGCGGCCTTGGCGCAGACGCACGCAGGCGCCGTCCTTCAGATCGATAGCGGGGATAATCAGCATCGGTTGAACCTGCTCAAGTTTGAATTCGGTAAGACGCTCAGCTCTTCTCGAGCGCCCAGAGGTCGCTCTCGATGCTCTCGAACCTGTCTTTCAGGTGCGCCTGAACATCGAGAATCGCCTTGTTGTAATAGTGCGGCGCCAGCTCGCGGGTGATCTGGTCGAGGACTTCCTGCACTTCGAAGGTGCCCAGTTGCAGCTCGAAACGCTCGTCGAGAAAGCGTTGCAGCATCAGCAGCGCGGCCTGCTCCTGGGCAGGTTCGAGCGCCAGACTGGGTGCCTTGGCGCGAGCCATTACCAGCGGCCATCCCAGGCGGCGAAGTTCTGCAGCAGCTGCAGGCCGTGGGTGTGGCTCTTCTCCGGGTGGAACTGCACGGCGAAGCGCGAGCCCTCGGCCAGCGCTGCGGCGAAGTCCTTGCCGTAGTGACCGCGACCGACCACCTGCTGCGGCTTGCCAGCCTCGATGTAATAGCTGTGCACGAAGTAGAAGCGCGCGTGCTCCGGGATGTCGTGCCAGAGCGGGTGCTTCACTGCCTGGCTGACCTCGTTCCAGCCCATGTGCGGCACCTTGAGGCGCTCGCCATCTTCGTTCAGATCCTTGCCGAAGAAGCGCACCTGACCGGGGAACAGGCCAATGCAATCGACGCCGTCGTTCTCCTCGCTACGCTCGAGCAGCGCCTGCATGCCGACGCAGATGCCGAGGAAGGGACGGTCGGCGCTGACTTCACGCACCAGCTCGTCGAAGCCCAGGCGCCTGATCTCGGCCATGCAGTCGCGAATCGCACCGACACCGGGGAACACCACACGATCAGCCTCGCGGATCACCTTGGCATCGCTGGTCACCAGTACGCGACCGGCCCCTACGTGCTCCAGCGCCTTGGCCACCGAGTGCAGGTTGCCCATGCCATAGTCGATTACGGCTACGGTCTGCATTTATAAGCAACCCTTGGTCGACGGCATCTGCCCGGCCATGCGCGGATCCAGCTCCACGGCCATGCGCAGCGCGCGGCCGAAGGCCTTGAACACGGTTTCGATCTGGTGGTGGGTGTTGTGCCCACGCAGGTTGTCGATGTGCAGCGACACCAGCGCGTGGTTGACGAAGCCCTGGAAGAATTCCTGGAACAGATCGACGTCGAAGTTACCGACCACCGCGCGGGTGAACGGCACGTGCATCTGCAGGCCAGGGCGACCGGAGAAGTCGATCACCACGCGCGACAGCGCCTCGTCCAGCGGTACATAGGAATGGCCGTAACGGGTCATCCCTTTCTTGTCGCCAATGGCCTTGGTGAAAGCCTGACCGAGAGTAATACCGACGTCCTCGACGGTGTGGTGGTCGTCGATATGCAGATCGCCCTTGCACTCGATATCGAGGTCGATCAGACCATGACGGGCGATCTGGTCGAGCATGTGCTCGAGAAAGGGCACACCGATATCGAAGCGCGCCTTGCCGGTGCCATCCAGGTTGATCGAAACCTTGACCTGGGTCTCCAGGGTGTTGCGCTCGACGAATGCCGTACGTTCGGCCATCACCAGCTCCACGAATCACTAACGGAAAAAGGCCAGCATTATAGGCGTGCAGGGGCGACAACGGCTACCGGCGATGGTCGAACGGCCAGAAACGAAAAAGCCCGCGCAGACGACAGGCCTGCGCGGGCTTTTCCACAAGCACGACGTTACTGGAACAGCACGACGGTCTTCTGCAGGGTGATCCACACACCCCAGGCCAGCGGAATACCCACCACCAGCCAGGCAGCGACTGCCACCGGCTTGCTCGACGGGTCAGCCGACCACTCCAGCTCGCTCGCTGCCGGCGCCGACTTCTCGCCATGGGCGCGCTCGGCGGCCAGCTCGGCCTCGGTCATGAAGTACTTCGGCGCCACCGGACGCACCAGGGCGTTACAGATGAAGCCCAGCACCAGCAGGCCGGCCAGGATATACAGGGTGATGTCGTAGGCCGCAGCCTTCTCCACCCCGATGCTCAGCTGGTACTCGCGCAGGTAGTTGACCAGCACCGGACCGAGCACACCTGCCACTGCCCAGGCGGTCAGCAGGCGACCATGAATCGCGCCGACCATCTGCGTGCCGAACAGGTCGGCCAGGTAGGCCGGCACGGTGGCGAAGCCGCCGCCGTACATCGACAGGATGATGCAGAACGCCAACACGAACAGCGCCAGGCTGCCCAGCTGACCCAGCATCGGCACCGAAGCGTAGAGCGCGAACCCCAGACCGAAGAACACGAAGTAGGTGCCCTTGCGCCCGATGAAGTCAGAGCAGGAGGCCCAGAAGAAGCGGCCGCCGATGTTGAACAGACTGAGCAGACCGGTGAACCCGGCGGCGATGGCGGCGATCTCGACCAGTTGCGCGGAACTGAGTTCGTTGAATGCCAGGTCGACACCGATCAGCTTGCCGGCGAAGACTTCCTGCAGCAAAGGCGAAGCCATGCCGATGATGCCGATACCCGCCGACACGTTAAGGCACAGCACAGCCCAGACCAGCCAGAATTGCGGGGTCTTCCACGCGGTATTCACATGCACGTGCCCCTTGGTGATCATCGCGTTGTTGGCCTTGGCCACCGGCGCGGTCCAGCCTGCCGGCTTCCAGCCAGTCGGCGGTACGCGGTAGGACAGCGCGCCGCCCATCATGAAGATGAAGTAGATCACCGCCATGACCACGAAACTCTGCCAGACGCCAACGCCTTCAGCCGAAGCGAAGTGATTCATCAGAATCGCCGCCAGCGGCGCACCGACCATCGCACCACCACCGAAGCCCATGATCGCCATGCCGGTCGCCATGCCGCGCTTGTCCGGAAACCACTTGATCAGGGTCGAAACTGGCGAGATGTAGCCCAGGCCGAGACCGATACCGCCGATTACCCCCGAACCCAGCCATAGCAGCCAGATCTGGTGAGTGTAGATACCCAGCGCGGAAATCAGCAGACCACCGCACCAGCACAGCGCGGAAACCACGCCAGCCTTGCGCGGGCCAGCATGCTCCAGCCAGCCACCCCAGATGGCAGCCGAGCAGCCGAGGAACACGAAGAACAGGGTGTAAATCCAGCCGAGCATGGAAATCTGCCAGTCGCAGTTACTGGCGAAGACCTGCTCGAAGAAGCCCATTTCCGGTACGCAGGCCGTGGCGGCAGTGATGCCGACCGCTTTCGACAGCGGCAACCAGAACACCGAGAAGCCGTAGGCCATGCCAATACACAGGTGAATAGCGAGAGCGGCTGGCGGAACCAGCCAACGGTTGAAACCGGGTCGCGCGATGATGCGCTCTTTGGACAGGAATGCAGGCTTCGCCACATCGCCGTCCAATACAAAGGCGTCAGTCATAGAGAGGTCTCTTCTTATGGTTACGAGCAAGCAAGGGCAATCGCATCAGCTCGCCGAAGCAAAAGCTTGCGGAGAGTAGCACCAGGGCGCGACAAATCGCCGCGCAAGAAGTCAATTTTTATCAATTCATGCAGATTTCTTGTTTTTTTTGCAAAAACCCAAAAGGCCTCATCTATTGCGTGATAGATACTGTCGATACACCCCGCCTGCTGCACGCCGCAGCGCCGGGGAACCGCTCGAACCTATTCCGATCCAAGCTCGAGCCGATCCCCGCTCACCGCCTCAAGCAGGCGCCTGGACATGACGGCATGACGCTATAATCGGCAGTCGTCTGCAAACCGCCATTCCAGCTCTCGAAACCAAGGACCCGTCCATGAAAGCGTTAGGCAAGATCCTGGGCCTTTTCTTTCTCGGCTTGCTGCTGATCGTAGTGGCGCTGCTGTTCGCCCTGACTCATCTGTTCGACCCCAACGACTACAAGGACGAGATTCGCCAGATCGCTCGCGACAAGGCCAACCTCGAACTGCAGCTCAGGGGCGACATCGGCTGGAGCCTGTTCCCCTGGCTGGGCCTGGAACTCACCGACGCCACCCTGGCCAGCGCCGACACCCCGGAAAAGCCCTTCGCCGACCTGCGCATGATCGGCCTGTCAGTGCGCGTGATGCCACTGCTGCGCAAGGAAGTGCAGATGAGCGATATCCGCGTCGACGGCCTCAATCTCAACCTGCAGCGTGACGACAAAGGCCGTGGTAACTGGGAAGGCGTCGGCCGCCCGGCCCAGGCCAGTGCGCCACAGCAAGCACCTGGCGAGCCGGCGCCGAGCGACACCACGCCGCCGAGCCAGCCGAGCGACAAACCGGCCGGCCAACCGGTCAAGCTGGATATCGACAGCCTCACCCTGAGCAACTCGCGCGTTGATTACAGCGACGCGCAGAAGGGTCAGCAATTCACCGTCGAGAACATCGAGCTGAAAACCGGCGCCATCCGCGAAGGCGCCAGTATCCCGGTCAAACTCAGCGCCTTCTTCGGCACCAATCAGCCGGTGCTGCGCGCACGCAGCGAGGTTGAAGGCCAGCTGCGTTTCGACCGCGCGCTCAAGCGCTACCAGTTCGAAGACCTGAAACTGGCCGGCGAAGCCTCGGGCGAGCCGCTCAAGGGCAAGACCCTCAACTTCTCCGCCCAGGGCCAACTGCTGGTCGACCTGGCCGCCAACATCGCCGAGTGGAATGGCCTCAAGCTCTCCGCCAACCAGCTGCGCGCCCTCGGCGAAATCAAGGCACGCGAACTGGACAAGGACGCCAGGATTTCCGGCGGGCTGTCCATCGCCTCGCTCAACCTGCGTGAATTCCTCGACGGCGTCGGCGTCGAACTGCCGGCCATGCAGGCCGCCGATAGTCTCAGCCAGTTCGAACTGGTCAGCCGCCTGAACGGTTCGAGCAAGGGCATGATGCTCGAAGAGCTCAACCTCAAACTCGACGGCAGCACCTTCAGCGGCAACCTCGGTGTGAGCGACTTCGCCAAGCAGGCCCTGCGCGCTGACCTCAAGGGCGACAGGCTCGACCTGAACCGCTACCTGCCGCCAAAAACCCAGGACAGCGCCGCGGCAGCGCGCAAGGCCGAGGTCAAGGACAGCATCGCCGGCGCCGGCAAGGACGGCTCCACCCCACTGCCCAACAAACCCACCCAGCAGGCCTGGAGCGACGACAAAGTGCTGCCGGTGGATCAGTTGCGCAAACTCGACCTGCAACTGGCGCTCAGCCTCGCCCAGCTCACCTACGACAAGCATCAGCTCAGCGACGTCAACCTCAAGGCCAACGGCCGTGGCGGCCTGATCACCGTGGAAGAGGCGCGCGGCAAACTGCAGGGCGGCAGCTTCGTCGGCAGCGGGCGCATCGACGTGCGCCAGGCCGAGCCGATGCTCAGCGTGGAAAAGCGCCTGAGCCGCATACCGCTGGAGCCGCTGCTGAAAAAGGACGATCAGCCTTCGCCGATCAAGGGCCTGCTCGACCTGGACGCCAAGTTCAACACCCGTGGCAACAGCCAGAAGGCCTGGGTCGAAGCGCTCAACGGTAACGCCAGCTTCGTTCTCAACGACGGCGTGCTGGTCGACGCCAACCTCGAACAGCAGCTGTGCCGTGGCATCGCCACTCTCAACCGCAAGGCACTGAGCAACCCGCCAACCGGCAAGGACACCCCCTTCCGCGAACTCAAGGGCAGCCTCAGCGTGCGCGACGGCGTCGCCCACAACCCCGACCTCAAGGCCCAGGTGCCGGGCCTGGCAGTCAGCGGCAACGGCGACCTCGACCTGCGCGTGCTCGGCCTCGACTACAAGGTCGGCATCACCCTGGAAGGCGACCAGCGCGAAATGCCGGACCCGGCGTGCCAGGTCAACGAGCGCTACGTCGGCATCGAATGGCCGCTGCGTTGCCGTGGCCCGCTGGAACTCGGCGCCAAGGCCTGCCGCCTGGATCAGGACGGCCTCGGCAAGATCGCCGCGCGCCTGGCCGGCAACAAGCTGACCGAGAAGCTGGAAGAGAAGCTCGGCGACAAGGTCAGTCCAGAACTGAAAGACGCACTCAAGGGCCTGTTCAACCGATGAGCCCCGAGCAATTCAACGGCGCCGTGCTGGCCTGGTACGACCAGCACGGGCGCAAGGACCTGCCCTGGCAGCAGAACATCACGCCCTACCGCGTCTGGGTGTCGGAAATCATGCTGCAGCAGACCCAGGTCAGTACCGTGCTTGGCTACTTCGACCGCTTCATGGCCGCGCTGCCCACCGTGAAGGACCTGGCCGAAGCGCCGGAAGACGAAGTGCTGCACCTGTGGACCGGCCTGGGTTACTACACCCGCGCGCGCAACCTGCAGAAGACCGCGCAGATCGTCATGCGCGAGCACGGTGGCGAGTTCCCGCGCAGCGTAGAGGCGCTCAGCGAACTGCCCGGCATCGGCCGCTCCACCGCCGGCGCCATCGCCAGCCTGAGCATGGGCCTGCGCGCGCCGATCCTCGACGGCAACGTCAAACGCGTGCTGGCGCGCTACGTCGCGCAGGAGGGCTACCCTGGCGAGCCGAAGGTGGCCAAACAGCTGTGGGACGTCGCCGAGCGCTTCACCCCGCACGCACGGGTCAACCACTACACCCAGGCGATGATGGACCTCGGCGCCACCCTCTGCACGCGCAGCAAACCCACCTGCCTGCTGTGCCCGGTGCGCAGCGGCTGCCAGGCGCACCTGCTCGGCCTGGAAATCCGCTATCCGGTGCCCAAGCCGCGCAAGACACTGCCGCAGAAACGCACCCTGATGCCGCTGCTGGTCAATGAAACCGGCGACATCCTGCTCTATCGCCGCCCCTCGACGGGACTGTGGGGCGGACTCTGGAGCCTGCCGGAACTGGACGATCTCGCACAGCTCGCAGACTTCGCCCAGCAGCAACAGCTCGCACTCGGCGAACGCCGCGAAATGGAAGGCCTGACCCACACCTTCAGCCACTTCCAGCTGACCATCGAACCCTGGTTGATCGAGGTAACCGAACAGCCAGGTCGCGTGGCCGAGGCCGACTGGCTCTGGTATAACCTCGCCACCCCGCCGCGCCTGGGCCTCGCCGCCCCGGTGAAGAAGCTGCTGAAACGCGCGGCGCAAGTCATTACCGCTGGAGAACCGACATGACCCGCACCGTGCTGTGCCGCAAATACAAACAGGAACTGCCCGGCCTGGATCGCGCGCCCTACCCTGGCCCCAAAGGCGAAGACATCTTCACCAACGTGTCCAAGCAGGCCTGGGACGAGTGGCAGAAACACCAGACCATGCTGATCAACGAGCGTCGTCTGAACATGATGAACGCCGAAGACCGCAAGTTCCTGCAAACCGAGATGGACAAGTTCCTCTCCGGCGAGGAATACGCCCAGGCCGAAGGCTACGTACCGCCAAGCGAATAAGACAGGCGTAGGGTGCGCCATGCGTATCAGGGCATCTGCAAGGCCGTGCGCACGGCGCACCCTACCCGTCACGAGCCTAAGCGCCCGAAATAATTAAATATTTTTCAAACCCGCGCTTGACACTGATCCTTCAAATCCGTCTAATAGCGCCCCGTTAGCCCAGGTAGCTCAGTTGGTAGAGCAGGGGATTGAAAATCCCCGTGTCGGCGGTTCGATTCCGTCCCTGGGCACCATGAATACCGAAACCCCCGATACCGCTGGTATCGGGGGTTTTCTGTTTTTAGACCTCCAAGCTGCGTCCGCATGCTCTTACAAAAATGGGCTTGGCGTCTCTTGCCTCGTAGCAGCGCAATCGAATAAACGCTATTTCACCTCAAACACGGGTGAGCTCAGCGGCAAATACAAGTGACCTCTTCAACGCATTGCTCAAAACATGAGCAGCACGTCGATGACATGGTCGAGCCGTATTTGAACGACGTAAGCTGATCGACCCGTTTTGCATCTGCGCGACAACCTGCTGTAACCAGGCGACACCCTGACCATAGAGCAAGCCATGGGCCAGCAAACGGCTTGGCGGTCACGGAAACGCTATGCTAGCTTGGCCGCCAGCCAGGACGGCCCGCCGTACGCCGGAGCGCATTCGAAGAAGAAGAGGACACCACCCCATGGCCGAGGCGACGCCCGCGCTGGAAATCCGCAACCTGCACAAGCGCTACGGCGATCTCGAAGTGCTCAAGGGTATTTCCCTGACCGCCAAAGATGGCGACGTCATCTCCATTCTCGGCTCCTCCGGCTCCGGCAAGTCCACCTTCCTGCGTTGCATCAATCTGCTGGAAAACCCGCACAAGGGTCAGATTTTCGTCGCTGGCGAGGAACTCAAGCTCAAGGCCGCGAAGAACGGTGAGCTGGTTGCCGCCGACAACAGGCAGATCAACCGCCTGCGCAGCGAGATCGGTTTCGTCTTCCAGAATTTCAATCTGTGGCCGCACATGAGCGTGCTCGACAACATCATCGAGGCGCCACGTCGCGTGCTCGGCCAGAGCAAGGCCGAGGCCATCGAGGTGGCTGAAGCGCTGCTGGCCAAGGTCGGTATCGCCGACAAACGTCACGTCTACCCCAACCAGCTTTCCGGCGGCCAGCAGCAACGCGCGGCCATCGCCCGCACCCTGGCCATGCAGCCCAAGGTGATCCTGTTCGACGAGCCGACTTCGGCGCTCGACCCGGAGATGGTACAAGAAGTGCTTAATGTGATTCGCGCGCTTGCCGACGAGGGTCGCACCATGCTGCTGGTGACCCATGAAATGAGTTTCGCTCGCCAGGTGTCCAGCGAGGTGGTGTTTCTCCACCAGGGCCTGGTCGAGGAACAGGGGCCACCCGCTCAGGTGTTTGACAACCCGAACTCGGCACGCTGTAAACAATTCATGTCCAGCAATCGCTAACACGGAGCAACATGCATGCAGAACTATAAGAAGATCCTGCTGGCCGCAGCCGCTACCCTGGCTTTCGGCACCAGCGCTGTCGCAGCTGACAAACTGAAACTCGGCACCGAAGGCGCCTACCCGCCCTTCAACCTGATCGACGCCAGTGGCAAGGTCACCGGCTTCGACGTGGAAATCGGCCAGGCGCTGTGCGCCAAGATGCAGGCCGAATGCGAAGTGGTCACCTCCGACTGGGATGGCATCATTCCAGCCCTGAACGCCAAGAAGTTCGACTTCCTGATCGCTTCGATGTCGATCACCGAAGAGCGTCAGGCCGCGGTCGATTTCACCGAACCGTACTACACCAACAAGCTGCAGTTCATCGCCCCTAAAACCAGCGACTTCAAGACCGATGCCGGCAGCCTCAAAGGCAAGGTGATCGGTGCGCAGCGCGCCACCATCGCCGGCACCTGGCTGGAAGACAACCTGGACAAGGTGGTCGACATCAAGCTGTATGACACCCAGGAAAACGCCTACCTCGACCTGGCCTCCGGCCGTCTCGATGGCGTGCTGGCCGACACCTTCGTCAACTGGGAATGGCTCAAGAGCGACGCCGGCAAGGACTTCGAGTTCAAGGGCGACCCGGTATTCGACAACGACAAGATCGGCATCGCCGTGCGCAAGGGCGACCCGCTGCGCGAGAAGCTGAATACCGCTCTGCAAGCCATCATCGAAGACGGCACCTACAAGCAGATCAACGACAAGTACTTCCCGTTCAGCATCTATTGATGACCTGAAGGCATTGCGTCGCCCATTGGGCGGCGCAGTTGCCCGAGCCCTCCGATGATTTTCGAACTCCACGGATTCGGCCCCGCCCTGGCCGCCGGCACCCTGATGACCATCCAACTGGCGCTTTGTGCGCTGGCTGTAGGTCTGGTGCTCGGCCTGCTCGGCGCGCTGGCCAAGACTTCGCCGTACAAGCCGCTGCAGTGGCTCGGCGGCAGCTATTCCACCCTCGTGCGCGGCGTGCCCGAACTGCTCTGGGTGCTGCTGATCTATTTCGGCACAGTTGGCCTGATGCGCAGCCTGGCCGACCTGCTAGGTGTCGAGAGCCTCGAACTCTCCGCCTTCGCTGCGGGCACCATCGCCCTCGGCCTGTGTTTCGGTGCCTACGCCACCGAGGTGTTCCGTGGCGCCATCCTGGCCATACCCAAGGGCCACCGCGAAGCCGGTCTTGCGCTCGGCATGTCCAAGGCGCGCATTCTCTGGAAGCTGATCCTGCCGCAGATGTGGCGTATCGCCCTGCCCGGCCTGGGCAACCTGTTCATGATCCTGATGAAGGACACCGCGCTGGTGTCGGTGATCGGCCTGGAGGAAATCATGCGCCGCTCGCAGATTGCGGTGACTGCCAGCAAGGAGCCCTTCACCTTCTACATGGTCGCAGCCTTCATTTATCTGGGCCTGACCGTTCTCGCCATGATCGGCCTGTATTTCCTTGAGAAGCGCGCCAGTCGCGGCTTCGTCCGGAGCGCCTCATGAGAAAGAACGCCGCTATCGTCGCCTGGCTCGCAGCAGGCCTTCTCGTCGCTTATGCGCTTTGGTCGAGCCTTTCCAGCCTGAACTGGACCGTCATCATCAAGTGGCTGCCGCGCCTGTCCGAAGGCGCGCTGCTGACCCTGGAACTGGTGGCCATCGCCGTCGTCGCGGGCCTGATCCTCGCACTGCCGATGGGCATCGCCCGCGCATCCAAGCACTGGTACGTGCGCGCCCTGCCCTATGGCTACATCTTCTTCTTTCGCGGTACACCACTGCTGGTGCAGCTGTTCCTGGTCTACTACGGCCTGGCGCAGTTCGACGCCGTACGCCAGGGCCCACTCTGGCCCTACCTTCGCGATCCCTACTGGTGCGCGATCATCACCATGACCCTGCACACCGCTGCCTATATCGCCGAGATCCTGCGCGGTGCCATTCAGGCCGTACCGCCCGGTGAAGTGGAAGCAGCCCGCGCACTGGGCATGTCGCGGGCCAAGACCATGTTCTACATCGTCCTGCCACGCGCAGCGCGCATCGGCCTGCCGGCCTACAGCAACGAAGTGATCCTGATGCTCAAGGCCAGCGCCCTGGCCAGCACCGTGACGCTGCTCGAGCTGACCGGCATGGCGCGCACCATCATCGCGCGCACCTACCTGCCGGTGGAGATCTTCTTTGCCGCTGGCCTGTTCTACCTGGTCATCGCCTTCGTTCTGGTGCGCGCCTTCCGCCTGCTGGAGCGCTGGTTGCGCGTTGACGCCTGCCAGGGTCGCTAGGTTCTGTACGAAAAGTCGTCGAGCGAAGGTCAGGCGAGGCAAAAACCGGTGAGGAAGCGCAGTTTACGAGTGGTAAATGAGCATTCCGAACCGGTTTTTAACGAAGCATCAGCGAGCGCAGGCACTTTTCGTACAGAGCCTAAGCCAACCGGGCGGCCACTTGGCAGCCCGGCTCAACCCGACGCATGAGCGCCATGTCCGAGCCCATCCTTACCTCTGGCGATCTGCTCACCCGCTTCCAGGACCTGGACAGCTTTCTTCTGCAGCATCAGGCGCTGTGGCGCCCACGGCCGTTTCATCACCTGCAACTGCCTTGGGAAGCAGAGCTGGCGGCACTCGCTACCTGGCTACGCCGCCGCTCCCTGGAGCAGGCTGAGGCCAGCGACAACAGCCCCTTCGCACTCTCTGCACCAGCGCCCTTTCCCGACTTGGCCCGCCAGGCGCAAGCGCTTAGTCAGTTGAGTGAGATGCCGAGCCTGGACAGTCCATCGCGCGCGCACGCCCTGAGCGTCGATGTACCCGGCAGGAAGCTGGCGCAGATCCAGGCCTTTGCCCGTCACCTGCAGTTTCGCCAGCGCCCCACGCACTGGCTCGACTGGTGCTCCGGCAAAGGCCACCTCGGTCGCTGGCTGACTCAGGATGATCAACACCTGACCTGCCTGGAATACGATCCGGCGCTGATCGAGTCCGGTAGCGCACTGAGCAACCGCCTTGGACTGAACGCCGCACATCTCCAGCAGGATGTGCTTGCCGATGACTGCAACGAACGCCTGACGAAAGAACACACTCCCGTGGCCCTGCACGCCTGCGGCGACCTGCATGTACGCCTGCTGCAACTGGCCAGCCGCAACGGATGCCCGCAACTGGCGGTAGCGCCCTGCTGCTACAACCGCATCGCCGGCATGCACTACCAGCCGTTGTCGGCAGCCGCGCAGGGCTCAGGCCTGCAACTATCGCGCGACGACCTCGGCCTGCCGCTGAGCGAAACCGTCACGGCTGGCGCCCGCGTGCGCAGACAACGCAATCAGTCGATGGCCTGGCGCCTGGCTTTCGATCTGCTGCAACGTCAGCTAAGTGGTATCGATGACTACCTGCCAACACCATCACTGCCCAGCGACTGGTTCAACAAACCGTTCGCCAGCTTCTGTCATGACCTCGCCGCGCTGCGCGATGTGCCGTCGCCCGGTGAGCAGGACTGGCACGCGCTGGAAGCGCGCGGCTGGCAACGCCTGGCCGAAGTGCGCAATCTGGAGCTGCTGCGCAACCTGTTCCGCCGGCCATTGGAACTCTGGCTGCTGCTCGACCGCGCCCTGTATCTGCAGGACCAGGGCTACAAGGTGAAGCTGGGCACCTTCTGTGATTACCAACTAAGCCCGCGCAACTTGCTACTGCTGGCCGAGCGCGCCTGAGTTGCGCACAGAAGCTGTGGATAACTCTGTTGATCCTTTCTGGGCAAATGCTGCAAAGCCACTTGGGAATGGCCTCGTAGACATCTGATCATTTTTCGAACAACCTCCGAAGCCGTAGTAAAAACAATGACTTGCGAAAAATCGTGATCGAATGCACAAAGCCGGTGCGCAGCTATCGGATACGCCTTCTCTTTGTGCATAAGCCGAAAGCTGCTGATAGCCGAGCCCGGAAAAACCTGGCTCGAAGGTGGCTTTACTCAGGCTGACGAATGGATATAATGGCGGCCCTTCAGTGCCGGTATAGCTCAGCTGGTAGAGCAACTGACTTGTAATCAGTAGGTCCCGGGTTCGACTCCTGGTGCCGGCACCATCTAATATCAGGGCCTGCTTTCATGCAGGCCTTTTTTGTTTTTGCACTGTCCATATCCGTCGCTTGTTCATTGCACTTACCGCACTCGGATCGTGGGTATGGCGAAAGGTTACATAGCGAGGTTATGAGCAGATGCGCATCCTTATCACCGGCGGCGCCGGCTTCATCGGTTCGGCTCTGATTCGTCATCTGATTCAGGACACCGAACACGAGGTACTCAACCTCGACAAACTGACCTATGCCGGCAACCTGGAGTCCCTCACGCCAGTCACCGACAGCCCGCGCTACCGTTTCGTCCACGCCGACATCGCCGATAGCGCACAAGTCGCTGCGACGCTGGCCGAGTTCCAACCCGACGCCATCATGCATCTGGCCGCCGAGTCCCATGTCGACCGCTCCATCGATGGCCCAGCTGCGTTCATCCAGACCAATATCGTCGGCACCTACAGCCTGCTGGAAAGCACCCGCGCCTATTGGCTTGGCCTGAGTGCAGAACGCAAAGCGGCGTTTCGCTTCCACCACATTTCCACCGATGAGGTGTACGGCGACCTGCACGGTGTCGATGACCTCTTCACCGAAGCCACGCCCTACGCGCCCAGCTCACCTTATTCGGCGAGCAAGGCGGCGTCCGATCACCTGGTACGCGCCTGGCAGCGTACCTACGGTCTGCCGGTGCTGATCACCAACTGTTCGAACAATTACGGCCCTTACCACTTCCCCGAGAAGCTGATCCCGCTGATGATCCTCAATGCCCTGGCAGGCAAACCGCTGCCGGTTTACGGCAACGGCCAGCAGGTACGCGATTGGCTCTATGTGGAGGATCACGCTCGCGCGCTGCTCAAGGTGGTCAGCGAGGGCGAGGTCGGTGAGACTTACAACATTGGCGGGCACAACGAGCAGAAGAATCTCGATGTGGTACGCGCCATCTGCGCGCTGCTGGAAGAGTTGGCACCGCAGAAGCCGGCCGGTATCGCGCGCTATGAAGACCTCATCACCTACGTACAGGATCGCCCAGGTCACGACCTGCGCTATGCCATCGACGCCAGCAAGATCGAGCGCGAGCTGGGTTGGGTACCAGAGGAAACCTTCGAAAGCGGTTTGCGCAAGACGGTGCAGTGGTACCTGGACAATCTCGACTGGTGCCGCCGCGTTCAGGATGGCAGCTATCAGGGCCAGCGGCTCGGCGCCCTGTAGAGTTCAAGACTTAGGGCGGGTGCAACCCGCCAGCCAGGCAGCGACGGGTTGCACCCGCCCTACGCATCGACAAGGAATACCGAAAACATGAAAGGCATCATCCTCGCCGGCGGCTCCGGCACTCGCCTGCACCCCATCACCCTCGGTGTGTCCAAGCAACTGCTGCCGATCTATGACAAACCGATGATCTACTATCCGCTGTCAGTGCTGATGCTGGCCGGCATTCGCGAGATTCTGATCATCTCCACCCCCGAAGATTTGCCCAACTTCCGCAAGATGCTTGGCGACGGTAGCCAGTTCGGCATCGAACTGCAGTTTGCCGAGCAACCTTCTCCCGATGGTCTGGCGCAAGCCTTCCTGATTGGCGAGTCCTTCATCGGCAACGACTCGGTGTGCCTGATCCTCGGCGACAACATTTTCCACGGCCAGCACTTCACCGAGAAACTGCTGCGCGCAGCAAACCATGAACATGGCGCCACGGTCTTCGGCTACTGGGTCAGCGATCCCGAGCGCTTCGGGGTAGTCGAATTCGACGCCGCGGGCAATGCACTGTCGATCGAGGAAAAGCCGGTACAACCGAAGTCCAGCTTTGCCGTGACCGGCCTGTATTTCTACGACAACGACGTGGTGCAGATCGCCAAGGCGGTCAAACCCTCGCCACGTGGCGAGCTGGAAATCACCGACGTGAACAACGCCTACCTGGCCCGCGGTGACCTGCGAGTGGAACGTTTCGGCCGCGGCTTCGCCTGGCTCGACACCGGTACCCACGACAGCCTGCTCGAAGCCTCGCACTATGTGCAGACAGTGGAAAAACGCCAGGGCCTGAAGGTCGCCTGCCTCGAAGAAATTGCCTACCAGCAGGGCTGGATCGACCGCGACCAGCTACTTGCCTGCGCCAAGGCATTGGGCAAGACCGGCTACGGTCAGTACCTGTACAAGCTTGCCGAGGAACTCCCATGAAGGTGATTACCACTGCATTGCCGCAAGTGCTGATTCTCGAACCTCAGGTATTCGGCGACGAACGCGGCTTCTTCTACGAGAGCTTCAATGCCCGGCGCTTTACCGAGGCCACCGGCATCACCCGCGAGTTCGTTCAGGACAACCATTCGCGCTCCGCGCGCGGCGTGCTGCGCGGCCTGCACTATCAACTGCAGCAGGCCCAGGGCAAGCTGGTGCGGGTCAGTGCTGGCGAGGTCTACGACGTCGCGGTCGACGTACGTCGCAGCTCGGCGAATTTCGGCAAGTGGGTCGGCGTGCACCTGTCCGCCGAAAACAAGCGCCAGTTGTGGGTGCCGGAAGGCTTCGCCCACGGTTTCCTGGTGCTCAGCGAATACGCCGAGTTTCTCTACAAGACCACCGACTACTACGCCCCGGCCCACGAGCGCTGCATCCGCTGGGACGACCCACAACTGGCCATCGACTGGCCGCTCGAAGGTCTGACGCCACAACTCTCGGCCAAGGATCAACAGGGCCTGAGCCTGACCGACGCCGAGACCTTCGCATGAAGATTCTGATCAGCGGCCATACCGGCCAGGTCGCTCGCGAACTGCAACTGGCCCTGCACGAGCACGAACTGATCAGCCTCGGCAGGCAGGCATTCGACCTGTCGCGCCCGGACAGCCTGCGCGAAACCATTCTGCGCGAGCGGCCGGCGCTGGTGGTCAATGCCGCCGCCTATACTGCCGTTGACCAGGCCGAGCAGGAGCGAGCGCTGGCCTTCGCCGTCAATGCCGAGGCGCCGGCCGCCATGGCCGACGCCTGCTTCGAACTCGACATCCCGTTGATCCACTACTCCACCGACTACGTCTTCGACGGCAGCAAGGCCGCCCCCTACCGTGAAGCCGATACGCCACACCCGCTCGGCGTCTACGGTGCCAGCAAGGCGGCCGGCGAACAGGCGCTGCGCATCAGCGGCTGCGATCACCTGATCCTGCGCACCAGTTGGGTCTACTCGCAGCACGGACGCAACTTCCTGCTGACCATGCAGCGCCTGCTGCAGGAGCGAGAGGAGCTCAGCGTGGTCGACGACCAGATCGGCGCGCCGACCTGGGCCGGCAGCATCGCCAGCGCCACCGCCGAACTGATCGACAAGTGGCAGCAGGGGCGTCATCACTGGGGCACCTACCACCTGACCTGCCAGGGCGAGACCAGCTGGTTCGGCTTCGCCAGCGCCATCGCCGAGCGCCTGCGTGCGGCCGGCAAGCACTGCGCCAGGCTTCGTCCCATCCCCAGCAGCGAGTACCCGACACCGGCGCAGCGCCCACTCAATTCACGCCTGGATGGCAACCGCCTGGAGCAGGACTGGCAAGTTCGCCTACCGGACTGGCGCACTGCACTGGACGCCTGCCTGCAGCGCATGAACTGAGACTCTGCGTTTCATCCGCGCGCCCGGCACACATCACCGGCCGCGCGCTTAACGTGCATAATGCGCCGATCATTTCTGCCCGGTTTGCCATGAGCACGAACACTGCCACTCCCCGTCGCCTGCGCTGGCGCAGCCTCGTGCTGCTGGCGTTGCTGCTTGCGCCACTGCTGTGGCCCGTTCACTTCCTGGCCGAGCGCTACTACCGCGAAGTGCTGACCGAGCAGAACCGGCAAACCCTCGATCTGTATGTCGCCAACCTGCTCGGTACGCTGCGTCGCTATGAGGTACTGCCGCAGATTCTTGGTGACCTTCCAGGCCTGCGCGCCGCCCTGCATTCACCTGGAGACCCCGCCGCGCTGGATAACGCCAACCGCCTCCTGGCCCGTGTGAAAAGCCAGACCGGCGCTGACGTCATCTATCTGATGAACCCGCGCGGCGTCACTCTGGCCGCCTCCAACTGGGACAAACCCGACAGTTTCGTCGCCGGCAACTTCGCTTTCCGCCCCTATTTTCGTGAAGCGCTGGCCGGGCGTCTGGGACGTTTCTTCGGTCTGGGTACAACGTCCGGCAAGCGCGGTTACTACTTCGCCTACCCGGTGCGCGAGGACGAGCACAACATCGGCGCGCTTGTAGTCAAGGTCGACCTCGACCATACCGAAACGCTATGGGGCAACACACCGGAACAGCTGCTGGTCACCGATACCAACGGCGTGGTGATTCTCACCTCGCGCCCGGACTGGCGCTTTCACGCCAGCCGTCCACTGGACCGCGTCGAGCAATCGGCCATCGCCGCCAACCAGCCCTACCCGACCCAGGCGCCGCCCCTTCTCGATCTCGATCCCAACGCCTGGCTGACACAAAGCCGCGCTCTGGAAGAGACCGGCTGGACAGTGAGCATTCTCGCCCCACGCATACTGCTCGACCGCCCCGTGCGCAGTGCCGTGGCCGTGGGCGCGGCCGCCCTGCTGGCACTGCTGCTGCTGCTTGGTCTGTTGATATTGCGTCGCCGTCACTACCTCGAACGCATCGCCCTCGACGCCCGCGCCAAGGCCGAGCTGGAGCAGCGCGTCGCTGAACGTACGCAGGATCTGGAGTTGCTCAACAGCCGCCTCAAGCAGGAGGTACTCGAGCGTGAACAGGCCCAACAGGAACTGGTGCGCGCTCAGGATGAGCTGGTCCAGGCCGGTAAACTCTCGGCACTCGGCACCATGAGCGCCAGCATCAGCCACGAACTCAACCAGCCGCTGGGCGCGATCCGTAGCTATGCGGAGAACGCCAGCACCCTGCTCGATCATCAGCGCACCGACGATGCTCGCACCAATCTCAGATTGATCAGCGAACTGACCGAGCGCATGGCCTCGATCATCGCCCACCTGCGCGCCTTCGCTCGCCGTGATCGTCACGCACCGGAGCGGGTTGCCCTGCAGCCGGCGCTGGACGATGCGCTCGCGCTGCTGGCCAAGCGCCGCCGGGGCATGGATGTAGAGCTGATCCGCGACCTGCCGGACGCCACCCTCTGGGTCCAGGCCGGTGAAACGCGGCTGCGCCAGGTGCTCGGCAATCTGCTCGGCAATGCACTCGATGCGTTGGTCGATAGAGCGCCGCAACGGCGCATCTGGATCAGCGTCGAGCATCAGGCCGAGTACCTGCACCTGCTGCTGCGCGACAATGGCCCGGGCTTCTCGCCCGAATCACTGGCGCGCGCGCGCGAACCCTTCTTCACCACCAAGACCAGCGCCCAGGGCCTGGGGCTGGGTCTGGCCATCTGCGATAGTCTGGTGCGTGCGCTGGACGGCGAACTGCTGCTGGCCAATCATCCATCCGGCGGTGCGCTGATCACCCTGCGCCTGCGCCTGGCCACCCCCGGCGTCAACCTGCAACCCTCAGAGGACCCTTCGCCATGACCAGCGACAGCGCCATCGACAGCCGCATTCAGGTACTGCTGATCGACGACGACGCCCATCTGCGCCAGGCACTCAGCCAGACGCTCGATCTGGCCGGGCTCAAGGTCCTCAGCCTGGGCGATGCACAGGGTCTGGCCGCGCGGATTCCCACTGGCTGGCCAGGCGTTGTGGTCAGCGATATCCGCATGCCCGGCATCGATGGCCTGCAAATGCTGCGGCAATTGCGCGAGCGCGATGCCGAACTGCCCGTGCTGCTGATCACCGGTCACGGTGACGTGCCGCTGGCCGTGCAGGCGATGCGCGCCGGCGCCTACGATTTCCTGGAAAAACCCTTCGCCAATGATGATCTGCTCGACAGCGTACGGCGCGCGCTGGAACTACGTCGCCTGGTGCTGGACAACCGCAGCCTGCGCATGGCGCTGACCGACCGCCAGCAACTGGCCAGCCGCCTGGTTGGCCAATCGCCTGCCATGCAACGCCTGCGCGAACAGATCGGCGCCCTTGCCAGCATCGCCACCGATGTCCTGATTCTCGGCGAGACCGGCGCCGGCAAAGAGGTGGTCGCACGCGCCCTGCACGACCTGTCCAACCGCCGCGAAGGGCCCTTCGTCGCCATCAACGCCGGCGCACTGGCCGAATCGGTGGTGGAAAGCGAGCTGTTCGGCCATGAGGCCGGCGCCTTCACCGGCGCGCAGAAACGGCGGATCGGCAAGTTCGAGTTCGCCAACGGTGGCACCCTGTTCCTCGACGAGATCGAGAGCATGAGCATGGACGTGCAGGTCAAGTTGCTGCGCCTGCTGCAGGAGCGGGTGGTCGAGCGACTCGGTGGTAATCAGCTGATCCCACTGGATATCCGCATCATCGCCGCGACCAAGGAAGATCTGCGCCAGGCTGCCGATGCCGGGCGCTTCCGCGCCGACCTCTACTACCGCCTCAACGTCGCGCCGCTGTCCATCCCGCCACTGCGCGAGCGCGGCGAGGACGCCCTGCTGCTGTTCCAGCATTTCGCCGATGGGGCGGCCGCCCGCCATGCGCTGGCGCCGCGCGAGCTGCAGCCAGGGCAGCGCGCGCTGTTGCTACGTCATCCCTGGCCAGGCAACGTGCGCGAACTGCAGAACGCTGCCGAGCGCTTCGCGCTGGGCCTGGAACTGGCGCTCGACAGCAATGCGCCGAACCTGCCACCGGTCAACGGCGGGCTCAGCGAGCAGGTCGAAGCGTTCGAACGCGCACTGATCGCCGCCGAGCTGAGCCGCCCGCACGGCTCGCTACGCAGCCTGGCCGAAGCCCTGGGCGTGCCGCGCAAGACCCTGCACGACAAACTGCGCAAACATGGGCTGAATTTCTCCGGCGCTGGCGGAAGCTCGCCAGAGGACTTCGACTGACTGGCGGCAAACCGCCAGATCAGGACGTACCGATAGGTCAGGGAGCGCTTCGAAAGGCCCGCGCCGCGATTGGCCAGAAGCCATCAAGACCACTGGCCAAGGGCTTTTGCGCACTTGTCATGCGCATGCCACAGAGGTCTGGCACAAGGGTTGCTCTGGATTTGCCCCACGCGAACCCACAAGTACAAGTCCAGGCCTCGCTAATGCCACCGGCGTTTTTCTCCAAGCCGCCTAGACTTGCTCTTGTCCGTTCGTCAGCTGCGCCCCTCGGCGCAAATGCGATAAACACAACAAGAGGAAGCATCCGCATGTTCAAACTGACTGCCAAGGCGCTGGCTTGCGCCCTGTCCCTGTCCATCGCTGGCGTGGTTCACGCTGCCGACCCGATCGTCATCAAGTTCTCCCACGTGGTTGCCGAGCACACCCCGAAAGGTCAGGGTGCCGTTCTGTTCAAGCAACTGGCTGAAGAGCGTCTGGGCGACAAGGTCAAGGTCGAGGTCTACCCGAACTCCTCGCTGTTCGGTGACGGCAAGGAAATGGAAGCGCTGCTGCTCGGCGACGTCCAGATCATCGCCCCGTCCCTGGCCAAGTTCGAGCATTACACCAAGCAGCTGCAGGTATTCGACCTGCCGTTCCTGTTCGACGACATGGCTGCAGTTGATCGCTTCCAGAAAGGTCCGGAAGGCCAGAAACTGCTGACCTCCATGACCGACAAGGGCATCACCGGCCTGGCCTACTGGCACAACGGCCTGAAGCAGCTGTCGGCCAACAAGGCGCTGCTGGAGCCGAAAGACGCCCGTGGTCTGAAGTTCCGCGTACAGGCGTCTGCCGTACTGGAAGAGCAGTTCAAGGCCGTGCGCGCCAACCCGCGCAAGATGAGCTTCGCCGAGGTTTACCAAGGTCTGCAGACCGGCGTGGTCAACGGTGCCGAAAACCCGTACTCGAACATCTACAGCCAGAAGATGCACGAAGTGCAGAAGTACATCACCGAGTCCAACCATGGCCTGCTGGACTACATGCTGATCACCAACACCAAGTTCTGGGAAGGTCTGCCGGCTGACGTACGCGACGAGCTGAACAAGATCATCGCCGAGGTCACCGTCGAGGTGAACAAACAGGCTGATGCCCTCAATGAAGGCGACAAGCAGCGCATCGTCGAAGCAGGCACCACCGAGATCCTGACCCTGACTCCTGAGCAGCGCGGCCAATGGCGCGATGCCATGCAGCCGGTATGGAAGAAGTTCGAAGGTGAGATCGGCGCTGACCTGATCAAGGCCGCGCAAGCTGCCAACCAGTAATAAGGCCGGAGAGCCGTAGGGTGGGCAGAGCGTCGATGCTCTGACCCACCACGACGCCCGCGACGGGCGTCGATCAACGCTGTAACCGGTGGGCCGGCTACCGTCCCACCCTACGCCCTTTCCATTCGGGAGAACCGACC
>NZ_JACFYX020000007.1:0-309551 GCF_015712105.2 Pseudomonas chaetocerotis
GGTGGTGGGCAGGTCGCTGGTCCATACCCGCCATTGGCAGAAGCCAGGAATGCCAACGCTGCTGGCCTCCGGGTGCGTCCAGCCGAAGCCCTGGATGTGCTGCCAGAGTCGGGGGAAGCGGTAGCCGGCGTCGATCTCGAGGCGATTGGTGGCTGCGCCGAGCGGTTGCAGGTCAATCTGCACACTCTCGAACAGGGTGGTGCCAGGGCCGAACACGAAGTGCGGCGCTGCAGCGGCTGCCCAGTTGGTCACGCGCACCTGCCCGGTCGGTGAGCAATCCAGGCTGGCCGCCCGGCTCTCCATGCGCTCCTGCGCATAATCCCAGCGACTGCGGCCGGTCACCGGCTCGAACAGATCGGCGGACCAATGGCCGCCGGTCAGCGCGTCGATGGCCTCGATGGTCATGCCTTCAACGCGCTGCTGCAGCTGGTCGCTGCAATCGCACGCCAGCAGGCGCCAGGTTGGGTCCCACTCGGGCATTTCGATTTTGCCGGTGAACAGCCGCTGTTCAGTAATCACGCCGTCGCGATTGCGACTGATGAAGTCGATCAGCACCGGCTTGCCCTTCCAGTCATCCGGTACCACGGGCCCTGGCGGCAGATAAAGCACGAAGCCCCCGACGCCGGCGGCGCCCTCCTCGAGGTCGACGTCGATCATGCCGGTTACCTGGCTGGTGAGGTCAACCCCATCCACCAGCAGACGCACACGCCAATTGAACGCCTGGCCGCGCACCACGTATACAGGGTCGTAGGTCGAACCCAGGGCGACAGCAAGCGGGCCGCTGGCCAGCGGCTGAGCTCCGATCAGCATGGGTTAGGCCTCTTGCCAGGTGGTTTGCCAACTGTGGGTATTGCCGGATGAATCCTGGTTCTCGCTGGGGCGCTCGCAGAACACCGAGAACACCGGCAACCAGCAGGCGCGGTACTGCGTGGCGCCAGCAACAGCGGTGAGCGTGGCAACGCCGGCGGCAACGCTGCAGGTGGTGCGCACCCAGTCACGGCCAACCAGGGCCAGGCCCCACGGTGCGAAGTCCGTACGGGGTGTGCTGGTGAGCGTGTAGACCAGGCCGGTACCGCCAATGGCCTCAACCTTCGTGCTGCGTAGCTCCAGCGGCAGGCTGTAATCCAGCCCAGCCAACCCAGGCGGCATCCAGCCCTGGCCGCTGATGGTGCCCTGCATCTTCGTCCAGTGCGTTTGCTTCACGCCCGCGCCGTCACTCATGCGCAGCACGTTGCTACCCGCGCCGAGCGGCTCCAGCGTTTCGACTGGCGCGCCCGAGTGCAGCACGAGCTCGACACCGCCGAGCATGATCCGTGGTAGAGACATTCATGGGCTCCAGATAGAACGAAGCACGCGCGGGGCGGGCTATTTGCGGCGGCTGCTGCCGCTGAACTTCAAGGCCAGGCGTCTGAGATTCAGTGCGTCCTGCGCCGATGCATACAGCGTGGTCTCCTGACCACCAGCCTCGAATACCACGCGCCCCAAGTCGGGGAACACGGGGCCGGCGAGTTGCTCCTGCAGCGCTGGGGCCAGCGAAGGGATGGAGGGCATAGCGCGCGGCGCAACGATGCCGCCCATGTCGTAGCCGCGCAGACCGCGCCGCATGGCCTCGACCACCGCAACACCGCCCGCACGGGCAACGTCCAGCTGCGACCACACCACCTCACCGCGGTGCACCACGCCTGCAGGTTCCAGCCGGCCACCTGGGCCGGTGTAACCGCCGCCGGCGAAGCCCGGAACAGCGCCAGCTGATGGCGGCTGCCCCATTGACAGAGTGATCGGCACAATAGATGACTTGCGGAGCTGGTCGATGAAGGCGCCAAACTCCTGAAGCACGCCAGCCTTGGACACCTCATCAACCACGCTTTCGACTGGCACAGGCGGTACATCTGGCGCAGGGCCTACAGGACGCAGCAGCGCCGGCACAACAGGCATCTCGCCTTCCGGGGCGGACACGCTTTGAACAACGATGTCCGCATCAACCGGCAGGTTGGTAAAGCTGTTCTGGCCATCCTTGCGGATGCCTTTCGGCAGCACATCAACTTCGACAACGGGAAGGTTGGTGAAGCTGTTCACGCCATCCTGCCGAACACCTTTCGGCGTGATGGCTACCTCGGCAGCCGGCAGGTTTGTCCAGCTATTGGCGCCATCCTGGCGGATGCCGGCAGGTTTGATCGGCGCATTGACCGGTGGCAGAGCTGCTTCGGTGGCAGCGTCCTGCACAATCCCGCTTGGCTTTACGGGGGCGCTCACCGGAACTGCACTGGAGCCAGTGGCGCCAGCTCCTGGTAGCACCATTGGTGCGCGCCATTCACCGGTACCGGTATCAGCGCCTGCCGTGGTGCGCGGGCGGATGACGAACGACTCGCCGATCATTGCCGCCCAGCGCTTCATCTTCTCGGCTTCCTTGGCCAGAGCGTCGTCGTCAATGTTCGGCGTCAGCTTGAAGTTCTTCAGGTCTTCGAGCTCTTTCTTGAGCTCTCTGACTTTCTCGATCTCGGCCTTTCTAGCAGCTTCTGCGCTGGCGAGGATTGCCTTGTCTGCAGCCTCTTCGATGCCTTGCAGGCCCTTGATGAAGCCCTCGAAGCCGTAGGTGTTCTCGCCAGCTTCAGCCAGCTTCATCAGCATATCCAGCGACTGCTGCGCCAGCTTCTTGGCTTTCTCCGCATCACCAGCCTGCAAAGCCTGGCGAGCAGCAACGCGAAGCGACGATGCATTGCTGAAGCTGTCAGGCCCAGCAGAACCGGCGCCCAGTTTCTGAAGCGCCTCACGGTAGCGTTTTGACGTCTCAAGCTGGGCGTCCTGCGCCTTCTTCAGCTTGGCGTTTGCCCGATTCTGGGCGGCCACCTGATCATTGACGGCGGTCTTGAAGGCGTTGGTAAGCCTCTCCTGCTCTTTGCCGAACTCACCCGCATAGGCGCGGAAGTCGGCAAGGCGCTGCTCTTCAATGCGCTCCGCATCAGTACGGGCGAGCCCTTCGGCATCTGTCAGGTCTTCCAGCGCCGCTGCCGAATCATCGCTGAACTGTCGATAACCATCCGCAACATCGGCCAGCGCCCGAGCACCTGGCAGCAGCGTGCCAAGCCCCCGCCCTCCAGCGATCAGCGCATTACCGAGCAGTTCCAGGGCGCGCTGCTTCTTGCCGTCAGCAATGTCATTAATTGCATCGGATACCTTGTCGAGTTGCTCGGTAGCAGCTGCGGAAGCGCCTGTAATCTTGTCGATCGAACCAATTAGCTTGTCGATCGATTGCGAGAAGGTCCCAGCAGCATCGGCACCGGTTACCCGCATTGCGTCGGCGAGGCCGAGCAGTGCATCAGCTTGCGATGCGAAAGCGGTAACAACCCTATCGGCTGTCAACTCGCCGGCGTTCGCCATCCGAATCAGTTCGGCGCGGGTAACACCCAAGCCCTTTTGTAGGGCATCAATCAGCGCCGGCGAGTTCTCCAGCACGGCGTTAAAGGCATCACCACGAATGACGCCAGTCTGCAGGCCCTTGGTGAACTGGTTGATAACCGCCGCAGCCTGCTCGCCCTTCACGCTGTTTGCGACAAGGCCGGCAGACAGGGCGCCAACCAGGTCAGTGGTTTGGGCCGCGGAGAAGCCAAGCTCTTGAAGCGGGCCAACCGAGCGCAGGAACAACTCGCTCACTTGAGCGATGGGAATGCGCACGCGGCGCGATACATCCTCAAGGCGTGCCTGGGCGCGCTCGTACTGCTCTTGCACTGGCAGCGCGTTGCGCATGCGGTCTTCGAGTTCGCCCATCGCGTCGGCGGCGTTGAAATAGAAGCCAGCAACGCGCTGCAGGCTGTAGGCGGCGGCGGTGATCGCCGCAATGCGCGCGGTGATGGCAGCGATTCCACCGCCACCCGCCTCGCCATCCGCTGAGGTCAGTTCGCGGATCTGTTGCTGGGTGCGGTTCAGCGCGGCCTGGTAGCGATTCTCTGCCGCGATACGCTCAGTTGCGGCCATCTGGCCGGACTGGGAAAGCCGCTGATAGTCGCTGCGCAGCGTGACCAGTTGCTCACGCAGCGCCCGCAGGCGGTTGATGCCAAAGGTATCGAGAGCCCGAGTGACGGCGGCGTCAGCCTGACCCTTACCCATCGCCCCCACAAGCGTGGCCTGCAGGCGCTGCTGTTCGGTAGCCAGGTTGCGCACGTCCACGCCGGCCGCCTTAAGCTCGGCGCGCTGCTCGCGCACCTTGGCTTTCTGCCGGTCAAACTCGCGCGTGGCACTGGCCAGCGTGCGCTGCGCCTGACTGTAGGCGCGGTCGAGATCGCGCACCGGCTGGCCGGCCTGCTCAATGGCACGCTTCAGTTCGTCAACGCGGCGCTTCGCATCGAAGTAGGCCGAGCTGGCTACCTTGGCGTTCTCGGCGGTCTTCTGCAGCGCATCAATCTGCCGCAGCGGCTTCTGGATGGCTTTTACCAGCTCCTGGTATTCCTTGCGGAACCCGCCCACTGCGCTGGTTGCGTCGGCCGTATCCGCCGTCAGCCTCAGCTCGACTTCAGTCATGGGCTACTCCTTCAAGCAGCGCTTGAACAAGCGCCACGGGTAATCAAGAACGTTGGGGTGGCCGAGCCGGCACAGGGCAGCGATACAGCTCTCAAGCTCGCTCAGGAACTCGCGCGGGCCGCTCGCATGCGCCCCACTGCGGCGAAAAAATCCGGGTTCAGCTCCTTTGCCTTGGCCAGAATCTTGCGCAGCTCGCTTGCCGTCAGGCTGCTCAGCTTGGCCTTGTCGAGGCCGGCAATAACAGACAGGTCGCACAGGCGGCAGTCTTCAAACAGGTAGTTGTCCAACTGGTAGTGCACCAGGTCTTCCTCTGACGCGCCGTCACCCGGCCATGGGTTACTCATGATCACCTGGCGCATCTGGGCAACCGTCAGCTCGGACACCACCACATCAAAGGCAGCATCACCCTTTCCGACTGTTACCACCGCCTTTCCAGATGCATCGCTCATGTGTTTCTCCAGGTAATAAAAAACCCGCCGTAGCGGGTTCAAAAAACAGGTACTGGTTACATCGATAGTGCAGATCCCTGCCACTCATCCTTAGCCGGGACACCCTCGACGGTTATAGAGAATGGCGTCCGAATAATCGCGCCAAAAGAGTTCTGCGAGTCAACATAACTCTCGACTCTATATTTGCACTTGCCAAGCGGACTGATCTTTACAGAAGAGGCGCTCGACAATGGGAACTTGGCAGATGCCGGAGACTTAAGGTGGCGCTCGATGATCCTCTGAGCGGCACCATATGCGCGAGACTCACTGCATGTGAATTCAGGCTTTCCACATCCGGCCATCATGGTAGCGGCCAGAACAAGAAACAAAAATCTCAACATCAGGTCTCCCTCCCTTTGGGTATGGAAGGGACTCTAGCCGATCAGCGCCAGCACTGAAACCCGGCGCGGGCCGGGTTCAGCGAGCGGCCTTTGAATCTACGAATCAGGCCCCTTCGCGATCACCTTGGACAGCCCGGCCTGCAGCTGGGTGGCCAGGCGCCTCAACAGCTCAAGCACAGACTCCTTCCATAGGATCTGCTGCACAGGTTTGCCGTCGCCATGCTTCTTGGCTGTGTCCACGATTACCGCGAAGTCTTTGCCGTCCGGTAGTAGCTCCCAGCGTCGCTTGCCCTTCGAATATTCGAAGTTTCGTTGCAGCCCGCACTTGGCCAGCAAGGTGTTCATCTCGCGCGCGCTCATGCCGAACTTGGCGCCCAGCTCGGTGGGCGTGTAGTTAAGCTCCTGGGCTTCATTGACCAAGCCAGGCACACCCGCCAGCTGCAACAAATCGACGCCGATTGTTGAGCGCACCATGCTGTTCGCGCTCAGCAGTGCCTGATTGCCCTCCAGCCCGAAGCTCTCGGCAATGCGTTTGGCCGCATCCAGGTTGTCAGCGGCCACCAGCAGGCGCCGATCCTGCGGTATCGCGTTGTCGTTGGCAGCGACCGCGTCGAAGGTGCGGATCACGTGCAGGCTGAACACCGGCGATATCCACATCGCATAGGCGTACACCAACTCCTTGCAGGCGTAGGTTCCAGGCGCGACTCCACCCTTTCTAACCCGCGCCGGAGCAAACTCCATTTCTGGTGTTAGCACTTCCATGAGGCCCTGATAACCGTCTGTCCTTGTCCAGCGCCACGGGCTGTGCCGATCCTCGCCACCAGCCGCCCGGTGAAAATCGTTCAGGCTGAAGCGCCCATCCTGATCCTGGTGAATCTCGATACCGGCGATGGTGAGCGCGCTCATGCGGCAGTCCTCCCCTCGGCGGCGTCATCCACCATCTTCGCCAGCGCCAGCCAGTCCGTCTTCGGCGGCAGGATCACCTGGCGCTTGAGCTGCTTGGTCAGCTTGGCCTTAATCGTTGGCGTCCAAGGGTGGCCGCCACCCAAGACCTCTTTTTCGAACCAGTCGCGCAGTTGCATCAGCGCATCCGTGAAGTCGGAGCAAGCGCTGTACTTGCTGTTGATCATCTGCATCACAACGTCGAACTGATCGGCCGGCACATCCTCGAACCGAGCCACCTGGAACGCCACGCGCATGTGGTTGTAAATCCAGTTCTTGGAGTGGTTACCGAAAGCCCAGCTGGCCGTCATCATGTGAATCTTCATGTCGATCTGGCGCCATTGCTCTTTGGTAAGAGCCGGGCGCATGGCCGGCGCGTGCAGGTACATGCCGTACTTGCGGATCGCTGGTAGAACCTCGGCAGTCACCCACTTCTTGAAGGCTTTGGCCTCCGGCTTGCGACTGCGCAAGATTAAGGAATAAAGCCCGGATTCATTGATCAGCAGAGGCTTCCGTCCTGAACCCGAATACTGTTCGTGTTCACGTTTTTCGTCGTCATCCAAGCCAAGCAATGCCTTGTTCGTGTCGCTCAACCCAACGGCGCTGCAAACGTCCATTGCATAGAACCAAGGCTCGCCATCAATCATGACCGCGCGCACGTCTTGCTGCTGTTTGAACTGGAACACCTGGGCTGTCTGTTCTTGGACATTGCCAACAGCGTCAATTGCGGTAGTATTCATCTCGTGAACTCCTTCCAATGTTTTCACATCCGAAGCCCTGGCGACTCTCACCTCGCCGGGGCTTCTTCGTTTTTACCTATGCTGCTTTCTTCTTCATTTCCGATATGAGCTGAACCAGCTCACTGTTCATGGATCGGTTGTGCTCTTGCGCCTGCTGCTTCAGCCAATCCATGAGGTCAACGGGAATGCGAACTTGGGTGCGCGCAACCTGTTTCATGAAACCCCCCTTTTAGTGACTTGGTGTCACTATACGAACCACTAACCGTAGTGTCAAGCTAGTGACATGGACGAAATATACCGCTCTCAATTCAGACTTCCGCACCCCTTGTACGAGAAGCTGAAAGCTTCTGCTGACGCGAATCACAGATCAGTTAATGCTGAGCTGGTCGCACGCCTAGAAGCCAGCTTCGACCCGAACGCTTTCGTTGACCTAGCGGCGAATCTTCAGCCGGACGAAACGAGCGACCCCACCATTCGCCAGGAAGTCTCGGATATCAAAAAGCAGTTCTCGCTGTTCCAGGAGATGCTTGAAATCTTGCGCGAGCCGCCCACCGAAGAGCAGATCGCGTGGGCCAAGGCGAAGATGGCGGAGCGGCTACAAGAGCCAGCATCCGTGCCACCGAAGAAAAGCGGCCCCCGCCCGCTTGGCGTGGACCAAGACGTTTGGGTAGAGCGCCAAACCAAGCCGAAGAAGAACTAGACGAAACCCGGCTACCCAACCAGCACTTTAACCAGCGGCGTGGCGGCCAGTAGCAGGCCGCCAAACGCGACCATCAGCAGCGATGCGCCGATGCAGATACGAATCCAACGGTCTGTGACCAAATCCATCTTCAGGCCCTCCTTCGGATGAATCTCTACTCTTGATCGGTTATCATCCAATCACTTTCTCCTCATGCCATCTCATGGGGTTGAAACAAAAACCCCCGCGAGCCGGCCAGCTCCGGGGGTTTTGCTTTTTGGGCCGGTACCGCGATGGTACCGGGAATAGCCAGCCAAACTGGCTGTTCATGATGCGTTGCTCTAACGGCCATCCCTGGCCAGGCAAGATCACTCCACGTCCTTGATCACCATGTACTGCGACAAGCCGGTGCCGACCTTAGTGGCATCCTTCTCCACCTTGGCGGTGAACTCCATGCCCTGGAACTCGTCGCCGATAAAGCTGAGACTGGCCGGCGAGTGGTTGACGCGGTAGCACTCGATCACCACCGGTTTGCCGCTGCGCGCTTCGTTGAGGCCAACAAACACGTGGCGGTAACGCTTGCCCGAGCGTACCAGCGCCTGGATGGTGGCGTGCTTGGCGAACGAATAGTCCACCTCAACGTCGAGGCCAGCATCGGTGACCACGCCACCCTCGGTGATGACCGGGAAGCCGGCCGGGTCGAGGGTGTAGTCGGTGTCCAGAACCAGCGCCGCGCCGCCTGCTTCTGGGGTGATCACCACGTTGGTTGCCCCGGGGTTGGCCAGCATCAGCAGCGCACCGGGGTAGGCGGTGTGCGGTTCAGCGGTCACGGTGCCGGCGGCTACGTCGGCGGCGCTGCCGAACATGGCACGGGCCATGTTGGCGGCCTTGAAGTGACGCGCGTTGTAGGAGACGGTCAGCGATTGAATACGCTGCACCGATGCGTCCAGCCCGCCGCCAGGGGTGGTGTAGTCCTGCTCTTCGATGTCCTGAACCTGAGCCTCGTAGTTGAGGCTGTTGCAGTTACCGATGAAGATCAGGCCCTTCGGGTCGTCGAGATCCTCGATGTATTGCTTACCGGCGCCGAGGAACGCGCCACGGAGATCAGCCATTGCTCACTTCCTCCTGCTGGCCGCCAACTACGCCCTGCTTTTCCAGCCAGGCTTTCTGTTGGGCGGTTACCTCGATCTTGGCGCCGGCCTGCAGGCGCTGGCGGCCATGGGTGTGCGGCTTGGCGAGGGTGACCTCGACCAGATCCGGCTTGTTGGTTTCGGCCTTGGTGGCTTTCTTGGTGGTCATGGCTTCATTCTCCGGGGAGTACGACGTGCATCAGCACGGGGATGGACACGGTGCCGACCGGCACTTCTTGATCCGGCAGGAACTGGTTGATGGTCTTGATGACCACGTTTCGCGGGCCTTGCGGCCCCCACGGGTTGGGTACGCCGTCCTCCACGTGCAGGCAGCGCGCGAGGTCGGCGGTGATGTCGTTGAGCTGCTCCAGGCAACTGTTGGTGTCGCTCGGCTTGACCAAGGCAACGATCTTGCGGCCCTGGTTGAAGCGCCAGGCGCCAGCGCCCTTCAGGGGCGGTGGGCACTCGTCGGGGATGACCGTCAGGCAGGGATAGACGAGGTTTTCATCATCTAGCAGCGAGCCGATCCACTTCTCATGCACGCGGGTGCCGATGTCGGTGAGGTAGCCGTTGGCGGGCACGATGGTGCCCAGCCGATCGATCAGAGCCTGATCGGCGATGTTGAGCGGGTTGGTCACAGGGCTGCTCGCTTCAGTTGGCGCTCAACTTCATCCACCAGGATGCGTTGGCCTTCTGCCTGAAAGTCCGGTTTGCGTGTTTCGAGGATCTGCGACGGCGATGGGCCGTACAGCGCGCGGATGCGTTGCTGCAGCAAGTCGGCACCATAAGCGCCCTGCCCTTTACGCTCGGCTGCTGTGCGCTTCGGGCCGTAGCGAATGAAGATCAGGCCTTTGGTGCTGCCAGACCCCAGCGTGCTGACGATGAAGGCGTTCTTGAGCACCTTGGCGGTGCCGCCCACATTGACACGCACACCGGCGCGTTTGCGCTTGCCGTTCTTGCCCTTGGTCCACATCTGCTTATGTGGGAAGTGACTCAGCACCAGGCCGCGCTTGACTGCCCACAGCCTGGCAACCAGCCTGCCGCGTGTTGCTCGGGTGATCCGCACCCGCTCGCGCAGGAGATTGCGCTTGATGTTCACATCACTGCCAATCTCGCGCAGGAACTGCGCGCGGAGCGTTTCCACGGTGTCGTTCAGGGCCATGACCAGCACGGCCTTGGATTTCTCCGGAATGGCGCCAAGGCGCTCGACAGCCTCACGCCCGCCGGTGAGCTTGACCTTGACCCCGCTCATTCCGGCGTGACCGCTGCAGTGACGATGACGCCGTCATTGCGCACCGGCGCCAGCACCTTCCAGCGGTTGTTGCCGCTGGTGAAGATGCCGTCGCGGCGCACCCGATCAAGTTGGCACGCCAGCACGCTGATCTGCACTTGGTCGACCACCAGCACACCGTCTGGCCCAACGCGCTCGATGTCGCGCAGGATGATCAACTCAAGGCCTGTGACTGGCTGGCGGCTGGCATCCTGATAGCTGCCCAGCACAGGCTCGCCCGAGCAGTTCTCCTCGCGCATGCGCTGGAAGATCGCCCGAGCGGCCCTGGCCTTGAGTTGATGCCGGTTCATCAGGCGGTCAGCTTGATGATGGCGCCCGGACGGGTGCAGAGGTTGAGCGGGTTGGACTGCGCTTCGAACTCGACACCGCGATTCATGCGCAGCATTTCCTGCTTGGCATACTTCGGCAGGCCGAGGGTGTTGGCGGTTTCCATGTAGTCCGCCGGGGCGAAGCGAGTGATGAACAGGTCCGCCACGCCTTCGGGTACGAGGTAGGCCTCGTTGTCGCCGATGAAGGCTTGGGTGCCGACCTTGCCGCGGTACTCCTCACAGAAGGCACCGCCGAACATGAAGCCGCCGCGCGGGTCATTGCGCAGCATTTCGCCTTCGTTCCAGCGCTCCCAGGCTTTCTCGACTTTGGCGTGGCCGGTGAAGGCATCGAACAGGGCACGACCGAAGAAGATGCGGTAACCGCTGACTACGGTAGCGCCGAGTTTGTCCTCGGACTTACGCACCGCCTCGAGGATCTTGTTGCGCACGTTGGTGGCGGCGTTGCCCAGGGCGAGGCTGACCTCTTCCTGGACAATGCCAAACTCGTCGTACAGGTCGTAGATCACCGAGCTGCCATCGGCATCGAGGATCAGGCCCTTGATGGCGCCGACGCGGTGGAACTCGATGGTGGCATCCAGGTCGCGGTTCATGCGGCCCAGGCGCTGGTTGACGACGTTCTGCACAGTTTCGACATCGGTCTCACTGCCGAAGGCGCGCAGGTTCTGGATGGCATCAGCCAGCAGGGTGTCATCCTTTTTCAGGTGCGGCACAACGAACGAGCGCAGGTTGCGCTGGTCGCGCTCTTGCGGGCTCACCGGCTTGCCGCGCTCACCGACCGGCACCAGGCTCAAACCGCCCTGGTTGTACTCGATGGTCACGGAGGTAGTGGTAACGCCCTCTTCCTGGAACAGTCCGAGGGCGCCGATACGGCCGGGCTGATGCGGCTGCTCGTTGATGGCGGCGGTCAGGCTGGAAACGCTGAAGGCGTCATCGTTGAAGATATCGAGATGCATAGCTTTCTCCTTGGTGGCGGGCAGCGCTTAGCGCGCTACGACGTGGCTGCCGGCCAGGGCCAGAAGCGCAGCGGTTTGATTTGGGGTGGAAATGCCGGTGGGCCAGACGAGCATGTCGGCGCGCACTTCGGCCAAACGCTTGACCACAACAGCCGGCACGTCGGTGCCGCTGGCATGGCCATAGAGCACGCCGGCGGCGTCTTCGCTGCCGTCGGTTGCATCCGGATCCAGCTCGACGTATTTGCCGCTGGCGGTGATCTTGCCGAGCACGGTGCCGGGCACCAGGGTGCCAAGGGCGATTACGCCGTTCTCGCGCGACAGCGTGCCGTTGGCTTCGGAGAGGATGAAGTCGCCGGCGCGGCGGGTTTCGGTCTTGACGCTCATGTGAATTACCTCGCGTTGCGCCGCGCGTAGACGGACGCATAGTTGGAAGTGCGGCCCTTGGCCTCACGTGGATTGCCCGCCGGCTGGCGGTTGCTCAGTTGCGGCCCCTTGCTCAGGCGCGACGCCAGTTCCTGCCGCACCACCTCGACGCCAGTGGCGGCATTGATGTAGCCGGCGGCAAGCTGCGGCATGCCTGCTGCGGTGCAGAGGTTGCGAATTTCGCTGGCCTGGTCGGCCATGGCCGCCAGCTTGGTGGCAGACCAGCGTTCACGAATGGCGGTGGCGGTGAAGGCAGTAAGGCCGCTGGCCATGCAGCGCTCGGCCAGATCGCCAGCATCCAACGCAGGCTCATCGACCGGCGCGGCAGGCAGGTTCTGGGCCAATGGAGCGGTGGTGCCTGCTTGTGGCTGCTCTTCATCCTCCGGCGCCTGCTCAAGCTCTTCGTCTTCAGGCTGAAGCACTGGCTGCTCCTGCTCGACGACCTCGGGCATGGCGGCGACCGTGCGCTTGCGGGTGTAGGTACCGCCCTGCAGTTCCGCCATCAGCTCGCGGAAGGTGCCCAGGTGGTCGGCCATTCCGGCATCAATGGCGTTCTGCCCGAACAACAGAGATGCCTCGGTGGCCTTGACCGCCTCAACACTCAGGCCGCGATAGGTTGCGACGCTAGTGGTGAACATCTCGTAGAGGCGGTCGGACTCGCTCTGCATGAAGGTGCGAGCAGCATCCGAAAGCGGCTCGTTGGGGTTGCCGGCGACCTTCATGGCGCCGGAGTGGATGTAGGTCCACTTCACGCCTTCCTTGGCGTTCTTCTCTGATACGTCGCGATGACCGATCACCACACCGACGCTGCCTACACCGCCAGTGCGGGTCAGCCAGATTTCAGAGCAGGCAGCGGCCAGGCCGTAGCCGCCCGAGTAGGCGTAGTCGTCGACCATGGCAATCAGAGTTTTGCTGGTGCGCAGCTGTGCCATGCGGTCAGTCAGGTCGAACAGCTGAGCGGCTTCACCGCCGGGCGTCTCCAAGCGCAGGACGACGTGGGTGATATTGGCGTCCGCTTCGAGGTCATCGAAGGCGAGCATCAACCCTTCGTAACTGACCGGCGTGGCGCCGCACAGGGTCGGCTCGACTTCGCGCGATACCAGCGGGCCGGAGACTTCCAGCACGGCAACATGGCCGACCTTCTCCATCACATGACGCGGCTGGCCGCCTTCGCCGGCATCAAGGCCACCCCGCAGCCACCCTTCGATCAAGGCCTCTGCCATACCTGGCTCGACCAGCAGCGGGCGGTTGATGACGCGGGAGTAGATTTGCGGCACCAGCGGGCCACCTTGGCCGCGGCTGAACAGCCGCGCCAGAATGTTGGTCGGTTTGGGCATGGTGTGCTCCAGAAATAAGAAGGCCCGCACTTGGCGGGCCTGGAAGGTTTACTGCTCGTCTCGCAACGATTGGTCCGGTACCGGGTCGTGGCTGTAGCTGAGGCCAAGCTCCTTGGCCCTTGCTGCATCCGCCTGGTTCTTCTGGTCGATCTCCTCGACGTCGTAGCCGCGCTCGGCGGCGGCGTCGGCACGGGAACTCAGGCCGCCCTTGATCAACATCAGCTCGCCCTGGGCGTCCTGCACTGGGTGCAGGTAGCGCCAGGCTTGCGGGCGCCAGTCGCAGGCCAGGTATTCACGGCGGCGCGTTGCGTAGTCCGGCGCGCGCAGGCGGCCAGCCAGCACAGCAGCATCAATGAACGCCTCCCACATCCGCTGACAGAGCTGCGGAATGGTGTACAGCCACTGGTACTGCTCGATGCGACGGCGGTACTCGTTGAGCAGCGCTCGCAGGATGCGGTCATTTACGTTGCGCATGTCCCCCGACAGCAGTTCGTAGGGAATGCCCAGCGCCGCGGCGACGCCCATCAGTTGCTGTCGCATGAAGTCGCCGTAGCCGCCGCCTTGATCACCGTCGAACAACTGGATCTCTTCGCCCGGCAGCAACGCCGGGAAGGTGCCCGGCTCCAGGCTGACGACTGGCACGCCGCTGCTGGAGTCAATCGGGTCGCCGGTGAACGGATCAAACTTGAAGTCTTCTTCGTCGTAGCCCTGGCGCTTGATAGCGCCGGTGTAGTTGGCTCGCGTTTTCTTGCGGGTCAGCTCTGCGTCGTCGTATTCGTCGAAGTCGCGAGCCTTGACCAGGGCCTGCACGGTTTCAGCCATGCCGCGCACCTGGCCAGGCCGCAGCGGTGCGAAGTGGTGGATGATGTCGCGGGCGGCGATGGGCACAAGCTGCGTGTTGCCGACGCCTTGCTCGCCCGGGTGACGCGGGTACATCCAGTAGTGCGTGCGCTTGCCTTTGGCAAACTCGATGCCGGCGATGACCTCGTAATCCGCGCGCAGCTCGTTGTGGCTGTGCGGGCACTGGTCGGCCTCGATCAGCTGGAACTGCAGCGGCACCGGCAGGTCAGCATCCAGCGGCATGTGGTGGATGCGCACGAATACTTCACCGGCCTCCTTACGCGAGCGCACGGCCAGGGCCATCAGCCCGTATACGTCCAGCACACCGTCATGGTCGGCGGCTTTGGCGAACTCCTCTTCCCACAGGGCATTGGCGGCTGCAGCAAACGCTTTGTCCTTGGCCTTGCTGCGCGGCTTGATGCCAGTGCCGACTTCGTTGCCTACCCAGTTGCCGATGCCGTTGGCGATCCAGCCATTGTTGCGAGCAGCGTCACGCGACCGGGCGCGCACGGTGCTGAGCTGACCAACGACAGAGCGCGTTGGCCCTGCAGTGCCAGGCGCCCAGCCTTTCAGTCGGCGGCCCTGGCTGGCGGCATCGTAGCTGGCCTGCGCCAGCGGCATGCCGTCAATCACAAAGCCTCGGCTGTTGAGGGTCTCGAAGTCCATCACAAGCCCCTCCGGTGGTTTAGGCGGTAGCCGCGCATGCGCTTGCCATTCTGGCTTGCTGCGATCTCGCCACGGATGCGGTCGCGCAAGTTGACCAACTGCATCAGCCCAACGCTACCGTCATACCTGGTTGACTCGCCGGAGCCGAATTGCACCTCAACTACACGCTCACCTGCCGCGAGATCGATAATGGCTCTCTCGACCTTCTCGAGATCGGACTGTGTGTAGGCCATCAGCGATTCACCTGCATGCGTACCCGCCGGGTGGCGGCTTTCTTGATTGGTTGGTTGGGTGGCTCGACCGGCTTTGGCTGCACAACTGCAACCTCAGCGACCTGATGCACATGCGGATTCTCTTGCCAGGCTCGAGCAAAAGGCTTCGGCCTTGACCAGTCGATCTCCTCCAGCCCCAGCTTGATTGCGCCGGCCCTGGCATAGCAGAACAGGTCAAACGCTTCGTTCGCGCCTTTGCCGGGCTTGTCCCAGCCACGCTGGGTACGAACCTCGAAGGTCAGTTCTTCGAACCACCATTCGCCGAGCCACTCTGGCAGATGCACGAAACCTGGCCCTGGCGTCTCACGCTGCAGCGCGGCGTTGACGGCATCCTTGAGCTGGTTGGTGTTCAGCAGCCAGACGGGGATTTCCCCTCGGGCCTTGGCCTTGCGATCTTTTCGGTTGCTGTCCGGGTAGCTCTCACGAATACGCGGCGCGTTAGCCTGGCTGCCACCCTTGATCAGCATGAGCTGCCGATGCATGCCCTTGCGCTTCAGCTTGCGGTAGTAGTCGTAGGCCTTCTCGGTTACGCCGGCCTTGCCGCCTGAGTCGCATACCACCAGCGCCGGCAACATGGCTCGGCCGCTGCCGTCGGACAGCGGGTAGGCTTTCTGCATCACGTCCGTGGTGAGCAGCTCCCAGTCCTCAAGGTAGGCCGCAGGATCAAGCTGCAGTTGCTCTCCGTCGTCATTCACGCGCCGGCTCTGGCGGATGTTGTAGCGATCAATCAGCCATTCTTCACCGTGCTGGCCGTAACCATGCACCTGCACCACGAAACGCGGCTTGCCACCTGCCTGCACGTCGACAGCAGCGACCATGAAGCGGACGCCCTCTGGCACCTGGTGCTTGATCACCTCTTCGCGGCGATTGATCAGCACATCAGCAGAGCGCACCGACTCAGCGCGCTGCGGCATGTAGGGTGCGCCTTGGTCGAGGTTGGTGGTGGTCTTGAGCTTCTCTTCGTCGCCGGTCGTGACGTAGGCATGCACGCCCTGCAGGTAGTTCAGACAGATCGATTGCCAACTCTGGAAGGCTGCCGCCATGCCGCCGAGCCAGAAGCTGGCGATCTTGCTTTCTCTGGCTTCGCCGTGGATCTGGCCAGCCGTATCGATGCGCTGGCCCTCAATCACCCAGCGACCTGAGCGGTTCATGCCGCGCTTGTGCTTCTCCTGAATCAGTTCACCGCAGTGCGGGCAGGCGTAGAAGGCGCTCCGGGCGGCCAGCTTGACCAGATCCGCACCGCGAATGCTCTCCTTGAGCTCGTCGAAAGATGGCAGCGCAAAGCAGCCGATGCCGGGCTCTGGCTCGCTGTACTCGTGACAGCTCGGACACTGCCAGTACCAGCGGCGGCGGTCGCCCATGTTGTACAGCCCGATGATCCCTGTGCAGGGCGGTGCCTCGTGTGGCGTTACCTTGCGCCAGGCTGGCTCGGTGATTTCTCGGCCAGGCGAAGACTCCGCGCAGCACATGCCGCGCGACTTGTAGGTCTGCGTCCTCTTGCGCCCCAGCGACCAGACGTCACCCTCGCCGTCGATATCGTCAGGGATGCGGTCATAGTCGGTGATCCACACCCAGCGGATCGACTTCGACGACAGTTGCGAAACTGCCGGCCAACCGATCTTGAGAACCATGCCGTTCTTGAAGAACTTGTCATGGATGTTGTCGTCTGAGCGACCGCGCGCCATGCGGGCGTTCAGTTCCGGGCTGTAACGAATTGCGCGATCAATACGGGTGCGCGAGAAGTCGCGCGCCGCTTCCTGGCTCATTTGCACCAACAGCGCATCGCCTGGGTCGCTGGTCACGGTGTAGGCCAAGCCGCCATCGACCAGCGCCTGCGTCTTCAGAGAACGGGCCGGGCCGACGAAAACAACACCCTCGAATCGCCGGCTGGACAGCAAGTCCATCGGCTCGCGCATGTAGGGCGCGACATCAAGTGTGAAGTCGCCCTGATAGCCGCCCGGCTCGTTCAGCTTCAGATAGTCTTCAGCAGCAGCGCTTACCGATATCCGGCGCGGCGGACGGATCAGCTCGGCCGTGTTGCGGATGATGTCTGCAGGATTAACGTGCATCGCTGTCATCCATCGATCCGCAGACATCAAGCAGTTGCTGGTAGAGCGCTTCGCGCACGCCATCGACCACGACGATCACGCGCTCAACCTCTTCAGCGCCCAGGGCGCAATCGTTCTCAAGTACGTCAGGCAGGGTGTCCAGGCCTTGCGACAAAGCCTTGAAGGCCGTCGCCACTACCTGCTCAACCTCTGGCGCCGGAATGCTGAGGCGCTGCTCAGCCTCCCACTTGATCTTTTCACGCTCGGCTCGGTAGTGGTCGAGACGATCCTTTGGCGCTAAGTCGTCTGGCTCGAAGCCAAGAGTGGAGCTGGCGGCTTGCGGCCCCATCACAGCGATAGCTACGTCACGCAGACGCCAGGCCGGATGACCATTCACCTCACCAGATGACGGGATACCCTCCAGTCGCTTCTTGACGGTTCGGCGGTCAATGCCGAACTCCTCAGCTAGTGCATTGATGGACCACAATCGCGCCCCGGAATGTACAAGGGTCGCAACCATGTTGACTCCTACGCAGCCCAACAACGGCGCGGCTTATAACCGCGCGCGCTTAGGGGGTGTGGTGGAGCATTAGAAAAATGAAAAATTGTCGGCTACCGCGCGGCTCAACGCCTTCCCCGTGGGGGCCGGGGGGTGCCCAGGGTCCCTGGCGCACCAGAACTGCGCGCAGTGGCATCACGCCGATCCCGGCGACCATCCCACGCATCAGGCCCGCGCAACACTGCAGCGATATTTCCACCGCAGCGCATAGTGGCCGCAGCCAGAAAAGCAAGAAGCGCAACTAGAGGCCACGCCTCTGTCGGGACAACCAGTTCACCAGTAGCGATATGGATGACTGCAGAGCCACAGCAGACCATGGCCATGGCCGCCAAACCTGACTTCATGCGGCTGAACCTCGCCCCCTCACGCTGGTAGGTAAACAAGCGGACGAAGATCGAGACACAAAGAACGATGACGATGATGTTGAGCATGATCAGCCCCCAGTCGGCGCCGATCGACTTCGGCTGCGGATCGCTGCAAGGGTGACAGTCACGACCATTGCCGAAGCCATGAATGCCGCTGGGCCTGGCAGATCGATCGGCCCAACGCCGAGCCATTCGATCTTTGCCTTTGCTACTGCGGGAGCAAACAGATAGCCCATGATGAAAGAGATCAGAAAGAGCACCAGTCGCGTGCGCACAGCGAACTCGCTGGCGGCGATGAAGAAGATGACCGCCCCGCAAAGAGCGCCGACAGCTGCATCACCGTTGATTCCAGCGAGGACACCAGCCAAACCGGCGCCGGCAGCACTCACTGCCACCACAGTCGCAGTGCTTGGCTCAGCCATACACGCCTCCAAAATAAAAAGCCCGCACATGGCGGGCAGAGCGACGGGCTAGGGAAGCCGCCGCGGAGCATCAGAGTAAATCGGCATCAGATTGCCGAATAAGCAGCCACAACCAACGATTAAAGGCATCAAAATGCCCAAATAGTGGCTTGGCGCGAAGCGGAAACGAAAAAGCCCAGCGCAATGGCCGGGCTTTCGGGATTCTCAATCCTGAACGCGCAAGATCGACAGGATGGGATAAATAATGATCACTTGATCACTCGCTGTCAATATCCTCAGAGAGATAACCATGGAGACCGTGGTTGGCAAACTCGCCATGAACAACTGAACGAGCAGCAGTAATCGCATCCTGAGCCTCTTCAATGGAGTCGAAGCATTTATCGAACACTACCGCGCCGGCCTTCCTGAGGCGCGCCCTCCACTTTCCTGATGACTTCATATAGAAGACCCCTTTTACGCCCGACTTGTTGGCGGCATTTACTTTGGCGTTGCAAGAGTTCTGAGAGTGAGTCGCCAGCCGGAGATTGCCAAATGCATTGTTCGATTTATCCCCGTCAATGTGATCGATCAATACAGATGGCATTTCACCGGTCATATACAGCCAGGCCAGCACATGAACTGGATAGCGGTTCCCATCCACTGTGATTCCGATGTATCCGTCACCAATCGGACCTCCAGCTAAGAGGCCGGGCCTGATTCGCCGCCCAGCTACACGCCACTCAAATACACCTACGATTGGGCTGTATCGCAGCACCTCCTTTATCCTGGCTTGTGACAGCCTCATGCAGCCCTCCCAATAAGTACGCCCTCGGCGATCAGTATTTGCTCTGCAGCATTAAGCGCCTCGCCAACCATCTCATCCAGAACAGAACAAACGCCTCTTCTCCAACGGCGTCGAGTCGACTCAGGATTGGCCGCCAGATCCCAAGTGTTCATATCGTAGAACGAGGCCGGCAACACGATCATATCTGACGACCGCTTGCCGTCTGCGCCCTTGAGCGGCGGGATGGCCCAAGCTGTCACGGCCTTATAGACGAACAGCTTCGGCGCTGGTGAGGCGATCAGCGGGGCCAGCGCACTGATGGCGCTCACCTTGCGCCCCTTGTGCGTGCCATACCGGGCCGCCAGCGCGTGCCAGTGCCGCGGGATCAACTCGCTATGCAGGCGGGCGAACACCCAGCAGTCGATCAGGTCGCGGTCAGGCACGCCGCCCCGCCCCACCATCGCCGTGTCCAGGTCGATAAGCTTCTGCCAGGCCTGGCGAGACGTGCTGTCCTTGCACTCAGCCGCCAGGGCCGACACCACTGCACTCAATACGCTCGAATAAACCATGCCCTTCCCCTCAATCCCCGGTGAAGTGCGCCCCGCCGGCGCCCTTCCTGTTATTGCCTTGATAACCCACCGCCGCGCCCTGCTCCGGCATCAAGCCGGCCTGCTGCAGAGCGCGCTGCATCCGCTTGCGCTCATCGCCCGACATGGCCAGGCGCAGCCGCAACTGCTCGACCAACTCGGGATACTCCAGCGCGGCGCCGTCCGGCCTCACGAAGCCCCCACCGTTGCAGCCGGCGCACTCCATCAGATGGAAGATGCCCCGGATGCGGCCAGCGCCCCGGCACACCTCGCAGCGCTCCAGCGGCATCAGACGCGCCTTCACTGCTGCGCGCCTGACTGAAACGGCGAGAGCGTCACCCGCACCGCGCCGCCAGGGTGAACCTCGCCGATCTGCACCTGGCTGACGAACAGGCTGTCATCGATACCCAGCGCATCAGCCAGGCCATCGCGGCCTGCCTTGAAAGACGCCAGCAGATTGTCATCGTCACGACGGCGCGCAGTCGGCGGCAGGAACTCCAGTTGCAGCAGGATGCGACCGGCCGGAGCGACCAAGCCCGCCTTCTTGGCAAACAGGAAGCACTGCATCCGGTAGGCCTTCGCCGCCCTGCTCTTCTGCGACCAGTGGCCGCGCGCGTTCGGGCTCAGCGCCTTGGCTGGCCAGGGCAGAAGGATCTGCTGGCAGGTCATGCCTGCACCTCGATAGGGGTGTGGCAGCTCCCCTCCACAGCCTTGTAAGTCACATGCATCTCGGGGCTTACCCACATCAAATGCCGGCGGCAGATGCCCGTCCTGCCGTGAGAGCTGTAGTGCAGGCACTGGCCGCATTGACGCTCATCAACCTCAAACACTTTCACGCCGCAGGTGGTGCACCACGATCCTTTCTCTCCCTCACGGCCTTGGGTCATAAAGCAGCGGTCACAGGCCATTCTTCACCCTCCCCACGTAGAAATACTGTTTTCGGCTGTAGCGCCCGCCATTACTGGCGCTGCTCCCAATTGCAGAAATGCAGGAACAGCCACCTTCATTCCGTTTTCACTCCGTGCGCACCCGCAAAACCGCACTCATCGAGACGGGCATGCCAGCGCTCCAGCGCCTCGCGCCGACGCTCCATCGCGTCACGGGTCAGGTAGGTTTCAGTGGTCACGCCCAGCGCGTGGTTGATCAGCAGCTCACCAACCATGTGGTCAACGCCGATATCCGCCAGGCTCGATCGCATCAGCTTGCGCAGGTCGTGGCTTGTCCACTGCCGACCGCTGACTTCACGCATCAGCGCATGCCCACTGGTGAGCGCCACGGCAGCACCGCCGCGCACCGGGAACAGCCAGGCCGCCTTCATGCGGGCATCGGGCAGCGCCTGCCGATACTTGGCCAGCAGGCCCAGCACCTGAGCTGTCAGCGGAAGCACATGCTCGCGCCGGCTCTTGGTGTTCGCCTCGGGGATCACCCACACCCGTTCGTCCAGCGAGATATGCGACCAGCGAGCCGCCAGCGTCTCCGCGATGCGCGTGCCGTGCGCCAACATCATCAGCGGCAGCATCCCCTTGGCCGGATCACGGTTGAACACCTCGACCAGGTGTTGCACCAGGTCCTGCAGGTCGACGCGAGACAGCGCCGCCGGCTTCGGCCGCAACTTACCCTTGTAGAAGTCGCGGAAGGTGGTGCCGGCCAGCGGGTTTGACTCAATGCGGCCCTGTGTCTCGGCCATACGGAATGCCTGGCGCATGCCCTGCAGTGCCTTCTGCACCGTGCGCGGGGCCAGCTCCTGATGCATCGGAAAAACCAGCTTGTCGTCGAGCAGTACCCGATCCAGCTTGCGCAGCAGCACCTTGCCCACGCGCGGGATCACATGCCGGCGCATCAGCGAACCCATGCTGCCGCGATACTTCTCGCTGCGCGTGCGGTCGCCCTCGATGCGCGACAGCCACCACTCCACCACCTCGCCCACCGAGCGCATGCCTGCCTTCTTGCTCGCCACTACGCGCCCTCCCCTTCGAACTTCGCCACAGCCAGCCCAGCCATGCGATCGGTGATCGCCTGCACCACGCCGTCACGGCCTGAGCGGTAGGCCATCGCCACCGACTCGCCGGGAGCGGTGACCGTGTAAACCTGCTGGTCATCAACCAGGAACTCCGCAACGGTGTAGCCGGCATCCGTGATCCAGCAGCCGGGAATCTCCCGGTTGTCGCGGTCCTTCTTCGGTACCCAGCCGATGTTCATGGCTGCTCGTTATCCGCAATGGTGAAATGCTTCGGCGAGCGGTCTGCATGCACGCCCTGCAGGCGCGGCACATGCTGCGTCAGAGCATTGATCAGCGCACGGTGGCCGCCCTTCGTCTGCCGGTCATCCACTAGCAACCCAGCGGCGTCGGCATCGACGATGATGGCCAGGCACGCCAGCGCATGCGCCAGGTGAGGCAACCCACTATCCGGGTCGGCCTCTTCTCCCTCGAACCAAGCGGCCAGATGACGGTTGGCCGCGTCGAAGTAGATCGATGCGCGTACACCAGCCTTACGCCAGTTGGCGCGGCCATACTTCATCGCACCATCCATCAGGCCCAAGCAGCCCATGGCGGTCGCGGTGGTTGGCCACAGGTGCAGGGGCAACTTCTTGCTGCCGATCGCATCTTTCGGATTGGTTTCTTTCAGTTCGCCCACTTGATCACCTCCATCATCGAAACCACGAACGCCATAGGCGGCAGGCACACGCAGCCAACCGTCATCCAAAAGCCCTGCGCGACAGCGACGCCATGCACCCACCAGACGATCAGTACCAGCTCGACCAAATGCCTCACTGATCGACCTCCCCTTGCAGGTTCTTCAGCAACGCTTTCAACTGGCGGTACTGCTCGACAGACTTCGCAGTTACTTCGCGCTCCTGCTCCACGGCCAACGCGACGTCCTCTACGCGCGCCGCGAGGCGCTTCATGTGCTCGGCCATGCCGACAATCTCGGTTGCCAGATCGCTAAGCATCTCCAGCGGCGAAACACCGCGCTTCTGCTCGACATGCTTGGGTTCAACGCTCTGAACTGCTTCAGCCATCTGCGGGTCCTTCGTTTTCGAATTCGGCTCAGCATCGAGGCGCTCAACGACAATGCGCTGGTATTGGTCACGGCCAACTTTCTTGATGAGTCCCGCATCGACCAGGCTGGCCAAACAGCCGGAAACGATCCGCGTGTCAGGCGTGCTACCGGTCATGTTCCGCATCGCCGCCAGCACCTGGAACGAAGCCCAAGGTTCCTGCACCGGCACACACTCGTAGACCTTCTGCGCGATTCCGGTCTGCCCGCGAATTAGGATGTCCCGTTTCTTCGGCGTCATCCCCGCATCCTCCCCAACATCCCCCGAATCTTCGCCAGGTGAGCATTGGCCACCTCAGGCGCGCCCTTGCGCATCGGCGAAGGCAAAGCCGCAACCGGTGCCGGCGCCAGCTCTTCACCGCGCGCCATCCGTCGGCGCTGCTCCAGGTACTTGTCGCTGAACAGCTTGAAACCCAGCTTGCGGTCGAGGTTCTGCAGGGCCAGGTAACCGCAGGCCACCGCGGCGTGGTACAGCGACGGGTGCGGCCAGCGCGCCATGCCCGCTTGAGCGGGGTGCGTGTTGCGCATGGCGATCTTGTAGGCCTTCTCCTCGCTCGGCAGGCCGAACGCCTCGGGCGCAAGGCACCAGGCCACGAACTCACCCACGGGTGGCGGCCACGGGCGGCGATCACGCGCAGCGATGCGCATGGCGTGGTTGATCAAGTCCTGGTTCTGCAAGCCGGAGCGGATGCACTCGCCCAGGAACTCGTCCTGCCACGCATGCTCCTCCTGCTGGGTCGGCCAAACCTGGCGCCAGCCGGTGAAGTCGCCCTTCAGGCGCCGCATCAGGTCGGCCAGGAAGGCCTCGGTAGTCTCATCCACCACCACCTGCTGGGGTGCAGGGGCGCAAATCGGGGCTTGCGGTTTCAGGCTGGCAGCCACCTGGCCAGCGTTACGAGGGGCGCTCATACGTTCACCACCCTGGGGCCGGCTGGCTTCTGGTCAGGCCGCAACGCCGTCACCTTCCCGCCCTGCGCCGCACCCCGCACATGGTCACTCTTCGCCCACGTGATCAACTTGGCGTGCCACTCGGCCGCCGTCAGCGCCAGCCCCTTGGCCTCATGGTGAATCACGAACGCACCCAGGGCATCAGCAACGGCCTGCTGCGGCAAGCCAGCACGAAACGCCAGGGTCTTGAGTCGCCCAGGGTCTGGCTCCCACTCCAGCGTCATCGCAAACGGGGCGTCAGGGTCGGCCGGCTTCGGGTCACCCTCGGGCGCTGCGTCATCGCGCGCAGTGTGAGAGGGTTTTAGATCTTCTCTTCTCTTCTCTTCTCTAGCTCCGGTGCCCGTCGGCTTTTTGTCCGCATCGGAAGCGGACGCGCTGCGGACAGAGGCTTTACGCTGTGCGTCCTGACAGCGCCGTTTCGCGGACGCGCCGTTGTGCTCGGCGAACTTCACCACCTCGACACCGCCGTCCACCTCGGCCAACCAGCCGATCTGCACCAGGGCGGCACCGATACCGGCAACGCCCGTCTTGCGGTCAATCGCACGCAGCGTCAGGCCAGGCAGCAGCCCATCCTCGGAATGCTCATCGGCCATCGACCACAGCCAGTACAGCGCGCCTACCACCATCGCCTCGGGCTGGTCCACCAGGTCGCACAGGTGCGACACACGCGGGTCATCCCACAGGTTGGTGCGCATCTTGATCCACTCACCGGCCATGGCTGCCACCCTCAGTGCGCGCCACGTTTTCACCACTCGCAAAACGTGGCGCGGCGTTGAGTTTCTGCGCCAGCAGGGCCAGGCCCTTGGCGGTCACCAGCACCTGGCTGGCAAGACGGGTCTCTCCGACTCGTGGCTCGACCACTGACACCTTGTGATCCAGAAGGCCGGCCTGCAGGCGCGGCTGATACGCCAGCAGGCGCATGCTGCCCTCGCGACGGTAGATCCAGCGGTTCTCGCGCATCCACTCGATCAAGCGGCAACGCTGGATGCCCAGGTGCTTGGCAGCGTCGGTCAGGCACATGGAACCACCGGCCTCGGCGATCCGCGCCAGCGCCTCCACCTTCGGTGCTTGCTCACTCACCACCATCTGCAGGCGGTTGTTCTGCTCGGCCAGGTCAGCCGCAAGGCGCAGGGCTTCGGGGAGGGTCTGGGGTAACGCGGGAGGCGCTGCGCGCTGCTCCAGTTCTGCCAAGCGCACAATCACTCGGTGGCGCAGCGGAATGCTGTAGCCGGTCAAGAGCGTTTCAGTAAGTGTGCGGTCCAGCAGGAACTCGGCCGTGTAGCCTCGGCCATCTTTGTGCTCGACCAGATGGCGCAGATCTGCGCCATCTTTCTCCAGCGCCTGGCGCATCACGCGCACATCGCGGATGACGTCCTTGTGCTGCTTGCCCGTGAGGCTGGCGATTTCGCGTGACGACATGGTCACCGCCTTGTCGCACTGAATCAGTTGGTTCATACTCGGATCACCTCTCAAGGTGTTGTTGAAGAAGCCGGGCCGCAATCCCGGCTTTTTTGTGCCCGGCTACCTGACAATGGGTTGCCGCTTTCCCCTGATTCCGCGCATGCGCGGAAAAATCAGCTCACCACCCGCAGCGCCTGAGCCTTGCCCGCCGCCGCCAGCACGTTCTCCGCAGCGCGGCGCAGCTCGCAGGAGCGGCTTTCCACCGCCAGCAGCGCCTCGATCATCCGCGGCAACTCCGGAAGGTCGGCCTCGCAGATGCGCCCATCGGCCAGCACCGTGCCCGTCGCCTCCACAGCAGCACCCAGGCGGCTGACCAGCTGCCCGAACGCCGTCACCGGGCAACCTTGCAGGCCGAGGTCCCGCGCGCCGATCAGCCCGTGACGTGCCGCCAGCTCATTCACGCAGGCCTCGCGCCAATCAGGCGCCAGCGCCAGCACCCAGCCCTCCTCCAGCCAGGACGGCAGGTCCACATCACCGGCAAGCCAGCGCTGCACCCGCTTCAGCCAGGAGGCCGTTGCCTTGATGAACGGATCGGCAGCGCCCACCTCCGCCAGGGCCGCGAAGTTCGGCACCCCTTCGGCCTCAGCCTTCACCGGCGCCAGCGCATGCAGCTCGGCGGCCAGGGCCTGGGCGAAGTCAGCAGTACTCAGGGAAGTGCGCGCGATCATTCCGGCGGCATGCGCCACCAGCACCTGGTCACGGGTTTGCGGGGGGTGTCCTGTGTTGGACGTAGTCATGTTCTGCTCTGCCTCTTATCGTGGTGGCCATGGGGTAGCCACTGGGGTGCGGCTCAGGCCGCCTGCGTCTTGCCAGGCTGCGAAGGAAACGGGCGCAGTTCCTCGGCAGTGAAAGTGCCGTCAGCGTGCTCGGTAACGAAAATGGTTCGCTCCGCGGTAAGCGCCTTAGCGATAGCTGGAGCGCTGACACCAAGAGCCTTGGCGATTGCGGCCTGGCCACGCTCGGCAACCAGATCCGCCAGCTTGGTTCTCTTCATCTTTGTGCCTCGAAGTAACTGCCTCCTTGAGATATTAACCGCCGGTTAGCATTACATCAACACCGGCGGTTGAGGAATAGAATTAACCTCCGGTTTAGATTGCGAGCCATGACGAAGAAAAAAGAGCTCTCCCCGGAGCTGCGCGCAGAATGCGAAGCGGCGAAGGCCCTGTTCATCTCGAAGAAAAACAGTCTTGGCCTCACGCAGGCCAAGCTCGCCGAGTCTGCGGAAATTTCGCCAGCAGCGGTCGCCATGTACCTAAACGGCACCAACCCGCTCAACGCGAAGTTCGCTGCAGTGCTCGCACGATTGATAGAAGAGCCGGTTGAGCGCTTCAGCCCTCGCTTGGCTAAAGAGATCTCCCAGATGGCCGGGCCGATCGCTGTGGAAAGCAAGAGTGAGTCGACTGGATTGGCCGTCTCCGAGCAGGGCGGTACCTACGGCGCTGCTGCCAAGGTTATGGAGATGCTCAGCAAGCACGGCAAGAACCTCACCGAGCAAGCCCAGCAGCGCCTATTGGATGCCGTCAGCGAAACGCTGACAGAGGTGAAGTCAGGCAACGTCATCCCTGGCAACTTCTCCCGGGCTGCTCGCATGCAGGACGGTGACATCCTCATCCCGCAATACGACGTCCGCGCCTCGATGGGCCATGGCCAGGTGCCGGCCGACTATGTCGAGTTCGTGCGCAACGTCGTGGTCAATGGCCTGCAGCTTGAGAAGCTCGGCCTGGAGTACACCTCCCCCGCCAACCTCAGCATCATCACCGGCTGGGGCCAGTCCATGGCCGGCACCATCGACGACAAGGACCCTGTGATCGTCGACCGCGGCATCACCGAGTTCAACGGTGACGGCGTCTATGTGCTCACCTGGGACGGCATGCTCTACATCAAGCGCCTGCAAAAGGCAGACGCCGATCACTTCGACATGATCTCCGACAACGAGAAGCATAAGGATCGCGTGGTGGGCGTCGACGACGTGACCATTCATGCGCGCGTTCTCTATGTCTGGAAAGGACAAAAGCTTTAGCGCCTCGCGCCGTTGATCAGCATGGATGCGCAGCGCTAATCCTGTAGTGCCAACATAAAAGGAGCTATGCTGATGAGCGACAAAGAACGCCAGCCACCAAGGCCGCAGCCAAACAGGCCGACACCAAACAATGATCAGCCGAAACCATTCAGGGATGGCGGAAGGCAGGACAGTGGCAGCACTGGTCCAAACACCATATCTGAAAGCAGGCCAGTACCACCGAGACCGCCTAGATGACTGACGCCGACCTAAGAGACGACGAGTTCCATAAGCTAACCTTCTATGTGCAGCGCAATATCCGCTACCACATGCGACGGTCTGCTTTCTTCACCCGCTGGAGCAGGGTCTCTTCTTTCGTCGGCGTGTTTTTTGGCTCGGCGGCCGCAGTTACGTTTTTCGTAGCGATGGTCGAGAACTCTGAGAAGATTGCGGCCTTGCTGGCAGCGATAGTTGCTTTGGTCTCGGCGATTGAGCTTGTCGTTGGTGTTACCCAGCGAGCCTGGCTCCACAACGACCTTCGCCGCCGCTTCCTGGATATCGAAGAAAAGATGCAGGCGAATCCATTGATGCCGATGCGCTCAATTAACGAGCTAAAGGCCTGCATAAGGCGTATTGAAGCGGATGAGCCTCCAACAATGGAGGCGCTTGAGCTCATGGTTCGCAATGAAGTCATCGTATCGATGTACGAGTACGAGGACCGAAGCATCTACTACATCCCGCTTCCCTGGTGGGTAAAGCTAACCGCTCACTGGATTCATTGGGATGTATCCAAGGCAGAGCCTGAGCCCATCCAGAAAGCCCAATGCGCATAAATTAGCCCCGCAATCGCGGGGCTTTTCATTTCCACTGCCAGGGCGAGCGCGCCTGAGCGGAAAGCTCAGAACGGCGCCACTGCCGAGTTCACCTCCACCCGCATCAAGTCCCCCTCCTCCCCCTCGATCCGCGCATCGCCATCCGTAGCAGCATCCCAGCTGACCGTCACCGTGCCGTCCTCATGGCGCTCCAGTTTCAGCCCGTCAGTCTCCTGCAGCAGTTCCAGAATCGCCTGCCAGGCGTAGTCCGGGTCTGTATCCAACTGGAAGATCTTCACCCGCCGGTTTAGCTGCGCCATCGGGCCCTGAATCATGGCGGATACCCGCAGGCCCAGGCGATCAATGGCGTTCATCGGCGTGTTCTGTTCGGTTTTCGGCATCGGTCTACGCCTCTCCTTTGCTGTATATCCATACAGTAAGCGAGCACATAGCCAGCAAGCAAGCCTCCTTTGGTAGGGCTCGATTCGAAAATTAAATTAACCGCCGGTATTGACGACAAGAAAACCGGCGGTTAACTTAATCCACAAGCCGCCGGAAACGACGGCCAGGCCGCAAGGCCACCGCTCTTTAACAACGAATGATGCAAACCAGCGCGTGGGAAAGGTAGTTAGCGCAGCCATAGGCAGGAGCCTCCCTGGTTGACGCCGTATCTATCTCGGATCGCGCTGGGAACGCGATCAGCGAGCTGCGCCGAACGGTAATCGGCGGCGCGGTGAGCTGATTGACATGCAGAGGAATAACCCAGGCCGTCGCCAGTAGCGGGCCTGGCTACTTACGTTTTCCAAGGCCGGGCGATCCGCCCTTGAAGACGGTTATCTCCGAAAAGTCATCGCGCTTGCGCGGATGTATGCCCAGATCAATGTCCTGCGACTGATCTTTGCAGCGCTGGCACATGACTGGGTTCAAGAAGAACTCAGGGTCAGCCTTGGTTGGCTTGCCACATTCGCTACATGGTCTGGTTTTCATGGCTTTAGCCAGCTCGGCCGAGGCGTGTTCGGCGCGTGCGATCGCCTTCGATCGGTCCTTAACACCGAGCTTACGACGCTCCTTCTTACTCGCCTTCTTCGATTCCATATCTGCCTTCGCATTGATCTTCTTGAATGCAAGGCGCAACTGCTCGGTAACCCAATCGGTGGCCATAAGGGCTCCCGTCCATGGTTGATCACCGGATGTTACGCCGGCCAACACGATGAATAAACACATCAGGAGCATCCAGCCCATGCACCACTAAGCCCAGCCGACAGCACGGGTCGGCAATCCGCGCATACGTGCCCACTACCCACCGGGCCGCCGAGCTGCACTCAAGCGCGGAGCAACACAGATACCCCACGACCAGCGCCGTATGTCGATTGAAGGCGCTGCGAGGGAAGCCCAAGGCCAAACACATGACGCCAGCGCTGCCATCGGCAAGCGGCAACGGCACCAGGTTTCACCGGCTGGCCTTCCAACGAGGGCCAGACGGGAAACCAACCAGGAGCACACCGATGGAAAACCAACACCGCAAGATTTCTGGCTATCGCGAACTGAACCAGGAGGAAGTCGACCTGATGAACCGCATCAAGGCAGCCGGCGCCAACCTCCTGCAACTGCAGGCAGAACTCTACGGCCGTCTTGATACCGATCGAGAAACACTGCGCGAAGCCGCCCGCCGCTCGGTCGATGGCCAGGAGATCAACGGCTATCCCGCAACCGTGCACACCGGCGCCACGCCAGAGTGCATCGAGTTCCGCCGCTTCCAGGCGGCCGAGCCGCAGCGCTGGGCCGAGATCGGCAAGGCCGACATCCAAACCGGAATCATGGCCCTGGTGCGCGCAGTCGCACAGCCGGCCGGCGTCTAGTTACTACGGGAGAGCCATCCAATGCCAATCCGTCACAGCATCATCCATCGCATAGACAAGAAGCCCGATGGCTCGCCGTCCATCCTGCACCTCGCCGCTGCCCCCCTTGTGTCCACACCAGGCCAAGAGGCACTGCACCAGGGCCTGAATGAGACCTACAACGCGAAGCAAGGCAAGGTCTGGGGTCTCTTTCATGAAGAGTCCGGCGCCTATCCGTTCAGCCGCTGGCTGCGTGAGTACCTGGCGAGTGAGCTCGACTTCACGGCATTCACCACCATCGCCACGGAGCACTTGAAGAGGCTGCTCGACGAGTCGAACCTCGCCACCGGCGCCCCGGTGCTGATCGCTCACTACACCCAGGGCATGACTGACTACGTGTTCATCGCCCTGCTGCATGAAACCGAGTCGGTGGTCATCGAGGACGACCTGCGCGCCAGCGTGGTGCGCAACGTCGACGCCGGTACGCTGCACTTCGCCGCCCGCATCAACCTCAGCGAATGGCAGAACAACCCGGCGTCACGGCAGTACATCTCGCTGATCAAGCCGAAAGGCGGGAGCCGCGCTGGCCTGGCGTTCCGCGACTTCATCGGCTGCCAGGAGGGCATCGACGGCCCCGGCGAAACCCGCACCCTGCTCAAAGCGTTCAGCGACTTCGTTGAAAGCGAGGACCTGGCCGAGGAAGCGGCACGCGAGAAGACGAACGCCTTGGTGAGCTACGCCAGCAGCCAATCCAAGCTGGGCGAACCGATCTCCCTGGAAGAACTGTCTGGGCTGATTGACGAAGACCGGCCCAAGGCCTTCTTCGACCACATCCGCAGCAAGGACTACGGCCTGTCGCCTGAGTTTCCTGCGGACAAGCGCACCCTCAACCACTTCAAGCGCTTCACCGCCCGCACCGAAGGCCTGTCGATCAGCTTTGAAGCGCATCTGCTAGGCAACAAGGTCGAGTTTGACCAAGGGCGCTCGCAACTGGTCATTCGAGACTTGCCGCGCCAACTGATTGATCAACTGAAGCGCGACGCCACCAGTCGGTAACTATCCCGCACTACCCGCTAAGCATTGGGAGAACCCGGTATGCCAAACGTCTTCAAGTTCAACGGCGATGACTGCGAGGTTTCAACGTATGAAGCGGCTGAGGCTTTGGCCGGTTTCTCTCTTGATCGTCGCCTGAACTACTACATCACCCAGGAAGGCGAGGTGGAGGAGCAAGGCGTCTGCACCATGCGCTGCTCTGGCTGCAGTTGCGGCTGTGAAGGCGGTTGCAGTTGCGGCGATATCGGCTTCGGCTGCCACGAATGCGGCTACACCGGCAAGCGGCGCGTCTGGTTTGGATTTCCGGCCAGATCCCCAGAGGAGCGGAAGCGCGACCGTGAGTTTGATCGTTCACGCAGAAAGCTGATGCAACAGCAGATACCCAGCACCACCCGCTAAGCCTGGGGCAAACCCGGCGGGCGGGTGGTGCCCATGCCGCTTAGGTATGCCCATGCGTTAGCGCCGGTCCATCTCAGCCGGCAGATCAGGCGCTCCTAGGCCGCCCGGATCAAAGCGCGCACGGGTGAATAAAGCGGTAGCCAGGTGGCCGGTGAACGCCGGCAGCCCTGCAAGCGGCGGGCCTCGCCGCGGGCGACAGAGAGGCCAACCCCTACCCCGCATCCAACACAGGTGCCCACCATGAACGCAATCACCAAAGCCCGCGAGGCTATCGCCGAGCTCATCGACGCCATGCGCCAAACCAGCCAGGCCCGCATGGCCGCCCAGGCTCGCCGCCGCCAGCCAGCGCCAGCACCGCGCGCCACCCACCTGGTATGCAGCGGCAACGCCATGATCCGCGTCGTAGACGTCGACACCGGCAAGGTGCTCGGCTTCCGTCGCACCATGCGCGAGGCGCGCTGGTTGGCCAGCCACCTTGAGCGTGGCCTGCACCTGCAACAGTGAGGGCGCCAGCATGCTCCAGAACCCGCACTACAGCAGCCACGCAGAACAACAGGCCGCCCTTGGCTGCGCCGCAGAGTTGGACCCGGTAAAGCACCCTCGCCGCTACGCAATTCAGCAGGCGCGCGAGAAGTTCATCCCGCCAAAGCGCTGCCACCAGCCGGCCAGCGAGTCACGCACACCAGAGCTGCTCGAGAAGGCCTGCGCCTTCACCCACCTGCGCGTCAATGAGGCAGCCAGGGAGCTCGGTATCAGTCGTAGCGTCCTCACCCGGTTGCGCGATGACTACGGCCTGGAGTTCGCACCCTCTCGCGAGAACGCATCAGGTCGCCTCAAGCGCCTGGCCGGCGCAAACCCGACCATGCACGAACTCGCCGCAGCGGCAGAGCTGTCGTACTCACACACGTACAAGCTCTGCAAGGAATACGGCATAGAACCTGGAGTGCCCTATGGCTCAGACCCAAAAGGACCGTGACCAGGCCACCGCTGAGCGGCGCAATAAAGCCGGCGAGGTCGAACTGCGCCACCGCGTCCGCCCGGGCATCCTCACCATCCTGGCCGAACTGATGGAATGGGGCGAACACACCGAGCGCACCGAGTGCCTGCAAACGCTGCGGCTCAACGTCCACGCCCTCGGCCGCGAACGGGCGGCCGCCCTACTCCAACCGCCGCGCCACGAAATCCGCATCTCGCCAACCGTGGCGCGTCAACTCTACCAGCAAGGCGCCGAACAAGCCGGCCGCCTCGATCGGCAAGAGCAGTAACCACCCCAACCCACACCGGCCGCAGCAGCGGCACGGGATCGTTCGTTCTGGAGAAAGTCATGCAAAAGCTCAATGCAACGCCGCTTTGGCAGTGCGGCGAATGTCGGGAAATACACGACGACGAAGACGGCGCCCGTGAATGCTGCATGCCGAGCATCTACGAGCTATGGCGATGCCCAGAGTGCAAGAAGGTGCACGACGAAGAACACGAAGCACACGCCTGCTGTGAGCAGTTGGTGCGCTGCCCGAACTGCCAGCGTGACCACGGCGCCGGTAATCTGATGGCGTTCGCCGTTCGCATCGCCGGCCACTGCAGCGAGTGCAATCCATTCTTCAGCGTCGAGCACACGCTGCAGATCGAAGATCAGTACGCCGACTTCAGCGGCGATTGCAGGCGGTTGAACTCATGACCATAACCTACGGCTCAATCTGCAGCGGCATCGAGGCCGCGACTGTCGCCTGGCATCCGCTGGGCTGGCGGGCGGAATGGTTCGCAGAGATCGAGCCGTTCCCCTCGGCGGTGCTCGCGTACCGCTGGCCCGAGGTATCCAACCTGGGCGATATGACCAAGCTGGCCCGCCAGGTGCTGGCCGGCAGTATCGCCGCGCCGGAGGTGCTGGTGGGCGGCACGCCCTGCCAAGCGTTCTCTGTCGCCGGCATGCGCGCGGGCCTCGACGACCCTCGCGGCCAACTAACCATCAAATATGTGGAGCTTGCAGATGCAGTTGACCATGTTCGACCAGCAGGCGACGAGTGCGTCATCGTCTGGGAAAACGTCCCCGGTGTCCTCTCCGACAAAGGCAATGCGTTCGGCTGCTTCCTCGGCGCCCTGGTGGGCGAATCCGATGCGCTCCAGCCGTCAGGGGGAAAATGGACGGACGCTGGTTGTGTGTATGGCCCCCGCCGATCAGCCGCATGGCGGGTGCTGGATGTCCAATATTTCGGCCTGGCCCAACGACGCCGCCGTGTGTTCGTTGTCGCAAGTGCTCGAGCAGGGTTCGATCCCGCTGCGGTACTTTTTGAGCGCGAAGGCGTGCGCCGGGATCATCCGCCGCGCCGAGGCGAGGGGGAAAACCCTACCGGCACAATTGCTGGCGGCGCTCGCAGAAACGGCGGATACAGCACCGACGATATCCCCCTGACTGCTGGCTCGCTCAGGGCTCAAGCGCAGAGCAGCCACCGCGAGGACTCGGAGACGTTTATCCCTGTGGCATTCGGCGGCGGCGCAAATTGCCAGCAGACTGACGTTGCCACAGCGCTGAGCGCCCATCCTGGGGGAACTCGGATGGACGCAGAAACCGAGACATTCATCGTCGCCGGTACGCTTCAGGCCAACGGCAAAGCAGCCGGCAGCGCCACACAGCAGGATGCGGAAAGCGGCCTGCTGGTAGTGCACGGCACGCAAGATCCATGCGTCGATGAACATATTGCCCATGCTCTTGGCCGAAACCATGGCCAGGAGAACGCCATACTGGCTTTCGCAGAAAACAGCCGCGCAGAGGTTCGCTTAGAGAATGGTGACGGTCAGATAGTCGGAGCGCTGTCCACTGGCGGTGGCAAGGCTGGCCAAGGCACTCCATGCATCGCCTTCAGCTGCAAGGACTACGGCAACGACGCGACCAGCGAACTATCGCCAACTCTGCGCGCCATGGGCCACGGCGAAAGCCACGCCAATGCTGGTGGCCAAGTGGCAGTGTGCGTCACTGGCGATATCACTCACACGCTGAAAGCCGACGGTTTCGATGGCAGCGAGGACGGTACCGGCCGGGGCCAGCCCATTGTTGCCTTTCAGTCCAGTCAGTCTGGTGTGCGTATCGGCGAAACTCACGCAACCCTCGACGCTAATAACGGGCCTCGCCGACACAATGGCGTGGTGGATGGCTCCGCCGTCCGCCGACTCACACCGCGCGAGTGCGAGCGCCTGCAGGGCTTCCCTGACGACTACACGCTGATCCCCTGGCGCGGCAAACCCGCCGAGGATTGCCCGGACGGCCCGCGCTACAAAGCGATCGGCAACAGCAAGGCCGTCCCGGTGGTTCGATGGATCGGCCGGCGCATTCAGCGCGAGTTGGAGCGTGCCCGATGAGCCGCCGCAAGCCCAACAACATGCGCGCCCGCATGGAGCGCGCAGCGGGCGGCCTGCTGCGCCAGCACCACGCATGCATCGTCGACGCCAGCGTGCCCGAGGTGCAGGTCATGCTCAATTACAACAACCTGGGCCAGATCATCAGCCGCACCGTTGCCAACGCCCTGTGCGATTTCGCCCACCACTGGACGGTATACATCTCTGCCATCTGCCAGAACGGTCCCGAGCGCTGGGCGAAATCCGTAGAGTACGAACTGGCCGGCATCCACGTCATCACCAAACTGCCCGACCTGTTCGAACAGCCGGTGCAAGACGTGATCGCCTCCTGCAACCCGAAGCACGTTATCGGCCACGCATGGATAGCGGTGCCGGACAGCATCACCATCGACGAGCAGCACGCGCACCGCATCTACGAGCGAGTCAGCGCCTGGGGCATCCCGCAACGGGCAAGCGCCTGACGCTAATCATCCCGACCCCGGTAGCGCTCTTCGCTCAACAGGATCTTGAAGCGGTGAAACGCGACCAGGTGCCCGCCGCCTTTAGCGCGCCAAGCCTCATGCGCGTTGCGGTAGATGCTATCCACCTCGGCCAGCACCCGCCGGTATCGCTCAACCTCGAGAACCAGCCGGCGCATCTCAGGATGTTCAGCCCATATCCGGCGCAGCTCTCCCTGCGTCACCGGGCGAAAGTCAGGTAGTCGGTAGCTCATGGCAATTTACTGTATATAAAAACAGTATTCTTCCATGCATCGCGACGCCCGTCACCGCCGCCCGTCATCCCAATAGGTCACCACCCATGAACGCACCCACCTACTGCCGCACCACTGGCCTGCGCGTTGCCGTATGCCATTGCCTGCGCTGCAAACCGATACAGGAGCCAGCGCCATGCCCCTCACCCTGAACACCTGGCATAGCCCGGAGCACCAGGTATGGCGCATCCCGGTTATCTCCATCACCGGGGAAACACCGCTCATCACCATCAGCGGTTACTGCACCGCCTTCCAGCTCCGCTCGATCGCGCGCCAGCTCATCACCATCGCCAACGACTCCGACCAGGGCGAAAAAGGCCCGGCCACCTACACCGTCGAGGACTAAACCATGCAGCCACTCATCTACGTGGCCGGCCCCTACCGGGCGGCTACTCGGGACACCATTGCCCAGAACATCGACGCCGCCCGCGTGGTCGGCATCAGCGCCGCGGCCCTGGGCTGGTTCCCCGTCATCCCCCACGCCAACACCGCCCACATGGAGCTCGACCTGCCAGACCTCGGGGACGACTTCTGGCTGCGCGGCACCATGGAAATGATGGAGCGCTGCGACGCCGTCGTGCTCGTGCCAGGCTGGGAGAACAGCGCCGGCACCAAAGCCGAGATGGCGCGGGCCGACGCTCTGCGCATCCCCGTGTTCCGCACCCTCGACACTCTCCCCAGCGCCCGCGCCTTCATCGAATGGCTCTCCGCCAACGAAGCCGGCGCCGCGCGCCTGCACACCGCCAAGGCCTAACCATGCGCCTGCACCTGGTCACCGGCTGCTGCTACTGCGGGAGCAATAGCCACAACACGGTCCAGTGCACCTGGAACAACCCGAATATCTGGAGTGCGACATGAGCGAGATAAAGATGGGCGACCGAGCGTTTAAGGATAAGGTTCTTGAGCTCATAGGAGAGCACTGCAAATACTGGCAGCATCGCAACGAAGCAATGCGCGGCAATTTCGCCATTCTGTACTCCCAAGTCAATGATCTGGAATTCGCCAGCCTGCCGGTGGGTGTGCCGGATGGCTATGCGCTGGTACCGGTTGAGCCTACAGACGAGATGCGTGACGCCGGTAACGTGTACACGCTGAATCGCTCGACACTTTTCCGCAGTTGGCACGCCATGCTCGCCGCCGCCCCAACCGTCAAGGAATCCTTGTCAGTTGCTGGCGTGCCTGCAATGTCAGCCGAAGCAATGTCCACCCTACGCGGCATGGTCGAATACTGCCTTAATGCCCGTGTGTGCATGGGCATGGACGAGGGGTTCGCCTCGTTTGATCCTGAGATTGAGCACGATTTCGTCAAAGAGCTGCGCGCTTTTGCCGATGACGCCCCAACCGTCAAGGCTGAGCAGGTGCAGTGCCTGCCGCAAGAGTGGTGGCAGATCATCCACGACACGCTGCGCAATTACCGACTGACGACAATCGTAGATCAGGACGGCGACGGCTACCCGCTGATTGATGCCATGACCGCTGACGGCCAGCCGGTATCGGACGGCATCAACGAGTGCGATTACCTGACTGACGCAATCTGGAATGCGCTGCCAACGCAAGCCCCCTCCCTGCCGGCTGCTGGATCGGCTGTGGAGTCGTGGCGCGATCAAATACTTCGCGAGAACCCGAAGAGCGAGCCGGGTTACTGGCCTGACGCTCTGATCGTTGCCGCAATGGGTCGCGAGATTGAGCAGCTTCGCGCCGCCCTTTCCGCCCAGCAGTCCGCGCAGGGTGTGAGCGTGCCGGTGCTCAATAAAACCCGCGAGCAGTGGCAGAAGCTAGACGCGAAGCTGGTCGCCACCGGAAGCAGTACGGCAATTTTCCACGCGATACGGGACGCTCAGCACGATATCGAATGCCTGCACCGCGCCCTTCTGGCCAGCCATGGGCGGGGTGAAGCATGAAGCTGACGACCAGTGAGCGCCAGCACGGTAAGCCTTCCGTGCCGGTAGCAGTCCAGCGCCTGCGCATTCTTCAGGCGCTTATGCCGCCCGTCCGTGGCCTGAGTATGTCATCCATGGCCTACAACGCATTTCCAGATTTCAAGTTTCGAACCCCTCAAGGCGCAGCGTTGTGCATCAGCCGAACCGTCCGCGGCATGCACGACGAGCGCCTGATCCGGATGGCCGACTACGGGTACTCGATCACCGACAAAGGCCGTGAATATTTGGCCGGGGAAATAAAGGACAGCCATGCGGAGGGTGGGAAGGTATGAGCGGGCGATATTTGTACTGCCAGAACACAAGCTGCGGGGTTTACCTGGGTTCGCTCGGCGGCAATGACTGTTGGATTTGCGGGTGGAGCGCAGGGCGCTGCATGGATGAAGACGAAGAGCTGAAGGACGCCGACGACCGCCCCTCCGCTGCCACAGAAGAAGGAGAGGTGTGATGGCGACGCACTTCGACCCATACCCGGACAGTTACGAGGCTGAACAGGCGCCATGCGGAACCTGGCTCGGCGAACGGAGCGAGTCCAGCAGCAACTGGGCTCACGTCGATTGCCGGCTGTGCCTGAAACGCAAAACCGAAATCATCGCCGCGCATGCGGTGAACGAGGCCGCCATCATCGAGCAGATGGGCGATATGGCGGCTTACTTCCGGCGTAATGAGGCTGCCTGCGCAGCAGGAGGTCAAGATGAGTGAGCAAGTGAAGCGGTACAGCTTGAGCGAGTTTGCTGAACAGCACACGCACCCTGTTGGCCCTGGCACCTATGTGGAGGCCACCGACTACGACGCCCTGCACGCAGAGGCCGAGGCGCTGCGGGCTGAAAATGGGCGGTTGCAATCTGCGTGCGACCACAACAAAACGTGTGCGCAGGTCGCAAACGAGCTGGCGGATCAACTCGCCGCCGAGCTGGAGTCGGCGCGGGGATTGCTGCGTGAGTGCCGCGACACAGTGAGTTTGGCGCATGATCTTGCAGAAACCCAAGTTGAGGGCGAGAAGTACTCTGCCCTTGGCTGGAAGATCACCGCCTTCCTCACCGCCACCCAGGCGCCGGAAGTGCCAGACCATTTGCGTCACTCCGCGAAAATGGCCGAGCAGGGAGAGCGGCAGGAGGCGGTCTGTCGTCTGAACACCGCAACCGCGCTGGTGCAGCGAATGGTCGAGTGCGCAGGTGCGCAGCCGAGCGTGGCCACAGGTTACCTGCGCGACATCCTCGACGTGCTCAAGGGTGGCGATTCAGACCAGCAGCCAGGCCCGGACGTGCGGTCGCTGATTGAGGCGGCAAGCGCCTATCTCAATGCGCTGGACTCTGGCGCCCATGACTATGACGTGAAGCGCGCACGGCACAACCTGCGGCACGAACTGGCCGCACATCGCCAGGCGCAACGCCAGGCCTGATCTACCCCACCCCATCCCCTTTTCTATCTGCCCACAACGTAGGGCGGGAGGATTTGCTGTGTCTGAAGGAATGATTGCCAGAACCTGCAGCATCGAAGCTGATTACGCAAAAGCGATGGCCGACCACTACAAGAAGCTCGACGAACAGCGCCGAGAAGTTGTGGCCCAGGTTGCTTTGCTGGTGAGCCCTCGAAAGCTTGCCAGTATCGAGCAGTTCATCAATGAGCCAGGCGATGTGGTCTGCGATTTTGAGCTGACCGAAGAGCATGGCGGCGAGCGGCAGGACGAGCCCGGCACTGCGTTCCGCTATGTCTACATCGATCAGCGCAGTGGCGGCTGCCCGTCGGGCGACGACTACTACGGCTGGGTCTGGATCCCGCTGCCGAAAGGCAAGTACCTGAAGTATCACTATGCGTGAGGTGCGGCATGAAAGTCACTGACGAACAACTGCTCGACGCGATCTGGCGCCGGATGGTGCTGAGCACTGCGAAAGGCTCCGTAAGCACCTATGTCGGTGGCCGATATGGTCTTGCCGGGGACGGACACCGACATTATGGGCAGGACTGCCACATCATCAGCCGCGAATCCCTTGGGCTGCCGCTGAGCTATGGGCATCTACGCAAGCGCATCATCAGCCTGATCAATGCTGGGCGCCTGAAATGGATTACCCATGACTGCACCTACTGGATTGAGTGCGAGCGCAGTCTTGAAGTGTGGAACAGAGCGACTGCGTGGTGGGCCGAAAAAGGCGTGCCCGGCGGGTGGGACTCGGAGAATCAGCGCATGCGAACCGCGCCCCTGAATGACTTCCAGGGGCTAGCCGATGAGTTGGCCAGCATTCTACTTGCTGAGTTCGGTGAGCGCTTCGAAGAGAAGCCGGAGGCCGCATGAAACTGATCACGCTTGAGAAGGTGAGCCAATGAGCGACGCGCCTATTGAACCGCAAGAGTATCTGTACGGCGTAAAGGTTGTGGATATCGGCGATATCCGAGTGGCCAGGGGAATGACGCGCCGGCCACATTCAACCTGCGCCCATCGCCAACAGGTCTACGACGACAAGGAGCGTCGAATCTGGTGCAAGGACTGCGAGACAGAGCTTGAGCCATTTGACGCCTACATGTGCCTTGTCGGCGTCATGGACGGCCACATCAAGAACCTGAAGCGCAGGGAGCAACAGGTAAAGGATGCAGAGGAGCACAGCGCTCGCAGCAGGGCCGTGAAGGTGCTTGATCAGGTCTGGCGCAGCCACCAGATGGCACCTCTGTGCCCTCACTGCGATACAGCAATTCTTCCTGAAGACGTGGCGGGCGGCGTAACAACGGCCTCGAAAAGCCTCGTGATCGCCGCGCGCAAACGAAAGTGGAAAAAGCCATGAGCAAGATGATCACGCTTGAGAAGTGGGCGGGGGTGGTGTGATGAAGAAAACAATCCAGCCGCGCAAAGCACTGCCTGAAGCGCGCCGCGAGCTGATCAAGATCAGCGAGTTCCAGATTCGGCGCTGGGGGCCGGGTGGTACGCCGCCCTGCAGCCAGGCCATCCGCAACTACATCAAAAACGGCATCATCCCAGGAGAGCAGATCGGCAAGCTATGGTATGTGGACTGGACCGCCTACCAGGCCGTCAACCGCAACGACCTGGTGGCAATGGTGCTGAAAGGAGCCGCCTGATGTCCCCTCGCCCGCGCAACAAGGCCAACAAAGGCCTTCCGCAAAACCTTTACCTGGATGCCAGGCGCGGTACCTTCCGCTATCGCCGGCCGACAGATGGCGTGTGGTTCCCGTTCGGCAGCGACCGGGCCAAGGCTGTCGACGCCGCAAAGCAACTCAACCTCGAGTTCATGCGCGGCGCCGACCTGGTGCACAAGGTGCAAGGAGTGGCCTCTGACCTGTTCAGCGACTTCCTCGACACCTACGAACGCGAGATTCTGCCCCCGCGCGAACTGGCAAAGGGCACTCTGGATCTGTATGCGGTGCGCTTTCGCCAATTCCGGCGTGCATTCGAAGGCCTGGCGGTCGACCAGATCAACATCCGCATGGCGGCTGAGATGCTCGACAGCCTCCCAGCGCGTTCATCCAACCAGGCCCGCGCCCTGTTGATCGACGTGTTCAACCACGCGGCATCGAAAGGCCTGTGTCCGGATAACCCGGCCGCCAGCACCATCGCCAAGATCGAGAAGAAACAGCGCAAGCGCCACACCGTCGAAGGCGTGCGCGCCATCCGCGAAAAGGCGCCAGCGTGGCTGCAGAACGCGATCGACCTTGCGCTGATCACCGCTCAGCGCCGGACCGACATCCTGGCCATGCGATTCGACGACGTGCGCGACGGCTATCTGTATGTTGTGCAGCAGAAAACATCCAAGGCCAGCGACGCCGCCTGGATCCGCTTCAAGGTCACGCCACAGCTGCAGGCCGTGCTGACCCGCTGCCGAGACAACGTGCCATCGCCCTTCCTCATCCATCGCCGGCCGGAACGCAAACGGCAGAAACAGGCGGAACACAAAGAGCACTGGACGAAGATCGAGGAGCGGTATTTGACCAGGGCATTCAAGGAGGCACGGGAGGTTGCTGGCTGTTACGCCAACTGGACGGATGAGGAACAACCAGGGTTCCACGAGATACGCGCCCTATCCCTGCACCTATACAAGAAGGCCGGGAAAGACGGTCAGAGAATCGCCGGGCATGCCAGCGAGGAGATGACGAAGAACTACCAGCGCGACCACGCCGACGTAGTGTGGTCAGAGGCAATACCCGATCTGGATATCACCGATATCGCAGGGTAGTTTTGCGCGCATTTTGCGCCGGTTTTGCGCAGCCCAAAAACAAAAACAGCCAGTGATTGCTCAACTGGCTGTTTTCGTTGGAGTTTTTGGTCGGGACGGAGTGATTCGAACACTCGACCCCTTGCACCCCATGCAAGTGCGCTACCGGGCTGCGCTACGCCCCGACGATGCTTCCGGGTGACCGAAAGCGGGAGGAACTATACATTAAGCTTTTGAAATAAGGCAACTTTTTCTTGGGCTTACTTCTTCAGGACGTGCAAAACATCCTCGAGCTCGACGATCATCTGCTTGATCAGTTGACGATACTGGGTGGTATCGTCTTTGGCTTCGTCACCAGAAAGACGCTGGCGTGCGCCACCGATGGTGAAGCCTTGATCGTACAGCAGCGCACGAATCTGCCGAATCATCAGCACATCCTGACGCTGGTAATAGCGACGGTTACCCCGCCGCTTTACCGGGTTCAGCTGCGGGAATTCCTGTTCCCAGTAACGCAGAACGTGGGGCTTGACCGCGCAGAGTTCACTGACCTCACCAATGGTGAAGTAGCGTTTGCCGGGAATTGCCGGTAGTTCGTCGTTATGACTTGGTTCCAGCATAGGCCTCGACCCTGGCTTTCAATTTTTGCCCTGGACGAAAAGTGACCACACGGCGAGCCGTGATTGGAATCTCTTCACCTGTTTTCGGGTTACGGCCCGGTCGCTGGCGCTTGTCGCGCAAGTCGAAATTGCCGAACCCGGACAGCTTGACCTGTTCGTTCAACTCAAGAGCCTGGCGGATCTCTTCAAAAAACAGCTCCACCAGTTCCTTGGCTTCCCGTTTGTTCAGGCCGAGCTCTTCATACAGACGTTCCGCCATTTCAGCTTTCGTCAGAGCCCCCATACGCTACTTCCTTAACGTGGCGTTGAACCTTTGTTCGAGGCAGGTGAGGATATTTTGCGTAGTAGTACTCACCTCATCGTCATTAAGAGTGCGCGATGGATGTTGCCAGGTCAAGCCGACAGCAAGGCTTTTTCTAAGCGGATCAATACCTTTACCGTGATAGACGTCAAATAGCTTGAGGTCCGTCAGCCACTCTCCCGCCGTTTCACGGATTGCGCCCAGCACAGCCTCGGCCGGCTGCTCGCGGTCAACCAGCAACGCCAGGTCACGGCGCACCTCAGGGAAGCGCGACAACTCGCTGAATGCCGGCATGCGACCAGCAGCCACTTCGGCCAGTACCAGCTCGAAAAGGAACACAGGCTGATCCAGCCCCAGCGTCTTGGCCAGCTCAGGGTGCAGAGCACCTATGAAACCGACCAGGCGCCCTTCCCGCTCGATACGGGCAGTCTGCCCCGGATGCAGAGCAGGATGCTCGCCAGGCACGAAGCTGAAGGCATCGGCCGCACCGGCATAACCCAGCAGCGCTTCGACATCGGCCTTCAGGTCATAAAAGTCGACGTTATCGCGACTGTTGGCCCAGCCTTCGGGCAGGCGACTGCCGGAGATCACGCCAGCGAGCATCGCTTCCTGCTGCAGACCTTCCAGCTGACCGACAAAACGCAAGCCGCTCTCGAACAGGCGCACGCGCGACTGTTGGCGGTTGAGGTTGTGCTGCAGCGCTTTTACCAGCCCCGGCCACAACGAGGAACGCATGGCGGCCATGTCGGCAGAGATCGGGTTGGCCAACTGCAGCGGCTCTACGCCAGGGGTGAACAGCTCGAACAGCTTGGGATCGATGAAGCTGTAGGTGATCGCTTCCTGATAACCACGGGCGACCAACAGGCGACGCAACGCCGGCAGTTCGGCACGCGCCTCGGCCTTGGCCTGCGGTGCCAGGCGGGCTTGCGGATAACGCACTGGCAGACGGTTGTAGCCATACAGGCGACCCAGCTCTTCGATCAGATCCACTTCCAGGCTGATATCGAAGCGATGACTCGGCACGCTGACCAGCCACTGGCCGGTACCCTGAGCACTGACACCGAGGCCAAGCGCAGCAAGCAGACGCTCGACCTCAGCGCCATCCATGTCCATGCCCAGCATCTGGCTGATGCGCTCGGCACGCAGCGTGATCGGTGCCACGTTCGGCAGATCGCCTTCACTGCTGACTTCGATGATCGGGCCGGCCTCGCCGCCGACGATTTCCAGCAACAGCGCAGTCGCGCGCTCCATCGCCGTGCGCGCCAGTTGCGAATCAACGCCGCGCTCGAAACGGTGCGAAGAGTCGGTGTGCAGGCCATAGGAACGGGCCTTGCCAGCCACGGCGATGTTGTCGAAGAAGGCGCTTTCCAGGAACAGGTCGCGCGTCTTGTCGCTCACGCCGCTGTGCTCACCGCCCATCACGCCGGCAATGGCCAGCGCGCGGCCATGATCAGCAATGACCAGCGTGTCGGCACGCAGGCTGACTTCCTGGCCATCGAGCAGCACCAGCTTCTCGCCCTCTTCCGCCATGCGCACACGAATGCCACCGTTGATCTCGGCAAGATCGAAGGCGTGCATCGGCTGGCCCAGCTCGAGCATCACGTAGTTGGTGATGTCCACCGCCGCGTCGATGCTGCGGATATCGGAACGACGCAAGCGCTCGACCATCCACAGCGGCGTCGGACGGGACAGGTCGACGTTACGCACCACACGGCCTAGATAACGCGGGCAGGCCTTGGGCGCCAGCACCTCGACCGGACGCACTTCATCATGCACGGGCGCAACGGCGTCGATAGCCAGTGGCGAAACGACAGCACTGTACATGGCACCCACTTCGCGGGCCAGGCCAGCGAGCGACAGGCAGTCACCGCGGTTGGGGGTCAGACCGATTTCGATACTGGCATCGTCCAGTTGCAGGTAGGCGCGAATGTCGCTGCCAACCGGCGCATCGGCCGCCAGCTCCATCAGACCGCTGTTGTCTTCGCTGATCTGCAGCTCGGAGGCCGAGCACAACATGCCCTGAGACTCCACGCCACGCAGCTTGGCCTTCTTGATCTTGAAGTCGCCCGGCAGCTCGGCACCGATCATGGCGAACGGAATCTTGATGCCGGCACGGGCATTGGGCGCGCCACAAACGACCTGGAAGGTCTCGGCACCGTTGCTCACCTGGCATACGCGCAGCTTGTCGGCGTCAGGGTGCTGTTCGGCACTGAGGATCTCACCGACCACCACGCCGCTAAAGGCACCGGCAACCGGCTGCACCGCGTCGACTTCAAGGCCGACCATAGACAGGCGCGCGACCAGATCGTCTCTGGATACGTCGGGGTTCACCCAGCTGCGCAGCCACTGTTCACTGAATTTCATGTTGTCTGTTCTCCTTGACGGGCATGCCGCGTAGACATCCACATCATGCAAGCCTACGCGGCATACCCCACCCTCATCCGGCGCTTTGCGCCACCTTCTCCCGAGGGAGAAGTGCCTGAAGGAAGCGTCGCTACGCGACTGTCACGCTAAATGAATTCGATCACGAGGGGCGGCTGCTAGCGAAATTGCGCCAGGAACCGCAGGTCGTTATCGAAGAACAGGCGCAAGTCGTTGACGCCGTAACGCAGCATGGCCAGGCGCTCTACGCCCATGCCGAAAGCGAAGCCAGAGTATTTTTCCGGGTCGATGCCGCTCATGCGCAGCACGTTCGGGTGCACCATGCCGCAGCCCATCACTTCCAGCCAGCCGGTCTGCTTGCACACGCGGCAGCCTTTGCCGGAGCACATCACACACTGCATGTCGACTTCGGCCGACGGCTCGGTGAAGGGGAAGAACGACGGACGGAAGCGCACGCCCAGCGGCTTCTCGAAGAACACCCGGAGGAACTCCTCGATGGTGCCCTTGAGGTCGGCGAAGCTGATGTCCTCGTCGATCAGCAGGCCTTCGACCTGATGGAACATCGGCGAGTGAGTGATATCGGAGTCGCAGCGATAGACGCGGCCGGGGCAGACGATGCGAATCGGCGGCTGCTGCGATTCCATGGTACGCACCTGGACCGGCGAGGTATGGGTGCGCAGCAGCATGTTCGCATTGAAATAAAAGGTGTCATGCATCGCCCGTGCCGGGTGGTGGCCGGGGATGTTGAGCGCCTCGAAGTTGTGGTAGTCGTCTTCGACTTCCGGACCCTCGGCCACGTTGTAGCCGATATGGGTGAAGAACTGCTCGACACGCTCGAGCGTGCGGGTGACAGGGTGCAGACCACCAGAGGCCTGACCACGGCCAGGCAGGGTCACGTCGATACGCTCGGACGCCAGCTTCTCGGCGAGCAGGGCCTGCTCAAGCACGGATTTGCGGGCATTCAGGGCGTCTTGCACCTGATTCTTGGCAGTGTTGATCAGGGCGCCAGCCTGCGGACGCTCTTCGGCCGACAGTTTGCCCAGAGTCTGCATCAGGGCGGTCAGTTCGCCTTTCTTGCCAAGGTACTGAACCCGGAGCTGTTCCAGGGCATTGACATCTTCACTTCGTTGCACGGCCTCGAGCGCTTGCGAGACCAATGCATCCAGATTTTCCATTTACAGACTCCAGATACGAAATAGGGGAAGAGCTGTTAAGGCTCTTCCCCTATCTTTGACGTTGCCACCGGGCGAGCCCGGTGATTGTCGGGGGACTTAAGCCAGAACGGCCTTGGCCTTCTCGACAATCGCAGCAAACGCCGCTTTTTCGTTCACTGCCAGATCAGCCAGAACCTTACGGTCGATTTCGATCGACGCTTTCTTCAGGCCAGCGATCAGACGGCTGTAGGACAGACCGTTGACGCGAGCACCAGCGTTGATACGAGCGATCCACAGTGCGCGGAACTGACGTTTCTTCTGACGACGGTCACGGTAGGCATATTGACCAGCCTTGATGACAGCCTGCTTGGCAACACGGAACACACGCGAGCGAGCGCCGTAATAGCCTTTAGCCAGTTTCAGAATCTTTTTGTGACGAGCACGAGCGATAACGCCACGCTTAACACGAGCCATGAGTAATTACCTCTAAGTATCTTGACCGATTAACGAACGCGCAGCATGCGCTCGACTTTAGCTTTGTCCGACGGACCGATCAGCGAGCTGCCACGCAGCTGGCGCTTACGTTTCGTGGACATCTTGGTCAGGATGTGGCTCTTGAAAGCGTGCTTGTGCTTGAAGCCTGTAGCAGTCTTCAGGAAGCGCTTCGCAGCGCCGCTCTTGGTTTTCATTTTTGGCATGTTTTGTACTCCGCATTCATTAACAACTGATAACCATCAGGCCTGCCAGTGCCCGGTAGATTATTTACGCTTCTTGGGTGCGATGACCATCATCAGCTGGCGTCCTTCCAGCTTAGGATGCTGTTCTACGGTGCCGATTTCAGCGAGGTCGGCTTCGACCCGCTTCAACAGCTCCATACCCAGTTCCTGGTGAGCCATCTCACGACCACGGAATCTCAGAGATACCTTGGCCTTGTCCCCGTCTTCAAGGAAACGTACCAGGTTGCGTAGTTTTACCTGGTAATCCCCATCTTCCGTCCCTGGACGAAACTTGATTTCTTTGATCTGCTGCTGGTGCTGGTTCTTCTTGGCGATAGCAGCCTGCTTCTTCTTCTCGAACAGGTGCTTGCCGTAGTCCATGATGCGGCAAACTGGCGGCAGTGCGTCAGCAGAGATCTCTACCAGATCCAGCTTGGCTTCTTCAGCCACGCGCAATGCCTCATCGATCGAAACAATACCAACCTGCTCGCCGTCTGCGCCAATCAGGCGCACTTCACGAGCGGTGATGTTTTCGTTGATCGGCGCCTTGGGGGCGGCCCGCTTGTCCTGTCTCATTTCACGCTTAATAGTTATTACTCCAAATCTTGGCGACCACGCCGGGAAACCGCTTGCTGCAACTGTGCGGCGAACTGCTCGATGGGCAGAGAGCCCAGATCGACGCCTTCACGGGTACGGACAGCAACGGATCGAGTCTCGACTTCCCGATCTCCAATAACCAAGAGATAGGGAACCTTGAGCAAGGTATGCTCGCGGATTTTAAAGCCGATCTTTTCGTTTCTCAAGTCAACCTTGGCACGAAAACCGCTTTGATTGAGAGTTTTCTCGACTTCACGGGCAAAATCGGCCTGTTTGTCGGTGATATTCATGATTACCGCCTGGGTCGGAGCAAGCCAGGCAGGAAAAGATCCGGCGTAGTGCTCGATCAGCATACCGATGAAACGCTCGAACGAACCAAGGATCGCGCGGTGCAGCATGACCGGGCGCTTGCGGTTGTTGTCTTCGGCGATGTAGCTGGCGTCCAGACGCTCAGGCAGGTTCGGATCGTACTGCAGCGTACCGCACTGCCAGTTACGCCCCAGGCAGTCACGCAGAGTGAATTCGATCTTTGGACCGTAGAAAGCACCCTCGCCCGGCTGGTATTCCCAGGCCAGACCAGACTCGTTAAGCGCTTCGGCCAGCGCGCCCTCGGCACGATCCCACAGCTCGTCGGAACCTACGCGCTTGGCGGGACGAGTCGAAAGCTTCATGGCGATATCGCTGAAACCGAAGTCCGCATAGACCTGCAAGGTCAGCTTGATGAAGTCGGCCGCCTCCTTCTTCACCTGATCTTCGGTGCAGAAGATGTGTGCATCGTCCTGCACGAAGCCACGCACGCGCATGATGCCGTGCAGCGCACCGGACGGCTCGTTGCGGTGGCAGGCGCCGAACTCGGCGAGACGCAGCGGCAGGTCGCGGTAGGACTTCAGACCCTGGTTGAATATCTGTACGTGGCACGGGCAATTCATCGGCTTGACCGCGTAGTCGCGGTTTTCCGAAGCCGTGGTAAACATGTTCTCGGCGTAGTTGGACCAGTGCCCGGAACGCTCCCAAAGGATGCGATCGACCACCTGCGGCGTGCGCACCTCGACGTAGCCGTTCTCACGCTGCACCTGGCGCATGTATTGCTCCAGCACCTGATACACGGTCCAGCCATTGGGGTGCCAGAACACCATGCCCGGCGCTTCTTCCTGCAGGTGGAACAGATCCAGCTGCTTGCCGATGCGACGGTGATCGCGCTTCTCGGCCTCTTCGATGCGCTGGATATAGGCAGCAAGCTGCTTCTTGTCCGCCCAGGCAGTGCCGTAAACGCGCTGCAGCTGCTCGTTCTTCGAGTCGCCGCGCCAGTAGGCACCGGAAATACGGGTCAGCTTGAACGCCTTGAGGAAGCGCGTGTTCGGCACATGCGGGCCACGGCACATGTCGACGTACTCTTCATGGAAGTACAGACCCATCGCCGTTTCATCCGGCATGTCGTCGATCAGACGCAGCTTGTATTCCTCGCCACGCGACTTGAACAGTTCGATGACTTCGGCACGCGGCGTCATCTTCTTGATGACGTCGTAGTCCTTCTCGATCAGCTCGGCCATGCGCTTCTCGATGGCCGCCATGTCTTCCGGCGTGAAGGGACGATCGATGGCGATGTCGTAATAGAAGCCTTCGTCAATGACCGGGCCGATCACCATCTTGGCATTCGGATACAGCTGCTTGACTGCATGCCCAACCAGGTGAGCACAGGAGTGGCGGATGATTTCCAGCCCCTCTTCGTCTTTCGGCGTGATGATCTGCAAAGTGGCATCGGTATCGATCACGTCACAGGCATCGACCTGCTTGCCGTTTACCTTGCCAGCCAGGGTGGCCTTGGCCAGGCCTGCACCAATGGATTGAGCGACCTCGAGCACGGATACCGGATGATCGAACGAACGCTGACTGCCGTCGGGAAGAGTAATGATGGGCATGGCGCCTCCTCTCCTAGTGGTGACCCCTACCAAAGGTCACGTGGGTTGGGATGAGCCAGGAAGCGATTCAGCGGTATACCCACCTAACGATGGCAGGAGCCCGAAGGCCAACCCGTCCGAACCAGAGTCACTGGAAGTAAAGAGTGCGGATGCTTTCAGAAAGCCTGAGCCCTGACAAGCTGCCGCCCGAAACAAACACGCAAAAACCTGAGGCGTCACCCGAAAAAAACTCGAGCAATAAAAAAGGGGCCGCTTAGCGACCCCTTCTTATCGATTTGGTAGGCACAATTGGACTCGAACCAACGACCCCCACCATGTCAAGGTGGTGCTCTAACCAACTGAGCTATGTGCCTTCGATGGGTGCGCATTCTACGCAGATCTTTTTGGCCGTCAACAGGTTTTTTCGCTAACTCACTGAAATAGGCCAATTTTTTATCGAAACCGGATCGTTGAATATTTTGCACGGGCACTAGCCGGCTATTTTCAACTCAGGTAGCATCGAATCATTCGTAAAAAATAAAGAACAGAGGTTCAAGATGGCGCACACGGCATATCCACAATCCTATTACGCCGCTTCAGCCAACCCCGTTCCGCAACGCCCTACCCTGCAAGGCGAGGTGGAAACCGATGTGTGCATCATCGGCGCGGGTTACACCGGCCTGTCCACTGCACTGTTTCTGCTGGAAAACGGTTTCAAGGTGAGCATCGTCGAAGCGGCCAAGGTCGGCTTCGGCGCATCGGGTCGTAATGGCGGACAAATCGTCAACAGCTACAGCCGTGATATCGACGTCATCGAACGCACCGTCGGCCCCAAGCAGGCACAACTGCTCGGGCAGATGGCATTCGAAGGTGGCCGCATCATCCGTGAGCGCATCGCCAAGTACGACATCCAGTGCGACCTGAAGGACGGTGGTGTATTCGCCGCGCTGACCAGCAAGCAGATGGGCCATCTGGAATCGCAGAAGAAGCTGTGGGAGCGCTACGGCCACACCCAGCTGGAGCTGATGGACGCCAAGCGCATTCGCGAAGTCGTCGCCACCGAGAACTATATCGGCGGCATGCTGGACATGAGCGGCGGTCACATTCATCCGCTGAACCTGGCGCTGGGCGAAGCCGCTGCGGTGGAGTCGCTGGGCGGCGTGATCTATGAACAGTCGCCTGCTACGCGTATCGAGCGCGGTGCCAACCCGGTGGTGCATACCCCGGAAGGCCGCATCAAGGCCAAGTTCGTGGTGGTCGCCGGTAACGCCTACCTGGGCAATCTGGTGCCGGAGCTGGCTTCCAAGTCGATGCCGTGCGGTACGCAGGTGATCACCACCGAGCCGCTGTCCGACGAAGTCGCTGCCAGCCTGCTGCCGCAGGACTACTGCGTGGAGGATTGCAACTACCTGCTCGACTACTACCGTCTGACCGGCGACAAGCGCCTGATCTACGGCGGTGGCGTTGTCTATGGCGCGCGCGACCCGGCCAACATCGAGGCGATCATCCGACCGAAGATGCTCAAGACCTTCCCGCAACTGAAGGACGTGAAGATCGACTTCGCCTGGACTGGCAACTTCCTGCTGACGCTGTCGCGCCTGCCACAGGTAGGCCGTATCGGCGACAACATCTACTACTCGCAAGGCTGCAGTGGCCATGGCGTGACCTACACGCACCTGGCGGGCAAGGTCCTCGCCGAAGCGCTGCGCGGCCAGGCCGAGCGTTTCGATGCCTTCGCCGGTTTGCCGCACTACCCCTTCCCGGGCGGCCGGATGTTCCAGGTCCCCTTCAGCGCCATCGGCGCCTGGTACTACACGCTGCGGGACAAGCTCGGCGTGTGATCAGCCTGCACATCGATGAAAACGGCGCCCTCGGGCGCCGTTTTCATGTGCATCATGGGCAGACCGACAAGGCCTGGCACTGTCCACCGGAATCACGGGTCTTTGGCGGTGCAGCGAAGCGTGCATCATCCGGTGCCAACCGCTGCGCACAGGCCTGTGCCTTGTGCGCCTCAGAGGCACAACCCTGCTCGCCCAGCACCTGCGACAGGTTGAACCAACCGGCAGCGAAATCCGGCTCGCGCTCCAGGCTCTCACGCAATGCCTGTTCGGCGCCCTTGCGATCACCCTCGGCATAGCGGCTGTTGCTCAGGGCGAACCAAGGCAGCGCCTGCTCCGGCCAGGCTTCGGTGGCACGGCGATAGGCACGCCGCGCAGTCTGGGCATTGCCGGTTTGCTCGAGGTCATTGGCAGCCTTCATCCAGACCTGCATATCGGCTTGCGCCGGCAGACGTTCAGGCGGCAAGGTCAGAACCGCCCAACGCCCGCCGCGCTCCCAGGTTCTGTCGAAACTGGCGAAGCTGTCTTCGAGCCTGCGCGTGGTGGCAGAACGCAGAATCAGCGTGCGCTCACGACGGTCATAACCGACCACCACTGCGAAATGCCACTGCGGGTAGAAGTCGAACGCCAGGTTCTGCAGCACCAGCACCGGATTGCCAGCGGCCACTTCGGCCAACACGGCCTCCAAGCGCGGCTGCAGCGGATACACCAGCATTTCGTGACTGCGCGCGGCAGCGACCATCTCCACCTGCAGACTGCCTTCACGGCTGGGGATGTAGACCTTGTCCTTGAGCGCGCCGGGCGTGGTCAGCACACCACGTTGATTGAGCATGGTAGCCAAGGCAGCCGGCCCGCACTGGTAGGCGTCCTGAGGGAAGAAGGGAACGTCGGTGAGCTCCACCCGCTCAGGCAAACGCTCGCCCACCGGTGATAACACCGGGGAGCGAGCGCAGGCTGTGAGTAAAACGATCGATGCGATACAGCAGAGACGAATCAGCGATTTATGCATTTAACGAAACTGAAGATGTTGGTGGCACACAGCATATCAGTGATGATGAAGATCACCAGAAACAACACGATGATGCCGACCACACCGGCACCGGCTGGTGCCTGATCCAGCTGCTGGTTGAACTGCGCCAGCTCGGCCGGGGTCAGGCTGGCGATACGTGACTCGACCTGATCACGGTCGACGCCCATCGACACCAGTTTCTCCTTCACCTGCTCGTCATCGAGCATGGCCATCAGTTGCTCCTGATCCACCTTGTGCTGCTGCTCGGCGATCACCTCGTGAGTGCCGACCATCGCCGCATTCGCGGCAGGAATCTGCACCACCAGCAGCAGATGAAACAATGCCGTAATCGCAGCCAGGCGGCGCATGACGGGGTTCATGGAAATTGTCATTGTGGTTATCTCCTGAGGGACGAGGTAGCCAGTAGACAGCATCCAAATCGCCCAGGTTCACTCCGCCAGTCTGCGCTCGTTCACGTTTCCATCAGCAGCTGGCTGAGCACCGCACGCAGCTTGCCTGGCTTGACCGGTTTATTCAGCAGCGGCGCGCCCAGCGCCTGCAGCTCGCGACGGCAGGCATCACTGCGATCGGCACTGATGATCAGCGCCGGGATCGACCTGGAAAATTCGTCGCGCAATTGCTGTATCACCTGGCAGCCGAGCACACCGTGATCGAGGTGAAAATCGGCCAGGATCACCTCCGGCGCCCGTCCCTGCAATCGCTGCAAGGCCTCGGACAGATCCACTGCCGTAACCACCTCGCAGCCCCATTGCCCAAGCAACGCGGCCATGCTGTGGAGGATGTCGACCTCGTTGTCGATCACCAGCAAACGCCGGCCCGGCAACGGATTGCCGAGCACGGGCTGAACGATCGACGGTACCTGACGTTGTGGCCGCGTCTGCGCCAGCGGCACACGAATGCTGAACACCGAACCGAGCCCGGGCTGCGAGCGAACCTGTACCGGATAACCCAGCATGCGCGCGATGCGCTCGACAATGGCCAGACCCAGACCAACGCCTTTGCGCTGCGCGGCGCGCCCGACTTCGAGCTGATTGAATTCGAGGAAGATCTTGTCCAGTTGATCCGCTGCGATACCGCGACCGCTGTCCCACACCTGCAGCTCGACGAAATCACCACGACGTCGCGCGCCGAGCAGTACGCCGCCGAGCTCGGTGTAACGGCAGGCATTGCTGAGGAAGTTGCGCAGGATGCGCGTCAACAATCGGAAATCGGTGCTTACCGCGTAGTCTGCGATACGTACGCGCAGACGCAAACCATTGGCGCTGGCGACGCTGTCGAATTCCGAGGCCAACGGCGCTAACAGCTCCTCGAGGCGATAGACATCGACATCCGGTTTGATCGCCGCCTGATCCAGTTTGGAGATATCCAGCAGGTCGGCCAGCAGATCTTCAGCGCCCTCCAGCGCCAGATGGCTGCGCTCGACCAGATTGCGCTCGGCACTCGGCAGCTCACGCTCACGCAGCGTGGAGATCAGCAGGCGCGCGGCATTGAGTGGCTGCAGCAGGTCATGACTGGCGGCGGCCAGGTACTTGTCCTTGCTGCGGTTGGCGGCTTCGGCGGCGTCGCGAGCCTCGCGCAGGGCCAGTTCGATGCGCTCGCGCTCCTCGATCTGCCGCTGCAGGTTGCGGTTGGATTCGAGCAGTTCATAGGTACGCGCCGCAACGCGACGCTCCAGTTCGTCGTTGAGTTGTTGCAGACGCTGCTGAGCCTGCTTGCGCTCGGTGATATCGGCAACAAAACCCTCGAAGACGCCCTCGCCTTCGGGCTTGAGCAGCAGATTCATCAGCACGTCGATGGTACTGCCGTCGCGCCGACGCAGGCGCGTCTCGTAGCCCAGCAACACCTGCCCCTCGCTAAGCTGTTGTCGAATCACCTCCAGCTCGTCGAAACCGCCGACGAACAGATGCCGGGCCAGATCGCCCGGCGACCACAGCACCTGTTGTGGATCGTCATACCCAAGCATGCGCGCCATTGCCGGGTTGGCCGCCAGTACGCCGTCCTGCAGGCTCGCCTGGATGATGCCGTGCACGGCGTGCTCGAACAGCCACTTGTAGCGGTTGCGCTCGGTTTCCAGTTCTTCAAGGCGCGCCAGCAGCTCAGGGTAGTGGCTCTTGCGCGCCGACTGGCTGCCAAGGCCCAACAACCCGGCCAGCGCCTCGTCAGAGCGCCTCGCCATAGACCACCTCGACGTCTCGCTGGGTCGACTCGCGCGGGTTGGTGAGGATGCACGGATCGTCCATGGCATGGCTGGACAAAAACGGAATGTCCGAAGTGCTGACCCCGTGCAGGCCGAGCGTCTCGCGGAAACCCATGGCGTGCTTGAAGGCAATCAGGTGCTCGACCAGGCGCTGGCGAATCTGCGCATGGTTGAGGCCACGACAGTCGATGCCGAGGGTCTCGGCAATTACCTTGAAGCGCTCTGGCGCGGCGCTGTAGTTGAAGGCCACCACATGCTCGACCAGCACCGCATTGCACAGGCCGTGTGGCAGGTCGAGGAAGCCGCCCAGACTGTGGCTCATGGCATGCACCGCACCGAGGATCGCGTTGGAGAAGGCCAGGCCGGCCTGCATGCTGCCGAGCATGATCTTCTCGCGCAGGGCGATGTCGGCCGGGTTGGCGATCATCTGCACCAGGTTGCCGTTGATCAGGCGCATCGCCTCCAGCGCGTGCGGGTCGGTGAGCGGGCCATTACCGGTAGAGACGAATGCCTCGATAGCGTGTACCAGGGCGTCGATGCCGGTACAGGCACTGAGGAACGGGTCCATGCTCAGCGTGGTTTCCGGGTCGATCAGGGACACGTCCGGCACCACCGCCTTGCTGACGATGGAGAACTTCATCCGTTCCTGCTGATTGGAGATGATCACGAACTGCGAGACGTCGGCCGAAGTGCCGGCGGTGGTTGGAATCAGGATCAGGGGCGGGCTCGGCACGCGGATGGTATCCACACCCTCGAACTCCAGAATGCTGCGGCCATGGGCGACGACGATGCCGATACCCTTGGCGCAGTCCATCGGGCTGCCGCCACCGACGGCGACGATCACGTTGCAGCCTTCACTGCGATACAGCTCGGCGCCTTCCATCACCTCCTCCACGCGCGGGTTGGGCGAGACCCTGGTGTACAGGCAGTAGGCGATGCCCTGGGCCTGCAGGCTGGCCTCGATATCGCCAGCCCAACCAGCCGCAACCACGCCGGGATCGGAAACGACCAGTACCTTGCGCGCACCGAAGGTCTTGGCATAGTTGCCGACGTTATGCCGAGAACCGGCGCCGAAGATGATCTCGGGGGAAACGAATTTTCGTAGCTGACTCAAATCGTGGCTCATGCAACGGCCTGAAATTTCTTGTTATGGAGTGGCGATCAGCGTACTGCATTGCCAGGCTAATGCAATGCAACCTGCGATCAGCTCAGGTGCTGATAGAAGGCATGTTCGGCGCGCAGCGACTCGGCCAGATTGGCGGCCTGACGGAAACCATGGCGTTCTTCGGCGAACAGGTGATATTGCACCGGTAAACCGCGCTGGCGCAGTGCCTCGACCATGCTTTCGGTCTGGCTCGGTACTACCACGGCATCCAGCGCGCCCTGAAAGAAAATCACCGGTGCCTTGATCCGTTCGGCCTGCAACAGGGGTGTGCGATCCCGGTAGCGCTCGCCATCCTGCTCGGGATCACCGATCAGCCAGTCCAGATAGTCCGCCTCGAACTTGTGAGTCAGCCTGCGCAGGGCCAGCGGGTCGCTGACGCCGTAGAGGCTGGCGCCGCCGCATAACATCGGCAACTCGATCAAAGCACGCAGCGCACTGAAACCGCCCGCACTGCCGCCACGCACGAACACGCGCTGCGGATCGATACGGCCCGCTTCGGCCAGTGCCTCGATGGCGGCGCGAATGTCCTGCACCTCCAGCTCGCCCCACTGTCCGGCCAGACGCAGGCGATAGTCACGACCGTAGCCGCTGCTGCCGCGGTAGTTGAGGTCGAGCACGGCGTAACCGCGCAGCGTCCAGAAGGCGATACGTGGATCGAACACCGGGTAGCAGGCCGAGGTCGGGCCACCGTGCAGGAAGATCACCAGCGGTGGGCGCTCTGCGGACGACACAGGGGCGTAGAAGAAACCATGGCAATGCTCGCCCTCTCCGACGATGCAGCTGAATGGCTGAGGCCGTGATAGCTGTTCTTCAGGCAAGGGCTGCTCGCCACCGGCGAGCATGCGCACGGTTCCATCGCTTCGGCGAATGGCAAGCACCGCCGGCAGACGATCCGGCGCGCCAGCGATGCAGTAGAAGTGCTCGACATCCGCGGCCAGGCTACGGAAACGGGTAAAGCCTTCAGCCAGTCGCCGCTCTGTGCTTGGCCCACCGTAGGATGCGCCATGCGCACCAGCGGTCTCGGCGGCAAGAGAATCGGTGCGCGCAGCGCACCCTACGAGAACGCCGACGCCCTCCTCGAAACGGGTCAGCAGCAGCTCATCGTTTTCCAGCGGCAGGTAGGTTCGGCCGCCCAGTTGCCAGGGCGCCGGCGCGTGATCGCAGGGCGCAGCATCCCACTTCATATCGGCATCGATACACTCGGGCTGCCACCAACCGGCACGGTCGCTCAACACCCACAATCGGCCCTGCATATCGAAACGCGGCTGCTGCAGGGATCGATCCTCCGCCTCCCCTGACAGCACCCGAATGCGCTCGCCGGACTCACGCTGGCACAGGCGCGTGGCGACCCAGGGCTGATGTGGTCGATCCCACTCGATCCAGCCCAGACGCTGGCCACCAGGGTCGGCCACCGGCGCAGCGTAGAAATCGGCGCCCTCGACCAATACTTCGCGCCTGCCACCAAGGCCGATGCGTACCAGGCGATGCACCACCGCATCGCCTTCATCGCTTTCCTCTACAGCCAACAGCGCCTGCCAGGCGGGCACGAAGGACAGGTCGCCATAACGGCATTGAGGCTGATCAGTTATCCGGTAGGGGGTGCCGTGCGCACCGCCGTCCAGGCCAATATCGATGCGATAGACCTGCTGGTCACGCTCGTTGACGAAGGCTACGCCCTGCTCCGTGGCACAGCAGGCGCCACCGCCGTATTCGTAGACGCGGCTGCGCACGGAAAACCCTGGCGGCGACAGTTCACACACCACACCGTCGCAGCAGAAGAACAGCCCGCAACGCGCCAGCTGAGGATCGAACGCCACCCACAGCACGCCGCCGTGGGCCGCGTGCAGTTCGGCGAAGTCAGCACTGGCACCTGCGGCCTGCTCGGCACTCCATATCGCGTCAGAACCGGTGCGCACAGCGCACCCTACGCTTTGCATATGATTCGCGAGGCCTTGTCGTTGCGGTACTGCAGCGCTTCCAGCCCCAGCGGCGCCTCGTCGGCCTGCTGGCGTGCGGCGAGAATCACGCCATGGTGCGCCGACTTGCTGCACACCGGGTCGGCGTTGCGGGCATCGCCGGTGAGCATGAAGGCCTGACAGCGACAGCCACCGAAATCCTTGTGTTTCTCGTCGCACGAACGGCACGGCTCGGGCATCCAGTCGTCACCACGGAAGCGGTTGAAGCCGAACGACTCGCGCCAGATGTGCGAAAGGCTGTGCTCGCGCACATTGGGAAACTGCACCGGCAACTGCCGCGCGCTGTGACAAGGCAGCGCCGTGCCATCTGGGGTGATGTCGAGGAACAGGTTGCCCCAGCCGTTCATGCAGGCCTTGGGGCGCTCCTCGTAGTAATCCGGGGTGACGAAGATCAGCTTGCACGGATGCTTCTCGGCCGCCAGTTTGTCGCGCCACTGCAGGGTGATGTGCTCGGCGCGCTCCAGCTGCGCGCGGGTCGGCAGTAGCCCTGCACGGTTGAGCTCGGCCCAGCCGTAGAACTGGCAGGTGGCGAGTTCGACGAAATCCGCCTCCAGTTCCAGGCACAGCTCGATGATGCGCTCGATATTGTCGATGTTGTGCCGGTGGGTGACGAAGTTGAGCACCATCGGGTAGCCGTGCGCCTTGACCGCACGGGCCATCGCCAGTTTCTGCGCGAAGGCCTTCTTCGAGCCGGCCAGCAGGTTGTTCACCTCCTCGTCGGCGGCCTGGAAGCTGATCTGGATATGATCGAGCCCGGCGTCGGCGAACTCGGCGATACGTGCCTCGGTGAGGCCGATGCCGGAGGTGATCAGGTTGGTGTAGTAGCCCAGCCCCCGCGCCGCTGCAATCAGCTCGGCCAGATCCTGGCGCACCAGCGGCTCACCGCCGGAGAAGCCTAACTGCGCCGCCCCCAGCTCACGTGCCTGGCGGAATACCTCGATCCATTCGGCGGTCGACAACTCTGTGCCCTGCTGGGAGAAATCCAGCGGGTTGGAGCAGTACGGGCACTGCAGCGGGCAGCGGTAGGTGAGCTCGGCCAGGAGCCAAAGCGGCGGGCCGACCTGTACGCCCGGCTTAGCGAAGCTCGATCCAGAACTGAGCATGGGCCACCTCCATGAAGGCAAGAATGTCTTCGTCGATGCCTGGCACATCGGGGAAGCGCTGATGCAGGTTGCCGATGATCTCGGCCACCGAACGCTTGCCGTCGACCTGCTGGAGAATCTCGCTGGCGCTGTCGTTGAGCTTGATCATGCCTTCCGGATAGAGCAGCACGTGGCAGCCCTGGGCCGGCTCGAACTGCAGACGGAAGCCGCGGCGAATGGCGGGTACGCTGGGGGGCAGGATGACGGCAGTCATTGTTCAGACTCCTCACTGGTGCGCGCGGCGCGCCCTACAAAGGGCGCGTCGAACGGAAATGCGGCCGTGGGGTGCGCCGTGCGCACCGACACTTCGAGGTTCATAGCTCGATTCCCCGATGCCAGACGCGCTCGTTGGTCACCGTGTGATACGGCGGGCGTTGCAGCTCGTAGGCCATGCTCATGGCATCGAGCATGCTCCACAGCACGTCGAGCTTGAATTGCAGGATCTGCAGCATGCGCTCCTGCGCTTCACGGGTGCGGTAGTGTTCGAGGGTGATGCGCAGGCCATGCTCGACATCGCGGCGCGCCTCTTTCAGGCGTTTGCGGAAGTAGTCGTAGCCGGTGACGTCGATCCACGGGTAATGCTGCGGCCAGGCATCCAGGCGCGACTGGTGAATCTGCGGGGCGAACAGTTCGGTCAGCGAACTGCTGGCAGCCTCCTGCCAGCTGGCGCGGCGCGCGAAGTTGACGTAGGCATCGACGGCGAAACGCACGCCGGGCAATACCAGCTCCTGCGACAGCACCTGCTCGCGGTCGAGGCCAACCGACTCGGCCAGGCGCAGCCAGGCCTCGATGCCGCCCTCCTCGCCCGGCGCCCCATCGTGATCGAGGATGCGCTGAATCCACTCGCGCCGCGTCTCGCGATCCGGGCAGTTGGCGAGGATCGCCGCATCCTTCAGCGGGATGTTGACCTGGTAGTAGAAACGGTTGGCCACCCAGCCCTGGATCTGCTCGCGGGTGGCGCGTCCTTCGTACATCGCACGATGGAACGGATGATGAATATGGTACAGCGCGCCCTTGGCGCGCAGCGCCTGCTCGAATTCGGCAGGTGTCATGGCAGGTTGGCTCATCAGAACGCTCCGGTACGCATTGCCGTAGGGTGCGCCATGCGCACCAGCATTTCTCGAGGTACGCACGGCCTGGGCGGCCCCGCGCACCCTACAAAACGATGCTCATACCATCGAACGCGACCTCGATGCCGTGCGCATCCAGCTCGGCACGCTCGGGCGAATCCAGGTCGAGAATCGGGTTGGTGTTGTTGATGTGAATGAGGATCTTGCGTGCGCTCGGCAGGCCGTCGAGCACTTCGATCATGCCGCCCGGGCCGCTCTGGCAGAGATGGCCCATCTCGCTGCCGAGCTTGTCGCCGACCTCGCACACACGCATCTCGTCGTCGCGCCACAGGGTGCCGTCCACCAACAGGCAGTCGGCGCGGCGCATCCAGCTCAGCAAGTGCTCGTCCACCTGGCCGAGACCGGGGGCGTAAAACAGGCTGCGGCCGCTGCGCCGGTCCTCGATGAACAGGCCGATGTTGTCGCCCGGATGCGGATTGCCGCGATGCGGCGAGTACGGCGGTGCGCTGCTGCGCAGGGCAATGGCGGTGATGCTCAGCGCTGGGCACGCGGGAATGCTGAAGGGCTTGGCGTCCAGCTCGATCAACTGATGCTGCAGACCGCCGTTCCAGTGGCTGAGCATGTTGAACAATGGAAAGCCGCTGGTCAGGTCCTGATGCACCATCTCGGTACACCAGACCTGATGCGGACAGCCCTCGCGCAGGGTCAACAGGCCGGTGCAGTGGTCGATCTGGCTGTCGAGCAGGACGATACCGGCGATGGCCGTGTCACGCAGCTTGCGCGCCGGTTGCAGCGCCGGAAAGGCTTCGATCTGCGTGCGGATGTCCGGCGAGGCATTGCACAGGATCCACTGCTGACCGTCATCGGAAATGGCGATGGACGACTGCGTACGCGGTTGCGCCCGCAGCGTGCCAGCGCGCACGCCACGGCAATTGCGGCAGTTGCAGTTCCACTGGGGGAAGCCACCGCCAGCGGCGGAACCGAGAATCTGGATATGCATGTAAGTCACCAGCGGGGATGCCCCGGACGAGCCGGGGCCAGGAGCGATCAGCGGTTGGCGAAATACATCGTCACTTCGAAGCCAATACGCAGATCGGTGTAGGCGGGTTTAGTCCACATGATGCGGTCCTCTTGTTATTGAGCCGGGGCATTCCGGCAACCCCATTAAGCCCCCGCCGGGCAAGAGGCCAAATGGTACTTTGGGAGGAGATTTGGCTGGCATTGGTAGGTAGGCGGCAGGGCTTTGCCAGACGCGCATGCAAGCTGCGGGTAGCCCGGATGAAATCCGGGAAGTATCGAGGTGATCCCCGGATTGCATCCGGGCTACGAAACGAGGTGCGAGGCCGGCCCTATCGCGGATAAATCCGCTCCTACCAGTCAGACGCGTGCTGCATCAGCGCACTTTCTTTGCAGGCGCCAATAAAAAACGCGGCCGAAGCCGCGTCGCGATAAACATCTGCCGGCCCATCCGCCAGGGTGCGCTACGCGCACCGAGGTCGGACACCGGCAAGCGGTGCGCACAGCGCACCCTACGCTCTCAAGAAGGCCGCACACCGGAGCGAGCATGCGGCATCAAAGGTCAGTGAATCAGAAGAAGCCCAGCGGGTTGATGTCGTAGCTCACCAGCAGGTTCTTGGTCTGCTGGTAGTGGTCGAGCATCATCTTGTGGGTTTCACGGCCGACGCCGGACTTCTTGTAGCCACCGAAGGCCGCATGCGCCGGGTACAGGTGGTAGCAGTTGGTCCACACGCGACCCGCCTTGATCGCGCGGCCCATGCGGTAGGCGACGTTCATGTCGCGGCTCCACACGCCGGCACCGAGGCCGAACTCGGTGTCGTTGGCAATCGCCAGGGCTTCGGCTTCGTCCTTGAAGGTGGTCACACCGATCACCGGGCCAAAGATCTCTTCCTGGAATACGCGCATCTGGTTGGTGCCCTTGAGCAGGGTCGGCTGGATGTAGTAACCGCTGGCCAGGTCGCCGTCCAGGCGCTCGGCCGCACCACCAGTGAGCACCTGCGCGCCTTCCTGCTGGGCGATCTCCAGGTAGCTGAGGATCTTGTCGAACTGCTGCTGCGAAGCCTGGGCGCCGACCATGGTCTCGGTATCCAGCGGGTTGCCGCGCTTGATCTGCTTGACCTTCTTCATCACCTCGACCATGAAGGCGTCGTAGATCGACTCCTGCACCAGCGCGCGCGACGGGCAGGTGCACACCTCGCCCTGGTTGAAGAAGCCCAGCACCAGGCCTTCTGCGGCCTTCTCGATGAAGGCCGGCTCGGCGTTCATGATGTCGGCGAAGAAGATGTTCGGCGATTTGCCGCCCAGCTCGACGGTGGACGGGATGATGTTCTCGGCGGCGCATTTGAGAATGTGCGAGCCGACCGGGGTGGAGCCGGTGAAGGCGATCTTGGCGATGCGCTTGCTGGTGGCCAGCGCCTCACCGGCCTCGCGGCCGAAGCCCTGGACGATGTTGAGCACGCCCGGCGGCAGCAGGTCGCCGATCAACTCGACGAACAGGGTGATCGACAGTGGCGTCTGCTCGGCCGGCTTGAGCACGATGGCGTTGCCGGCAGCCAGGGCCGGAGCCAGTTTCCAGGCGGCCATCAGCAGCGGGAAGTTCCACGGGATGATCTGCCCGACCACGCCCAGCGGCTCGTGGAAGTGATAGGCCACGGTGCCTTCGTTGATCTCGGCGGTGCTGCCTTCCTGCGCACGGATGCAGCCGGCGAAGTAACGAAAATGGTCAGCGGCCAGCGGCACGTCGGCATTCAGCGTCTCACGCACAGCCTTGCCGTTGTCCCAGGTTTCAGCCACAGCCAGCAGTTCGAGGTTGGCTTCGATACGGTCGGCGATCTTCAGCAGGATGTGCGAACGCTCCTGCACCGAGGTCTTGCCCCAGGCATCGGCGGCGGCATGCGCGGCGTCCAGCGCCTTGTCGATATCGGCAGCATTGGAGCGGGGGAATTCGGCAATCACCGAGCCGTCGACCGGGCTGGTGTTGCTGAAGTATTGGCCGCTGAGCGGGGCGACGAACTCACCACCGATGTAGTTGCCGTAGCGCGGCTTGAGGGTGACGACGGCGCCTGCAGTACCGGGTTTCGCGTAAATCATGATGCTGACCTCTCTTGTTGTCGGAGCCCGCTGCCAATCGGGGAAGCGAGTCATGGTTCGATCTTAGGAAGCCCCCGTGAACCTCGGTATGCGCCCATGGCACAGATCGCCTAGTCATTTGGTAGTAGAGCGACAAGAGCGCTCTGGCACGGGCTTTTGGCAGCGAGACACGAGGCTGTGGAAGCTAAAGGCTAGACCCGTTCGCCTGGTCTTGCGTTCCCGAACGAGAAAATCCGCCGAGGTATTTCACAGCGACTCGGCGCGGGCAGGCAGGCGCCGGAAACGACGATGGCCGGACAGCGTCCGGCCATCGTCTGACGCCTCAAGCAATCAGCGCTTGGCCACCAGCTCCTTCGGCAGCTTGAAGGTCCACAGCATGCCGCCCTGGTTCAGGTGCTTGACGCGCTTGGCCACCTCGCCGCCCCACAGCGGCACCGCACCACCCCAGCCGGACAGCACCGAGACGTACTGCTCGCCGTCCATTTCCCAGGTCACGGGCGAGCCGATCACGCCCGAGCCGGTCTGGAACTCCCAGACTTTCTCGCCGGTCTTGGCGTTGAACGCCTGCAGGTAGCCTTCCGGGTTGCCGGTGAACACCAGGTTGCCCTTGGTGGTCAGCACCCCACCCCACAGCGGCGCGTAGTTCTTGTGGCGCCAGACTTCCTTGCCGGTTTTCGGGTCGATGGCACGCAGCACGCCGATGTAGTCCTCGTTGAGTGGTTTGATGGTGAAGCCGGCGCCCAGGTAGGCCGCGCCCTTCTTGTAGGCGATGTCCTCGTTCCAGATGTCCATGCCCCACTCGTTGGACGGTACGTAGAACAGCCCTGTGTCCTGGCTGTAGGCCATGGGCATCCAGTTCTTCGCGCCGAGGAAGGCCGGTGCGGAGAACACGCTCTTGCCCTTCTCCTTCGCGCTCGGCGAGCCGGGACGGTTGCTGTCGTCGTAGATCGGCCGGCCATTCTTGTCCAGGCCCTTGGCCCAGGTGATCTTGTCGACGAAGGGGAAGCCACGGATGAACTTGCCGTTGGTGCGGTCGAGTACGTAGAAAAAGCCATTGCGGTCGGCGGTCGCTGCGGCCTTCACGGTCTTGCCGCCTTCCTGGTAGTCGAAGGAGATCAGCTCGTTAACCCCGTCGAAGTCCCAACCATCGTGCGGCGTGGTCTGGAAGTGCCACTTGATGCTGCCGTCGTCCGGGTTCAGCGCCAGGCGCGAGGACGAATAGAGGTTGTCGCCGGGACGCAGGTGCGAGTTCCACGGCGCCGGGTTACCGGTACCGAAGAACAGAAGATTGGTGTCGGCATCGTAGTAGCCGCCCAGCCAGGGCGCGGCACCGCCGGTCTTCCACAGATCGCCCGGCCAGGTCTTGCCGGCCTCGCCACCGCTGATGCCGTTCTCGACCGCCTTGCCGTCCTTGTAGACGTAGCCCATGTGGCCTTCGACGGTCGGGCGGCTCCACAGCAGCTCGCCATTCTTCGGGTCGTAAGCCTCGATCTTGCCGACCACGCCGAACTCACCACCAGACACGCCGGTGATCAGCTTGCCACCCACCACCAGCGGTGCCGCCGTGATGGAGTAGCCAGCCTTGTGATCGGCGACGTTCTTGCGCCACACCACCTTGCCGGTGTCCTTGTTCAGCGCCACCAGCTTGGCGTCGAGGGTGCCGAAGATCACCAGATCGTCGTACAGCGCCACGCCCCGGTTGATCACGTCGCAGCAGGGGCGGATGTCGTCCGGCAGGCGCGCCTCGTACTGCCACAGTTCCTTGCCGGTACGCGCGTCGACGGCGAACACCCGCGAGTAGGAGGCGGTGACGTACATCACGCCGTCCTTGATCAGCGGCTGGGCCTGTTGGCCGCGCTGCTTCTCGCCGCCGAAGGACATGGTCCACACCGGGCGCAGTTCCTTGACGTTCTGCTCGTTGAGGATGTTCAGCGGGCTGTAGCGCTGGCCCTGCAGGCCCAGGCCGTTGGTGACGATCTCGTCGGTGGTGGTGGCGTCCTTGAGAATCTCGGCGTCGGTGACCGCCAGCGCGGCGGCGGACGGCAACAGCATGGCGGCACAGAGTGCGGTGAGGAGGAAGGGCTGGCGAAGACCGGCGTGTTTCATTGCGGCTACCTCTGCGGGTTCATTGTTATTGCCGGGAATTTTTCCCGGTCTGCCGCAAATTCTTGGCTCACTCAGGCCACCCAACAATTGCACCCCCAGCCGATTTTCCTCGTTCCTTGGTAGCAATACCTGCCCCACAGCCCATGATCATGGCGATTGCGGCGGCCAGCGCTTTGCCGGACACTTGGCCGCCCGCACATTCTGACCGGAGACGCCCGTGCCCCACCCTCGCCAGGAAATCCTCAACCATCCCGATGCGCTGGACTGTACGGTCTATCGCCCCGACGAGCAGGACCCGGATGCCGAAGAGCAGGACCTGGGCGATGGCAAGGTCCTGATCACCGGTGCCTTCGAGCCACCGCAGGACTGGGACGCGCACCAACGCGAGGACTACTACGGCGAAGAAGACCCCACGCACTTCGTCAGCGCCCATATCGAATGCCTGGCCAAGCCCGCCACCCGGGAATTCTTCATGCCCGACAGCGGTGACTACGTGGCCGTGCAGTCCGGTCAGGGCGACGTGGTGATGTATTACGTCTACGACCACGAAGAGACCGAGCACGGCCGTCATTACGTGCTGATTCGTGACGACGAAGAGCTTTAGCTCCCGGCATACCGAGGGAAACGCTTCAGCGGCGATGTCTTCGAGACCGTAGCCCGGATGAAATCCGGGGATGGCAGAGATATTCCTCCCGGATTTCATCCGGGTTACGCAGCCGGTGCGCGCGGCGCACCCTACGGAACCAGACGCTCGCGTAGGGTGCCCCGTGCGCACCGGGGACTCCGCAACTCTCTAATCCTGACGATCCAACCGCTCCATGGCGTTGCGCTCGTAGCGCGGGTAGAGATGGCTGACGCTGCGGATCAGCTCGTAACGACCCAGGCTGACCTGGGCGAACCGCTCGGGGATGGGGGCGCGGATCAGCTCGTTCATCTCCGCGCCCTGCTCCGCCCCCTCACGCAGCAAACCATCGAGCCAGTCCAGGTAATCACGCATCTGCACGAACGGCGCCGCATCCGTGGTCACTGGCCCGTGGCCGGGCACGATCTGCTTCCAGGGCAACGCTTCGAGCCGATCCAGGTCGGCCAGCCATACGTCCAGTCCCGGACTGTTCGGCGTGGTCAGTGCGCGCTGATAGAACAGGACATCGCCGGCGAACAACACGCCCGTGCGCTCGTCGAGAATCGCCAGGTCGGCGCCGGTATGCCCGCGCAGCGCCAGCAGTTGCAGGCGCCTGTCGCCGATCGCAAGTGCGCCTTCCTGTATCTCTTCGGTGGGCAGCACCACCTCGGTGCCACGCATCCAGTCGCCGACCAGGCGGTACATGTTCTCTGCCATCGCATCGCCCTGCTCGGCCAGCAACCGGGTGGTCTCGGGTAGCGCCGCGATGGGCGCGTCAGCGAAAGCCTGGTTGCCCAGCACATGATCCGGGTGGTGATGGGTCAGCAGCACGCGCACCACGGGCTTGCCAGTGGTTCTCTCGATGCTCTGGCGCAACGCCTCACCGAAACGACGCGACGGGCCGGTATCGATCACCACCACGCCGTCCGCAGTTTCGATGAAGCCGATATTGACGATATTGCCGCCGTTTTCCACAGCGAAATTATCGGTACTGCCTTCCAGCAGCCAGACGCCATCGGCGATCTGCCGGGGTTGCAGGTGGTAGTCGAGCGCCTGAGCCAGACTGGCGAACAGGCACGTCATCAATAGCATCCAGCGCATGGAAGCCTCCTGGGTGGGATTGGTGCGCGCGGCGCACCCTGCAAACTGCAGCCTTTAGAACGCGGCCTGAAATTCGTTGCCGTTGTTGTCGCGCAGCCACAGTTCGGCCTGCTGATCGCCCCGCAGGTCGAAGGTCAGCGTCGGGTTCTCACTGACCGCCGGGAACAGTTCGAGGCGTCCCAGCACCTGGCCGTTCGGATCACGCAGTTCGGCCTGTTCGATGTAGAACTCGGGGATGCCGCCAACCAGGCCGTTATCCATCGGGTGCGAGACCTGCAGGCGCAGGCGGCTGTCCTCGCCGCGCACGAAGCGTTTGCCCAGTACCTGGCCCAGACGTTCCTCCCAGCCGGCCTCGGCTCGAACCACGCTGGGCGCAGTACAGCCACCGCCCGCCGCCTCGACGCGGGCCGAGCCGATATGCCAGACGCCATCGTCGGTGAGCACCGCCGCGCGAATCGGCGTGGCCTGCTCGACCCGGATGCGAATGGCCAGGCTCGGCTCCAGGTGCTCGCCAGGCGCGAAGTCGAGAATGCGCGGGATGGGATTGAGCTCGGCCCAGGCGAGAATGCGCTTGACCTTGCCACGGTAAGCGCTGGCGTCGATCTGGATCGGCACCTGGCGCGCATCCTCGGCGAATGGCGGCACCTCGAGGCGAACCTTGTCGTCGAAGACAAAGGCCTCACCGTTCAGTAGACGCTGGTGGTAGTAGTCCCACATCACCGAGGTGACCGGATCGGGCGCGGCCGCCCGCGCCTCCCAGGCCCAGGTAAACAGGACCAGCAACATCAGGCTACGCCAATCCATCGCCCACCTCCGGCTCGACTCTTATTGGTATTGTTCTGGTTTCTCGTAGCGCAACCCGTAGCGCGCGTACAGGCGCTCGAGCGAGCCATCGAGAATCAGGTTTTCCAGCTGTTCTTCCAGTGCATAGGCCAGTTGTCGATTGGTCTCGTGCACCGCCATGCCGATGTCCCAGATCTGCCGGCCCATGTCCGGGTAGGCGTTCTCGGCCAGCGCCAGTTGCGGGTCGTGCGCCTCGTGCAGCAGCCAGTCCACCTCGCCGCGCAGGGCCATTACCGCATCTACCTCGCCACCCTGCATGGCCGCGAAGGCCAGCTTCGGCGTCGGGTAATGACGGGTTTCCTGGCTGAGCATGCCGCCCTGCACCGAACTCAGGTAGAACGAGGGCACGCTCTCGACTTCCACCCCGACCGGGTGCTGGCGCAACGCAACGATGCTCGGCACCTCGGGCAGGCGCCGACGGTCGAAGGCCAGTTGCCAGCGCTCGCGCTGGTAGGGGCCGAACATCACCACGCGCTCGTTGACCAGCTCGCCCAGTTCATTGCGCATCTGCGCGTAATCGCGGTCGTATGGCACGCGCAGCATCAGATCGGCCAACTGACCCTGCGCGGTCACCCGGCCACGCCAGATGTAGTCGCGCAGATCGTCGTCGAGCTTTTCACCCGGCGGCGCCCACATGAGCTCCAGCTTCAGGCCGAGCCCTGCGGCCAGCGCCTTGGCCAGCTCGTAATCGACGCCGCGCGGCTGGCCGTCCTGCTCGTAGCTGTAAGGCGGAAAGTTCTGGTACAGCGCTACTCGCAGGGTGCCCGACTCGGTGATGCGGTCGAAGTCGCGTACTTGTGCCTGCGCCGTGCCCAGGCACAGCAGCAGGCTGCATGACAGGATCAGCCGGCGCAGTGCACGGGTACTGATGAAGAAATCAACGCGAGCAGTCGAGCGCAGTAGATTCACCCTCATGCGCTTACTCCTCGACGTGTACGCTCTCCAGGTAGCTGCGCACCGCCCACAGCGCCTCCTGACTGAGGAAGTCGGCCATCTTTGGCATGTACACGCGGCCATCGCGCACCGCGCCATTGATCACGCGCTCCTTGAACCATTCGTCACCGCTGGCACCCAGCTCCAGCAGACGCAGGTCCGGGGCGATACCGCCGGACTTGGCCTCCAGGCCATGACAGGCAGCGCAGTTCTGGTTGTACGCCGAGGAGCCGATCTCGATGGCGCGCGGGTTGTCGCGGTAGGGATTTTCGTCCAGCCACTCTTCACCCAAGGGCTCCAGCCCATCGGTGTTGACCGCTTGCGGTACCACGTCGCCGTGTGCCCAGAGGGTGGTCGACGCAGCGAGCAGCAGCAACGCCAGAGCGGATTGGATCTTCTTGTTGTTCATGGCCAGGACCTCATCGAATGCACGTAAGACAGCCCGTTCAGAGCTCGTGGCGTCCATCTTAGAAAGGCCGCGCAAAGCACCGAATGCTGCTTTGGTGGTCGGGCCCTAGTCCCTTGGTAGTAGGGCTTGGGTGGGGGTGTGCGTGATGCCTTGGCAGCAAGGCCAAGTCATGTGCCGGCCGGGAAATCCTCCCGGCAAGGGCGGGAGTTTTTCCGTAGGCGCAAAGGTGGCCGGGTACCACCATCGGCTTGCCACTGCAGAACCTCTCCAGCATCGCGTTCTCACGGTGCCACTGCAGCGACCTACCACCTCCAATGGGAAGCACAACGATGACAACAAGAAACCTACCCAGCACCCCACGCCCCCTGGCGCTTGCCCTGATGCTGGCCGGCGGCCTGACGCTGAGCCAGGCCGCGTTCGCCAAGCCGGTCACCTGGGACGACATCGCCAACGACCACACCACCACCAGCAACGTGCTGCAGTACGGCTTGGGCACCAATGCCCAGCGCTGGAGCCCGCTGGCTCAGGTGAACGCCGAAAACGTGTTCAAGCTGACGCCGGCCTGGAGCTACTCCTTCGGTGACGAGAAACAGCGCGGCCAGGAATCCCAGGCCATCATCCACGACGGCGTGGTCTACGTGACCGGCTCCTACTCGCGGGTCTTCGCCCTGGATGCCAAGACCGGCAAGCGCCTGTGGACTTACAGCCATCGCCTACCCGACGACATCCGCCCGTGCTGCGACGTGGTCAATCGTGGCGCCGCCATCTATGGCGACAAGATCTACTTCGGCACCCTCGACGCCCGCGTCGTGGCGCTGAACAAGGACACCGGCAAGGTGGTCTGGAACAAGAAGTTCGGTGATCACGCTGCCGGCTACACCATGACCGGTGCGCCGACCATCGTGAAGGACGGCAAGAGCGGCAAGGTGCTGCTGATCCACGGCAGCTCCGGTGACGAATTCGGCGTGGTCGGCCGCCTGTTCGCCCGCGACCCGGATACCGGCGAGGAAGTCTGGATGCGTCCGTTCGTCGAAGGCCACATGGGTCGCCTGAACGGCAAGGACAGCACCCCGACCGGTGACGTCAAGGCGCCGAGCTGGCCGGATGATCCCAACCATCCGACCGGCAAGAAGGAAGCCTGGAGCCAAGGCGGCGGCGCGCCGTGGCAGAGCGCCAGTTTCGATGCCGAAACCAACACCATCATCATCGGCGCTGGCAACCCGGCACCCTGGAACGGCTGGGCGCGCACCAGCGACGGCGGTAATCCCAAGGACTACGACAGCCTGTACACCTCCGGACAGGTCGGCGTCGACCCCACCACCGGTGAAGTGAAGTGGTTCTACCAGCACACCCCGAACGATGCCTGGGACTTCTCCGGCAACAACGAGCTGGTGCTGTTCGACTACAAGGACAAGGACGGCAAGGTCACCAAGGCCACCGCCCACGCCGACCGCAACGGCTTCTTCTACGTGGTCGACCGTGCCAACGGCAAACTGAAGAACGCCTTCCCCTTCGTCGACAAGATCACCTGGGCCAGCCACATCGATCTGGAAACCGGGCGCCCGGTCGAAAACGAAGGCCAGCGCCCGCCGAAGCCCAAGCCCGGCGAAAGCAAGGGTGAAGTGATCGAGGTCTCCCCGCCCTTCCTTGGCGGCAAGAACTGGAACCCCATGGCCTACAGCCAGGACACCGGCCTGTTCTACGTACCGGCCAACCACTGGAAGGAGGACTACTGGGCCGAAGAAGCCACCTACAAGAAGGGTTCCGCCTACCTGGGCATGGGCTTTCGCATCAAGCGCCTGTTCGACGACCACGTCGGCATCCTGCGCGCGATGAACCCGACCACCGGCAAGGTCGCCTGGGAGCACAAGGAGCGCCTGCCGCTGTGGGCCGGCGTACTGGCCACCAAGGGTAACCTGGTGTTCACCGGCACCGGCGACGGCTACTTCAAGGCCTTCGATGCCAAGAACGGCAAGGAGCTGTGGAAGTTCCAGGTCGGCACCGGGATCATCTCCCCGCCCGTCACCTGGGAACAGGACGGTGAGCAGTACATCGGCGTGACCGCTGGCTACGGCGGCGCTGTGCCGCTGTGGGGCGGCGACATGGCCGAGCTGACCAAGCCGGTCGCTCAGGGCGGTTCCTTCTGGGTGTTCAAGCTGCCGAGCTGGGATAACGCCAGCGCCAAACGCTAAAGGTCGAACGCATGGCGCACCGCAGGGTGCGCCATGCGTATCCGCTTTTCACAGCCACCTGGTTATCGCATTCACCCGCGGTGCGCACGGCGCACCCTACCCGTTCCCGTAGGAGCTCCGCTTCAGCCGCGAAGTGAATCAGGCACTACCCCCGAGGACTCGCCATGAACTACCTGCCCCTGCTTATCCCGGTCCTGCTGCTGGTACTCGGCAGCCACGCCATCGGCGCCGAGAGCGACGGCGTGCCAGAGATCAACGGCTGCCGCATCGAGCCCGACAGCCAATGTCCGAACGCCGACCTGCGCGGTGCCGACCTGCGCAACCTCGACATGCGCCGCATGAACCTGTCCGGGGCTGATCTTTCCGGCGCCGACCTGCGCCATACCCACCTCGACCTGGCCAATCTGGAAAAGGCCAGGCTACGCGGCGCCAACCTCACCCGCGCCAGCCTGCAACAGAGCAACCTGCGCCTGGCCGACCTCTCCGGCGCCAGCCTGGTCGCCATCGGCGGCTGGGGCCTGTTTGCCCAGGCAGCGCAATTCGAAGGCGCCGACATGCGCGCTGCCAACCTGGAGTTCGCCCGTCTCTCCGGCGCCAAGCTGCACAACGTCCAGTTGCAGGCGGCCAATCTGGAGATGACCTGGCTAAGCAAGGCCGACCTCAAGGGCGCGCACCTGGAAGACGCCAACCTGCAAGAGGTGAAGCTCGGCGGCTCCAACCTGGAAAACGCCAACCTCACTGGCGCACGGGTTCGCTTCGGCAACTTCCAGGGCGCCAACATGCCCGGCTGCGTGCAATGCCCAAAGGGGTGGGACTGAGTGCCCGCAAACCAGACAGGGTTGGCCGGGCGGCGATCCGCGTCAGCCCACCAACAGAGCGCGTTCCGGCGGGTTGCACCCGCGCTGCGACTGCCCTGAGCACCGCACTGCCATTCGCATCCCCAGCGAATACGGTTTGGCAGGTGGTGAGGGACGGCGGTGAGTGAGGCAAGGGCAAGCGACATATGGCTCCCGCGCTCCCGCGTGGGAGCTAGCCCGCGACACTCTGCGTCGCCAGGCCGCCTATGCGCCACGACCTACAAGCGGACGCGGAGCGTCGAGGGCTGCATGAGCACGCAGCGCGTGGGAACGATCAAGAGACACTCCGAACGCGCCAACGCCGATCCACTCGTAGCGTGTTCAGCGCACTTTCAGAACGCCCCCAGTCCGGTAGACTGGATCAACCGCAGCGACACCCAGAACGCGCTATCGAGGCTATCGCTGTGCTCAATCCCGCACTCGCTGATCGTGGCCTGTTCCCCGAATTCCGTTGGCCGGATTGCCTGGTGTGTCACGCACACCACCCAAGGTGGCTTGCAGCTGCGAGGACTATCAGCGCATTCGCGCGACAGCCAACCACGACAAGAATCATTTCACGACACTAGGACAGTGCATGAACAAGTATGGAAAACTCGCCGCCTGGGTGTATCACCTGGACAAACCCATTGGTCGCTCGTTCGGTGATCTGGAGTATTACCAACAGCGCCTGGCCGGGCTGGACGGCCCCATCCTCGAGCCTGCCGTCGGCAATGGCCGGATATTCGTTCCCCTGCTTGAAACGGGCCTCGCTATCGAAGGCTTCGACGCCTCGCAGGAGATGCTCGGGCACTGCAGGCAGGAATGCCTCAGCCGGCAATTGGCAACCCCACTGACGTGCCAGATGTTCGACACGTTCTCCTACGACAAAGATTTCGCAGCCATCATTATGCCGGCTGGCTCTTTCCAGTTGATCACCGATGTTACCAGCGCCCTGAACGTGCTCAAGCGCTTCCACGATCATCTACTGCCCGGGGGCAAGATGATGCTGGATATCGATCCGATTAGTAGCTTCTTCGAGGTCAACAGCCACGTCCGTAGCTGGAAGGCAGAGAATGGCGACCTGCTCACGCTGACCGCCCCGCCTCCGGAAATGGATCATGTGGCGCAGACCTCTCTCTCCTACCTGAGATACGAGCACTGGCGCGATGGCGCGCTGATGGGTACGGAGCTCGATCTCTTTCACCTGCGCTGGTGGGGCATCGAGGAGCTGGCATTTGCCTTACGGGCAGCCGGATTCACGGATATCGTGGTTTCCGGGAACTACCGCTACAGGCAAAAACCGCAGAAGGACAGCTATGCCATCAGCTTCGAAGCCAGTCGTCCGACCTGTTGAACCCCGGCCGGGCCATGTGATTGCCTGAACTGCCGCGGCTCAACGCTATCAAGCACTCTCCAACCCTACCCGCACCAAGCCGCTCTCGATGGCCAGGTGCACCAGCTCCGCCTGCGAAGCGATCTGCAGTTTGTTCTTCACCAGAGTCTGGTAGTTGGACAGGGTCTTGGCGCTGATGCACAGTTTCTCGGCGATCTGCCGAGGTGGCAGGCCGCGGGCGAGCATGACGAAGATTTCGAATTCGCGTTGGGTCAGTTCGCGCAGCCGTGGGTCGAGGCCGTCGCTGCTGGTGGGGTTGCAGGCCAGCTGGGTGGCCAGTTGCTGTTCGATATAGGCGTGGCCGGCGGCGGTGCGTTTGACCGCTTCCACCAGCACTTCCGGTGACGAGTTCTTGGTCAGGTAGCCGATGGCACCGACGTCCAGTGCCTGGCGCACCAGGGGCAGTTCGTCGTGCATGCTGAAGAACAGGATTCGCAGTTGCGGCAGGCGCTGGCGCAGGCGGCGGGTGGTTTCCAGGCCGCTGATGCCGGGCAGGCCGATGTCCATGATCACCAGGTTTGGAATCTCTTCCTGCACCCGCAGCAGGGCCTGTTCGCCGTCGCAGGCCTCGCGCAACTGCACATCCGGCAACAGCGCGCGCAGCAGGCTGGCATAGCCCTGGCGCACCACGGCGTGATCGTCCACCAACAAAACCTTCATCGCATCGCCTCCAAGGGAATGTTCAGGCACAGCGCCCAACCGGCTTGCGGGCGACTGTGCAAGCGCAGCTCGCCACCGAGGCTGCGGCTGCGCTCGCGCATCGAGCGCAGACCGATGCCGGGGCGCAGCGGCAGTGCGGTGCCCTGGCCGTTATCACGCACCAGCAAGCGCAGCCCATGACCCCGGCGTTGCAGGCGAATGCGTACCTCACTGGCATCGGCATGGCGGGCGACGTTGGTCAGCGCCTCCTGCACCAGGCGATAGAGATGGGCCTTGCTCGCCAGCGGCAAACTCGGCAATCGCTCGCCCAATTGCAGCTGGCAGCGAATGCCTTGCGCCTGCTGCCAATCGACGGCCAGTTGCTGCAGCGCCGGGCCCAATTCAAGACGTTCCAGTACCACCGGGTAGAGATCACGAATCAGACTGCGAAAGCCCTGTTGCAGGCGCTCGCAGTTGTCGTCCAGCAGGCGTGCGGTGTCCTGCACCTGTTGTGGTTGATCGGCGATCACCTTGAGCAGGCAAGCCTGGGCACGAATGCCGCTGAGGTATTGGCCCAGGTCGTCATGCAGCGTCTGGCCGAGGCGTGTGCGCTCACGCTCCTGCAGCTCCAGCAGCGCCTGGGTCAGCTCGGCGTTGTCCGCCTGTACCTGCTGCAGGGTGACGGCCATGTCGTTGAAGTGCGCCGCCAGATGCCCGGCCTCGGCCAGGCCGTGATCGCGCAGGCGGGCATCAAAGTGGCCGGCACCGACTTCACGCAAGCCGACGAGCAACTCGTCCAGCACACGCCGGGCACGGCATACGGCAAAGCGGATGGTCAGGAGGCTGAGGATCAGGGCGAAGGCACTGAGCAGCAGCAGTTGCAGCAGCGAGTCATGGATTTCCTCGATCTCGTCATAAGGATCGAGGGCGATGTGCAGCTCGCGGTCATCGGCCAGCGGCCAGACGTGAGTCACCAGCGACGAGGAGCCCAGCAAGCGTTCGGCGATCCAGCGTTCGACGGTGCTCTCACTCTGCGCCTCGGGTTGATCGCCCGGGCGCAGCCAGCTCACACGGATATGCCGCAGGTTCTTGGTCAGCTCAGGGCGCAGGCTGCCGGGGTTGCTGCGCGCCACCTCACCGAGGTATTCCACCACCGCTTCGGCGGCCTGCAACTCGCGCTGCACATCATGGCTGGCCTGGCGCAGCAGCAGCGCCAACCCGGCCAGGGTCACCAGCACGAACAGCAGGCTGACGCCGAGGTTGATGCGGCCCAGGGCAGTCATCTACTTGCCCCCGCTACTTGACCACGAAGTGGCCGAGCATGCCCTTGCCTTCCAGACCCTTGGCGTAGAAGCGGTATTTGCCCGGTTTGACCGGCAGGAAGAAGATCTCCGCCTCGCCGGCGTCCTCGAACTCCAGTTCGGTAAGGGTGACGGCCTTCACCTCCACGCCGCCGGCTTCGACCTTGCGCAGGTAGATGGACGTGGCGAACTCCGGCGCCTGGAAGGCGTATTCCTTCTGCCCGCTGGAGATGATCTTGAGCTGGTAGGCCTGGCCGGTTTCCAGCTGGTATTCGGTCTGCGACATGGAGTAGTCGCTGTCGTCGCTGCCCAGCACCAGATCAGGCAACGTCAGCGGGCGTCGGGTCATGTCGCCGGCAGCGTGCAACTGGTCGACACCGAGCAGGCTGATGATCAACAGCAGCGGCAATAGCAGGGCCTTGAAAATACGCATGGCGTTCACCTGTTCTTGTTATTGGACATTGCCTGCCATGCTAGGAAGTAACGGCCTGCGCCGGGGTACTACCTTGGTACTGACGCACTGGTACTTTGGGCATATTTCCCGGCCCGCCGCCGCTCCACCGCAGCCCTTGCGACCGTGCGAACTACTACCTTCGTACGTGCCCGGCACTACCTTGGGCATATTTCCCGAGCCGATGGCGCTTCCTATGCTGGCGACACCCTCTGCAGGAGTCGCCCCATGCACCGCATCAGTTGCCGCCTGTTGTTCTGCCTCGCCGCCGCATTTGGCGTGGCGGCCGGCGCCAGCGCGAACGACTTGCAGGTACGTATCGGCTACCTGGCGCATCTACCGCCACGCGGCCCTTTGCTCTCCAACGTCATTCCTGAACCCGCCGACGCCGGCCGCCGTGGCGCCGAACTGGCGATCATCGACAGCAACAGCACCGGGCGTTTTCTCAAGCAGCAGTTCGAGTTGCAAAGCGCCGAAAGCGCGGAGACGAGTGACGTGCTCGCCGCTGCCGAACGCCTGCACCAGGCCGGCATCCGCCTGTTCGTGGTCAACGCCCCCGCCGCCACCCTGCGCCAGCTCAGCGAACGCCTGCCGGACAGCCTGCTGTTCAATGCCGGCAGCGCCGACGACGGCCTGCGCCGCGAGCAATGTCTGGGCAACGTGCTGCACACCCTGCCCAGCCGCGCGATGCTGGCCGACGCCCTGGCGCAATTTCTCGCCGTGCGCAAATGGACGCGCTGGCTGCTGGTGACCGGCACCACCGCGGACGACATCGCCTACGCCGACGCGCTAAAGCGCGCCGCCAAACGCTTCGGCCACAAGATCGTCGCCGAAAAGCCGTGGAGCTTCGACAACGACCAACGGCGCAGCGCCCAGGCGGACATGCCGCTGTTTACCCAGGCCAGCGACTACGACGCGGTGCTGGTGGCCGACGAACGTGGCGACTTCGGCGAGTACCTGCCCTACAACACCTGGTATCCGCGCCCGGTAGCCGGCACCCAGGGCCTGACCCCGACCGCCTGGCACAAGACGGTGGAAACCTTCGGTGCCGCGCAATTGCAGAAACGCTTCGAGGCACTGGCCGGGCGCTGGATGAACGACCGCGACTTCGCCGCCTGGATGGCCGTGCGCAGCATCGCCACCGCCGTGACCAAGCTGCGCGCTGCCGAGCCGCAGGCCATTCGCAACCTGGCGCTGTCCGCCGACCTACCGCTGGACGGCTTCAAGGGCCGCAAGCTGAGCTTCCGCCCGTGGAACGGTGAGTTGCGCCAACCGATCCCGCTGGTGCACCCGCGCGCGCTGGTCAGCACTTCGCCGCAAGACGGTTTTCTCCATCCCAGCAACGAAATGGACAGCCTCGGCTACGACCGGCCTGAGGTGAGCTGCGATCTGGCGGGTACGCCTTAGCGGTTGAATATTCAGCACGATTGGCCTGTGGAAGGTGATGACCGCAGGCACAGAAACTCTGTCCCCTCTCCCATAAATGGGAGAGGGGAGCATGCGCACAGGCCAACGCCTTCGCCCCGACAACAACAAGAGGATCAACCCCATGCGCCTGACCCGTCTGGCCTGCGCCGTCGCCTTCGGCCTGGTCTGCCACTCGGCCTTCGCCGCCACCGCCTACGTGTCCAACGAAAAGGATGACAGCATCAGCGTCATCGACCTCGACAGCCTCGAAGTCACCGCTACTCTCGACGTCGGTATGCGCCCGCGCGGGCTGCTGCTGTCTTCCGACAACAGGCTTCTGTACATCTGCGCCAGCGACTCGGATCGTGTGCAGGTGATGGACCTGGCCACGCGCACCCTCATCAAGGAGCTGCCCTCCGGCGCCGACCCCGAGCAGTTCGCCCTGCACCCCAACGACCGCTGGCTGTACATCTCCAACGAGGACGATGCCCTTGTAACGGTGGTCGACGCGCAGAGCGACGAGGTGCTGGCGCAGATCGACGTGGGTGTGGAGCCCGAAGGCATGGCGGTAAGCCCGGACGGCAAGTGGGCGGTCAACACCAGCGAAACCACCAACATGCTGCACTGGATCGACACCCGCACCCAGCAACTGGTGGACAACACCCTGGTCGACCAGCGCCCGCGCCACGTCGAGTTCGACAAGGACGGCAAACGCCTGTGGGCCTCGGCCGAGATTGGCGGCACGGTGACGGTGCTGGATGTGGACTCGCGCCAGGTGCTCAGGGTGCTCAACTTCGCCATCAAGGGTGTGCACCCGGACAAGGTACAGCCGGTGGGCGTGAAGCTTTCGGACGATGGCAGATACGCCTTCGTCGCCCTCGGCCCGGCCAACCATGTGGCGGTGGTGGATGCCGGGACCTTCGAGATTCTCGACTACCTGCTGGTGGGCCGGCGCGTCTGGCACATGGCGTTCACCCCGGACCAGAAGCGCCTGCTGACCACCAACGGCGTCAGCGGTGATGTGTCGGTGATCGACGTCGACAGTCTCAAGGTGACCAAGTCGATCAAGGTCGGTCGCTACCCCTGGGGCGTGGTGGTAACGCCATGAACGCCCTGGAGGTGAGCGGCGTCGGTTTCGCCTATGGCGCGCGCCAGGCGCTCAACGACCTGGCCTTCGAGCTGGCGCCGGGGCGCTTCGGCGCCCTGCTCGGGCCCAACGGCGCCGGCAAGTCCACGCTGATCGCCCTGCTCACCCGTCTGTATGACCTGCAGCAGGGCGATATCCGCATCTTCGGCCACAGCCTGCGCGACGAACCGCGCCAGGCGCTGCGCCAGCTTGGCGTGGTGTTCCAGCAGAGCACGCTGGATCTCGACCTGTCGGTGCAGCAGAACCTCGCCTATCACGCCTCGCTGCACGGCATGCCGCGCCGCGAGGCGCAGGTGCGCATCGACGAGGAGCTGCTGCGCCAGGATCTCGCCGAACGTCGCCACGACAAGGTGCGCACGCTCAATGGCGGCCACCGGCGTCGCGTGGAGATCGCCCGTGCCCTGCTCCACCAGCCGCGCCTGCTGCTGCTCGACGAGGCCAGCGCCGGGCTCGACCCGGCCAGCCGCCTGGCGCTGGGCCGGCACGTACGCAACCTGTGCCGCGAGCAGGGCCTGTGCGTGCTGTGGACGACCCATCTGCTGGACGAGATCGAGTCCAGCGACGACCTGCTGATCCTGCACCGTGGCGAGCGTGTGGCCTGGGGCAAGGCCAGCCAGTTCGGCGATGACCTGGCCATCAGCTTCGCCCGCCTGACCGGCGACGAGGCGCTGGGCCGTGGCCATGTGCGCGAGGCGCGGCGGCCGAAACGCGCCGACGACGTTGGCGATAATGAAACGGCCCCGGTGCGCACGGCGCACCCTACGCGAGGTGTTCGCTGATGACCGCTTACTGGGAATGCCTGCGCGGCATCGTCCTGCGCGAATGGCTGCGCTTCGTGCTGCAACGCTCGCGCTTTCTCAGCGCACTGGTGCGCCCGCTATTGTGGCTGCTGGTGTTCGCCGCAGGCTTTCGTGCCGCGCTGGGCATCGCCATCATCGAGCCTTACGACACCTACATCACTTACGACACCTACATCGTGCCGGGCCTGGCCTGCATGATCCTGCTGTTCAACGGCATGCAGGGATCGCTGTCGATGGTCTACGACCGCGAAATGGGCAGCATGCGCGTGCTGCTCACCAGCCCCCTGCCACGGGCCTTTCTGCTGGCGGCCAAGCTACTGGCCACAGCGCTGATCTCGCTGCTACAGGTCTATGCCTTCCTCGCCATCGCCTGGGTCTACGGCGTGCAACCACCGGTCTGGGGCCTGCTCGCCGCGCTGCCGGCGCTGCTGCTGGTGGCGCTGCTGCTCAGCGCGCTGGGGCTGCTGTTGTCCAACGGTATACGACAGCTGGAGAACTTTGCCGGGGTAATGAATTTCGTCATCTTCCCGCTGTTCTTTCTGTCGTCTGCGCTGTACCCGCTGTGGAAGATGCGCGAGTCCAGCGAGTGGCTGTACTGGCTGTGTGCGGTCAACCCCTTCACCCACGCCGTGGAGCTGGTACGCAACGCGCTCTACCTGCGCCTGCACCTCGATGCACTGCTGATCTGTGCCGGCCTCAGCGCGCTGCTGACATTGCTCGCCGTAGCCAGCTTCAACCCGCAGCATGCGGCGCTGCGCAAGGTGGGCTGATCATGATCGTTCCCACGCTCCGCGTGGGAACGATCCCAGGACGCTCCGCGTCCGGCGTCGATCCTGCCGGTCAGTCAGAACCGACGCAGAGCGCCATGCCATCTGCGCCCACGCAGAGCGTGGGAGCAGTCATGTCCCAGCAGCCCCTTCTACTACTTTGGTACTGCTTTTCCTCTCCAACGTAGAATTCCCAAGCCTGCGACCATGGCCTGTAATACCGGTACAACAATAAGTAGAGACCTTGCCATGAAGTACCGTCTGCCCGTGCAAGCGGGCCTGATGTTCGCCTCCCTGCTGCTGGTCTGCATCGTGCGTGCCGAAGAGCTGTTCGATGCCGATGGCTATCGCAGCAACCAGTACCGCAGCCCCACGCCAGCCCGCCTGGAAGGCGTGCAGATTGTCGATACTCCCGCCCTGCAGAAGCTGCTCGCCGAGCGCCCGGATACCCGCCTGATCGATGTCTACCGTCGCCCCTGGGTGCAAGGACGCTTCATCGAGGACGCGCCCCACGCCAACCTGCCCGGCAGTCTGTGGCTGGCCAATGCCGGCGACGGCAACCTGGCTCCGCAATGGCATCGCTACTTCACCTACTACCTGCACCAGCAGAGCCGTGGCGATATGCGCCAACCCTTCGTATTCTACTGCCGCTCCGATTGCTGGTTGAGCTGGAACGCCGCGCGCCGCGCCCATGCCATGGGCTATCGCCAGCTCTACTGGTACCGTGACGGCGTCGATGCCTGGGAACAGGCCGGCCTGCCTCTGGTGCCCGCCCAACCTGCCGAATTGCCTGCCGCTTTCCTCACGCCCACCGCCACCCCATAATCACAACAACGAGGTGCAAGGCCATGTACAAGATTCTGATTGCCGACGATCATCCGCTGTTTCGTGAAGCCATCCACAACGTCATCGCCGACGGTTTTCCCGGCAGCGAGATCATGGAAACCGCCGATCTGGACAGTGCCCTGGAACTGACCCAGAGCCACGACGACCTGGACCTGATCCTGCTCGACCTGAACATGCCCGGCATGCACGGCCTGGGCGGGTTGATGAACCTGCGCAACGAGGCACCGACCATTCCGGTGGTGATCGTCTCGGCCGAGCAGGACAAGCAGATCGTGCTGCAGGCCATCACCTATGGCGCAGTGGGCTTCATCACCAAGTCCTCGCCACGCGCGCAGATGACCGACGCCATCGCGCAGATTCTCGACGGCAACGTCTACCTGCCGCCGGACATCATCCGCTCGCAGAAGAGCGGCAGCTCACGCCAGCACCACGACAACCACAGCATCGCCCCGGAACTGCTGCAGGCGCTGACGCGCAAGCAACTGCTGGTACTCGAACGCATGACCAAGGGCGAGTCGAACAAGCAGATCGCCTACAGCCTGGATATCGCCGAAACTACGGTCAAAGCCCACGTCTCGGCCATTCTGCGCAAGCTCGGCGTACACAACCGCGTACAGGCGATTCTCTCGGCCGGCGATATCGACTTCGCCTCCTACCTGCGGCGTTAGCACCCGATAGCTTGGCTGTGATTCCTGCGCAGGTAGGAAGCCAGAAACCGAGAAGCACCTGGGCTCCCACCTTCGCGGGAGTGACGGACGAGGTTGTCCTGACGCCCGTCATCAACCCGTGCTAAAACGGCGGTTTTGCCTGAATGCCTGCGTTTCTGGCAGCAGGCTTTGCACTGGTTCTGATGGAGTTCACCATGCACATCCGCCCCTTCCAGCTCTGCGACGAAGCCGCCGTCGTCGACCTCTGGCAACGCTGCGACCTGGTCCGCCCCTGGAACGACCCGCACAAGGACATCCAGCGCAAGCTGCAGGTGCAACCCGAGCTGTTTCTGGTGGGTGAGATCGACGGCAGGCTGGTGGCCTCGGCCATGGCCGGTTACGAAGGGCATCGCGGCTGGGTCAACTACCTGGCGGTGTGCCCGCAGCAACGCCAGCAGGGCTTGGCCCGTCAGTTGATGGTGTATATCGAAGAACAGTTGCTGGCCCTGGGCTGCCCCAAGCTCAGCCTGCAGGTGCGCGACACCAACGCGGCAGCTTTGGCCTTCTACGAGCGGCTTGGCTACAAGGTCGATGCCTCGGTCAGCCTGGGCAAACGCCTGATCGCAGATGATTGATAACGCAGGATCACCGGGCTACGGACTCGCCTCGGTGCGCGCAGCGCACCCTACGGGATCGAGGTCGCCTGCGTGGAGGGCGTCGCACAAGGGCATCGCAGGGTGCGCCGTGCGCACCGGGGCGAACGACCATTTCAAGCCCCCACCCCGCGCTCCATCAGGTGACTCATCGCCGCCTTCAGCTTCATCGGCCGTACCGGTTTGTGCAGCAGGCTGTGGCCGAGCTCACGCATCTGCTGCTTGAGTTCGTTGCTGTAGTTGGCGGTGATCATCAGTGCCGGTAGCGGTGCGCTGCGTCGGGCGTTTATCTGCGCAACGGCATCGACGCCATTGCGCTCGTCATCGAGGTGGTAGTCGGCGATCAGCAGGTCGGCCTCGGCGTGGTAGTTGTCCACCTGGCGCGCCAGGTCTTCTTCGCTCAGCGCCGTGACCACCCGACAGCCCCAGCCCTCGAGCAGGGTGCGCATGCCAGCGCAGATCGCCGCATCGTTATCCAGCACCCAGACCCGCGCACCGCTGAGGCGTTCGAGCAACTGGTCCGGGCTGTCCTGCACGGCGCGCGCGCGCGGGGCGCGACGGGTCAGCGGCACTTCCACGGCGAACATCGACCCTCTGCCCAGCTGCGACGCTACGCGGATGCGGTGGCCGAGCATGCGCGCGATTTTCTCGACGATCGCCAGACCCAGGCCCAGACCGCGATCCTGCTTGCGCTGCACGTTGTCGCCGCGTTTGAACTCCTGAAAGATTTCCACCCGCTTGTCCTGGGCGATGCCGATGCCGGTGTCCCAGACCTCGATGGACAGGCTGTTGCCGCGCCGTCGGCAGCCCAGCAGAATGCGCCCGCGGGCGGTGTAGCGAATGGCGTTGCTGAGGAAATTACGCAGGATGCGCGCCAGCAGTTGCACATCGCTGCGCACCAGAGCCGAGCTGGGCAGGTAGTCCAGACGTAAACCCTCACTACCGGCGATCTGGTGATACTCGGCGGCCAGGTTCTCCAGCAGCTCGCTGACGGCAAACGGCGCGATATCCGGCTTGATCACCCCGGCATCGAGTTTGGAGATGTCCACCAGCGTCCCGAGCAAGCTCTCGACGTCTTCCAGTGAGTTGCTGACGTTGCGCACCAGCGGCGCGCAGCCGGACAGATCGCGCTTCTCCAGCAAGGCACTGGTGAACAGTCGCGCGGCATTGAGCGGCTGCAGAAGGTCATGGCTGACGGCAGCGAGGAACTTGGTCTTGGACAGGTTGGCCTGCTCGGCCTCACCCTTGGCCTCACGCAGGCGCGCCTCCATCTGCGTGCGCTCATCGATCTCGCGGCGCAACTGGTCGTTCACCGTGGTCAGCTCGGCGGTACGCTCGCGCACGCGCTGCTCCAGGTGCTGGTAGGCCTGGTGCAGCGCCTCGGCGGTGCGGCGGCGCTCGGTGATGTCGCGGATCAGCACGAAGATGCCGACCACCTCGCCGCTGGCCTGGCGGTTGGGCACGTAGGAACGCAGCATGTAGCGCTCCTGACCGTTGTGGTTGGTTTCGGCGAACTCGAAGGTCACGCTCTCGCCGGACAGGGCCAGCTCGACGTAAGGCTCCAGGCGCTGGCAATGCTCCTCGCTGTGCACGTCGCGCAAGCTCTGGCCGAGCATGGCGCCGCGTGGCCAGCAGTACCATTCCTCGTAGACCTTGTTGGTGAACTCGTAGACCAGGTCGGCCGACAGGTAGGCGATCAGCGCCGGCACGTGGTCGGTGATCAGGCGAATCCAGCGCTCGCTATCGCTCAGCGCCTGGGCCTGGCGATGACGCTCGGTGATATCGGTGAAGGTGTTGACGAAGCCGCCGGTAGGCAGCGGATGGGTGCGCACTTCGAGCATGCGCCCATCGAACAGGCGCACCTCCACCTGGCGCAGCGGTTTGCCGACGGCATCTCGGCTGTCCGGGGTCAGTAGCTGCAGCTCGCTTTCCGCCATGACTTCGGCGAACGGCCGATGGGCGTTGATCGGCGCCAGGCCGCAGAGTTCGAGAAAACGGTGATTCCACAACTCCAGCGCGCCCTCGGCACTGACCATGGCCATGCCCTGCGACAGGTTGTCGACGGCGCGCTGCAGCAGGCGTGACTTCTGCGCCAGGGCCTGCTCGCGGCGCAGCGCCTCGCTTTGCTTCACCTCGGTGATGTCGGTATAGAGGATCACCAGCCCGCCTTCGCGGGTCGGTCGTTCGCTGACTTGCACCCAGCGCCCGTCCTGCAGGCGGAACAGGCTCGGCTCGCCCTCCTTGCCCAGTTGCGCCTCCACCACCAGGCCGGTGCTGCGGCTCAGGCGGCGAATCTCTTCCAGCCGTGTGCCGGTACCGATGCGCGCGCGGCTGCGCGCCCACAGTGCCTTGAAGCGGCTGTTGAACAGCACGATGCGCTGACGATCATCGAACAGCACGAAGGCGTCGGAGATGCTCTCGATGGCGTCGATCAGGTGCTGGTGGGCGGTCTCGGCACGCAGCCGCGCATCGCTGAGCAGCTGGTTGCTGGATTTCAGTTCGGCCATCGCCTGGTTCAGCGCGTCGGTACGCTCACGCACCTGCTCGGAGAGCACCACCGAGTGCTGGAAGGCCGCGTAGGCATCGTCGCCCCGCGAGTGGATCGACTCGACCCGCTCGATCAGCGCGGCATTGATGCGCTTGAGCTTGGCGTTCTCCTGCTCCAGCGCCGCACAGTGGGCCTGCAGCTCAGCGCTCGCCACGTCCAACAGGTCGGCCAATGGCGACACCGGTGAAGGTCTGGTTGATGTGCATGCCATTGAACTGCTCTCCATAGGTGTTGAAGCCGATCACCCGCTGCTGGCGCAGCAGTGTGGCGACCGACTCGACGCCGCCATCGTTCTCGATCTCCAGGCGGCGCAGGAAGCAGTCGCAGCCGATGGTCAGCAGCAGCGGACCGAGGCGCTGCTCGAGCCCGGCGAACAGCTGCTGCAGGTTGGGCAGCAGCGGCCCAGGATGCATGGCGGTGAGGACGATGCCGTTCTCCACCGCGCAGTAGAAGGTCAGGCTGAGGTCGTCATGCACCTGCTGGATCGAGCGTACGTAATAGTGATCACTGATCCGTACCGCCAGCGGGTAAGCGGCGAAGGCTCGCAGATCCAGCGCCTTGACCGGCACGCCGATCAGGTCGGCATATTCCTGAGCGGCCGGCGCGGCATTGAGTTCGTACACCCGGCGCGTGGCACTGTCGGCGCGGGTCACCACCAGTTTTTCCTCACGGGGCTGGATGTGATGGGTGCTGAACACCTCGAACTCCAGCCAGGTGTTGAACAGCACCACCACCGCCGCGCCGCTGTGAAAGCGGCCGCCGTGATAGACGTGAGTGTGGGTCAGGTGGTTGTCGTCGCCGGCCGACCCGCCGAAGTGCGGGATGCTGCCTAGCGCTGCACTGAGTGCGCCGAGCACCAGTTCTTCGCGGCTGGACAGGCCGTCGAGCAGGGTCAGGGCAAAACTGTGACCCTTGATCGAAGCCAGTTCGTTGCTGCGGCAGGACTTGACCAGGCCATCGACCAGCTGCTGCGCATCGAGCAGATTGAAGCGTTCCATCTCGTCGATCAGCACGCTGGCAATGGAAAAGCAGCGCAGGTCGAAGCCCAGCGCCACCACACAACCACGCCCGTAGCCCTGCGGCGTGATCTCGCCAGCGCTGGTGCAACCAACCAGGCTGACACCGCCGAAGTGTGCTTCAAGCGCCTGGCCGAGCCCGTCGAGGTCGTACTCGGCCGAGCAGAAGAACAACACGAAGCCGAGATAAGGGTGGATCAGCTGGCGTGCCAGTTCCTGAGCGGCCAATTCCACGTCCTTCGTGCTGGATAAGGCGCTGAGTACGCCTTCGGACTGTTGCAAGGCCATATCACGCCCCAATGCACCTGCTGTTCGTGGGGAAATTCTACGAAGCCTGCGCTGGCGGCCCCATGCTACTTGAGTACTGGGTAGTCGATCCGTAGGGCGTACTCGCGAAGCAGTACGCGACGCACGCCACCACCTTGATCATGCCGTGCTTGGCTCGAGCGCAAGCTGCAATTCAATAGGTCGGGATCGCTGGTGCGCACGGCGCACCCTACCTGGGACGCCGCCATGCTTGTGTAGGGTGCGCCGTGCGCACCAGCGCTCTTACAGAGCCGGCCAGAACATCAGGGTCAGCACGAACATCCCGGCGTAGAAGGCGATCTCCAGGGTTTCCGTCCACGGCTGAATGCGCCTGAGCGCGCCGTGTACGTGCACCAGCACCATCAACAGGGCCACCGCTGCCAGAATCTCGAAGGTAGTGTGCAGCGCTTCGCCGGTCAGCGCGGCGCGCAGCATCAGGGCCTCGACGATAAGGATGAAGGCGCCCAGGCAGCGTCCGAAATACACCGCCAGGTCGATGTCCTGCGGAATGCGCCAGCGCATCAAACGGGCCCAGGTCAGCGGCACGAGGAAGATGGGCAGCGCGAAGACCAGCGTGGTGCTGACCGCCAGCATCAGCAGGTAGGATTGAGCCGATTCGCTCCAGAGTCCGATCATCAGGTTTTTCTCTTTCGATCCCTAAAAAGAACGGGAGGCCCTCGGGCCTCCCGTCATCTGCAAGCCGCGTTACTTACCAGCTCAGTACCGCACCGACGGCGAAGGTGTCGGTGTCCTCGTTCAGACCGCTGCCTGCGGCGGCATCGATCTGGTACTGGTTGTACTCGGCGACCAGCTTGAGGTTGTCGTTGATGGTGCGGAAGTAGGCGATGCCACGGGTCTCGTAGTCCGCCGCCACGCCCAGGCCGTTGCCGTCGTCCTCGGTTTTGCCGTAGGACAACGCCACGCGGTTCTTGCCCCAGGTGTAGGAGCCCTGCAGCAGGTAACCGTCGCTGTCGATATCACGCAGGGTCGGCTCGCCCAGGTTGTTGGTGAAGAACGGGTTGATGCCCTTGGCCTGGAAACCCGAACCGGTCAGCGACAGGCCGCCGAACTTGGCCTGCACGCCATAACCCAGGCCCTTGGAAGTTACGCTGTCGACGGTGTCATCGGTGTTCTCGGAAGTCTGGTAGGCACCGTTGACCCAGGTGTAGATGGTCGAGCCACCCACGTCGAACTGGTAGCTGACTTCCGATTCGAAGCGCGGATTTTCCTGGTAGGCCTTGCCCGTGGCGCTGTCGTCGTTGGTGTCGACCGGGTCCATGATGCCGACCGCGACACGCAGGCCTTCGGCCAGGTTGTTGTTGCGGTAGGTGATCTGCGAAGTCGGGAACGGGTACGGATAGCCGGTGCCGATGTTGCCGAAGGACACGCCGGTGCCGTCCACCAGACCGAGGGTGTCGGAGACATTGCCGTAACCGGCCAGCAGTTCGTCGAGGAAGATGTTGGAGCGCGAGAACAGACCGAAGTCCTTGCCCACCAGTACCTCGCCCCACTCCGGGTTGGAAACGGTGCCGTAAAACTGGCGAACGTCGATGGCGGTATCGGTGCCGTTGGTTTCGCTGTCGTTGATGGTGACCCAGAAGGACGAGCGGCCGGTCAGTTTCAGATCGTCGATCTGCTTGCCGAAGTTGAAGCCGATCCAGTTGGGCAGAAAGCCCATCTTCACCCGCGACTGGCGACGGTCGAACTGCTCGCCGTCACGATCCACGTCGCTGTTGACATAGAAGGCGTTGATATAGCCGTCGGTGGAAAACGTGGTGTCGTCCTTGTCGTACAGGACGATCTCGGCGGCAGCCTGCTGCGCAGTCGCCAGCGCGACGGCAGTGGCCAGGGTCAGGGGCAGAAGTCGAGTGATGGCGATCTTGTTGTTGTGCATAACGCTCTCCGCTTGAGTGGCGACCGCCAGGGCAGTCGTGTCGGAGGCGATTATCGAAAGCAGGTCCGGCGCGCCATACGCTGCCTTGGCAGTGGTTCGCTGCTGCTTTGGCCGAGCGCTACCGGCTCGCTTCCGCCGGCTCGCGACCGACCTGCTACCGGTAGTGGGAGAAAGGTCGTAGTACCGGATCAGCCCAAGGGCGTAGGAAGACCACAAGAGCGAAACCGCAGCAGCAGCGCCGCAAGAGCAGCGACGGCGACGCGACAGCAAAGGGCTTCACCGCGGGACGGGTCGCCTGCACAAAAGGGCATGGGAAATTCGCGCGGAGTCGCGTGATATGAGCGCTGCGCAGCGCTCCGCCTAAGCGGGTGACGGCGCCCCGGTGGCCAGGATGCGCCAGTCGCTGGCGCTTAGCAGTTGCTTGTATGCCTCAAGCAGAGCGCCCCTGGTCAGGGCTGGCAGCGCCTGCTGCACCCGTTGCAGGTGCACCTCGGGCAAGCCTGCCAGATGCAGCTGCCACAGCTGTTCGGCACGCGCCACGTTGGCCTTGGCCGGGCTCAGTGCGGGCTGCAGAGCCTCGCGGCATCGCGACACGGCTGCGTCGTCCAGCGCTGCGAGCAGTTGACGCTGCTCGCCCAGAAAAGAGCGGATATGGTCGAAGATGCCAGCTGCCTCGCACACCGGCGACTGCAGGGCAAACAGCAACCCCCGACAGCCTTCCACCTGGCGGAAACCGGCGAACAAGGCATAGCCCAATTGCAACTCGCCACGCAGGCGCTGGTAGAAACGCCCCTGCAGTACCTGCCCGAGCAAGCGCCAGGCGGCCTCGGTAGAGGCATCGCCGGCAGGCAGCGGGCAGAACAACAGCAACGCGGCATCCGTGCCTGGCTGCGCGACCTGATGCCAGTCGATCCCGGTCTCGATGCGTGGCGTGAGCGGCAGATCCGCAAGCGCTTCGACAGCCGCGCACAGCTCGGCCAGTTGCGCCTGTTCACTCGCCCCAAGCCCGATGCTCAGCCCTTCCAGCCGCGATGCCACGGGCAGCTCGCAGAGCAGCGGCAAACGCTGCAGCAGCGCCCGTAGCAGCATGCCCTGGGAAGTGGGCGCATCCAGTTCATCGACAGGCGCCAACAGTAGCGGCACCAGCCGTGCGCTGAAATCTGGCAACAGCGGCGCGGGCCCACGCAATGAAAGGGTCCAGCCCGTTGCTTGCACATTCAACTGGCTGTCGATGCCAAGCCGCTCACCGCGCCAGCGCAGATCAGCGCTGCACGCCAGCAAAGCCGCCTCCATGACAGCCGCCTCAGCGGTGCCTGAACAGGGGCCACGCCAGTAAAGCGCAGCCGGCCCACCTTCGGCCTGCCCTGGATGATGTCGCATCGCGGCCAGCGGCAGAACGGCCGATTTCACGGCAGCACCAGCCAGCAACGGATCATTGCCAGGCAGCTGCCATTCGCGCTTCGGTACCGACGCCGCTGCCTGCATCGGCAAGGCCTGCAATGGCAACGCCAATCCGATTGCCGGCCACTGGGGCTGCGCCTGCTCACTGCACTGCAATTCGATCAGTCCGTCACCGCGAGCCAGGCAAGCCAGCAAGGCATTCAGGCCGCGCAAGGTGTGACTATCGTCCTGAGCAGGCGATTGCAGCTCCCTGGCCAGCGCCAACGGGCTGAGCCCGAGCAACCTGAGCGCGGCGGCCTGCTGGTGGTGCTGCAGCCGCAACGGCCAGTCTGCATGGCCATGCAACTGCGCAGCCCAACTCCGTAAAACCTCGCGCAAGGTCGCGCCCTGCTCCGCTGTGGCACCCGGAAAGTCCAGACGCAGCAGGCATTGCCCCTCGTGCAGATACAGCGCCCGCGCCTGCAGCTGCCGACACAACTGCAGTGCTCGCAAACTGCTCAGCAGACCGTCAGGTCCAGGATCATGCAGGGTATCCAGCAACAGCTGCAATGACACGTCCAGGTCGCGAGTATCGAGCTGAACGGCAACGCCCAGGGACACCCCGGAACGAATGTGTTGCAGGTGCATGCATGGCGCCCGCAGCGGCAGCAGGTCGGCCGGCGGCACGGAACAGCCGGCGCCCTCGCCCGGCGGCAAGGCCCCGAGCAGCACCTCGGCGATATCCAGCAACTGCTCTGCCGGTTGCGGCCCGACCAGGGTCAGGCACATCTGCCGAGCCTGGTAGTGACGCTGATGATGATCACGCAGCGCCTGCTGAAACAGCGGCGACTGCACATCCAGTGTGCTGCGATCCCCGGCCAGAAAGTCGCCGCAACGATGCCCGGCGGCGAGCGCCTGGCCCAGGGCATGATCGATACGACTGTCGGCATCCTGAGTACGCGCCTGGTATTCGGCGTGCAGCACCTCGCGCTCGCGCAGCTGCGCGTCGATCTCCAGCAGCGGCTGGCGGAGCATATCCAGCAGACGCGTCAGCGCCGGCTGCAGCAACCCGCCCGGCAGCTCGCAGACGAAATCGGTATGTCGCGCCTGGGTCGAGGCATTGACCAGCCCGCCATGGCGCTGAACGAAGGCCATCAAACCCTGGTCGCTCGGGTAATCGCGGCTACCGAGAAACAGCAAATGTTCGAGAAAGTGCGCCAGGCCAGGATAGGCCGCTGGCTCGTCATGACTGCCCGCCGCCACCCGCAGGCACAATCCCACCCGCTGCGCCCAGGGCTGTTGCTGCGCGCACAGCAGCGCGCCATTGGCCAGGCGCCGGGTAACGGAGGTGTGATCAGACATCGACGGATCTCGCGGCAGCTTGCCGTCAAGCCTGCCCATTGCACCACTGCCGGGCAATGCTGCTTTGTGCCAAGACAGACCGATACGTTGGTCGCAATGCCCAGAACGTCTGGAGAGCCCGGTAGCTATGTGCGGCAGCGGACAGACGCCCCGCCTGTTTCAAGGCCTGATGACTGTTCACGCATCTGGATCCGCGCAACGGCATGCTGGCAACCCTGGAGTGATTCCTCTGCGCTGGCCTGTCCGAACGCTGACGCCGCACGCCAGGAAGCATATGGATACTCAGTGGTCTAGCCTCATCCGGCGATTATGGCGCTCTACGCCTCGTACATTCGAATACGAGGCCGTCCTGCGCTCTGAACTGTTCAGTGCCGAGCAAATGGCGAACCATGGTGTCGAGCTCGCACATCAACATCGACTCAGCCAGCACACCACCTCGGACGCCTTGCTGGAGCGACTGACCGAGAACGCCAGGGTACTGGCGAGCAGCTGCCAGGCCATGACGGTCGCGACGCTTTCCAGCCAGCGGGCTACACCCGCCGCCGAGTGGTTGCTGGACAATTTCTATCTGATCGAAGAGCAGATCCGTACCGCCCAGAAGCACCTCCCCAGAGGCTACTGCCGTGAGCTGCCTGGGCTGTCTCATGGGCCATCGTCCACCCTGCCCCGCGTTTATGACATCGCCCTGGAAACCATCTCCCACGGCGATGGACGGGTCGACAGTGAAAGCCTGGGGCGCTTCATCACCGCCTATCAATCCATCACTGCGCTGAGCCTGGGCGAACTGTGGGCCGTGCCCATCATGCTGCGCCTTGCTCTGATCGAAAATCTGCGCCGTGTGGCCGCACGGGTGATGGCCAGCTGGAACGATCGCAACCTGGCGAATCATTGGGCAGACCGCTTGAGCGAGACCGCAGAGCGCGATGCCAAGAGCATCGTGCTGGCCGTAGCGGACATGGCGCGCTCACCACTGCCCATGACGAGCTCATTCGTCGCCGAACTGGCGCGCCGGCTGCAGGGGCAAAACACGGCACTCATGCTGCCGCTGACCTGGATCGAGCAGACACTGGCGGAGTCCGACCTGAACATAGAGCGTCTGGTGCAGCTGGACGCGCAATCACAAGCGGCCGAACAGGTCTCCATCAGCAACAGTATCAACAGCCTGCGCATGCTCTCGGCCACCGACTGGCGCAGGTTCGTCGAGCGCATGAGTGGCGTGGAGCAGGTGCTACGCGAGGACCCTACGGGTATCTACGCGCGCATGGACTTCGCCACGCGCGATCACTATCGGCATGCGGTGGAGCGGTTATCCCGGGCCTGTCAGCACGACGAGACAGCCGTCGCGCGTGCGGCGCTCGACCTGGCCGCTGGCGCACCGCCTGATATCCCGCGCATGGCCCATGTCGGCTTCTACCTGGTCGATAAGGGCGTACCGGTACTGGAGCGACAGCTCGGCGTGCGGTTGTCACTCATCGAGCGGGGGCAACGGCTGCTGAGCCGAGCGCCACTGTATTTTTTTCTGATTCCGGCCCTGCTGCTCACCGCCCTGCTGGCCTGGCCTCTGCTGGCCCTGGCGCATGCCGATAATTGGTCGCTGGTGTACCTGGCCATGCTCAGCGTACCGCTGCTGGTGATGACCAGCCGCCTGGCCATCGGCCTGGTGAACTGGCTGGTGACCCTGACGATGCCGGCGAACATGTTGCCGCGCCTCGATTACAGCGAGGGCATTCCCACGGATGCCTGTACCCTGGTGGTCGTGCCGACACTCATTGGCAGCGCGCTGGATGTCGACGAGTTGGTGGAAGGCATGGAAGTGCGCTACCTGGCCAACCGCGACAGCAATCTGCATTTTGCCCTGCTCACCGACTTCCTCGACGCGCAGCAGGAAACCCAGGATGAGGATGCGCCGCTGCTGGAGCGGGCCAGCCAGGCAATCGAAGCGTTGAATGACAAGTACCCGGCCATGGAAGGCAGCCGGTTCAACCTGCTGCATCGACCCAGACGCTGGAACCCGACTGAACGCCGCTGGATGGGGCATGAACGCAAACGCGGCAAGCTGAGCGAGCTCAATGCCGTGCTGCGCGGCCAAGGACGAGAACGCTTCGCCTCGATCGTCGGCGATCTGGCGAGGTTGCAGCAGACTGTCTACGTGATCACCCTGGACACCGACACGCAGCTACCGCGTGATGTCGCACGCCAGCTCATCGGTACCCTCGCTCACCCGCTGAACGTGGCACAGTTCGACGCCAGCCAGCGACGCATCATCAGCGGTTACGCCATCCTGCAGCCACGGGTCGGCATCAGCCTGTCGAGTATCGCGCGCTCGACATACGCCCACCTGTTCGGCAGCGATGCTGGGGTCGACCCTTACACACGCGCCGTTTCCGATGTCTATCAGGATCTGTTCAGCAATGGCTCGTTCATCGGCAAGGGCATCTATGCCGTGGATGCCTTCGAGCGCGCGCTGGAGGATTGCCTGCCGGCAAACCGCATCCTCAGTCATGACCTCATCGAAGGATGCTATGCGCGCTCCGGCCTGATCAGCGACATCCAGGTCTATGAGGAGTACCCCGCCTGTTACAGCGCCGATGCCAAACGGCACCACCGCTGGATTCGCGGTGACTGGCAGTTGTTGCCCTGGCTGCTCTCATGCCCGCCCTCGGCAGGCTGCCAGAAGGTCACCGGTCTGGATGCCCTGGGCCGCTGGAAGATCTTCGACAACCTGCGCCGCAGCCTTGAGCCGGCTGCTTTTCTCTGCGGTCTCTTGTGGGCCTGGTTCGCCAGCTCGCAGCCACTGCTTTGGGTGCTGGCGATCATTGCCCTGGTGGTCACGCAACCCTTGCTTGGCCTACTGCACGAATTGCTGCACAAGCCACCCGAGGTACCGCTGCGTCTGCATCTGAGCACAACCCTGCGCAGCAGCGGATCGAGCTTTCAGCGAGCCCTCTTGCCGCTGGTCTGGCTACCGTTCGAGACGCTCAACAGCCTGGATGCGATTGGCCGAACGCTATGGAGAATGCTGGTCAGCCATCGCAACCTGCTGCAGTGGAACCCTTCTCGGCAAGTCGAGCGCAGCAGTCGTAACGATCTATCCGGGCTGTATCGCCTCATGTGGGTATGCCCAGCGCTGGCCGCCGGCCTGTTCATTCTGCTGGTCATGCACCCTATGGCTCTGGCGGTCGCCGCGCCCTTCCTGCTCGCCTGGTCGATGGCCCCCACACTCGCTTGGTGGCTGAGCCAGCCATCTGCATCACCGGCGTTCGAGCCCACTGCACGGGAACGACGCTTCCTGCGCCAGCAGGCCCGGCGGAACTGGGCATTCTTCGAGGACCTGGTCGGGCCTGCGGACAACTGGCTGCCGCCGGACAACATCCAGGAACAGCCGGTGGCCGTCACCGCGCATCGCACCTCCCCCACCAACATGGGGATGGCCCTGCTCGCCCATCTGGCGGCTCATGATTTCGCCTATATCAGCGGCGGGCACTTGCTCTCTCGGCTGGAGCACATGCTGACCAGCATGGCCCTGCTGCAGCGTCATCGCCGGCATTTCTACAACTGGTACGACACGCTCACCCTGAAACCGCTGCCGCCGCATTACATCTCGACGGTGGACAGCGGCAACCTGGCCGGTCTGCTCATGACGCTGCGCCAGGGACTGCTGGAGCTGCCTGATACGCAGGCGGATGACGCGCGCACGCTGCAGGGCCTCAGAGATTGCCTCGATGTCCTGCAGGAAGCCGTGCTGGATGCCGGCCTGGATGAACAGCTTCTGGACGAGCTGTTCAAGGTATTGGCAGCACCAGCGCTCACGTCCGAGCCCCCGCACGACCTGCTGCCTACCCTGCAGCGCCTGCTCGAGCAGGCCGAGAAACTGACCGTGCCCCTGAGCCGGCAAGAAGAACCCAGCTACTGGCTACAGGTGCTGAGTGCGCAATGCCGAGACCTGAGCGCTGAAATGTCCAGCCTGCTCCTGCCAGGCGACAGCTCGCGGCTCGTCAACTGGCGGCAACTGGCAACGCTCGAAGCCAACGACTGGCCAGCAGAAGAGCAGGTGTCAGCACGCAGAGTCAAAGCCTGCGCAATGGAGCGAATGGTCCAGGTAGAACGCCTGGCCACATTGGCTGGCGACCTGGCAGACATGGATTTCACCTTCCTTTACGACCCGCAGCGAGACCTGCTGGCCATCGGTTACAACGCCGATGAACAGCGTCTCGATGGCGCCTACTACGACCTGCTGGCCTCGGAGGCGCGGCTGACCAACTTCGTGGTGATTGCCCAGGGTCAGTTGCCCCAGGAGGGCTGGTTCGCCCTTGGACGCCTGTTGACCAGCAGCGGTGGCGTCCCGGTGCTGCTGTCGTGGACCGGTTCCATGTTCGAGTACCTCATGCCGCAGCTGGTCATGCCCAGCTACCCAAGAACCTTGCTGGACCAGACCTGCAAGGCTGCAGTGGCGCGCCAAATCGATTATGCCGGCAAGCTCGGCCTGCCCTGGGGCATATCCGAGTCGGGCTATAACGCCCTGGACACGCAGTTGAACTACCAGTACCGAGCGTTTGGTGTGCCAGGTCTTGGCCTGAAACGGGGGCTCGGCGATGACATCGTCATCGCCCCCTACGCATCGGCTCTGGCACTGTTGGTGGCACCTGCCGAGGCGTGCCGAAACATGCAGGCGCTGGCTGGCATGGGCATGGCGGGTCGCTACGGCCTGTATGAGGCGCTGGATTTCACCAGCGCGCGTTTGCCTCTGGGGCGAAGCTCAGCGGTGATCCAGTCGTTCATGGCCCATCACCAGGGCATGAGTTTCCTGGCACTTGCTGCCGTGCTGCTCGAGCGCCCCATGCACCGGCGCTTCGAGGCCGACCCGCAGTTCCAGGCCACGGCCTTGCTGCTCCAGGAGCGCATGCCCAAGAGTGCGACTCAATACCTGCATGCACCCCAGGTGGCGCAGGAAGAAGCGGCGACTCGCGTCGATGAAAGCAAGTTGCGCGTCTATACCCAGCCTGATCGCGCCCACCCTGCCGTCCAGTTGCTCTCCAACGGCCATTATCACGTGATGATCAGCCATGCAGGCGGCGGCTACAGCCGATGCAACGAGCTCGCCGTCACCCGTTGGCAGGAGGACGTTACCTGTGATGCCGCCGGGACGTTCTGCTACCTGCGCGACACCGCCAGTGGTGCATTCTGGTCGAGCGCATTCCAACCGACGCTGCAACGTACGGACAGCTTCGAGGCGATATTCACCGATGCCAGGGCCGAATTTCGCGTGCGCCAACAGGATATCGACACCCATACGGAGATCGTCGTTTCCCCTGAGGACAATGCCGAGCTGCGGCGCCTGCATATCAACAATCGTGGCCTTGCGCGTCGCTCCATCGAACTGACCAGCTACGCCGAAGTGGTGCTGGCGCCGCCGCGCAGCGACTCGGCCCATCCGGCCTTCAGCAAACTGTTCATAGAGACCGAGCTGCAAGCGGATCTACAGGCGATTCTGTGTACCCGCCGGCCGCGCTCGAAAACCGAACACACCCCCTGGCTATGCCACCTGCTGGCCGCCCATGGCGTTGATATCGAGGCGATTTCCTACGAGACCGACCGCGCCCGATTCATCGGTCGCGGACGCAACCTGGCGCAGCCAGCGGCCATGGACGTCGAGGACCTCTCGGGTACGGTCGGCGCCGTGCTCGACCCCATCGTGGCGATACGCTGCCGATTCGTTCTGGAGGCTGGCCAGGGCGCCATCATCGATCTGGTAAGTGGTGTCAGCGACAGCCGCAGCGGGTGCCTGCACCTGATCAACAAATACCGCGACCGCCACCTCGCCGATCGCGTTTTCGATCTGGCCTGGACCCATAGCCAAGTGCTGCTGCGGCAACTGAACATCAGTCACGCCGATGCACGCCTGTTCGAGCAGATGGCCGCGTCGATTCTCTACAGCGCGCCTTCGCTGCGCGCGCCCCCTCAGGTGCTGGTGGCCAACCAGCGCAACCAGACAGGGCTCTGGGGCCAGGCTATCTCGGGCGACCTGCCGATCGTGCTGCTGCAAATTTCCAGCGCGGGCAACATCGAACTGGTGCGCCAGCTGGTACAGGCCCATGCCTACTGGCGCCAGAAAGGACTGGTAGTAGACCTTGTGATCTGGAACGAAGACCAGGCCAGTTACCGGCAGAACCTGCAAGACCTGATCCTGGGCCTGGCGACCTCCGGCAGCGAGGCGCATCTGCTGGACAGACCCGGCGGCATTTTCGTCCGCCCGGTGCAGCAGCTGTCCAGCGAGGATCGGATTCTGATGCAGGCCGTGGCACACCTCGTGCTCAACGACAGGCATGGCCGTCTGTCCGAGCAGATCCGCCATCGCAAGGCAGGCCCGGCATTGCCTGCGTTCGACGCGCGCTTGCTGCGCAAGCCCGCGCGCAGCTCAACACTTCCGGAACCAGACCCAAGCCTGCTGCTGAGCAACCCCTATGGGGGATTCAGCGCCGATGGCAACGAGTACGTCATCCATCTGATGCCTGGTCAGCCCACTCCGGCGCCCTGGGTCAACGTGATCGCCAACCCTCACTTCGGCACGGTGATCTCGGAAAGCGGCAGCGCCTACACCTGGCATGAGAATGCTCACGAATTCCGCCTCACGCCGTGGTGCAATGACCCCGTCACCGACGCCAGCGAAGAGGCCATCTACCTGCGCGACGAGGACAGTGGTCACTACTGGTCACCGACTGCCCTGCCCTGTCCGGGAAACGGTCACTACCTTACCCGTCACGGGTTCGGCTACAGCCTGTTCGAGCACGATGAGGACGGCATCCGGACCGAGCTGCGCGTCTACGTGGCGCTGGAGGCGCCGATCAAGTTCTCGCAGCTGCTGGTGCGCAACACCTCGGACCGGCCCCGGCGACTCTCGATCACCGGCTATGTAGCCTGGGTTCTGGGCGAGTTGCGCAGTCAATCGAGCATGCACATCGTCACCGATGCGGACACGGACACGGGCACCCTGTTCGCGCGCAACGCCTACTCGATCGAATTCCCTGGCCGGGTGGCGTTCTTCGATGTCGACATGCCGCTGATGAGCAGCACGGCCGACCGCAGCGAATTCATCGGCCGCAATGGCCACCTCAAGGCACCGGCAGCCATGGCCCAGGAGCAGCTGTCAGGACGCAGGGGCACGGGGCTCGACCCCTGCGCAGCGCTCAGGGTCGGGATCGAACTGGCGCCCGGGGAAAGCCGCGAGGTGACCTTCCGTCTGGGCGCCGAGCAGAGCGCAAAGAGCGCCTCTCGCCTGGTTCAGCGCATGCGCGGCAACGCCACGGCAGCGGTCGAGCTGGAGATCGTACGCACCCACTGGCGCTCGACGCTGGCAGCAGTGCAGATTGAAACGCCCGAGCCGGCGATCGACGTGCTGGTCAACGGCTGGCTGATGTACCAGGTCATCGCCAGCCGCTTCTGGGCACGCAGCGGCTACTACCAGTCTGGCGGAGCCATCGGCTTTCGCGATCAATTGCAGGACGGCATGGCCATGCTGCACACCGAGCCGGCAGCGGTGCGTGGGCATCTGCTGCTGTGCGCAGCCCACCAGTTCCTCGAGGGCGACGTGCAACACTGGTGGCACCCGCCGATGAACCGTGGCGTGCGCACCGGCTGTTCCGATGACTATCTCTGGCTGGCACTGGCAACCAGCCGCTACGTGCAGGTCACGGGTGACCATAGCGTACTCTCGGAAAGCGTTGGTTACCTGGAAGGCCGCGCACTCAATAGCGGTGAGGAATCCTATTACGACCTGCCCAGCCACTCGGCTCTACGAGAGACGCTTTACCAGCACTGCGTGCGCGCCATCGAGCACAGCCTGCGGCGCGGCGTTCATGGCCTGCCACTAATGGGACATGGTGACTGGAATGACGGGATGAACCGTGTCGGTGAACAGGGCCAGGGAGAAAGCGTATGGCTCGGCTTCTTCGGCCATGAAGTGTTGAGCCGATTCGCGACGACCGCCGAACTCAATGGCGACCCGGACTTTGCACGCCGCTGTCTGCAGCAGGCCAAGGCCCTTGGTGAAAGCCTGGAAAGCCATGCCTGGGATGGTGCCTGGTATCGTCGTGCCTACTTCGACGACGGCACGCCGCTGGGCTCGGCCAGCAACGACGAGTGCCGTATCGATTCCATCACCCAGAGCTGGTGCGTACTCTCGGGCGCGGCCCCCGAGAAGCGCCAGCGCATGGCCATGGCGTCGCTCGACCGTCACCTGTTTCGTCGCGACATAGGCCTGATCAAGCTGCTCACGCCGCCTTTCAATAACGGCACCACGGACCCTGGCTACATCAAGGGTTATCTACCCGGCATCCGCGAAAACGGCGGCCAGTACACCCACGCTGCGGTCTGGGCAAGCATGGCCTTCGCCGCGCTGGGCGACAGCGCGCGGGCCTGGGAACTCCTGCACGCCATCAACCCCATCACTCATGGTGACAGTGCCACTGCGATTGCGACCTACAAGATCGAGCCCTACGTGCTGGCTGCCGATGTCTACGGCATGCCGCCGCATGAGGGGCGTGGCGGCTGGAGTTGGTACACCGGCTCCGCCGGGTGGATGTACCGTTTGATCGTCGAGTCCTTGCTCGGTGTGCAACGCAACGGCGCCTGCCTGCATATTCGTCCGCTGTTGCCGGCACATTGGCCCGGTTTCACCTTGCACTACCGCTATGGCGCCACGCCTTACCGAATCACGGTGCTACGCACAGAGCAGAAAGAACAGACGATCGACTTCGATGGCATCCGTCTTGAAGGCGATAGGGTGCCAATGCGTGATGATGATCGGGAACACCATGTGGACATCAAGCTGCCGCTGAATCTCATCGGCAGCCCTGACCCCGTCATGCCGCCCACTCAGCCTTTGGGCATCATGGAGTAACCTCAAATGAGCAGACTACTTGGCGACATCATCAAAGGAAAATGGCGGCAGCTGGCTGGTCCGGCCATGGTCAACTGGGATGAGTTGACCCTTGATGAACTGATCAAATCCGAAGGGGATCAAGATAAATTGACCCACCTCGTAGAGGCACGCTACGGCATGACCCACGAAGAAGCAGAAAAACAGGTGCTGAGCTTCTTCGAGCGCAATCGCACCACCTGATACCTACACACGTCTTGCAGACGCAGCCTGCTGGAATGACCGAGCAGACGAGCAAAAGCCACCAGCCGAGCTAGCTATCCATCAAGTCATCTTGCAAGTCTCGTGTCGATTGTTCGCGCCTATCGCGCCTGAGAAGTCGACGTTCACGCTGCTCAACCTCTTGCTGGTGGCTGCTCGAATCAGAGCTCCCGGGCAAGTACTGGTCAGCTGGTTTACTTGGTTGGTCAGATTTCTTGGGCTTGTGCATATCGTTCACCAATCGGAATTATCCGACGCGAAGCAGACGCGCCATCCATATGGATACTGCCACCCAGTATTCACTCGATCCGTACGCTGGCACGCATACGCTGCGGTCTTCACCCGATAGACTGCACTGCACCGAAATGAGGGATACCAGCATTCATCGGTGATGCCATGGCTGGCTGCAGAATGAATGAAAGATCAGCACGCAATGGCACAAGTAGCACCGCTGGTTTGACTGTTTGCGGGCTAGCCCAAGGACTTGATGCAACATGTCAGTCGGTAAGTAAATTATCGACCGGAGGCCCTTAAGACGATGATCGATTCCCTGATGTTGAGCGTGGCACGTATCACCACCATTGCGGGTACGCAGGTGCTGACCAATGCCAGCGGCTTCTTCTTCGCCCGCGATGAGCGCCTGTTCCTGGTCACCAGCCGCCACGTGTTGATCGATGAGCCCACGGGCCATCACCCGGACAGCCTGGAGATAGAGGTCCACACCGATTCGAACAACATGGCCAGCTCCACTGGCTTTTCCATCCCTCTTTACCGCAACGGCGGCAGTCTATGGCGCCAAGGCCTGGATAGTGCCGGCGAAATCGATGTGGCCGCCATCGAAATCGAGCGTTCAGCACTGCCCGGTGCCATCGCCTACCACGCGTTCAGACCAGAACATCTAGTGCAGCCTCAGGAACATATCGAGATCGGCGCCCAGTTGCTGGTGGTTGGTTTTCCGCTCGGCTTCCATGACAGCCTTCACCATATGCCAGTGGTACGCCACGCCATTCTCGCGTCCTCTTTCGGCCTTCGCTTTCAGGGTCTCGGTTATTTTCTCACCGACGCTCGCACTCACCGCGGCACCAGTGGCTCACCGGTGGTGATGCGGACCAGCAATCCCGCGGCCGGGCAGCAATCCCTGCCGTGGCGCCTGCTGGGTATTCACTCGTCCCGGGTCGACCTGGGCAGCCGTGACCTGTTGCTCGACGAGGCATTGGGCCTTAACTGCACCTGGTACGCCGATATTCTGATGACGCTGACCGAGCACTGACTTGCAACCTAAGCGCGACAACGCACCGACTGGCCCGTACCAGCCTGTCACAGTCCTCTTCCCGGCACCTCGCACCTTTGCAGTTGCCGGTTTTACCAGAGGTCACCATGCACAAGCCCACCTATCAACAACCGGCCAAGCATTCGGGTAAAGCCGAAGGCCAAACCCAGAAACCGTCAACCGCCAGCACCGCCCAGCCGTTCTACAAGGCGGATCGCGATCCGGTCATCAGCAAGGACAGCTTCGAGGGGCCCGCCAAGTCGCCTCAACAACCCAAGGAAGCGGCCAACCAAGCCAAGCCGCAGGCCACTCAGGACAAGCGCAACGCGCAGAACCGGGAGCCGAAAAAGTCATGAGCCTGCCCAGTACGGATGCCCTCAAAGGCAAATGGCAGCAACAGGTCGGCGCCGCGAAGATCGCTTGGGGCAAACTGACCGAGGACGAGTTGCTGAAAACCGAAGGCCAGGAACAGAAACTGGCTGGTCTGATCAAAGAGCGTTACGCCCTCACGCGTGACGAGGCAGACAAACAGGTCAAGAGCTTCCTGCAGAAATGCAAAAGCTGATCTGACCGCGCACTCCATCGCTCCGCCCTCTGCGGAGCGTTTGGCTTCCTGGCATTCAGCGCCAAGCTCCCCTCTCCTGCCCGCCGCAACAGCTTGCAGCGCTATCGCCAGCTTACGTGCGCAGCCGTACAGATCGGCAGCCCTGTCTACGCCATGCTGATGTCATGTAGAGCACGGACCCACCACTGCGCGCCTGCTAAACCCACCCCATCATCAATAACGCAAGGAGCCTGCCATGAGCCTGGGCACCATTCTGCTGATCGTGCTGATCCTGCTACTGGTCGGCGCCATTCCCACCTGGCCCCACAGCCGCAGTTGGGGCTACATGCCCAGCGGCGCCCTGGGCCTGATCGTCGTCATCCTCCTCATTCTGGTGCTACTTGGCCGGATATGAACCTGGGCCTGCCCACGGTGCGCCAACGCACCGACTGCCAGCCCATGGGCTGCCAAGCTGCATCATCCGGTATCGGCCATAGCCGATACCGGTGCAACGCCCTCCCACCGACCATCGGCCAGGCGCCAGCTGCACGCGCATCGCCGCCGGCTTTCTCGCAAAGGACTCTTATCATGCACACGCAACCGCGCACCCTTCTGCTGGCTTCATCGCTCGCTCTGGCCATCGCCACAGCGAGCGGTGGTGCGCTAGCGGAAAACATGTCCCAGGACATCACCGAGGCACGACAGGAAAGCCAGATCTCGACCGCCTACTCCATCAGCCCCTATCTGCGCGCCAGCGACCTCAAGGTTTCGGTGGACAATGGCAAGGCGACGCTGAGCGGCCGAGTGACCGAAGAAGCCAACAAGGAACTGGCCAATGAGATCGCGCTCGGCGTCAGCGGCATCGATTCGGTGACCAACAACATCGTCGTCGATGCTGAGTTCACCCCGAGCAAATCCAGCGGCGAACGCAGCTTCGGCGATACCATCGACGATGCCAGCACCACGGCGGCGATCAAGTCCAAGTTGCTGTGGAGCCGACATGCCGAGGGCATGGATACCAAGGTGGTCACCCGTGACGGCAAGGTCACCCTCAGCGGCACCGTGGGCAGCAGTGAAGCCCTCGAGCATGCGGCCAGCCTGGCAATGAGCTCCAACGGCGTGACTGCCGTCGACAATCAGCTAAAGGTCAAGGCTGACAAACCGGGTATGGTCGACAGCAGCAAGCAGGCCGCCAGCGAAGCCGGCGACGACATCGCCGACAGCTGGATCACCACCAAGGTGAAATCCACTCTGCTCTATTCGCGCAACGTCGGCGGCACGGGCATCGATGTCAGCACCGAGAACGGTGTCGTCACCCTCAGCGGCAAGGTTGACGATAGCGCCGAACGCGCCTTGGCGGTGAAACTTACGGAAAACGTGCGCGGAGTGAGAAGCGTGCAATCGAAGGCGCTGACCTTCTGAGACGAGGACGATATGTCAGGTCAGCCCCAGCAGGCTGACCGGCCATTTCTACTGCAAATTACGCCGCGCTGGCTGCCATGCCTCAGGCAGACCGAAGGACGCTGATGCCGGACATGGCCCGCAACTTAGCTTAACCAGCCGTCACGCCCGCTCTGAACCATATCCACATCCTTGCAGGCACCACTGGAAGCCGTCAGCACTTCACGGACCATGCTGGTTTGCTCGGCACTGCGGGTATTGGCCAACAGCACGCTGCCGCCGGCGGCTATCTCCCCTGGAGTCAGGCTCGGATGCCACGGGACAACAGCAGCGAGGCCGGCGAGGGCACCCAGCAAGGCCCCAAGAAAAGCACCCGAGCCCATCAGCATTGCCGGCGCAAGCAATGGGCCGGCAGTCAGCAAGCCCATGTCCGAGATGACCAGAGCGGCTTGAGCCAGTGCGCCCAATACCCCGCCGACCACAGCGCCGATGGCGCCATAGGTCAGCATCGCGTTGCGCGCCGAGCGGCTTTTGAGACGAGCCGCCAGGCCCAGCGGCGTGTGCTCACTAGCATCCAGTATCTGCAACTGCTCACGTGATAAGCCGCGTTTGAGCAGCTTGGACAGGACGCGATCAGCCGCTGCACGCTGGGCAAAACTGGCGGATACATTATGACGATAGGTGTCCATCGCTCTACTCCCGATTGGCTCCACGCACAAAGCGCGTACGGCTTCAGGCTATTGCCACGGCAGCGCGGCGTCTGTGCGTTCGCGTACCCCCGCACAGCTCAGTGCCGCCGCCCCTGGGTGCGCTAACGCACGGTCGCCACGCCGCGCATGGCGCAACCTGAGCAGAGGCTGTGTCCAGCCTGTCCGGATTCCCCCCATCTGCCGATAAAATTGCGAGGCCGACCATGACCAGACCACACCTGCTGCTGCTTCCGGGATTCCTCTGCGATGCGCGTCTCTGGCAATATCAGGCCGCAGCTCTCGCCGTCACCGCGCACGTTTCGGTCGCCGACGTCAGCGATGAAGACTCCATTGCCGCCATGGCCAGCGCGGTGCTTGCCCAGGCACCGGCTGATGAGTTCGCCCTGGCCGGGTTTTCCCTGGGCGGCTATGTCGCCCTGGAGATTCTCCGCCAGGCACCGCAACGCGTGCTGGCCCTGGCCTTGCTGGATACCAGCGCCAGGCCTGACACGGACGAAAATAGCGAAGCCCGAATGCAGTCGATACGTCTGGCAGCAATGGACTTTCCTGCCGTCATCGAAGGGCTGCTACCCAAACTGGTGCACCCGGCGCATCTGGATGATCCGAGCTTGCTGGAAGTGATTCGTGCCATGGCCAACAGTCAAGGTGCGCAAGCCTGCATCAACCAGCAGCGGGCCATGATCGGCCGTGTCGATAGCCGTCCGGACCTGTATCGAATCGCCTGTCCAACCCTGGTGCTGTGCGGCAGCGACGATGCCATCACACCACCGCCAGTCCACCGGGAAATGGCCGACGCCATCACCGCCTCGCATCTGGCCATTATCGAGACCTGTGGCCATCTGGCTCCGCTGGAGCAGCCGGATGCCGTCTCAAAGGAACTAAAAAACTGGCTCGCGCGGCTGTAGCCGCAAACGGTGCCAGAGATCAGGCGTCCAGCGGGCTCAAATCAGACGCTGCCAGACTTCCGTGTCGGCCAGATCATCGAGCGTGGCGTGGCGCGCCTGGCCGTACAGCGGATTGAGCTCATAACTCCAGGCCGACTCGAGACTGGCGGCATAACGCATGCCACTGGGTTTGTGCAGGTAGAGCGCGAGCGACTGGCACTGCGCATTGATATGCCTGACGAGGGGTGATTCGATCATTCCGTGCATGACGAAACCTGCTGCGGCGCTGGCCGCTCTGCTTCTGATCAACTTCATGCTGTGCCAGTGCAACGCAGTTGTATGTACGCCAGCATACTTTCCAGACACGTTACTTCAGGAATTTTGGCCGAGTGCCTGAAGCTGGGGTGACGAGCAGCCTGCTCCGCCGTCGCAGGCACATCTGTGCGCCAGTGAACGCCGTTCCCCAGCAGGCCGACGCGGCGCCCCTCTATGCGCGGCAACGTACCGACGCCGATTCGCACACCCGGCAATCTGCCGTATCAGGGTCAGGCACTCCCGCCGGCCCCGCTCCCCAGCAGAGGTGCACGATGCACGACCCCATGCAACCCGACCCCACCTATCAACCGCCACAGGTGACCGAGCGCCGCCGCCCGGCCGAACCCGGCTCGATCACTGAACCCGGTTTTCAACCCAAGCGCCGGGACGACACGGACAAGAGCATGCCCCCGCAGCAGTCGCCAGAGCCGCTGATCCGAGAGCCAGGCAAACAACCTGCGCTGGACGCCAAACAACGCTGAGCCGCCAGCGATTCATCACTGCGCAAGCGGATGCCCAGGCTCCGCCGGCACGAGGAGAGCTAGATGAACAAGACCAGGAAAACCACCCGCATCGGAGCGCTACTGGGCCTTGCCGGAACTGCCCTGCTGCTCGCGGCCTGCGCATCGCAACCTGTGCCGCCTATCCAGGAACTGCAGGCCGCGCAATTTGCCATCCAGAGTGCCGAACAGGCCCGTGCCGGCGAACATGCCGCCTTCGAACTAGGCATGGCCCGGGAGAAACTGGCAGCCGCAGAAGTGGCGGTGCAGAACGAGGACATGCCGCTGGCCACGCGCATGGCCGAACAATCGCGGGCTGAAGCCGAACTGGCCATGGCCCGTTCGCAAATGACCAAGGCACTCATCGTCAATCAGGAAATGCGTGACGGCACCGAGAGCCTGAAGCAGGAAATGCAACGCAACACAGGAGTGAGACCATGAACGTGCACTACACGCAAGTCTATCTATTGGTTGCCGCCTTCTCCCTCGGAGGCTGTGCAGCCACGCCCGTGACACCGACGGGTGCAGCAGATGCCCGCCACCGGTTGACTCAGTTGCAAAACGACCCGCAGTTGGCCAGCCGTGTACCGGTCTCACTGGAGGCTGCAGAGACCGCCGTACTGGCTGCCGAACAGCCGCGAACCGATGAGGTCGTGGGCCAACACCTGGTGGTGATGGCTGATCGCAAGGTGGAGATCGCCCGTGCTCGCGCCCTGGAGCGTTTCTATGAGGACCAACGTAGGCAACTGGGCGAACAACGCGAAAGTGCCCGCCTCGACTCACGCACCCGCGAAGCCGATCAAGCGCAGCAACGCAACGTCGATCTGCAACGGCAGATCGACGGCCTCAACGCCGAGGAAACCGAACGCGGCCTGCTGGTGACCCTGGGCGATCTGTTGTTCGCCAGCGGCCGAGCGGAGCTCAATGGCAACGCCAACCATAATCTGGCCACACTCACCGACTTTCTCAATCGTCATCCAGAACGTACGGTGACAATTGAAGGCCACACCGACAACGTCGGCAGCGAGAGTGCCAACTTCGGTCTGTCGCAGCGTCGTGCCGACAGCGTGAAGTCCCACCTGCAAAGCCAGGGCATCGCCGCCAGCCGCCTGCTCGCCTCAGGCATGGGCGAAGGCTCGCCGGTGGCCGGCAACGACTCGGCCGCGGGACGGCAACTGAACCGTCGGGTCGAGATCATCATCAGCAACAATCTCACCTCGTCGCGCTGAAGCGGCCAGTAAAGAGGCTCCGGGCAACCGGCAAGGGGAAACGCCATGGTCTATCGAATTCTCCTGGTCTCGACGGATGCCGCAGCCGGCTGCGGGCTCCAGGCCATACTGAACCAGGCCGGCGACGGCTGTTTCGTCGTCGAATGCCTGGATCGACTGGACGATGCGGTCATGCGCGCGCAGGCCGGCGATCTGGATATCGCTCTGTTCGAGCAGAGTCTGTATCCCGGTACCGCCCTGACCAACTTCGAGCTGCTGTCACGCATCGCCGCGGCCGTACCGCTGATGCTCTATCGAGCCCTCGGCGATGGCCGAGATTCTCGGACCACGCAGGCGTTCTGCGCCCTGATTCCAGCAGACCGGCTTGCCCATGAGCACGCACACGCCCAGATCATTCTCGACTCGATCGGCGCTGCGGTGATCACAACCGACCTGCTAGGCCGTGTCGATTACCTCAACCGCGCGGCCCAGCGTATCAGCGGCTGGACACTGGAACGAGCGCGCGGCCACTCCATCGCCGAAGTGATGCCGCCGCCCGATAGCGACGCCAGCCGCTGCGCTGCCACGGCTCCGCAGATCCTGCGAGAGAATCGTCCAACGCCCCCTGACAAGGGCCCTCGTGCACCGCGAGCATTCGAGGACTCCTCGGCACCGATCCACAATGGCGATGGGCAAATCAGCGGAGCGGTGGTCGTCTTTCATGACGTCAGTGCAGCGCAGGCGAAGGCCGACAAGATGACGCACCTGGCCCAGCACGACATCCTTACCCACCTGCCCAATCGTCTGTTGCTCGACGACCGCATTGCCCAGGCGATCCACCTGGCGAAGCGGCATGCCAATTCACTCGCACTGATGTTTCTCGACCTCGATAACTTCAAGCAAATCAACGATTCACTCGGCCACACTGTCGGCGACCAGTTGCTGCAATCCGTCGCCCGACGCCTGCTGGCCTGCGTGCGCAGCTCGGACACCGTCAGCCGGACCGGCGGCGATGAATTCATCGTGTTGCTGAGCGAAATCCAGGGCGAACGGGACGCCGCCGTCAGCGCGCGGAAAATTCTCGACGCCCTGGCGGCGCAGCACTGCATCGAGCAGCTCGGGGTACAGATCACCTGCAGCATCGGTATCAGTCTGTTCCCGGCCGACGGCAGCAGTGCCGGGGCGTTGCTGCGCCATGCCGACAATGCCATGTATCAGGCCAAGCAGGCCGGTCGCAACCGCTATCGGTTCTTCCACGACCGCGTCGAAATGCACGCGGATGGCAACCGGTAAGCCGCGCAGACAGCACCTGACTCAGGCCAAGCGGCGCAGCGGCAGGCTGAACTGCCGCCTGTAGTCGTCGAGCATCTCGGCGTAGCACTCGCAGGCCGCCGCCTCCAGCCGCGGCCGATCAAGAATGCTGATTTCGCCACGGCTGTAGTGGATCAGCCCACGTAGCTGCAGCGCGCCAGCGGCAATGGTCACCCCGCTGCGGCGCACCCCGAGCATGTTGGCCAGGTATTGATGAGTCAGGTGGAAATGGTCGGCATGGGCACGGTCGTGTGTCATCAACAGCCAGCGTGCCAGGCGCGGCTCCAATGCATGGAACTGACCGCAAGCGGCGTTCTGCGACAGCTGCACCAGCAACACGTAGAGATAGCGCTTGAGTCGACGCTGCAGCCGCGGGCTGGCCAGCAGCTCTTCGTGCAGCTCTTCGATGGTGATGCGCAAGGCGCTGCCTGCGCCCTGCACCACCGCTCGGCTGGGCGCCGTCTCTACCCCCAGTACAAGGGTGACACCGAGCATGCCTTCATAGCCGATCAAACCCAATTCCAGCGGATGATGGCCACTCAGGATATTCACCTGCGAGATAAAGGCGGTAAGCGGAAAGTACAGGTAGTGCATCGGCTCGTTGGCCTCGCACAGTTGGCTGCCGAACTGCAGTTGCACCACCTCGCAGTGCTGCAGCACGGCATTACGTTCCTTGGCCGGCAAACCGGCGAGGAGCAGATTCTGGATGAACCCTGACATGGGCGAGTCCCTGCGGCACGGACGAATCGGAGGGGTGCGGAGCAGGTGCCTGACCATCCCGCGTCGCCAGTCTGGGGCAAGCCGGTGGTGGCGCTCTGTTCGCTACGGCACGCAACGCCTCAGTTGACTTGACGCTGCGGCACGTATGGCAGCAGACGGTCAGTCTCCTTCTTCACCACCGCGTAGCACTCGCAACTGAGCTGTTCCAGCTTGTGCCGGTCGAGCACGGTGATATGCCCGCGGCTGTACTCGATCACGCCCTGGCGCTGCAATTTTCCAGCCGCCTCGGTCACGCCTTCGCGGCGCACGCCAAGCATGTTGGCGATCAGCTCCTGGGTCATGGTCAGTTGGTTGCTCGGCAACCGGTCGAGTGACAACAGCAACCAACGACAAAGCTGCTGATCAATGGAATGGTGACGGTTGCACACCGCGGTCTGCGCCATCTGGGTGATCAGCGCCTGGGTATAACGCAGCATCAGCACCAGCAGTTCACCGTGACGATCGAACTCGGCCTTGAGTAGCGGTCCCTTGAGTCGGAAGGCATGCCCACCGCTCTGTACTAATGCCCGGCTCGGCGTGCTCTCGCCGCCCATGAACAGGGCGATACCGACCAATCCCTCGTTGCCGACCACGGAAATTTCCGCCGAAGCGCCACTCTCCATCACATAGATCAGCGAGATGATCGAATCGGTGGGGAAGTAGACATGGCGCATGGTATCGCCAGATTCATAGAGCACCTTGCCAAGCGGCAAGGGTATAAGCTCTAGATGCGCGAACAGGCGCTGGCGCACCTCGGCTGAAAGGGCCGCCAGCAGATGGTTCTGCTGCGGCTGATGCGGTTCGTGCATGATCAATTTCTCTGGGTACAAAACACAGCGCAAGGGCTCCAGCATACGCCCAATGGCCGGGCACTTCGTACGCTAGCGCACAGAGTCCGATACACGGCTATTCAGGAAGGGCCAATAGCCATAGCTGGAGTACGCCCCTGCCGTTCTACCCCATCAACCGCGAGATCGGCTGGCCCACCTCCCACTGTCCGAGGCGCACAAGCAATGTGCTCCTCCTTCTTACCCGACTGAGAGATGCCCTTAAAGAATCTGTTTTTACTGATTCAACGCTGCACCAAGCTCCGCGATGCAGCATTACTGCAATTCGTTAGTGAAACGTCCAACCGCTCCAACCACTTGTTTAGCACCGTCCTGGATTTCCACAATCACCGTGCCGGCCTGGTTGGCCAGTGCCAGGCCATGATCGGCTTGCTCACGGCTACTGAACATCTCTCGCATCGCTCGCTCTGCCAGCGCCTGATTCTGCTGTACTACGTTGACGATTTCTTCGGTGGCTTCGCTGGTTCGACCAGCCAGCTTACGCACCTCATCGGCTACCACGGCGAAACCGCGTCCATGCTCACCCGCACGGGCGGCTTCAATGGCAGCATTGAGTGCCAGCAAGTTGGTCTGGGAAGCAATGCTACCAATGGTCTGAACGATTGAGCTGATCAACAACGATTGTTCACCGAGTGCCTCAATGCTCTCGGTGGCCGATTGCATTTGTACAGCAATGCTCTGCATGGTCTGAACAGTTTGCTGCACGACCTCAGCGCCACGCGCGGCACTCACATCCGTTTGTTGAGAAACGCCATAGGCGACGCCTGCCGCCTCCCGCACCTGGGTTTCCCGAGCCACTTGCTCAGTCACGACGCTAGCGAATTTCACGACCTTGGATAACTTTCCTTCGGCATCATGAACGGGGTTATACGTAGCCTCCAGCCAAACTTCTTGACCTCTGCTGTCGATCCGTTTGAAGCGATTAGCCACGTACTCACCACGGTTGAGCGTCTGCCAAAAGGCTGCATATTGAGGAGCGTTCGCCTCTTCAGGCAGACAAAAAATGCTGTGATGTTTCCCAGTAATCTGGCCGAGCGAATAGCCCATGGCAGCAAGAAACTGCTGATTGGCGGTGATGACCGTGCCGTCCAGATTAAATTGGATGACCGCAGTGGAGCGGATCAACGCTTCAATTAAAGCTTCGTTTTCTTTTGCTTTTTCGAGGGTCTGACTGATCTCGCTGCCGTACCCTTGGACGTGGGACAGCTTTCCGTCCTCGCCTTTGATTGGGAACCAATTCAGCTTTATCCAGGCGAGGCTCCCGTCGGCTCGCAGATAGCGGTAGTCATCACTCACCGGCTCAAACTTCGAGATAGCCATATTGAATGAATGAAAACAGGGCAGACTTTTCACGTAGGGGGGAACAATCGCTGACAGCGGACGCCCCCGAAGATCATTGGTGTATCCAAGAGCCTTAGCAAAATTCGCGTTGAATTCGCAGATGTTGAATTGCGCATCGAGTCTGATGGAGAGCATGCTTCGTTCCATCTGCTCAGCCTGTTGACGCAGCAGATACAGTTCCGCACTCTGGTCTTCTAGTGTTTTCTTAAGGGCACGGTTGAACATTAACGTCTCCACGGAATTAGGTAGATAGCGATTCGCAACGGAATCTTTGTCATTCCCAGGCAAGACCTACCGGCCCGCTGCGAATTATTCAGTACAGACTTGCAACTGCATCCCGAGCAGCAGAAATGCTTGGCCTAGACGCGCTGCCCCGGCTTGAGCCGATCATGGTTTCACCGACATTTCTGTTGTGCCTTGCGAAAGTCAGTCACGCCCCACGCTTGTCTGCCGGCTGCCATTTAGCGCCCTCGTTGTACTGCCAACCCCGCTCTACCCGATAGTCAATGCCTTCCGCTTGCCGTCGCACATCTTGTACAGCCCCTAGGTGCCGTAGCAGCTTCAGCACGATGTGATCACCAAGTTACTGCCACCGACCAGCAGCGCCTGCCCTCATGTGCCCTGCCAGGCTGCCAGCCCGAGGAAACATCAGCCAGAAAGCACCGGGCATGATGCGATCTTTTTCAATCAGGGACTGCCAGGCACTCGTTCATAAGATCTCGAGGCAGGCGCTGAAGAAAATGCAGGCAGGCATGGACAGCGCACAAACCTGTACAAATTATATATTTTGTACAGGTTTTGTCTAGCAATAGAGTGACCTGTCGTCGGGCTGCAGGTCACGAAGCATGCGCTGCGGTAGCGACGATAAGTATCGATGGCACGATTCTGCGGGGGCTGGAGGCTGGGTACGCTTGTTGCAGAAACAACCGAGAACCATATTGTTGCCCGCGTTCACTCTGCGACCCGCTATCAGAGCCTCGAGAATGGGCTCGATGAAACTGGTGCTGGAGGTGTTGGCAGCACTCACTGTAAAGGCCGAAGCAAGCCAGGCGCCCATCGCGATCCCATATCGCCACTGCGGGGCTGGAGGGAATGTGTTCACTGCCGGCTGACCCCAGCAAGGGTTGCAATGAACTCAACGTACTCGGCAACTCACCGTGACTGCCAACTCTCTTAGCGAAGTGGAACGTCACTCATTGCGGGGCGTATAGGCCCATCAGGTCAGCCAGATGCTGCTGGCTACCGACATTGCATGGACAGACTGGCTCTCAGAAGTGCACGGCACGGGTCGCGCCAGGCAGCAAGACGGGCCGGCCAAGCCGACCCGAATCGCTTGTGCATGCGGCCAGGTGCCAAACATCGGTTTCATGGTGATACCCAGACCAGCCGGACATCCCCAATTTCAACCATGCCACCAGGAGATGCGATCAAACCAAGACCGACTCAATTGCCTCGGTATGTCGAAAAACCGTAGGGGCTGAGCAGCAGCGGGATATGGTAGTGCGGCACGGTACCGTCGACCTCGAAGATCACAGGCACCTCGGGGAAGAAGCTTTTCGTATCGTGCTTCGCGAACCACTCGCCGGTCTTGAATGTCACGCGGTAGGTGCCCTTCTCAAGTGCCTTGCCTTGCGGATACAGCGCAGTGATACGCCCCTGCTCGTTGGTGACACCGTCATTGAGCGCCTGCCAGTTCTGGCCATCCTTCTTCTCCAACGTGACAGTCACGGCTGGCGACGGCAGCCCGTCCTGCAGGTTCAGCACATGAACACTGAATGGATTGGCATCTGCCAACGCCAGGGAAGAAAGGCCGCTCAGAATTGCACCAGCCAGAAGGGTTTTGAGAGCTTTCATGCTGTATCTCCGATTTATTGATGGATGGAAAGAATCTGTTCGATGGCCTTGAGTGCGCAGGCCTCATCATTGGCAGCACCGCCCGCCCCAGCGACGCCAATGGCACCGATGACCTGATCACCGACTTTCAGTGGTACGCCGCCGCCCAACAGCAGAAGCTCATCGAGCGTGTTGAGGTTCTCGGCGTCGGGGGTGCTGCGGGCTCGCTCGGCCAACAAGCGGGTTGGCGTTTTCGTCGACAAGGCGGTAAAAGCCTTGCGCTGCGCGGCCAAGGTGTTGTGTGGGCCGACGTTGTCGTCGCGCTGCAGAGCGACCAGGTTGCCGCCACGATCGACGACCGCTGCGACCGCGCTGCGGCCATCGGCGTGGCAGGCAGACAGGGTTGCATCCAGCAACTGATTGGCCAGCGGCAACGTCACGTCCTGACGCATCGCGACTTGCTCGGAGGCCCATGAACTCGACGCGATGATAGTCAGCGTCAGTGCGGACAGAGTGATGTGAAGCTTGGGCATGCCGTTCTCCTGGTTAGGCTCTGCTGAGCGGATGCCGGCAATCTTGCCCACCGGCGACCAGCAGATGGATTGCGCCAGGATTACGAATTTGTAATGGGAGTCAGCAGCGGTTGCGCCTAGGCTATGCACAGGTTCGGGAGATAGAAATGCGCATTCTGGTGGTGGAAGACGAAGCCAAAACGGCTGACTACTTGAGAAAGGGTTTGAGTGAATCAGGCTTCATGGTCGAGGTCGCGTTGAATGGCCTGGATGGCCAGCATCTCGTGCAGGAGTACGAATTCGACCTGATCATTCTCGACGTCATGCTGCCAGGACTCGATGGTTGGCAGTTGCTGCAGATCATTCGACGCAGGCATGACACCCCGGTGCTGTTTCTGACCGCTCGTGACGCAGTGGAGGACCGTGTCAAAGGGCTGGAGCTGGGCGCCGACGATTATCTGATAAAGCCCTTTTCCTATGCCGAGCTGCTCGCCAGGGTTCGTACGCTGCTGAGGAGAGGGCCGCCCCGCGAGATAGAACACTTCCAGGTAGCGGACCTTGCGCTCGATCTGCTCAAGCGCAAGGTCAGCCGCGCAGGTGATCGTCTCAACCTGACGAACAAGGAGTTCGCACTGCTCCACCTTTTGCTCAGCAGACAGGGGGAAGTCCTGTCGAGGGCTCTGATCGCCTCGCATGTGTGGCAAATGAATTTCGACAGCGATACCAATGTGGTGGACGTGGCCATTCGACGGCTGCGCGCAAAAGTTGACGACCCCTACCCACTGAAACTGATTCACACCGTAAGAGGCATGGGCTACATGCTGGATCTTCAGGCATGAAACTATGGCCCAGAACGCTCAGTCTGCGCCTGGCACTGATGTTCGCACTCTCGAGCTGCGTGCTGCTCGGTGCCGTGGCGGCCTACCTGTATCACTCTCTTGAGCGGGAAATCCTCTGGCGTGACGATCAGGCCCTGCTGGGTCGCCTGCAACGCATGCAGGCTCTCTTGGATGACGCCGAGAGTATCGAAGCCTTGCGCAGTCGCCCCCAGCTTTACGAAAACATGCTGGGCAACAGGGACAGCTTCCTGTGGATAGTCGATGCAGCCGATCACATGCTGATCGAGGTGAACCCAGCGTCGCTGCCGTTACCCAGGTTGCCGGATGCCTCTTCACCCAAGCTGGGCAATGATCCACACAACAGCTCCCTGCGCCTGGCCTGGCTGGACGTATCGCGTACCGGAGGACATCTGAAGCTGATAGCCGGGAAACGTGCAGATGAGCGCGAGCAAATGCTCAGCGCCTACCGAAACACAATCTGGATGGCGCTTGCAGCGGGTGTTTTCCTTGCGTTCGTCCTCGGCTGGCTGATCGGTCAAAGAGGGTTGCGCCCTGTGAGAGCGTTGGCCACTCAGGCAGCGGGTATCGACGTTCGCAACCTTCATCTGCGCCTTGACGATTTCGCCGATACGGCCGAACTCGAAGTGCTGAGCCAGGCGCTGAATCAGATGCTGGCCAGGTTGGAACACGGCTTCGCCCAGCTATCGCGCTTCTCTGAAGACCTGGCACACGAGATGCGTACGCCCCTGAGCAACCTGATGGGGCAGACCCAACAACTGCTCGGTCGCAGCCGCTCGGACGAGGAGTATCAGAACGTACTGGCCTCCAACCTGGAAGAATACGAGCGACTGGCCAGAATGATCGACAGCATGCTGTTTCTTGCCAGGTGCGAGCAGCCCAAAGCAACGCTCAAGCGAGAGCCGGTCGACCTGCACGCTCTTGTCGAACAACTGTGTGAGTATTTCGACGGTATGGCGGAGGACCGTGGCATCTGGTTGGTTAATCGCAGCCATGGTCAGGTCGAAGCAGAACCAGAGCTCCTGCGTCGGGCATTGGCAAACCTCGTCGCTAACGCGCTCCGTTATGGTGCTGCTGATAACCCAGTCACCATCAGTACCAGGTTGGAGGGCAATACCCTGGAAATCCTGGTCCACAACCAGGGCAAACCCATAGACGCTGTGCACCTACCCCATCTGTTCGAGCGTTTCTACCGCTGTGATGCCTCACGCAATCAACCCGACGACTCCGGCGGACTCGGGCTGGCAATCGTCCAATCAATCATGCACGTTCATTCGGGAGAGGCCCGCGTCAAAAGCAACGATGCGGGAACGCTCTTCAGCTTGCACTTTACAAATGCTGGTTCCGCAAGCTGACTTGGCTGCGACCGGCGTAGCCTGTATGCCTAACGGACGACTCTTCGCCTTAGTCACCATGATTTTGGGAACGGGGATTCACCTGGCAGAGATTGAAAGTCATCCAAAAATCTGACTTTCCTCTCCTACCCCTTCACCTATCCAACCTTGATCGCCTGTGCGAACGGTATGCGAATGGCACACATGTATAATGTTCCTCTCGCACCTTCTGCCTGCACCGCGTGTGCACTCCGCGGCAAAACCAAGCAAAATTACGGTCACAAAATTGCGAAATATTCTTCTAAATAAAAGGCTTGTAAGCAGAAAATTCAGCATCGCCCCGATGATGGATTGGACGGACCGCCACTGCCGGTTCTTTCTCCGTCAGCTGTCGCGGCACGCCCTGCTCTATACCGAGATGGTCACCACCGGCGCACTGATCCACGGCGACCGCGAGCGTTTCCTGCGTTACAGCGAATGTGAACATCCCATCGCGCTGCAGCTGGGTGGCAGCAACCCGCAGGATCTGGCGACCTGCGCCAAGATGGCCGAGGATCATGGCTACGACGAAGTGAACCTGAACGTTGGCTGCCCCAGTGATCGTGTGCAGAACAACATGATCGGCGCCTGCCTGATGGGCCATCCGGCGCTGGTAGCCGACTGCGTGAAGGCCATGCAGGACGCCGTGAGCATTCCGGTGACGGTCAAGCATCGCATCGGTATCAATGGCCGTGACAGCTATGCCGAGCTGTGCGATTTCGTCGGCCAGGTGCGCGACGCCGGCTGCCGCAGCTTCACTGTGCATGCGCGTATCGCCATCCTGGAAGGCCTGTCGCCGAAGGAAAACCGCGAGATCCCGCCGCTGCGCTACGACGTGGCAGCTCAACTCAAGCAGGACTTCCCCGACCTGGAGATCATCCTCAACGGTGGCATCAAGACCCTTGAGGAATGCGAGCAGCACCTGCAGACATTCGACGGTGTGATGCTCGGTCGCGAGGCCTATCACAATCCCTACCTGCTGGCGCAGGTGGACAGCCGCCTGTTTGGCGCCGAAGACCCGGGTATCACCCGCATGGACGCCCTGCTCGCACTCAAGCCCTACGTTGAGCAACATCTGCGCGAGGGCGGCACCCTGCATCACGTCAGCCGTCATGTGCTGGGCTTGGCTCAAGGTTTCCCAGGTGCAAGACGCTTCCGCCAGCTGCTGTCAGTGGACATTCACAAGGTGCAAGACCCGCTGGCGCTGCTCGACCAGGCGGCTGAACTGCTACGCGGGCATTAATCCGGCGCGCTCAGGCGATAGCGGCTACGCCCTGTCGTCTGCACCAAACCGTTTTCCTCCATGCGGCGCAACACCTGGCGCACGCTGACCAGCGACAGCGGTTCGCCGGCATCGCTCAGTTGCCGATGCAGCTCGCGCGCGGACACACCCTCTTCATCATTGGCGCTGCACAGCGCCTCCACCACCTTGAGCCTGGGCATGCTGAAGCGTAGCCCGGCGGCCTGCAGCCACTCACGGCACTGGCGCGTATCCGGGCCTGCGGCAACTGAACGAGAAAGCAGGGGTTGGGTCGACATGTTCGGGCTCCTTGGCAGCTCGTCTAAAGTCGGACTCCACCGACTTCGGTGCGTTCTCACGCCCCGTCATAACTAAAGACGAACGAGCCAGCAAAAAGCGCAGCCCGAAAAGGTAAATTTTGTCAGTGATCCGACCGTTGAGCGCTTGCAGCGCCTCGGGTAAGGTCATGCCATCTGCAACGACAAGGCCTCGTCATGACCTCCAAGCTGGAACAACTCAAGCAGTTCACTACCGTAGTCGCCGACACCGGTGACCTCGACGCCATCGCCCGCCTGCAACCGGTGGATGCCACCACCAACCCCTCGCTGCTGCTCAAGGCGGCTGCCCTACCCCGTTATACCGATCTGTTGAATCAGGCAGTGAGTGCCGGCAAGGGAGACCTGGGCCTGGCCTGCGATCACTTCGCGGTGGCCGTCGGCCAGGAAATCCTCAAGGTGATTCCAGGCCGCATTTCCACCGAGGTCGATGCGCGCCTGTCATTCGACACCGACGCGACCCTGCGCCGCGCCGAGCGCCTGGTCGGTCTTTATGAAAAAGCGGGCATTGGCCGCGAGCGCGTACTGATCAAGATCGCTTCGACCTGGGAAGGCATCCGCGCCGCCGAACAGCTGGAAAAAGCCGGCGTGCAGACCAACCTGACCCTGCTGTTCACCTTCGCCCAGGCGCAGGCCTGTGCCGATGCCGGCATCTTCCTCATCTCGCCGTTCGTGGGGCGGATCTACGATTGGTACAAGAAGGCCGAGGGCCGTGATTTCGTGGGCAGCGAAGATCCAGGCGTGCAATCGGTCACGCGTATCTACGACTACTACAAGGCCAATGCCTACGACACCGTGGTGATGGGTGCGAGCTTCCGCAATCTCGGTCAGATCGAAGCGTTGGCCGGCTGCGACCGTCTGACCATCAGCCCCGACCTGCTGCAGAAACTGGCTGAGGACGATGGCCAACTCAGTCGCCAGCTTGCCCCTGGCGCTACCGGCGAACCTCGCCAGAACCTCGATGAAGGCGGCTTCCGCTGGGCACTGAACGAAGACGCCATGGCCACCGAGAAACTGGCTGAAGGCATCCGCCTGTTCGCCCGCGATCAGGAAAAACTCGAAGCCCTGCTGGCCGCAAGGGCCTGAATGACAAAGGGGCGTCAGCCAAGCTGACGCCCCTTTTCAATACTGCGCGATCAAACCGTAGGGTGCGCCATGCGCACCAGCGACTTTCTTTGCAGGAGTCGGTGCGCATGATACACCCTACAGAAAGCGGGAGGTCAGTGCCGCTCGAGTGCACTGACCAGATCGTGAAAAGCCTCGCGGTTGGAGTCGTTGAGCCCCATCAGGATGCGATGCGCTTCCAGCACCTTGGCCTTCACCACCTCTTCGGATTGATCCTGCGAAGGCAGATCATCCAGGCAATCCGGGCAAGGAATCGGCCGGTCGACGATGTTGAACACCTGGTCGAACCCCATGGACTCCAGCAGACGCGTGATGTCGTCGTGAGTGGTGACAACGGTCGGCAACAGGCCCACCTTCTGCCGCGACAGAATGGACAGCTTCGCCAGCAACCCGAGAGTCGTGCTGTCGATACTGCGGGTTTCGGTCAAGTCGATGACGATGGCCGAAAAATTCAACGCGGTGAAAATCTTTTCAATCGTGGCATCCAGAGCTGAACACAGCGTCAGACGGACTTCACCGACAAACTTCAGGACGAAGGTTCCATCCTGTTCGGCGAATTGGATGCGACCGGGGCTTATCCCAGGATTCATGCAAGGTTCCTGCTCAACACCAGCAAGGCGATATCATCCGGCATCTCGCCCAGATTGGCCAGACCGAGAACTTGACGCAAACCACCCAGCGTACCGCCAGCCTGGCTAACCAGTTGTGGCAGCGCCAATTCCTTCTCTTTCAGCGTGTCGCCCGGCAACAGGTCGAGAATGCCGTCGGAGAGCAGGGTCAGGCTGAAAGACTCCGGCAGCTGCATCACCAGATCGCCGTATTCGGCTTCTTCGAACAGACCGACCGGCAGGCCGCGACCTTCCAGGTAACGTGCCTGGCCATTCTCGAACAAAACCGGCAATGGCAGATGCCCACCGATGCTGTACGTGAGCATACCGCTCTCCTCGTCGATCACACCGCCGAGCATGGTCACATGCTTGCCCAGCTTGCAGTTGATCAGGCCGCGGTTGATGTGGCCGAGCACATCGGAGGGCTTGAATTCCGGCAACGTGCCGCCACGTCGCCACTCATAGAGCAGGCGCGTGGTCATGAACTTGAGCAGCACGGTGACGAATGCCGAGGACGCACCATGGCCGGAGACATCGGCCAGATAGAACGCGATGCGCCTATCGTCGATACGGAAGTAATCGACGAAATCACCGGAGAGGTACAACGACGGAATGATCTGGTGCGCGAAGTTCAGTCCATCGGCCTGCCAGGGCGTCACCGGCAGCATGTTCATCTGCACCTGACGACCGGCGTTCTGGTCCTCCTGCAACAGATGCAGGCTGGCCTGGAGCTCACGATTGGTCGCTTCCAGCTTCTCACGATAGAGTTGGTTCTCGACGCGCAGACGCGCACGATCCAGCGCGCGGCGCACCGAATGCTCCAGCACCGCCAGGTCTTCGAGAGGTTTGATCAGGTAGTCGGCAGCGCCGAGACGCAGGGCTTCGACGGCATCGTTCATCACGCCGGCACCGGAAACGACGATCACCGGCACCTCGACACCCAGCGCGTTGATACGTCGAATCAGTTCAAGACCGTCGACCTGCGGCATACGCAGGTCGCAGATCATCAGGTCGGGGCCTTCCTGCTGGAACACTTCCAGCCCCTGCAAACCGTTGTTGGCCTGCAACACCTTGAAGCCGCTGTCCTCGAGGTAGGCCGCGAGGCTTGCACGTACGACATCGTCGTCGTCGATGATCAGCAGAGTGGCACTGGTTTTGTGCATGGGGTATCCAGGCAAACTGCGCCAGGGCAATTTTGGTCACTGCCCATGGCGCGGCGCCGCATCTATGGCGCCAGGGCGATTTCAAGGGGCAGACGGTACTCCCATCTGCTGGCCGATTCAAGCCGGGACCGGTCGTCGTTCGGCGGCTTTACAGGTCAAATCGACGAGGGTTATAAGAGCCGCGGGAGAGCTCATAAGAAGAGGACAGGGTCCATGAGTCAGAATGATCGAGCGTACAGCGAGAAACGCGACTACATCCGCATGCGACTGGAAGCTGCAGTCGTACTCCATCACGCTGGCCGGGAAATTCCTGCACTGTGCCTGGATCTTTCCAGTACCGGCATGCAAATCGAGGCTGAAGCTGCCCTGAGCATGGGCGACAAGGTCAAGGTCCACATCCCTTCAGAGCACAGCGAACTCGCCGGCCTCGACGCCCAGGCCGAAGTGGTGCGAATAGGCGATCTGGGCGACGGTCGTCAGTCGCTGGGCCTGGCAATCATCTCCATGAGCTGAAATCTGCATTTACGAAAAAGGCGGCTCTAGAGCCGCCTTTTTTGCATCTGTCAGCGCTTAAAAGTCGTCTTCGACCTGCCCATCCTTGACCTTGAACTCACGGCTCTGCAGGTAGGCGTTGCGAATGAAGATGTACTTGTCGCCGCTGATCAGACGCTCGGCCTGCAACAGGTTGGCGCGGGTGTCGACCACCTGCACGCCTCGGGTGACGTTACGGGTCGGCACGTGATCCATGTACGGATACGGCGTCAGGAAGCTGTCCGGTACTCGACCAGTGGCATCACGCACGGTGCTTGGGCCGAGAAGCGGGATGACCAGGTAAGGGCCGCTGTTCAGGCCCCAGACGCCAAGGGTCTGACCGAAGTCTTCGTCGTTCTTGCCCAGGCCCATGTGCTTGGCCACGTCGAAGAAGCCCAGTACGCCAAAGGTGGTGTTGAAGATCAGGCGACCGGTATCGACACCGGCGTTGTGCAGCTTGCCCTGCAGCAAGTTGTTGGCCAGGTTGCCAACGTCGCCGATGTTACCGAACACGTTATGCACGCCATCTTCGAGAAACTGTGGCGTGACAGCCCGGTAACCCTGGGCGATCGGCTTCAGCGCATAGGTGTCGACGGTATCGTTGAAGCGGAAGATCGGACGATTGAAACTTTCCCAAGGATCTTCTTCCGAAGCCGCCTGACTCATCGCAGGCAGCAGGCTCAGGCCGACGAGGGCCATCAGGCCACCCAGGCGCGAGATCCAGCGAGCACCGATCACATGCATTTAAATCTCTCCTTGAGGAAAACAATGTGGCCACCGCCAGCGGGCCGAATGCCGCGTAGTATAAAGCCTGGAGCCCTGATTGGGCAGCATAGCGAAGAAAAGCGATGACTGACGAAACCTTGCTGCACACTGCACACATCCCCGTGCGCTGGGGCGACATGGACAGCTACGGGCATGTCAACAACATCATCTACATGCAGTATCTGGAAGAGGCCCGCGTCGCCTGGTTCGAGCTGGCCGGCGTGCCGATGAGCAACGTGCCATTCGGCCCGGTGGTACTGCAGACCCAACATACCTACCTGAAACCGGTGATACACCCTGCCACCGTGGTGGTGGAACTGCGGGCCGGCGCGGTGGGGCGCAGCAGCCTGGTGATCGCACACCGGCTGACCACCGCCGAAGACCCGCTCACGGTCTACGGTGAGGGTTACTGCAAACTGGTGTGGATCGACCATGTAAGCGGCAGATCGGTGGCCCTGCCGGAGCATGTACGCGCCCTGTTCAACGTCACCTAGCGGTCATATTACGGTCATCCTTCGGCGTTAGATTGGCCTAGGCCAATGCCACGGATGATCCCATGCCCTCCCCCTGCACCGCCCTGATCCTTCAACTGTCCGGTTGCCTGGTCGACTTCGGCGCCCGCACGCTACCCGTCGCACTGCAACGACTATATCCCGAGCACACGCCCCCGAACCTCGCTGCTACGCCGCAAAAGACACTGGACGCATGGTTAGGCAAGCCGCCAACCGCAGCACAACGGCAAGCACTGCAACAGACCCTGAGCGAAGTGGCCGGCGACCATGCCGAGCTAACCCCAGGTGCTGCACAGTTGTTGCAAACCCTGCATGCCACCGACACGCCCTGCGCCTGGCTGGACGACCTGCCAGCCGATGCCAGCCTGCGCCTGGCCGAAGCGCTACCAACGCCCATCGAAGCGGTACTGGCGCACCAGGCCAGGCCGTGGCCGGCACCAGACAGCTGCTGGCAAGCCTTGAGCCAGCTGGACGTCGAGCGCCTGGATGGCTGTATTGTCGTCAGCGGGAATCCGCTGTTGCTGCAAGCCGGGCTCAATGCCGGCTGCTGGACCATCGGCCTGGCTGCCTGTGGCCCACTCTGCGGTTACGCCCTGGCCGACTGGCAGGCACTTGACGCGAGCGATCAGGAACACCTGCGCGCCCAGGCCACGCTGCAACTCTATCGTCTGGGTGTGCATTCGGTGGTCGATCACCTGGGGGAAATCGAGGCCAGCCTGGACGATATCGGCGTGCGCCGGAGCAAGGGCGAAAAGCCCTGAGCCTTTGACTCGGATCAGGCAAAGCCGGCCCGCTTGGATTAACCTTCATGTACGGGTTGAAAACTTCCAGCGCCGCTGGGGGTCAATGCCTAAGCTGATTCGATAAGGAGAACTCTATGCCAGCAAGCGACCTGCAGCAGCAACTGGAAGCCCTCCAGCAACACCTGGCCCAGGACACGCCGCTCAGCGAGGAAGAACGCGCCTCGCTTTACCTGCTGACCCAGGAAATCGAAGTGCAATTGGCGCGTGAAGCCGCCTCTGCGCCTGACGCTACGCTGGTCGATGGTGTCAATCTGGCGGTAGAACGCTTCGAGGCCAGCCACCCTACTCTCGCCGGCACCCTGCGCAACATCATGCAGAGCCTGGCCAATATGGGCATCTGAATGCCCTGCCCCGGCTAACATCGAGCAATTCAAGAAAATGCCGCCATTTGGCGGCATTTTTCATGGGCTACTGGCGCGCCAGGCGGCCATTTTCCGGCGTGATCGCCTCGGTACTGCGATACGGATTGATATCCAGCCCGCCGCGACGCACATAACGCGCATAGACAGTCAAAGACTGCGGCTGCAGCAGGCGCTGCAGATCGAGAAAGATGCGCTCCACGCACTGTTCGTGGAAATCGGCGTGCTGACGGAAGCTCACCAGATAAGCCAGCAGGCTGGCGTGATCCAGTGCCGCGCCGCGGTACTGCACGACAAGACTGCCCCAGTCCGGTTGGCCGGTGACCGGGCAGTTGGACTTGAGCAGGTGGCTGTGCAGGCTCTCTTCCACCACACGGCCAGCATCGCAACGCAGCAGCTCGGGCTGCGGGTGATCGTACTGGCTGACGCGGATGTCCAGTTCGTCGATGCACTGACCCGGCAGCGTCGCCACGCCTTCTTCAGAAACCTCGGCCAGTGAGCGCAGGCTCACCGCCACCGGCTTGCCGGCCACAGCGGACAGGTCACGTACCAGCGTCGCTTGCAGCTCATCCCAAGTGGCGAAAGCCGATTGGTTCAGGGAGTTGAGGTACAGCTTGAACGACTTCGACTCGATGATGTTCGGCGAGTCTGCAGGAATGGCGAACTCACCGATGGCCACCACCGGCTTGCCGGACGGCAGCAGCCAGGACAGTTCGTAGCAGTTCCAGTAGTCCACGCCCTGATACGGCAGGCTGGCGCCATCGAGGCCCAGCTCCGCCCACTTGGTGGTACGCGAGATGGGAAACAGCAGCTCTGGGCTGTACTCGGCGATGTACTGGCTGGACTTGCCCAGCGGGGAATGTTCGGCGGGGTGCTGCATGGCGAGTAATCCAGGGTGGAGAAAAACCGCGCGAGTTTAACGGGTTGACCGGTCAGCCGCACGCACCAAGCCAGATACGATCTCATCGTAGGGTGCGCCATGCGCACCGGCAGTTTACAAAGCCAACACCATGGGAGTGGGCTGTAGCAGCGACAAGAGCTTGCCGCCAAAGCACCTCGCACAGGTACATGCCACGAGATCGAGAAAGCCGGTGCGCACGGCGTACCCTACACCTCAGCCGGCTCCTGCTCGATCTTGCGCAACGGCGCCCAGCGGCGCAGCAGCAGGTACAGCGTCGGAATCACGTAGAGGGTGAAGAAGGTGCCGACCAGCAGCCCGCCGACGATCACCAGGCCGATCTGCTGACGGCTTTCCGCGCCGGCGCCGCTGGCGATGGCCAGCGGTAGCGAGCCGAGCACCATGGCACCGGTGGTCATCAGGATCGGCCGCAGGCGCTGCACCGCGGCCTCGATCACCGCCTCACGCAGCGCCTTGCCCTCGCGCAACAAGTGGTTGGCGAACTCGACGATGAGGATGCCGTGCTTGGTGATCAGGCCAATCAGGGTCACCAAACCAATCTGCGAGTAGATGTTCCAGGTACCGCCGAACAGTTTCAGCGCCAGCAAGGCGCCCGCCATCGACAGGGGCACGCTGAACAGGATGATCAACGGATCGCTGAAGCTCTCGAACTGCGCAGCCAGCACCAGGAAGATGAACGCCAGTGCCAGGGCGAAGATCAGCAGGATGCCCGAGCTGGACTCCTTGAAGTCGCGTGAAGTGCCGGTGTAGTCGTATTGCGTCTCCGGTGGGAATACTTCACGAGCTGCGACTTCCAGATGATTGAGCGCCTCACCCAGGGTATATCCGGTGCCGACGTTGGCACTGATGGTCACCGCACGCAGCTGGTTGAAGTGATTGAGCTCGCGCGGCGCCACGGTCTCGCGCACCTCGATCAGGTTGGACAGTTGCACCATGCCGCCGTCGCGATCACGCACGTAGACCCGATCCAGGTCCTGCGGATTGCTGCGGTCGATATCCTGCAACTGCACCATGACGTCGTACTGCTCGCCGTTCTGCTTGAAGCGGGTCACCTGGCGACTGCCGAACAGGCTTTCCAGGCTGCGCCCGATCACCGATACATCGGTGCCAACCGCCGTTGCCTGCTCACGGTTGACCGTGATCTTGAGCTGCGGCGAATTGAGTTTGAGATCGCTATCAAGCCCTTCCAGCCCCGGATAATCACGCATGCGCTCCATCAGCTGGTCGACATAGCCCTGCAGCTCGGCATATTCCATGGACGAGCGCACGACGAAGTTGATCGGCTGGTTACGCGCGCTCTGCCCCAGCGGCGGGCGGTTGACCGGCGTCACGCGCATGCCGGCGATGTCCTGCAACTGCGGCAACAACTCGTTGCGAATCTCGAACTGGGTACGCGAGCGGTCGCTCCAGTCCTCCAGCTTCATGAAGGAGATGCCCTGGGCCACCGTGGGGAAACCGGCGATCATCAGATAGCGATTGGTTTCCGGGATGCTCGCGTAAGCCGCCTCGACCTCGCGGCCGTAGCGCGCCGTGTAGTCGATGGTGGCGCCGTCCGGGCCATTGAACACGCCGACGATGGTGCCGGTGTCCTCGGTTGGCGCCAGCTCCGAGCGCAACCCGCCGAACAGCCAGGCGCAGATCAGGAATGCCCCAAGCAACACACCAAGCACCAGCGGCCAGGCGCGCAGCGCACGATCCAGGCTGTGCTTGTAGTTGTAGGTAAGGCCGTTGAGGAAGCCTTCGATGAGGTTGTACACGCGTCCATGGCGCTGCTCGTGCTGATGCGCTCTGAGCATCACCGCGCACATCATCGGCGTCAGCGTCAACGCCACGAAACCCGAAACCAGCACGGCGCCAGCCAGGGTCCAGGCGAACTCGGTGAACAGCTTCCCGGTGGTGCCCTGCATGAAGCCGATAGGTGCGAATACCGCAGCCAGGGTCAGGGTCATGGCGATCACCGCGAAGGCGATCTCGCGGCTGCCCTTGAAGGCAGCCTGCACTGGCTTCATCCCCGCCTCGATATGGCGATGGATGTTCTCCAGCATCACGATGGCGTCATCCACCACCAGGCCGATGGCCAGAACCATAGCCAGCAGGGTCAGGGTGTTGATGGTAAAGCCCATCAGCGACATCAGGGCGAAGGCGCCGATCAACGACACCGGGATGGTCACCAGCGGAATCAGCGTGGCGCGCAGCGAACGCAGGAAGATGAAAATGATCAGGATGACCAGCGCCACCGCCTCCCAGATGGTGGTGAAGACGTTGTCGATGGAGGCACGGATGAATTGCGAGTTGTCATTGGCCACGGTCATGTTCATGCCGTCGGGCAGCAACGCCTGGACGTCGTCCCAGGCAGCCTCGAGGCCGTCGGAGATATCCAGCGGGTTGGCCGTGGCCTGCTTGACCAGGCCCAGGGTCACTGCAGGTAAACCATTGAAGCGCACCACGGTGCGTTCGTCGCGCGGCCCCACTTCGGCGTAGCCGACATCGGACAGGCGCAGCAGGTAACCTTGCGACTCGTCGAGAATCAACTCGTTGAACTGCTCCGGGGTACGCAGATCGGTTTCCGACAACACGCTGAACTCGCGCTCGCGTGACTCGATGCGCCCAGCGGGAATTTCTACGTTCTGCCGGCGCAACGCGGCCTCCACATCCTGCACGGTGAGGTTGTGTGCGGCGAGCTTTTCCGGGTCGAGCCAGATGCGCATGGAGAAGGTACGTGCGCCGCGCACCTGCACTTCCGATACGCCAGGAATGGTCTGCAGGCGGTCCTTGATCACCCGTTCGAGCAGGTCGGTGATCTCCATGGCGCTGTGCTGCTGGCTGTGGAAGGCGATCCAGATCACCGGTTGGGCGTCGGCTTCGACCTTCTGCACGATGGGCTCGTCGACTTCGTCCGGCAGCAGGCTGCGCACCCGACCCAGGCGATCGCGCACGTCATTGGCAGCCTCATCAGCGCTGCGGCCGAGGCGGAACTGCGCAGTGATCTGGGTGTTTTCCGCGCGACTGATGGAGGTGACGAAATCCAGTCCCTCGATGCCCGAGAGCACGTCTTCCACCGGCTGCGCCACCTGCGATTCCATGATTTCCGGACTCGCGCCAGGATAGGTGACCTGCACGGTGACGATGGGCACGTCGATATTGGGGTATTCACGTACGTTGAGGCGGTCGTAGGCCATCAGCCCCAACAGCACCACGATCAGCGAAAGAACGGTGGCGAATACCGGTCGACGAATGCAGACGTCGGAGAGTGTCACGGCTGGCGCTCCCCGCTCTTGGTACGCACGGCCAGCCCTTCGCGCACACGCTGCCATCCGGCGCTGATGATGGTTTCGTCGCCCTGCAGACCTTCACGTACTTCGACCAGCCCGTCGAAACGCTTGCCCAGCCTCACCTCACGATGCTCGACCTTGCCATCGACCACCAGGTTGACCAGCAACTTGTCGCCCTGCGGCATCACCGCTTCCTCGGGAATCACCCGCGCATTGGGCCGCTCCTCGAGAATTACCGAAACGCGAACGAACTGGCCCGGACGCAGGCGGCGGTCATCGTTGCCAATATGCGCGCGGATCGCCTGGCTGCGCCCGGCTTCATCCAGACGCGGGTTGATGGCGAAGATTTCGCCGCGAAAGCGCTCGCCCGGATAGGTATCGAGGGTGATTTCCACGGTCTGACCGAGGCGCACCTGGGCCACGGCCTTCTGCGGAATGCGGAAGTCGACCTTGAGCGGGTCGAGCACTTCCAGATTGACGATGTTCTGCCCGGCGCTGAGGTAATCACCAACGCTGGCCTGGCGCAGACCGAGGGTGCCGTCATGCGGCGCCTTGATCTGGGTCTTGTCGAGCCGCGCCTGGGCCAGCGCCTGACTGGCACGCGCGGCCTGCAGTTGGCTCTGTGCTTCGTCCAGCGCCTGGGCATTACTGGCACCGCGCTGGAACAGCATCTGCGCACGCTGGTGGTTTTTCTCGGCGAGGTCGAGATTGGCACGCGCCTGGGCGAATTCGGCGCGGGCAATCGCATCATCGAGGCTGATCAGCAGGTCGCCAGCGGTCACCGCCTGGCCCTCGCGGAAATGCAGGGTGGCCAGGCGACCTTCGACTTCCGGCCGAATCATCACCGACTCGTCGGAGCGTAGCGAACCGAAGGTGATCAGCTCGTCACGTACCTCCACCTGCCGCACCGACACGACCTCGACCATTGGGCCTTCGGCTGCACTCACAGGCGCAACGAAGGTACCCAGCAACAACCATGGAAGAGCACGCAACAGCACGGTCATGATCAGCCCCTTTTATTCGGTAGAGGCGGAGTCTAACCGGCCGCTGCGTCACTGACAGATGCGCAAGTTATTTCGCTATGTTTTTTCTAGCGCCGCCACATTCTGTAGGAGCGGCGTTAGCCACCAGCATTCAAGCGTAGCCCGGATGAAATCCGAGGAGCACAGCAGCCATCTCCCTGATTTCATCCGGGCTACACATTAACGTTTAGGCGCGGTTGCGCCGCGAGAATCGCGAATAAATCCGCCCCTGCACAGCGGCAAACGTCACTGACGCATGCCGCGCCCACTGACCAGCAAGCGGATGCACAGCGTGTAAAGCGCGGCCGTGGCCAGCAGCATGAAGCCGATGGCCACGCCGATGCGGATGTCGGACACCCCGAGAATACCGTAGCGGAAGGCGTTGACCATGTGCAGGATGGGGTTACCCAGCGACACCGTCTGCCAGAACGGCGGCAACAGCGTGATGGAGTAGAACACTCCGCCCAGGTAGGTCAGCGGTGTCAGCACGAAAGTCGGAATGATCGAAATGTCGTCGAAGTTGCGCGCATACACCGCGTTGACGAAGCCACCCAGGGAGAAGATGGTCGCCGTCAGCAGCACCACCAGCACGGTCACGCCCAGGTGATGTACCTGCAGGTGAGTGAAGAACAACGACAACAACGTGACGATGAAGCCCACCGCCAACCCGCGCAGCACGCCACCGACGACGAAACCGATGAGGATGGTGTGCGGTGATACCGGCGACACCAGCAACTCCTCGACGTTGCGCTGGAACTTGCTGCCGAAGAAGCTCGACACCACGTTGCCGTAGCTGTTGGTGATCACCGACATCATGATCAGCCCCGGCACGATGTACTCCATGTAGCTGAAGCCACCCATGTCGCCGATCTGCCGGCCGATCAGGTTACCGAAGATCACGAAGTACAGGACCATGGTGATCGCCGGCGGTAGCAGGGTCTGCGGCCAGATACGCACGAACCGGCGGATTTCACGGTGAACGATGGTACGCAGGGCCACCAGGTTGGCGGCGAATTCGCTGTTGAGGTACTGAGAAGTCATTGCGCCACCTTGGCCAGGTTCTTTTCCACCAGGGAGACGAACAGCTCCTCCAGGCGATTGCTCTTGTTACGCAGGCTGAGCACCTCGACCTGCTGCTGCGCCAGTTGCTGGAACAGCGCGTTGAGGCCCTGGCTCTTCTCCACCTGCACTTCCAGGGTGTGGTGATCGACCAGACGCGCCGGATAGCCCTGCAGCGTCGGCACTGAGCTGTAGGAATCCTTGAGGTCGAAAAGAAAGGTCTCGACGTGCAGTTTCTTGAGCAAATCCTTCATGCTGCTCAGCTCGACGATACGGCCGTGGTCGATGATGCCGATGTTGCGACACAACTGCTCGGCCTCTTCCAGATAGTGGGTAGTCAGGATGATGGTGGTGCCCTGCTTGTTCAGCTCGGTGAGGAAGCTCCACATCGAACGGCGCAGCTCGATATCCACCCCGGCAGTCGGCTCGTCGAGAATCAGCAGGCGCGGCTGATGTACCAGGGCGCGGGCGATCATCAGGCGGCGCTTCATGCCGCCGGACAGCTCGCGGGAAGCCACGTTACGCTTGTCCCACAGGCCGAGCTGGGTCAGGTACTGCTCGGCGCGTTCCTTGGCGATCGATCGCGGAATACCGTAGTAGCCGGCCTGGGTGACGACGATGTCGAACACCTTCTCGAACTGGTTGAAGTTGAACTCCTGCGGCACCACGCCCAGGCAGCGCTTGAGCGCGTAGGGTTCGCGGTCGAGGTCATGGCCGAACACGCTGACCGTGCCGCTGCTCTTGTTCACCAGCGTGGAGAGCACGCCGATGGTGGTGGACTTGCCAGCGCCGTTGGGGCCGAGCAAGGCGAAGAAGTCCCCTTCGGCAACGTCCAGATCGATGCCGTGCAGGGCCTGGAAGCCGTTTCCGTAGGTCTTGGTCAACTGGCGAATGGTCAGGGCGGAGCTCATGAAGATGGGGTTTCCCGCGCGAGAGTGAGGTCGTTATAGATGAGGGCGGACGCAGGCGATTGCAACCGCGTGTTTCGTCCGCTCATTGCTGGCATGCACCCTACCTACCCTGGCGCGCGGAGAAAAGGCCGTCCTGCCGATCTTGATTATCGACTCAGTCGATAACACTGGCCTCACACTGCATGTCGCCACTGAGCTGCAACGCACCGGCCTCAAACAGGTGCGGATAACAGACGCGCAGATGATCGAAAAACAGTCGCTCGGGCAGATCCTCGAACTGGCCGTGGTCATGCAGGTACTCCATGTACCGCTCGCCCCTGTCGTTGTAAGGGTGGAAGACGCTGTCATGCACGCCGTCGAATTCCAGCGGCGCTACCTTGAATACCCGGCACAACGCCTCGTTGAACGCCGGCGTGGCCTTCACCCAGCGCCCGTCCAGATACAGCTCGGTATAGCCGTGCATGGCGAATACCTCACTGCGCAGCAACTCAAACAGACGCGGCGTGGACAGATGATTGCGTACGTCGGCCAGGCCGATACGCGCGGCAATACCGCAATGCCGGGCACAAGCGGCAAGCAGATTGGCCTTGGGCACGCAGTAGGACTCAGCGCTCGCCAGCGCATGGCTGGCCTTCAATGTCTGCGCATCGAGACTGAAGGCGTAGGGGTTGTAACGAATCTCGTCACGTACCGCGAGATATAGCGACACAGCCTGACTGATCGGTTCTCGTGAGGCGCCACGCCAACGTTCGGCGAACTCGACTACCGATGGGTGGTCACTGTCAATGAAGCGGCCGGGACGTAGAAAGGTCTGCATGACGGATACTCCTGAAGTTCGCTTCAGTCTAATCCCGTCGATTGCGCCACGCTGACGACGATCCGGCCAAGCTCACCGCCCCTGCCGCCAATTAGCGCTATGCTCGGGGCGTCGCCCGCTCGAATCATGGAGGAATGCACATGCTCGTCATCTGGTTGCTGGTTCTGCTGCTCGGGGTCACCTACCTGGCCCATAGCCGTACCGCCGCCCTGCCTGCCCTCGGCATCACCGCAGCCTACCTGGTGGCCATGGCGTTGTTCAGCCCGGTACCGGGCTGGTTGCAACTGCTGCTGTGGATCGTCACCGGTGCCGTCGCCGCGTTCATCCTGCTCGGCGACCTACGTAGACAACTGTTCACCCGCCCATTGTTCGCCTGGTTCCAGCGCGTGCTGCCGCCGATGTCGGAAACCGAGCGCGACGCCATCGAAGCCGGCACCGTCTGGTGGGATGGTGAACTGTTCAGCGGCAAACCGGACTGGGACAAGCTGCTGGCCTATCCCAAGGCCACGCTGAGCGAAGAAGAACAGGCGTTCATCGACGGCCCCACCGAAGAACTCTGCGCGATGATCAGCGACTGGCAGGTCGGCCAGCAGATGGATCTGCCGGAGAAAGCCTGGGAGCACATCAAGCAGCACGGTTTCTTCGCCCTGATCATTCCCAAGGAATACGGCGGCAAGGGTTTTTCCGCCTATGCCCACTCGCAGGTGGCGATGAAACTGGCCACACGCAGCGGCGACCTGGCCTCCACCGTGATGGTGCCCAACTCCCTCGGCCCGGCTGAGTTGCTACTGCATTACGGCACCGACGCCCAGCGCCAGCACTACCTGCCGCGCCTGGCGCGTGGCGAGGACATTCCCTGCTTCGCCCTCACCGGCCCGCTGGCCGGCTCCGACGCCGGCGCCATGCCGGACACCGGGATCATCTGCAAGGGCCAGTACAACGGCGAGGAAGTGATCGGCCTGCGCCTGAACTGGGAGAAGCGCTACATCACCCTCGGCCCGGTGGCCACCCTGCTCGGTCTGGCCTTCAAGGCCTACGACCCGGATCACCTGCTGGGCGACAAGGAAGACCTGGGCATCAGCCTGGCACTGATTCCCACCGATACTCCCGGCGTGGAAATCGGCCGTCGCCATCTGCCACTGGGCGCCGCCTTCATGAACGGGCCGAATTCGGGCAAGGACGTGTTCATTCCGCTGGAGTACCTGATCGGTGGCCAGGAGTACCTCGGCAAGGGCTGGATGATGCTGATGAACTGCCTGTCGGTCGGTCGCTCCATCTCGCTGCCGGCGGTCGGCACCGGCGCGGCCAAGTTCACCAGCCTCGCCACCGGCCAGTACGCGCAACTGCGTGAGCAGTTCAACGTGCCGCTGGCTGCCTTCGAAGGCATCCAGGAAGCCCTGGCGCGCATCGGCGGCAACGCCTGGCTGATGGACAGCGCGCGCATCCTCACCGCCAACGCCGTCGACCTGGGCGAGAAACCCTCGGTGCTCTCGGCGATCCTCAAGTATCACCTGACCGAACGCGGCCGCGAGTGTATCGGCCACGCCATGGACGTGCACGGCGGCAAGGGCATCATCATGGGCCCGAACAACTACCTGGCTCGCTCCTGGCAGGGGGCGCCGATCTTCATCACCGTCGAGGGCGCCAACATCCTCTCGCGCAACCTGATGATCTTCGGCCAGGGCGCCATTCGCTGCCATCCCTACGTGCTCAAGGAAATGGCCCTGGCCGACCGCGAGGACAAGGACCAGGCATTGGCCGAGTTCGACTCGCTGCTGATGAGCCATATCGGCTTCGCCGTCGGCAACGCCGCCAGCAGCTTCCTCCTCGGCTTGACCCTCAACCGCCTGGGCCAGGTGCCCGGCGACGATATCAGCCAGCCCTACTACCGCGCGCTCAACCGCCTGGCCGCAGCCTTCGCCCTGTGCGCCGACAGCAGCATGATGCTGCTCGGCGGCGATCTGAAGCGACGCGAGCGCCTGTCTGCGCGCCTGGGCGACGTGCTCAGCCACCTCTACCTGGGCTCGGCCGCACTCAAGCGCTACCACGATCTGGACTACCCGCAAGCGATTCGTCCGCTGCTGCGCTGGGCCATGGAGGAAAACCTCCATCATGCCGAGCAAGCGCTGGATGACCTGCTGAGCAACTTCCCCAACCGCCTGTTCGGTTGCCTGCTGAAAGTGCTGGTGTTCCCGCTGGGCCGCCGCCATCAGGGCCCCAGCGACGAACTGGACGCCGAAGTGGCCGCGATCATCGGTCGCCAGGCCGGCGACCCGGCCCTGGAATCGGTACTGGAAGGCTGCTATCGCCCGCAGGCCGATCAGGATTCGGTTGGCGCCCTGCAGCACGCGCTGAACCTGGTGCAGGCCAGTCAGGATGCGCGCAAGCGCCTGCACCAGGCGCTCAAGGATGGCAGCCTGCAACCGGCGCCGGGTCAGGATGCAATCGAAGCGGCGATCGCTGCCGGCATCCTCGACGGCGAACAGGGCCAGCGCCTGCAGGCGGCCGAAGCGGCGCGCCGTCGGGTGATCGACGTCGACGACTTCGCCAAGGAAGAACTCAAGCTGAGCCGCGGCAAGGTGCGCTGAGTCGAACCGCTTGTGGGAGGGGCTTTAGCCGCGAGTTTCTTGCGTCGCGGCTACGACTGCAGGGATGCAGGAGGTAGAGCAAAGCAGGATGCCCGAGCCGAAAGCCCCTCCCACGAAAGCCACCCAAGCAGGACAGCGGGCGCCAGGAACTCTATACTCCTGCGCCCGTTTTACCCTTCAGGAACCTGCACCATGGCCAGTCATCTCGAACACCACCTCGCCCTGCTCAACCACCTGCGCGGCATTCTCGTCGCCCTGGGCGAAGCCGAGCAGGTGCTCGACGACAGCCATGCCCTGTTCCTCGAGCGCTACGACGAACTGCTCGCCGAACTGCCGAGCGATCCGGTATCCAGCCAGTACCTCGGTCAGGACCTGATCAGCCAGGTCTTCCACCGCTACCCGCAAATCGCCCACCTGGTACCGCGCGACCTGCTGTGGTTCTTTGGCGGCGACTGCCTGCACTTCATGCCCGACGAGGAAATCGCCCTGTACCAGGCCCTCGACGAGCGCCGCTTCGAAGCCGAAGAGAACGGCGAACCTTTCGACTGGAACCAGGAAAAGCAACTGCTGGCCCTGCCCACCGACAGCTCCAAGCACTGATCTGCCAATAAACAAAAGGCCCGCACGGTAAACCGGCGGGCCTTTTGTTTTGTGCCTGTAAAAACGACAGAAACGAAAACGCCGCTCGATTGAGCGGCGTTTTCGTTTATTTGGAGCGGGAAACGAGACTCGAACTCGCGACCCCGACCTTGGCAAGGTCGTGCTCTACCAACTGAGCTATTCCCGCGGTACAACGTTGAAGTGGCGTCCCCTAGGGGACTCGAACCCCTGTTACCGCCGTGAAAGGGCGGTGTCCTAGGCCACTAGACGAAGGGGACCTGGAACTTCGTTTGAAATCCTGCCGAAGCAGCATTTCCAAATTTTGGAGCGGGAAACGAGACTCGAACTCGCGACCCCGACCTTGGCAAGGTCGTGCTCTACCAACTGAGCTATTCCCGCATTACAGCTTGAAAGTGGCGTCCCCTAGGGGACTCGAACCCCTGTTACCGCCGTGAAAGGGCGGTGTCCTAGGCCACTAGACGAAGGGGACACACCCCGGAACATCAAGCAACTTTCCGGCTTCCTTCGCTCTGTTTCTAGCATTGCGCTGGAAGTGGCGCGCATTCTATGGAGCCTTTCGAGGGTCGTCAACCTCTCTCTAAAAAATTTTTAAAATCAAAGACTTCAGCCCATAAATCGATATGCCACTAGGAGCCATGCAGCCAAGCCACTACACTCGGTCGAAAAGTCGATTCTCGAGAGGTCCCAAGCAGTGTCCGCACTCGTGATAACCATGCTGATCGTCGGCGGCATCGCCCTGCTGATGATGATTGCCTACATCAACCACGCCGTCGAGAACAGCAAGCTGGAAAAAGCGCGCCAGCGCGCTGATCTGCTCGACCGCATTCGTCGCTGCCAGGATATCTCCGAACGCATGCCCGGACAGCTGATGACACCGCAGCTGAAGCTGCTGCTGAGCCAGTTGCAGCTGCAAGTCAGCGAACGCCTGCTACCGCTGGATAAGCAGAACACCAAACTGCAGAACGATATCGACACCCTCAAGGCCCAGATCGCTCAGGGCGAATCCATCCCGGTGAAGAACCCACCACAACCCATCGCCAACGAAGCCAAGGCCAAGGATGTACGTTTCCTGCTGGAAAACCTGCACGCCCTTATCACCAGCTCGGCACAGGGTGGCCTGTTGCCCGCCAACGATGGCAAGCATTGGCTCAAGCAGATTCGTCAGATGCTGGTGCTTGTGCATATCGAGTTCTTCAGCACCCTGGGCCAGACGGCCATGCAGCAGAACCAACCTGGCCAGGCCCGCCTGGCCTTCGAACGCGGCGTGCAGTACCTGCGCAAGCAACCTGACCCGGCCCCTTATCAGACGCAGCTCAAGCGTTTCGAAGAGCAATTGGCGCGCGCCAATGCCATGGTGCTCAACAACAACGCCCCCACAGCGGATGAACCCAGCCAGTTGACCGAAGGTCTGAAGGACCTGGAAGAGGACTGGAAGAAGAAGAACATCTACGACTGAGCAAACGACCGCCTTCGCTCAGTCAGCCACGTTGACCGCCGATAGGAGCTGCAATGAGCCTGACCGTTTATGGGGCCCCCCTGTCCCCCTTCGTCCGCAAACTCTGCCTGTGCCTGATCGAAAAGGGCCTGGATTACGAGCTCGAAGTGGTCATGCCCTTCGGCCAGCCAGACTGGTTTCGCGAGCTCAATCCGCTAGGCCGTATTCCTGCCTTTCGCGATGGCGACCTCAAGCTGGCGGACTCCAGTGTCATCTGCCAGTACCTGGAGGAGCGCTATCCAGAGCACAAACCGCTGTATGGCGACGGTGCGGAGCAACGTGCCAAGGTACGCTGGCTGGAAAAATACGCGGACTACGAGTTGGCGCCGCTGTGTACCTTCACCGTGTTTCGCAACCGCGTGCTGAAAGCCACCATGGGCCAGCCATGCGATGAGGAAAAGGTGCAGCAGACGCTCAAGGACAAGCTGCCCAATCACTTCGACTATTTCGAGGCCACACTGGGCGACGCGCCCTATTTCCTTGGCGAACATCTGTCCATGGCCGACCTGGCGCTGGCCAGCCAGTTGATCAACATGGAGCACGGCGGGGAAACCCTGGATGCCGGCCGATGGCCGAACCTCGCGGCGCACTACGCGCGCATCAAGGGCAGCGCCTGCGTGCAGCAGCTACTGCCGCGCGAGCTGCGCACACTGGAGAAGATAGGCGCCAAGCGCTGAACACGCCTGCTTCGTAGGGTGCGCCGTGCGCACCGCTCTGAAATCAGCTTAGGCAGCGCCTTAAACCAACGGTGCGCGCGGCGCCCCCACCGGATCGTGTCCAAACCGCCGCATCGCTACAGGCAGAGTCACGCCAGAGGCGTATTCAGCAGTCGCTGGCGGCCAGGAATATCGCTGCCAGCGCTTCGATACCGGCCTGATCCACCTCGGTGAACCGCCCCACCGACGGGCTGTCCAGATCCAGCACACCGATCAGGCGCCCTTCCTTGACCAGAGGCACCACCAGCTCACTGTTCGATGCACTGTCGCAGGCAATGTGCCCCGGGAAGGCGTGCACATCCTCGACTCGCTGGGTTTGCAGGCTGGCCGCCGCAGCGCCGCAGACACCACGACCGAAGGCGATACGCACACAGGCCACCTTGCCCTGGAACGGGCCGAGCACCAGCTCGCCATCCTTCACCAGATAAAGGCCGGCCCAGTTCAGATCGGCCAGCTCGTGAAACAGGAAGGCGGAAAACTGCGCAGCATTGGCGATGAAGTCGCGCTCGCCGCTAAGCAATGCCTGCAATTGTGCACTCAGCAGCGGGTAACCGTTGAGATCACCACCCGCCTGAGAAAGATCGATCATGCCTGTTGCTCCAGCAGTTGCAGCCCGACCCAGTGGCGGGCGAATTGATAGGCGCAGCGGCCATTGCGGTTACCGCGGCCCAGCGCCCAACGAATGGCGGCTTTTTCCAGCGCCTCGTCCCAGCTCCAGTCGAGCCCGGCCTGACGCGCCTGCACGTCAACCCAGTGACGCACGACGAGCAGGAAGTGATCCTGGCTGAAGGGATAGAACGACAGCCACAAGCCAAAACGGTCGGACAGCGCGATCTTGTCCTCCACCGCCTCGTTGGGATGTAGCTCGCCGTCGACCCGCTTCCAGTTCTCGTTATCGCTCTGATGCTCGGGCACCAAATGGCGACGGTTGGAGGTGGCGTACAGCAGCACGTTATCCGGCGCCTGCTCCAGCGAGCCGTCGAGCACGCTCTTGAGCACCCGGTAGTCGCCCTCGCCCGCTTCGAACGACAGATCGTCGCAGAACAGCACGAAACGCTGCGGCAACGCGGCCAGCAACTCCACCACACGCGGCAGGTCGGCCAGGTGATCGCGTTCGATTTCGATCAGACGCAGGCCGGCCTTGGCGTGTTCGGCGAGCAAGGCGCGCACCAGCGACGACTTTCCGGTACCGCGCGCCCCCCAAAGCAAGGCGTGGTTGGCCGGCATGCGGCTGACGAACTGACGGGTGTTGCGCGCCAGTTGCTCGCGCTGGGCGTCCACACCCAGCAGGTCGCTCAGCGACAGGTCGAGGCTGACATCCAGCGGCATCAGGTAGCCACTGCGACCATCACGCACCCAGCGAGCCGCCATACACTTGCTCCAGTCCACGTGCGGACGCAGTGCGGGCAACAACGGCTCGATGCGCTCCAGCACCTGCTCGGCGCGGGCAAGAAAATCCAGTAACCGGGAATCCACGATCTACTACTCCTTTTGCGCAGAACCGCACGTTGCAGGCTCTGCCAGTACAGGGTCGCTATCAGCTATGCTTTGCAGGCGCCCAGGGATCAGAGACCACGCACGCATTTATGGACATTTCGCTCACCAATCGCCTGTCGTTCAAACAGGCCGGCCTGACCGTCCTGGTGGCGTTTATTCTTGGTACGCTGCTGAGCGTCACCCAGGTGGCGGTCGATTATGCCAGCGAAGAGGCGTCCATCAACCGCGAGATTCGCGCGCTGCTGGAAATCAGCCACAACCCCGCCGCCCGCATCGCCTACAACATCGACGCGGAACTGGCGCAGGAGCTGGTCCTCGGCCTGTTGCGCTCACCCGCGGTGACCCGCGCCGAACTGATCGACAACAGCGGTCTGGTCCTGGCCAGCGTCAGCCGCCCACGTAGCGAAAGCCGTTATCGGGTATTCAGCGACAGCCTGTTCGGCGCTCAGCGACAGTTCCAGGACCCACTCCACGTAAGCCATGCGCCCAACGAAGCCCTGGGTTTTCTGCGCCTGGAAGTCGACACCTACGCCTTCGGCAGTCACTTTCTCAGACGTTCACTGCTGACTCTGCTCACCGGTTTCGCGCGCAGCCTGCTGCTGTCGCTTATTCTGCTGGTGCTTTTCTATTTCATGCTGACCAAGCCCCTGACCGGGGTGATTCGTGCACTCAGCGAACGTAACCCGCAAGACCCACAGCACCGCCCCGTGCCCTGCCCCAAGGGCCACGAGCGCGACGAGATCGGCACCCTGGTGGAGGTCACCAACCGCCAGCTGTCGAGCATCGCCCTGGAGATCGAGCAAAGGCGCAACGCCGAAGACCGCCTGACCCAGTACCTGAACGAACTGGAAAACATCGTCTCGGCACGCACTGCCGAGCTCAAGGCCACAAACGCCCGTCTCAGCCAGTCCAACCGTGAACTGGAGGTGGCGCGCACCACCGCCCTGAACATGGCGCAGGCGCGCTCGGCCTTTCTGGCCAACATGAGCCATGAGATCCGCACGCCGCTCAACGGCCTGCTGGGCATGCTCGCATTGGCCCTGGACGGCCCGCTCAGCGCGGAACAGCGCCAGCAACTGGGCATCGCCCATGACTCTGGCAAGGTGCTGGTGGAACTGCTCAACGACATTCTCGACCTGTCCAAATTCGAAGCAGGCCAGCTCGAACTGGAGCAAATTCCCTTCGACCCCGGCGCCTTGGCCGAGGAAACCGCCAGCCTGCTGTCACAGAATGCCGCTAGCGCGGTAGAGCTGACCTGCCTGATCGATCCGGCACTGCCGACCCAGGTGCTGGGCGACCCGACACGGGTGCGCCAGATCGTCAGCAACCTGCTGTCCAATGCGCTCAAATTCACCCGTTTCGGCCGCGTCGACCTGATCGTCGCCTGCAGTCAGGAAGGCATCAGCATTCGCGTGCGCGATACCGGCATCGGCATCGCAGAAGATGCTCAAGCACGCATTTTCCAGCCCTTCGCCCAGGCAGAAGTGGGCATCACCCGTGAATACGGCGGCACCGGACTCGGCCTGGCGCTGACGCGACGCCTGTGCGAAGCGATGCAAGGCCAGCTGACGCTGCAGTCGAAAGAGGGCTTCGGCAGCGAGTTCTGCGCCCAACTGCCGCTGCCCGCTCATGCTCAAGCCAGCTCACAACCGTCACTACAAGGCCGCATCGTGGCCATGACACCAGCCAGTAGCGGCCTGCAGCAGATGCTCAGCCAATGGCTGCCAACCTGGGGCCTGAGTTATCAGCGCCTGGATACCGACGCCAGCCTGCACGGTGTGGATGCCGACCTGCTGATCAGCGATTGTCCGGAATGCCTGCTGGGTATGCGCCCGGCGATCAGTACGCCGGTACTGCTGGTCACCGCCTATGGCAACTTCTTGCCACACGAGCAGGCGCAGCGCCTCATGCCGCTACTGCAGATCGCCCGCCCGCTGGCGCGCAACGGCCTGCTGCAGGTGCTGCGGCATATCCTGCACAGCGAAGACGGCGACCTGCAAAGCAGCGCCCAGGCGCAACCCGCGCGGGAAAGTACGGCGCGCGTGCTGCTGGTCGAAGACAACCCGGTCAACCAGATGGTCGCCAAAGGCATGCTGGCCAAGCTCGGCTATCAGGTGCTGGTCGCCGCACACGGCGCGGAAGCATTGGAGGTGCTGGAGCAGGAGCCAATCGACCTGATCCTGATGGACTGCAACATGCCGGTGATGGATGGCTACGAAGCCAGCCGACGCATCCGCAGCAATGGCCGCTGGCCGGAGTTGCCCATCGTCGCCCTGACCGCCAATGCGCTGTCCGACGAGCGCGAGCGCTGCCGCGCTGCCGGCATGAACGATTACCTGGCCAAACCCTTCCGCCGTGAAGAGCTGGCAGTCATGCTCGACACCTGGCTGCCCGATGAGGTCAGTCGCTGAGCCGAGCGAGCAGTCGATCCAGGCTGCGCCGCAGCCCTTCCATTTCCAGCAGATCCTGATCGCCGAACTGGCAGAGCAACTGCGCCTTCAGTGGCAGGACCTGAGCCTGCACCGCCCTGCCAGCGTCGCTCAGGGCCAGATGCACCTCGCGTTCATCCGTCTGCGCGCGACGGCGCTGCACCAGGCCCATCTGCTCCAGGCGCTTGAGCAGCGGCGTCAGGGTGCCGGAGTCGAGCTGCAGGCGTTGCCCAAGCGCCTTGAGCGTCGGTTGCTCGGGCGCCCGCTCCTGCCACTCCCACAGCACCAGCATCGCCAGGTATTGCGGGTAGGTCAGGCCGAGCGCGTCGAGCATCGGCTTGTAGGCACGGATCACCGCACGCGAGGCGGCGTAGAGCTTGAAGCACAGCTGATTGTCCAGCTGCAGCCCGGCGGTATCGAAAGCGCTCATTTCAGCAGGGCTTCGATCTCGCTGCTCAGTTCTTCAGGCTTGGTGGTCGGGGCGAAGCGCTTGACCACCTTGCCGTCCTCGCCGATCAGGAACTTGGTGAAGTTCCACTTGATCCCCTGGCTGCCCAGCAGGCCCGGTGCGCGCTTCTTCAACTGCACGAACAGCGGATGAGCGCCTGCGCCATTGACGTCGACCTTCTTGAACAGCGGGAAGCTGACGCCGAAGTTCAGCTCGCAAAACTCGGAGATCGCCCCCTCGTCACCCGGCTCCTGCTTGCCAAACTGGTTGCAGGGGAAACCGAGCACCACCAGGCCCTTGTCCTTGTATTGCTGCCAGACGTTCTCCAGGCCCTTGTACTGCGGGGTGAAGCCACATTTACTGGCGGTATTGACCACCAGCACAGCCTTGCCGCCGAAGTCGGCCAGAGTCTTCTGCTCGCCCTTGATGGTGGTGACCGGAATATCGAAAAGTGCGTTGCTCATGGGAAGTCGTCCTGGATGGGCTTGAAGTGACGAACAAAGTAGCGAGCAATTAAATTGCATGCAATTTAATAAATGCAAAATAAGGCGCATCGATAGCGCACTATCGTAGGGTGTCGCGGGGCCGCCTGGGCTCTGCGCAACGCGGGGCATTACGATATCGGTCGGTGCGCATGGCGCACCCTACGAAACGGTGGCGCCCAACGCTCGCACCAGAGCCACCAACTGCGGCGCATCGCCCTTAACACGGACGCGTAAGCCATCGATCTCGCGGCGCATGGGGTAATGCTTGCGCAAGTGATCGAACGCAGCCTTGCGGGCATCGGCATCGCCGGCCAGGCTGCGGCGAAAATCCGCATCGTCGCGGCGTGGGTCGTACACCGCGCGGCACAGGCTGGCCAAGGCCCAGGCCGGGTCCGCGCTGGCCTCGATACTCAGTTCGCTCAGCCAGGGCGCCGGCAACAGATCGCCAAGGATCACCTGTTCGGCCACGCCCAGCGCCCGGCAGCAGGCCTGGTAGATCTGCGCCGTGCCGCGCAGTTTGCCGTCCAGGCTGTAGCCGGCGATATGCGGCGTCGCCAGCTGGCACAGGGCGGCCAACTCGACATCGGCCAGCGGCTCGCCTTCCCAGACATCCAGCACCACCTTCAGATCAGGCCGCTGCGGCAGCAGGCTGCGCAGCGCGGTGTTGTCCACCACGGCACCACGGCTGGCGTTGATCAGCCAGGTTCCTGGCTTCAATGCCGCCAGGCGAGTCGCACTGAACAGATGCCGCGTCGAAGCGTCCAGCGGTGTGTGCAGGCTGATCACATCGCACTCGTCGATGATCTGCTCCAGGCTGACGAAATCGCCGCCCTCGGCAGCCTGACGCGGCGGGTCGCACACGTGCACCTGCCAGCCCAGCCCCTGCAACAGAGTGACCAGACGCCCGCCGACCTGCCCCGCCCCCACCACTCCGTAAACGCGCGCCGCCGGGTCTACGCCCTCGCGCTCGGCCAGGGTCAGCACGCTGCCCAGCACGTAATCCACCACGCCGCGAGCATTGCAACCGGGGGCACTGCTCCAGGCGATGCCAGCTTCAGCGAAGTAATCGAGATCCAGGTGATCGGTGCCGATGGTGCAGGTGCCGACGAAACGCACCCGGCTGCCTTCGAGCAAGGCGCGGCTGACCTGCGTCACCGAGCGCACCAGCAGCAGGTCGGCATCACGCACATCGGCCGCGGTGATGCCGCGCCCGGGCAAGCGGCGAATGCTGCCGAACGCAGCGAAGAACTCATCGAGCAGGGGAATGTTCTCGTCGGCGACTATGTGCATGGCAGGCTCCATCGGGAAGGCCGCCATTCTAAGTCAGCCGACACCTCAGCGTCGCCTCGAGAGCCACCAGACAGAGGCACCGATCGCGCTTTCCTGACCGACACGTCAAGGCGTAGACTACGCGGTTTCCTGCCATCCCGAAGAGTCGAAATGTCTACCGACACCCGCCTTGGCCGCGTGCGCACGGAACTGCGCAGCCTGCTCATCCTGGCCACGCCCATCATCATCGCCCAGCTGGCGCATACCGCCATGGGCTTCGTCGATACACTGATGGCCGGGCGCGTGAGCCCGCACGATCTGGCCGCCGTGGCATTGGGCAACTCGATCTGGGTGCCGGTGTTCCTGCTGATGACCGGCATCCTGCTGGCCACCACACCCAAGGTCGCGCAGCGATTCGGCGCCGGCGCAGAGGCCGAGATCGGCCCGCTGGTGCGCCAGGCGCTCTGGCTGGCGCTGGCCGTCGGCGGCAGCGCGGCTGTGCTGCTGTGGAACGCCGAATTCATCCTGCGCACCATGAACGTCGACCCCGCACTGATCACCCCGGCGATGGGCTACCTGCGCGCGGTGGCCTGTGGCTTCCCGGCGGTGGCGCTGTACCATGTGCTGCGCTGTTTCAGCGATGGCCTGGGCCATACCCGCCCGAGCATGGTGCTGGGCATTCTGGGTCTGCTGCTGAACATTCCCGCCAACTACATCTTCATCTACGGCAAGTTCGGCCTGCCGGCCATGGGTGGCGTTGGCTGCGGCTGGGCGACCGCCCTGGTGATGGCTTTCATGCTGATCGGCATGCTGGTCTGGGTGAAGTGGGCGCCCTACTACCGCGCCAGCTCGCTATTCACGCGCTTCGAATGGCCGCAGTGGGCGGTGATCAAACGCCTGCTGAGCATTGGCGTGCCAATCGGCATCGCAGTGTTCGCCGAATCGAGCATCTTCGCGGTCATCGCCCTGCTCATCGGCGGCCTCGGCGCCACCGTGGTCGCCGGGCACCAGATCGCCCTGAACTTCAGCTCCATGGTGTTCATGATTCCCTACTCGCTGGCCATGGCCGCCACCGTGCGCGTCGGCCAGGCGCTGGGCCGTGGTCAGCCGCGCGAGGCGCGCTTCGCTGCCGGGGTAAGCATGGCGGCGGCGCTGGGCTACGCCTGCGTATCGGCAAGCCTGATGTTCCTGCTGCGCGAACAGATCGCGCAGATCTACACCCCGGACAAGACCGTGATCGCCGTCGCGGCAACGCTGATCGTCTATTCGGCGCTGTTCCAGTTCTCCGATGCCATTCAGGTGACGGCTGCCGGCGCGCTGCGTGGCTACCAGGACACGCGCATCACCATGCTGCTGACGCTGTTCGCCTACTGGGGCATCGGTCTGCCGGTGGGTTATGCGCTGGGGCTGTCCGACCTGTTCGGCGAACCGAGTGGCCCCAGCGGCCTTTGGCAGGGCCTGGTGGTCGGATTGACCTGCGCAGCCGCGATGCTCACCGTTCGCCTGGCGCGCAGCGCGCGCAAGCGCATTCGCCGAACCGCCTGAGTGATTGGATAGGTCGCAGATCAGCTCTAGACTAGGCGCATGAGTCGACCTGCCCTGATCCTCTGCTTCCTCCTGCTCGCTGGCTGCGGCCAGGCCAACGATGGCCTGGCCCTGCAAAGCGACTACCTCGAACGCCTGCAGCGCTCGCTCGACGCGCCGGACGTCAGCTCGTTGGACAGTCGCAGTATCAGTCAGTACCGCCTGCCCGCCAGGCGCGAGCGAATCTCGGAGATCCCCGAACTGCGCATCGGCCTGCTCGATCTGGTGATCGACGCGCGGCGCTGTCCGCACCTGCAACAGTTGATCAGCCAGCGCAACAGCAGCCTCGGCAAGCAGCTGATGCCCAGCCAGCGGCTGGGCTATGAAGGCGATCTGCTGCGCGCCATCGACGACTGCCTGCCCCATCTTCAGGACGACTCCAGCCTGAAGGCCACGCTGCAGCGTCTGGCCAGCGACAAGCGTCAGCAACTGCCTGCAGTGTTCTGGAATGCGCTCAACGGCAGCGCGGAGTTCGAGGACTACCTGCGTTTTGCCGACCAGGCCTTGCCGGTGGACGCTCAGCAAGACAGCGCCGCGCTGGACGCACTGCAGCGCCTGGTCAGCATCGGCGCCGCCCTGCCCGTGCAGCTACCGCCGAGCGCCGATCAGCTGGAGCCGCTGTTCTTCGCCCTCTACGCCAGCGAACAAGGCGGCCAGTTGATCACCAGCCTGGCCAGCCTGCGCCACACCCTCGACGTCGGCAGCGAACTGCTGGAGCAACGCCAGCAGAACCGCCCACTTTGCCCGCTGGGCCAGGCGACGCCGCGCGGGCGCATCCTGCAGAACATCTTCATCAAGTTCTACGCTGGTGGCCTGCAGCCTTATCTGGCCCAGGTCGATCAGCGTGGCCAGCAGTGGCAGGCGGCGCTGCTGCAATTGCAGCGCATCGACGGCATTCCCTCGGCTACCCACGAGCACCTGCAGCGCCTGGCCGGCGAGCAGGGTTCGTTATGGCAGGATTTCCGCACAGCCACGGCGCGTCACGTCAAGGCCTGGCAGGCGCTACTGAACAGCTGCGGCCTGGCGCCAGGACAGGCAGGCTGGAGTGGCGCACAAGAAGCCGGAACCCCGTAAGGTGCGGCATGCGGCATGCGCTGCCTAATCGGCCTTCTTGCGAATCCAGTACAGGTAGGTGCCGTCTTCCTCGGCCTGGCCGAGCAGTTCGTGACCGAGGAACACGCAGAACTTGGGAATGTCACGACGGGTCGACGGATCGGTGGCAATCACCTTGAGCAAACCGCCCGGCGACAGGTCGCGCACCTTGTTGTGCAACATCATCACCGGCTCCGGGCAATTCAGGCCGCTGGCATCGAGCAGGTCATCGTGATTGAGGGTCAGGGCTTCGGACATAAGGGGCTCCACATACAGGCGCGCATTGTCGCGCAAAGCTGACCTTCAGGTCACCTGCGCGCACGGTCCTGAGACCTGGCAGGCTGTTGAAAAACTACCTCGGCTTTGGCCTCCTGCGTCGCTCTACCTCCTGCATCCATGCAGTCGTCGGCTCGGGCTTCCTGCTTCGCTCTACCTCCTGCATCCATGCAGTCGTCGCCTACGTTTTTCAACGGCCTGCTGCGCGCAGATCATCACTTGCCATGCCGACGCAGGTGGCAGGTCACTTCTTCGCGGTCGTGATAGAGCTGCTTGCAGCCGATGCTGACCTTCAAGCCGCGCTCCGCCAGCCCCGACTCGATGCGGTCGAGCAGACGCCGCACTTCGGCGTAACGCTGCTTCATCGGCAGCTTGAGGTTGACCACCGCCTCGCGGCACAGCCCCTCGCCCAACCAGGTTTCGATCATCGCCGCCGTGCGCGCCGGTTTCTCGACGATATCGCAGACCATCCAGTGCACCGGATGACGCGGTCGGAAGGTGAAACCATCGGCGCGCTGGTGTACGACGAAACCGGAGTACATCAGGCTTTCGGCCATCGGCCCGTTGTCCACGGCGGTAACGCGGATCTCCCGATTGACCAACTGCCAGGTCCAGCCGCCCGGTGCGGCGCCCAGGTCCACGGCGGTCATGCCCGGCGCCAGGCGCTGATCCCACTGCTCGCGCGGAATGAAATGGTGCCAGGCTTCCTCCAGCTTGAGCGTGGAACGGCTCGGCGCCTCGCGCGGAAACTTCAGACGCGGAATGCCCATCGGCCACATCGCCTGGTTGTCCGCCTCGGCGATGCCGGCGAACACCTCGCGGCCGCTCTTGAAGGTCAGCAGCAGGCGCGGCTTCTTCGCGTCGTCCACCAGCTTGCCGGCCTTGAGCAGCGCCTTGCGCAGCGGCGCCTCGAACTTCTTGCAGAAGGTCGAGAGCTCCTTGCCGTCGTTGGTATCCACCACTTCCAGCCACAGGCTGCCGCACACCGGATAATCGGCCAGAGCCTCGAGCAACACGCTGATGCGATCGCTCTCCGGCAACATGACGAAACCACCGCGCGCCCATTGCCGCGGGAATATCAGGCTGTTGAAGCGCACACTGCGCATCAGGCGCTCGCCGCCATCGGTCTCACTACAGACGAACTCAGCGCACGCGCTGCCAGGCTTGGTCTTGGAGTAGCCCGGCACATCCAGACGCGCAGCGAGATCGGTGATCTCGGCGCAGACCTCCCCCTCGAAACCGGGGCGGCAATGCAGAAACAGGGTATTCATCAAAGGGTCTCCTCAAGGCGCGCATGATACCCGAGACAGGAACCCCGAGCCGTTAAACCTGTCCAGCTATACATGTGCTGCCCACAGATACGGATCGGCAACCAGACCGCTGGCGAATGCGCCACAATGAAGCCCGGTGATCCGATAAACAGGCAGCGCATGGCAACCCATAAAGGATATGCGCTAGCCAGACCGCCCAAGCCGAACTAGCTTGAAGGTCTGCCGCCATCAGACACAGCCCGGACCATGCGGGCCCAAGGAGATGTGCAATGCCCTCCCTCGATAGCCTGAACTGCCGCCGCGAACTGAAGATCGGCGACGCCACCTACCACTACTTCAGCCTGCCCGAAGCCGCCCAGCGCCTCGGCAATATCGACCGCCTGCCCATGTCGCTCAAGGTGCTGCTGGAAAACCTGCTGCGCAACGAAGACGGCAAGACGGTGATGCCCGAAGACCTGCAGGCCATGGTCGACTGGCTCGACAAGCGCGCCTCCGATCGCGAGATCCAGTACCGCCCGGCGCGCGTGCTGATGCAGGACTTTACCGGCGTACCGGCGGTGGTCGACCTGGCCGCCATGCGCGATGCCATGGCCAAGGCCGGCGGCGACCCGCAGCGGATCAACCCGCTGTCGCCAGTGGATCTGGTCATCGACCACTCGGTGATGGTCGACCGCTACGCTTCCTCCAGTGCCTTCCACGACAACGTCGAACTGGAAATGCAGCGCAACGGCGAGCGCTACGCGTTCCTGCGCTGGGGCCAGCATGCCTTCGACAACTTCAGCGTGGTGCCGCCGGGCACCGGCATCTGCCACCAGGTCAACCTCGAATACCTGGCGCGCACCGTGTGGACCAAGGAGGAAGACGGTATCACCCTCGCCTACCCGGACACCCTGGTCGGCACTGACTCGCACACCACCATGATCAACGGCCTCGGCGTACTCGGCTGGGGCGTCGGCGGCATCGAGGCGGAAGCGGCCATGCTCGGCCAGCCGGTGTCGATGCTGATTCCCGAAGTGATCGGCTTCAAGCTCAGCGGCAAGCTGAAAGAAGGCATCACCGCCACCGACCTGGTGCTCACCGTCACCCAGATGCTGCGCAAGAAAGGCGTGGTGGGCAAATTCGTCGAATTCTACGGCGACGGCCTGGCCGACCTTCCCCTGGCCGACCGCGCCACCATCGCCAACATGGCCCCGGAGTACGGCGCCACCTGCGGTTTCTTCCCGGTGGACGACATCACCCTCGGTTACCTGCGCCTGTCCGGCCGCCCGGACGCCACCGTGCAACTGGTCGAGGCCTACAGCAAGGCCCAGGGGCTGTGGCGTGAACCAGGCGCCGAGCCGCTGTTCACCGACAGCCTGAGCCTGGACATGGGCAGCGTCGAAGCCAGCCTGGCCGGACCCAAGCGTCCTCAGGATCGTGTCTCGCTGAGCCAGGTCAGCCAGGCCTTCGACGACTTCGTCGGCCTGCAGCTCAAGCCGACTGCCAAGGAAGACGGCCGCATGCTCAACGAAGGCGGCGGCGGTACGGCCGTCGGCGGCGACAAACAGAGCGGCGAAATCGACTACGAGGACGACGGCCATACTCATCGCCTGAAAGACGGCGCCGTGGTGATCGCCGCCATCACCTCCTGCACCAACACCTCCAACCCCAGCGTGATGATGGCCGCCGGCCTGCTGGCCAAGAAAGCGGTGGAAAAAGGCCTGCAACGCAAACCCTGGGTGAAGAGCTCGCTCGCCCCCGGCTCCAAGGTGGTCACCGAGTACTTCAATGCCGCTGGCCTGACGCCCTATCTGGAGAAGCTCGGCTTTGACCTGGTGGGCTACGGCTGCACCACCTGCATCGGCAATTCAGGACCGTTGCGCGAGCCCATCGAAAAAGCCATCACCCAGGCCGACCTGACCGTCGCCTCGGTGCTGTCCGGTAACCGCAACTTCGAGGGCCGCGTGCACCCGCTGGTGAAAACCAACTGGCTGGCCTCACCGCCCCTGGTAGTCGCCTACGCGCTGGCCGGCAGCGTGCGCCTCGACCTGACGAACGACGCCCTCGGCACTGGCAAGGATGGTCAGCCGGTTTACCTCAAGGACATCTGGCCAACCCAGGCCGAGATCACCCAGGCCATCGCCAAAGTCGACACTGCCATGTTCCGCAAGGAATACGCCGAAGTCTTCGCCGGCGACGAAAAATGGCAGGCCATCGCCGTGCCCAAAGCCGATACCTATGCCTGGCAGGGCGACTCCACCTATATCCAGCACCCGCCGTTCTTCGAGGACATCGCTGGTGATCCGCCACGCATCACCGATATCCGCCAGGCGCGCATCCTGGCCCTGCTCGGCGACTCGGTGACCACCGACCACATCTCCCCAGCCGGCAATATCAAGGCCGACAGCCCGGCCGGGCGCTATCTGCGCGACAACGGCGTGGCCCAGGCCGACTTCAACTCCTACGGTTCGCGCCGCGGCAACCATGAAGTGATGATGCGCGGCACCTTCGCCAACATTCGCATCCGCAACGAAATGCTCGGTGGCGAAGAAGGCGGCAACACCCTGCACGTGCCGAGCGGCGAGAAGCTGGCGATCTACGACGCAGCCATGCGCTACCAGGCCGAAGGCACACCGTTGCTGATCATCGCCGGCAAGGAATACGGCACTGGCTCCAGCCGCGACTGGGCGGCCAAGGGCACCAACCTGCTGGGGGTCAAGGCGGTGATCGCCGAAAGCTTCGAGCGCATCCACCGCTCCAACCTGGTGGGCATGGGCGTGCTGCCGCTGCAGTTCAAACCCGGTGTCGACCGCACCAGCCTGAAACTGACTGGCAAGGAAGTGCTGGCCATCGAAGGTCTGGAAGGCGTGGAACTGCGCCCACAGATGCCACTGACGCTGATCATCACCCGCGACGACGGCACGCACGAGAAAGTCGAAGTGCTATGCCGCATCGACACCCTCAACGAGGTCGAGTACTTCAAGGCGGGCGGCATCCTGCACTACGTCCTGCGCCAGATGATCGCCAACTGATGCACCTGCCCTGCCGCGCCATGCGGCAGGGCCTCACCGTCGGGCCACGGACGGCTCATGCCGTCACAAAAATGTGACGCCAGTCATAAAGCGTTTACACTCGCCAAAAAACGGATTCGCCCTCAACTTCGCCGTTTGTCGGCCGATGACAGGGCATTACAACGACGGATACCTGCCATGCGTAACAACCAGCCGGTCACTCAGCGTGAGCGCACCTTCCCTGCGCAACAGCGCCTGATATCCACCACCGATCTCAAAGGGCAAATCACCTACTGCAACGACGCCTTCGTCGACATCAGCGGCTTTACCCGCGAAGAACTGCTGCGTGCACCGCACAATATCGTGCGTCATCCGGATGTACCGTCTGCCGTGTTCGAGCACATGTGGACGACCCTGAAGAAGGGCCGCCCGTGGATGGGCATCGTCAAGAACCGCAGCAAGACCGGTGACCACTACTGGGTCAACGCCTATGTCACGCCCGTGACCGAAAACAACCAGGTCGTCGGCTACGAATCCGTCCGCGTCAAACCGACCGCCGAGCAAGTTCGCCGCGCCGAAACGCTGTACGCCCGCATCAACGCCGGCAAGTCGGCTGTTCCGGCCAGCAACCAGTGGTTACCTATCGTCCAGGCGTGGATGCCCTTCATCCTGGTCAGCCAGATCGGCTTCATGATCGGCCACTGGATGGGCAGCAACTGGGGCTTCATCCTCGCCGCCGTGCTTTCCGTGCCGCTGGGTCTGGCCGGCATCGCCTGGCAGATGCGCGGCGTCAAACGCCTGCTGAAACTGGCCGAGCAAACCACCTCCGACCCGCTGATCGCACAGATGTACACCGACAGCCGCGGCGCCGAAGCACGCCTGGAAATGGCCATGCTCAGCCAGGAAGCACGCCTGAAAACCTGTCTCACCCGCCTGCAGGACACCGCCGAACAACTGACCCTGCAAGCGCGTGAAGCCGACAAGCTGGCGCATAACAGTTCGGCCGGCCTCGAGCGCCAGCGCAGCGAGACCGAGCAGGTCGCCACCGCCGTCAACGAAATGGCCGCCACCACCCTGGAGGTCGCCAGCAACGTCGCCCGCACCGCCATCGCCACCCAGGAAGCCAACCGCCTGACCAGCGAGGGCCGCACCATCGCCGCAGAAACCCGCGAAGCCATCCAGCGCCTGTCGCAATCGGTGGGCGATACCGGCGAGACCGTGACCCGCCTGGCCCAGGACAGCAGCGAAATCGGCGGCGTGGTCGACGTGATCAAAGGCATCGCCGACCAGACCAACCTGCTCGCCCTCAACGCCGCCATCGAAGCCGCCCGCGCCGGAGAAATGGGCCGAGGCTTCGCCGTAGTGGCCGACGAGGTGCGCTCGCTGGCCCAGCGCACCGCCGAGTCCACCGAACAGATCCACGCCCTGATCGCCAAACTGCAGCGCACCGCCGAAGAAGCCGTGCTGACCATGGAAATCGGCCGCAAGCAGGCCGATGAAGGCGTCGAGCGCGTGCTGCAGGCCGATCAGGCGCTGTCCGGCATCAGCGACTCGGTGGCCAATATCGCCGATATGGCCAACCAGATCGCCGCGGCAGCGGAGGAACAAAGCGCCGTTGCCGACGAGATCAACCAGAACATCACCACCATCGCCCAACTGGCCGATCAGACCGCAGGCGAAGCACAAAGCACCGCCAAACTCAGCGAAGCCCTGACCAATACCGCACAGGGCCAATACGCCCTGGTCGAACGCTTCAACCGCTGAAACGAAAGGCGCGGCGGTTCACCGCTGCGCCTTTCCTCCACAGCACGGCAGTCAGTTCTGCAAACAATCGCGTATACCGCCATAGCCCCTCTAAATCGAAGCTGTTCTCCTGGTTACCACTTGCCAGCAGTTGCATGGTCTGGTGTATAACCTGTCACGGTTCTGTTCGTTCAGACTAAGACAATCACAGATGGGCAAGCTAATCCTCATCGCTCCTGCTGGCGGCTTGCCCCTCCGCCAGACGTACCCGTTACAAGGACTTCATCTCGCATGGATAGCAGCGAAGACAAAAACTACGCGCTCGCTTTTTTCAACTCGATACTCGTGCTGCTACTGGCCGCACTCATCCTCTGCGCGGCGGCATTCTGGTTCAGCAACTATGAAAGAAGCTTCGCCATCGCGAATACCGGCGCATCGGTAGGCATCTTTCTCGCAGCACTGTCCGCACGCTCTGCCAAGAGCGTTGGGGACAGAGCCCTGGTCGTGCTCGGACTACTCTGTTCTGTCGGGTTTCAGGTCTGGTCGATGACGACAGCATGATGCTTCGCTTAGCTCACGGACGCAGTTGCGGGAGAATAAGCACAGCGCTTTCCCCATTGCGTGCTCGTCAGACCTTATGAGGAACGCCGGATGACTGAACTAATCTCCAAGTACAAACATATCTGGGGTGACAATCCCAGGGCATTGCTGGAGGAGTACAACTACCAAAGCGAGCTAACTATGAAGCTTGATACGCTCAAACCAGAATATCTTGACCTCAAAACTTTCTACGAAATTGTTCTGTGGAAGCTCAATCGTTTTCCGAACATCCAGAGCGATCTTCTGGACGAACTCAAGGGCGCCGGAACACTTAAAGCTAAAGAACACCGGCAAGCCGAAGAACTCCTGCAAAAGCTGTTAACGACCCCGGGGATCGCATTGCCAATGGCTTCAACGATCCTCAGGTTCTTGAATCCATCGGTGTTTCAGATAATCGATGATCGCGTCTATCGAATCATCCATCCTGGCAAAGCCAAATATCCTAGCAAGCCTCAGAAGCTTAATAAGCGGTACCTGAGCATCTCCTGCGACATCTACTTCGATTACCTCGACGCCTTACACAAGCTAGCCAGTCCAAAATTACCGTTCGAGGAAGCCGACCGTATTCTGTATGAGCTGGATATAAAGCTCGGCAACAAGATCGGGACGGGAATCTGACTTTTCACCCCTCTCTGCCACAAAACTAATAGCTCTTCGGGTGGATAGTGTTCCGCTTATCTCCCCGACTCATTATTCGGTTCCCAACCCAATGCCCTTCCCAACCGATGAACACCAAGCCCTTCTGAACGTTAAAGGCGTAGGCCCTACCGTCGTGCAGCGACTTGAACAAATCGGCATCAACTCGCTTCAGGAACTGGCCGAAGCCAGCGTCGGCGATATCGTCACGGCGGTAGCCGGTCAGTTGGGCTCGACCTGCTGGAAGAACAGCCCGCAAGCACGCGCAGCTATCCAGGCGGCCATCGATCTGGCCAGATCACGTCAGTAATCCACCGTTCTCTCACTGCCAAGGAACCCGGCATGCCTGCTCACGAGAAGATCAATTACGTCGAATACCCCAGCCGCGATCTACCGGCCACCAAGGCCTTCTTTCAGGCCGCTTTCGGCTGGCGATTCACGGACTACGGCCCCGATTACGCGGCCTTCGCCGACGAAGGCCTGGATGGCGGTTTCTTCAGCGCCGAGATGTCCGCGCGCAGCGATAACGGCAGCGCGCTGATCGTGTTCTACAGCGCACAGCTGGAAGACACCCTGACCAAGGTCGAAACCGCCGGTGGGGAAATCGTCAAACCGATCTTTGCCTTCCCCGGTGGAAGGCGCTTTCACTTCGTCGAGCCGGGCGGCAACGAGTTTGCCGTATGGTCGGAGCCGAGCGGTCAGTAGTCGGCTACGCCCCTCAGTGGCCCGCCGCCGCTCCCGCACGCGCGGGAGTCCATCTTCCTCTACCGCGCGCGCAAGCCGTTGCAGAGACAGTCTGTAACGTTTCAAGCCGTGCGCCAGCAGACCATCGTTTGACCCGTGACACGCTGTCCCGCTAACGTCCCGATCCTTACCCGCTCGGTCGAGTGTCGCGCTCGCCCGAGCCATGGAAGATTCCGTCATGAATCAAGGAGGTACAGGATATGAATCATGGTGACCGGTGCGACCTTGCTGCGGCTCAAAGGCCTGCTGTCGCCCCTGCCCGGCGTCGCCAGGCCGCACTTGATCCTGACCGGTCCCAGCTCGGCATCACTACAAGGCGGTCATCCTGAGGTGTCTTGCGGTGCCAGCACACCTGCCTTCACGGGTATTGCCGAGAACCTGCGCGAGGGGCTTGGCCATCACCTGCCTGCAACTGATCCAAATCACGACTCACTACGGCCTGCAAACGACGGTCGAACCAGCGGCTCGACATGAGCGCGGCCGGCTGACCCCACTGAACGATGTCGTTGCCCTGATGCGATGTTTGATGCCAGCCATTGCTGACGAGCGCTTCTGAACATGAGGAAAACCATGCCTGATCTTTCCGTGACACTGACAACCAATCGTCTCCTGCTGCGTCCTCTGCAAGCAGCGGACGCAGCAACGCTGTTCGCGATCTTTTCCGACCCACAGGTCATGCAGTACTGGAACACCCCACCCTGGACCAGCGAGGCCGTGGCGCAGGACTTCATCCGCGCCGAACAACAGGCCATGCACGATGGCCAACGCCTGACCCTGGCTATCGTCGACAGGGAAAGCGCCGAGCTGATAGGCAAATGCCTGCTGTTCAACTATCAGCCGGAGTCGCGTCGTGCGGAGATCGGTTTTGGCATTGCATCCTCTGCCTGGGGCAAGGGTTACGTCCAGGAAGCGGCCGGTGAGCTACTGCGCCATGGGTTCGAAACCCTGGAGCTCAATCGCGTCGAAGCCGAGATCGACCCGAGCAATACTGCCTCCGGCCGCGCGCTTGAACGTTTGGGTTTCAGCCAGGAAGGATTGCTACGCCAGCGCTGGATCATCGACGGACAGGTCTCGGACTCGGCACTCTTTGGGCTACTGAGAGACGATTGGCGCAGCCGCCATCATCACCGGTAAACCGTGAGCAACAGGTGAATCCATGCAGAGAATCGACCATATCCGCCTGATGGCGCGCTACAACAGCTGGATGAATGAACGGCTCTACGCGGCGGCTTCCACCCTGCCCGACGAAGCGCTGAGTGCCGAGCGTGGCGCGTTCTTCGGCTCGATCCTCGGCACGCTGAATCACCTGCTGGTGGCTGACCGTATCTGGCTGGGGCGCTACACCGCGCACCCGGCCAACTTCCGGGCATTGCAGGCGCTCGCAGAGCTGGAAAAGCCGACGCGCCTGGATCAGCCGATGGCGGCAGATATCCGCGAACTGGCTGCGCTACGCATGCAACTGGACAGTTGCATCGAAGCCCTGGCCGCCGAGATGGGCGAAGAGCAGTTGGATCAACTGCTGAGCTACCGCAACATGAAGGGTGTGGCCGCTCAAAAGCACTTCTTCGCCCTGTTGATGCACCTGTTCAACCACCAGACGCATCACCGCGGACAGGCCACGACGCTGCTGGCCCAGGCCGGTGTGGATGTTGGGGTGACCGATCTGCTGGCGTTGATCCCTGACGAGCTTTAAGCTGCGGCCAAGTGCCGATGGCACCTCGCCCTCTCCAGGCTCAAAGGCCAGCCAGTTCCAGCCAGTGTGCGTAGAAACCTTCGGCAACCTGGTTCAGTGCCCTGACCTTCTCACTCAGGTCGTCGCGCATCTCGGCGATGCTCTGCTGGCTGGGCTGGCTGGCATCGAGCAGATGCGCCCAGTCGTCGAGCCAGAGCTCGATCAACCCATCAGTCATTTCCGGATGCCCTTGCAACGCCAGCACCTTGTCACCCCAGGCAAAGGCCTGGTTGTCGCACCAGCGGCTGCTCAGCAGCGGCTGGGCGCCGTCAGGCAGTGCGAAGGTGTCGCCATGCCACTGAAAAATACTGAACGCTGCGGGCACATGCGCCAGCCAGGGGCTATCGACTGCCTCCGGGCGGCGCTGCATACGCTGCCAACCCGCCTCGGTGTAGGCCATACGGCGGATGCTCGCGCCCAGTGCCTTGGCCAGCAGTTGGCCGCCCAGGCAGTGACCGATGATGGGAATGTCGCGCGCGAGAAGGCGCTGCAACGCGGCCACTTCGTCGGCGATCCACGGTAGCGGGTCGTTGACGCTCATCGGCCCGCCCATCACGGCGACCGCCTTGGGCCGCTCCAGGTCGTAGCCGCGCAATTCACCCAGGTCGACGCGCAGCACGTCGAAACTGCAGCCACGCGCCTGCAGCACCTGCGCCAAGTGGGCTGGCGGGCAATAATCGATATGAGTCAGGATCAGAACATCGGCCATAGCTACCTCCGCCGCGCAGTCTGCGCGAGAAGGATTGGCAAGTCGAGGTGGGCTGGGAATTGAAACCATCGGCCGGACAGCCGGCCGATGGTCTGTGGTGGGGAATACCGCTGCATTCACCTTTAACGCATGGCTGACGCTTTCACCTCCTGGGTAACACCCCAGCCATCCATCTTGCCGCCCAGCGGGACGACGATGGACTCCAGGTCATGTTCGAACTCGCCGATACCGGCATGGGTGGCATACATCACTTTGCTGATTTGCAGGTGCCAGATGCCGTCCTCGCGGGCGGATATCTGAGCATTGAGCGACTCGCCGCGAAAGTTTCTGGCCGCCGTTCTGGCCCGTTCTTCGTCGGGAAAGATGGCGTAGAACTCGATCGGGTGAAACTGGGCGAAGTCGAATCCCCCTTCTTTCATCCGACGCAGCACCGACGTGCTGGAGTCTTCGTGGAAGGCTGTGCTCATAAACGACCCCCTCTCAGGCTATGGATGGATTAACCGCTTTCCCAATGCGACCGTCCTGCGGACGGTGTCGCGACTCCTAGTGGAAACCTCTGAAAACGCCCGGCGTTCACAGAAGCACCCAAGTGGCGCCGCCCCGAGAATCGAGCAGATGCTCGATGTGTCTACTGCAAGCGTATCGACGACTGCCCGGCAGAACACCGAACTGAAACCGTCTCCCGTAGAGTAGCTGCTACGAGAGAGATTCGCGCCATACAGAAAGCCTTTGTGACAAAACCGGCGACCAGCGGCAATTGGCCAGCCCGAACGCCTCGCCCGAACTCACGGGCGACTCAGCCAGGCCATCAGCAACCTGTTGATCCAGCCCGGCGTGATCTGTCCAAGGCTGAACAGCAGCCCGAACTGCAGCCCCACCGGGCGATGCACAGTGCTGGCGTGGGCCTGCTTCCAGGCTGCTTCGGCGATCTGCTCGGCCTCCAGACGCACGCCCAGACGGCGCATCACCGGCGGACGCTGCGTCTGACTGCGCACCATCGGGGTATTGACGAACGGCGGCATCAGGTCACCCACGCGGATGCCGTGTTCACGCCACTCCAGCTCCAGCGCCTCGGTAAGCCCACGCACGGCGAACTTGCTGGCCGAGTAGCTGGCCAGTTGCGGCACGCCATAGAGCGCCGAGGCCGAGCCCATATTGATCACCTGCGCCTGTGGCGTGACCTTGAGATAGGGATAGGCCGCATGGCAAAGATTGAGCACGCCAAGCACATTGATCTGTACCAGGCGCGTGTGCTGTTCCAGCTCGATATCGGCGAAGGCACCGGTGCGCAGAATGCCTGCGCCGTTGAACAGCAGGCGCAACTGGCCGCCGCCCTGCGCGCAGAAGTCGGCCAACGCGGCGTTCACCGCCGCGGCATCGACCACATCCAGCGGCGCATGCCAGGCGCCGCCCAGCTCGGCGGCCAAGGCTGCCAGCGCCTTTTCATCGACATCGAGCAACCCGACGCGCCAGCCCCGTGCGTGAAACAGCCGCGCGGTGGCGGCGCCGATGCCCGATGCGGCGCCGCTGATGAGAATGTTGTTCATCACACACCTCGCTCACGGAGAAAGGCTGCCACGCGGGCGATGGCGTAATCCGCCGCACGCAACATGCCGACATGCGCCTGGAACACGTGCCACAACCCCGGATAACGCTCCAGGCGCACGTTCACCCCGGCCGCCTTGGCGCGCTCGGCCAGGCGCCGGCTGTCGTTCAGCAGCAACTCGTCTTCGCCGACCTGGATCAGCGTCGGCGGCAATTGGCTGAGATCGGCGAACAGCGGCGACAGGCCCGGATCGTTGCGCGCCAGGTCGGCCGGGCAATACAGCTGCGCAGCCTGCTCGATCCAGCTGGGGTGGAGCAGCGGGTCTCCTGCTGGCGGCTCGTGCATCTGCTCGCCGGTGAAATCGGTGACCGGCGAGAAGCACACCAGTGCGGCAGGCACCGGTAGGCCGAGTTCGAGGATGCGCAGGCAACCGACCAGACTCAGGTTGCCGCCAGCCGAGTCGCCGCCAATGGCGATCTGTTCGGCTCTGTAGCCGGCCGCCAACAATGCCTGGTAAGCCGCCACCACATCATCACGCGCTGCCGGGTAGGGATGCTCAGGCGCCAGACGGTAATCCAGCGCGCAGACCTCCAGAGCCGCGCGCTTGGCCAGGCTGGCGCAGATGCCTCGGTGCGTGTCAGGCCCGCCGATCATGAAGGCACCGCCGTGCAGATAGAGCAGCACGCTGCCGCTGCTGACAGGCGGCCGGTGCCACTCGCAGGGACGTGCAGCCAGGGTGTCGGCGCTGCGACTGACCCCGCGCGGCGTCAGCGTGATGGCGGTGAGCGCGCGCAGCCAACGACGCTGTCCGGCCACCGGCATCGGCGGCCGTACCAGGCTGCGGAAGAACAGACGCAGAAAACCGCGCAGCAGGCCGCGCAGCAGCATCTGCTCGGCGGCTGGAGCCTTGAAGTCAGCGGACGCAGTCATAGTCGGCAAGCTCCGGAGTACGGGTCATGAGGCGATAGGTGAAGGTGAACCCCGGCCAGTTGTTGGTGTGCTTGCCGGTAGCGGTCTTGTACCAGCTGTCGCAGCCCTGTTCCCATATCGTTCGATGAGTCGCTCGTTGCAACTCGGCGTTGTAGTGCCGTTGCACCGTCGGCCGCAGATCGAGGTAGCGCAGCCCTTGTTCGCGCAGCGCCTGCAGGCAGCCCAGTACGTAGGCGTACTGGCTCTCGAGCATATAGAGAATGGAGTTGTGGCCGAGGTTGGTGTTCGGCCCGTAGAGCAGGAACAGGTTGGGAAAGCCGCTGACACTGATGCCCTTGTAGGCCTCGGCGCCCTCCTTCCAGGCCTCGTTCAGCTCCAGCCCATCGAGGCCGCGAATGCGCATCGCCGCCAGGAAATCGGTGGCGGTGAAACCGGTGCCGTAGATCAGCACATCGCAGGGATGCTCACGACCATCGGCCGTCACCAGCGACTGCTCACGCACCTCGCGAATCGCCGCGTCGACGATCTCGACATTGGCCTGCGCCAGCGCCGGAAAGTAGTCGTTGCTGATCAGGATGCGCTTGCAGCCCATGGGGTAGTTCGGCTGCAACCGCTCACGCTTGCCGGCATCGGGCATCTGCCGCTGCAGATGGCGGGTGAAGCTATGACGAAACAGGCGCATCAGCCAGGGGAAGCGGATAAAGGCCAGCGCCCGGCCCTCGTGATGCAGGTATTGCAGGAGGCGGTCGGCGCGTTGCAGCAGGGGCAAACGCTGTTTGAGGGCAATCTCCCAAGGGCTATAGGCACGATCCGGCTTGGCCAGCACATAGGCAGCCGAGCGCTGGAACAGGCTCAGGCTGGCGACCTTGGGCTGGATCTGTGGCACGAACTGGATCGCCGAAGCGCCGGTGCCGATCACCGCCACGCGCTTGCCGGTCAGATCCAGATCATGGCGCCAGCGCGCCGAATGAAAAGCCTCGCCGCGAAAATGCTCCAGGCCGGGCAGTTTCGGGTAGGCCGGCCGATTGAGCTGGCCGCAGGCACTGACCAGCGCCTGCGTCTCGATCACTTCGCCCCCCGCCAGTTCGACGCGCCAGATACCACGCGCGGCATCGAACTCGGCACCGAGTACTTCGCTGTTCAGGCGGATGTGCGGGTGCAACCGGTGTTTCTCCACGCATTGCAGGATATAGGCGTGAATTTCCGCCTGCGGCGCGAACTTGCGCGACCAGTCGTGCTTGGGCTCGAAGGAAAAGGAATACAGGTGCGAAGGCACGTCGCAGGCGGCGCCCGGGTAGCTGTTGTCGCGCCAGGTGCCGCCGACCTCGCCGGCCTTTTCCAGCAACAGGAAGTCGTCCTCGCCGGCCTTGCGCAGCTGCATGGCCAAGCCCAGACCGGCAAAACCGCTGCCGATGATCAACACGCGCCAGGGCGCATTCGTACGGGGGTTGTTATGCATTGTAGTGACCCGTGTATGACGATGAGCCGATGCTACTTGCCTCGCAGCGCCCAGGTTATGGCATAGTCGGCCAGGATATTGTGATTTTCGGACAATCCATGTCAGCCCCCTGGCCTGCACGACGCAGCATCATCAGCCTCCAGTTGCTCACTCAACTGGGGCTCGACCTCGGTCTGAGCCTGGACAAATGCCTGCACGAGACGGGGCTCAGTCCGGTGCAACTGGCCAGCTTGAATGGGGAGATCGACGCGCAGCGCGAACTGCAGTTGATCGCCAACCTGATCGAGGCGCTGCCCGACGTTGGCGACCTTGGTTTACAGGCCGGGCGGCGCTACCACCTGACCACTTACGGTGCCTGGGGTTACGCCATTCTCAGCAGTGCCACGGTACGCCAAGCCGCCGAGCTGGGGCTGCGCTATCACGGCCTGACCTATGCCTTCACCCGCATCAGCCTGAGCGTGGATGACGCCGTCGCCAGCCTGTATTTCGATGACAGCGCCTTGACCCCGACGCTGCATGACTTCATCGTGCAGCGCGACATGCTCGGCGCCCTGGTGGTCGTGCGCGAGCTGCTCGGCAGCACACTGCGATTGCTGAATGTGGAGCTGCGCCAGGCGGCGCCGGCTGACGTCTCACCTTTTATCGCCGCCTTTGGCCAGATGCCGCACTTTGGCGCGGCGCGTAATCGACTGGGTTTTGCCGCCGATTTGCTGGACAACCCACTGCCACGGGCCAACCCGCAACTGGTCAGCGCCTGTGAGCAGCAATGCCAGGCGTTGCTGGCGCGCCATCAATGGCATCAGGGCCTGGCCGGACGGGTGCGCCAGCTTCTGTTGCAGTCGCCGGGACAGATCGCCGACATGGAGCAGGTCGCAGAGCGCCTGCACCTGAGCAGCCGCACCCTGCGCCGGCGCCTGATCGAAGAAGGCACCAGCTTCCGTGCCCTGCAGGACGAAGTCCGACAGACCCTGGCCGAAGAGCTGCTGGATGCCGGCGGTCTGAGCCTGGAGGAAATCGCCGAGCGCCTGGGTTACGGCGAGCTGTCGAACTTCATCCACGCGTTCAAGCGCTGGAAAGGCATCACGCCCGGGCGTTATCAACGGGGCTCCTGGGGTGCCTGAGCCGTGCTGCCATCTATCGCTTCTGCCTCCCCTGGTGCGCGCGGCGCACCCTACGACTTGGCCCTGCGGTGCGCGCTCCATGTAGGGTGCGCCGTACACACTGCGCCCACGCACACAGCCACGATCGTCGCAGTTTGAAAGTCATCTTCACGCTGACAAAGCGCAGATGCCGAGCTAGGGTGCCAGCCATGAACATCATCACGCTGCTTCTGCCCTACCAACCGCCCTGGGACTGGCAACAGTTCCACAGCCATTTCGCTCTGCGCGCGATTCCCGGGCTGGAGTCACTGAGCGCGGACAGCTACAGCCGCGGCTTCAGCATCGACGGCACACCCGGCTGGTTTCGGGTTGCCCCGTTGCCAAGTCAGAACGCGCTGGAACTGCGCTGCCGCCTGGCCTCGCCCGCGCATCTGGATCAACTCGAACAACGCGTGCGGCGCATGTTCGATCTCGACAGCGAGCCCGAGGCGATTGCGCTGCATCTGAGCGCTGACGAACTGCTCGCGCCGCTGCTGCGACGCAATCCCGGCCTGCGCCTGCCGGTGGCGTTCGATCCGTTCGAACAGGCGGTGCGCGCCATCGTCGGCCAGCAGGTCACGGTCAAGGCGGCGGTCACCATAGTCGGGCGTCTGGTGCAACGTGTCGGCGCACGGATCGAAACGCCAGAAACGCTGGGCATCAGCCATCTGTTCCCCTCACCACAGGCGCTTGCCGAGGCCGACCTGAGCGGCATCGGCATGCCCGGTAAACGCGTGCAATGCCTGCAGCATTTCGCCGCGCGCATTGCCGATGGCAGCCTGAAACTGCATCTGGCCGACGGCAGTACAGCACTGATCGAGCAGCTATGCGCCCTGCCAGGCATCGGCCCGTGGACAGCGGAGTACATCGCCCTGCGTGCGTTCGGTGAGGCCGACGCCTTTCCCGCCAGCGACCTGGGTTTGCTCAAGGCGCCGGTATGGGGAGCGGAAGGCATCGATGCGCGCCGCCTGAAAGCACGCGCCGAAGCCTGGCGCCCGTGGCGCGCTTATGCAGCCGCGTACCTCTGGCATAACTATTCGGGAGGCTGAGACATGCATTACCGCTACCACGACAGCCCCGTCGGTCCGCTGCTGATCGCAGCCGACGACAGCGGCCTGCAACTATTGCTGATGGAGCTGGACAGCCGGCCCTGGCGCATCGAAGACCATTGGCAGCCCGCTGGCCGTGAGCTGGACGCCGTGTGCAGCCAGCTCGATGAATACTTCGCCGGCAAGCGCCGTCAGTTCGAATTGCGCCTTGCGCCGAGGGGCACGGCATTCCAGCAGTCAGTCTGGCAGGCGCTGTTGGACATTCCCTACGGCCGCACCTGCAGCTATTCGGAGCTGGCCAATGTGATCGGCAGGCCGCAGGCCGTACGCGCGGTGGGGACGGCCAACGGCGCCAACCCCATCTCCATCATCGTGCCCTGCCACCGCGTGATCGGCCGGGACGGCAGCCTGACCGGTTATGCCGGTGGCCTGCCGCGCAAGCAACAGTTGCTGGAACTCGAGGGTGTATTGCAGCCGGCGCAGGCGCAACTGGCTTTGTAGCCTAAGGCGCGGGTATGCGCGCCAGAGGCTCTGCACGCGGACGAAGGGGCAAAGCCAGAATCAGCCCTTCGCCCGACGCCGGAAAGATGCCGGTCAGGGCGGTGATATTGACCTGATGGGAAACCAGCACCAACGGCGCGCCAGCAGGCAATTGGTTGACCGAGCGAATCAGCTCGGCGGTCTGCTCGGCGCCATCCTCGGGCTTGCCGAAGAACGAATCCAGCGCAGCGAAGGGTTGTACCGGACCGCGCTGCATGTTGCTGGCCGTGTCCAGCGCGCGGCACCAGCGGCTACTGAGAAGGCGCGGCTGTTCGATCCCCTGACGCGCGAGCAACTCACCCCAGCGCCGGGCCTCGGCACGCCCTTGAGCATTGAGGTTACGCTGAGTTTCGCATTGTCCCAGGCGAAAGTTCGCCGGGTCGCCCGTACCCGGCGCGGTGGCGTGACGCATGAGTATCAGCGCACGACCTTCGCGCAATGCCTGCCAGGCGTCGGCGTTATCTGCCGCCACACTAAACAGCGGCAGCAGCGCCAGAGCCAGGGCCAGCAGCCACAGGCGAGTCATATTCTGACGTTGCCGCGCGGCCCCATCAGCGCCCAGATGATCAGACCGATCACCGGCAACAGCACGATCAGCAGAATCCATAGAATCTTGATTCCAGTTTCCGCGTTGCTCTTGACCACGTTGATGATGGCCCAGATATCCAGTGCGAGGATAACCAGGCCAATCAGCCCATTGAAGGTGGAACCCATGACGACACTCCTGTCCGAGAGGTTGCCTGCATAGGATAGTCGTTGATTGGCTGAGGTTCCTTCAGTCCCCCAGGCGCGGAAACCGGCTGGCGATATCGTCACCGGTGCGTTCTGGTGTGTCCTCGCTCGGGCTCAGACGCAGCGCCAGCACGTGCGGCTCTTCGCCCAGGTCGAACCAGTGACGCGTGCCGGCCGGCAGCGTCAGCAGATCGCCACGCTCGCCCTGCAGCACGTATACGTAGTCATCCAGATGCACGCTGAGTTGGGCGAAACCACCCAGGAACAACCAGGTACTGGCGCTCGACTGCACCAGTTCGTCCAGATACCGAGCGCGCAGCTCCAGCTTCTGCGGATCATTGCGCTGCAGGTTGAACAGCTCCTGCTGCACATGCCCTTCCTTACCCATGAATGCCTGCAGCCACAAACCATAGGCGGCGTCGAACTCGGCCTGCTCGCAACCAGGGCGCAACGCAGCCGGCAACTCCACCTGGCGATAGTCGATGCCCACCGCGGACAAGGTGCTGGCGATATCGTCGGCGTGGTTAAGGACCTTGTTCGGCAGTTCCGGGGAGGTGTGCAGGTGGACGGCGAGGCTGCTCATGACGGGTTCACTCGATTCAGGGCTGCTCGGGCGGCAGACGGGTGGCAATGATGAAGGCTGCGAGCAAGGCTACCAGACTGGCGATGGCGAAGGTCCAGGCCGGGCCCAGGCCCTTCCAGCTATAGCCGGCATACAGCGCACCCAACGCACCGCCGATGCCGGCCAGGCTGACATAGAGCGCCTGGGCCTGGCCCTGCTGGCGATCAGCGAAACTGCGCTGCACGAAGTGGATGCAGGCGGCATGGAAAGCGCCAAAAGTGGCAGCGTGCATGCACTGCGCCAGCAGCAGCACCGGCAGGTACTGGGGCAGATTACCCAGCAGCAGCCAGCGCACGGCGGTGATCAGGAAGCTGACCAGCAACACGGCGCGCAGTGAATAGCGCTGCAGCAGCCGCGCCATGACCAGGAACAGCAGGATCTCCGCCACCACCCCCAACGCCCAGAACAGCCCGATGGCGCCACGGCCGTAGCCAACACCCTCCAGGTGCAGAGTGAGGAAGGTGTAGTACGGGCCGTTGCTCAACTGCATCAGCCCGACGCTGACGTAGAACGCCAGGATGCCGGGGCGGCGCAATTGACGCACAAAACCCTCCGACTCCGGCGTGCTCGGGCGCAGCACGGGCCGTGCATTGGGCACCCAGAAACTGCTGACGACGATACCGGCGATGATCACCAGCAGCGCCGCCGGATACGCGTCCAGGCTCAGCCACTCGAACAGCAAACCGAGGCCGACCACAGCGACGATGAAGCCGATGCTGCCCCACAGGCGAATCTGGCTGTAGCGCGCCGCCTGCTCGCGCAAATGGGCCAGAGTGATCACCTCGAACTGCGGCAGCACCGCATGCCAGAAGAAGGCGTGAGTGGCCATGATCAGCGCCAGCCAGGCGTAGCTTTGACTGAAGAAGATGCCGGCGAAGCAGACCAGGGTGCACAGCGCGCCGAAACGCACGATCAACAGGCGCTGACCGGTGTGGTCACCCAGCCAACCCCACAGGTTCGGTGCCAGGCAGCGCATCAGCATGGGAATGGCGATCAACTCGCCGATCCGCGCCGGGGAAAAGCCCAGGTGGTCGAAGTACAGCGCCAGGAACGGCGCCGTCCCCCCGAGCAGGGCGAAGTAGAAGAAGTAGAAACCGGAAAGCCGCCAGTACGGCAGGGCCGCGCTCATGCCGCCGCCCGAATCACAGTTGAGGCAGCACCGGTGTGGTGACGCGCACGTCGGCGTTCTGCGCGCGGTGACGCAGCAGGTGATCCATCAGCACGATGGCCATCATCGCCTCGGCGATCGGCGTGGCACGGATGCCCACGCAAGGGTCATGACGGCCCTTGGTGATCACATCCACCGGGTTGCCATCGACGTCGATGGAACGCCCCGGCGTGGTGATGCTGGAGGTCGGCTTGAGCGCCAGGTGGGCGATGATCGGCTGGCCGCTGGAAATGCCGCCGAGAATGCCGCCAGCGTTGTTGGAGAGAAAACCTTCCGGGGTCAGCTCGTCGCGGTGCTCGGTGCCACGCTGGGCGACACTGGCGAAACCAGCGCCGATCTCCACGCCCTTGACCGCGTTGATGCTCATCAGTGCATGGGCCAGTTCGGCGTCGAGGCGGTCGAAGATCGGCTCGCCGAGGCCCGGCATCACCCCTTCGGCAACCACGGTGATCTTCGCGCCGACCGAATCCTGGTCGCGGCGCAGCTGATCCATGTAGGCCTCCAGTTCCGGCACCTTGTCCGGGTCGGGACTGAAGAAGGCGTTCTGTTCGACGCTGTCCCAAGTCTTGAACGGGATTTCGATAGGGCCGAGCTGGCTCATGTAGCCGCGGATGATGATGCCCTGGGTGGCCAGGAACTTCTTGGCGATGGCTCCGGCCGCCACGCGCATGGCGGTCTCACGTGCCGAGCTGCGGCCGCCGCCACGGTAGTCGCGGATGCCGTATTTGTGGTGGTAGGTATAGTCGGCGTGGGCCGGGCGGAACAGATCCTTGATCGCCGAGTAGTCCTTGGACTTCTGGTCGGTGTTGCGGATCAGCAGACCGATGGAGCAGCCGGTGGTCTTGCCCTCGAACACGCCCGACAGGATTTCCACCTCATCGTCTTCCTGGCGCTGTGTGGTGTGGCGGCTGGTGCCCGGCTTGCGGCGATCGAGGTCGCGCTGCAGGTCTTCCAGGGAGATCTCGACACCGGGCGGGCAACCGTCGACGATGGCGACCAGCGCCGGGCCATGGCTTTCGCCAGCGGTGGTGACGGTGAACAGCTTGCCGTAGGTATTGCCGGACATGGGAAGACGCTCCGCGAAATTCAGCTCAGGCCCGGCGCTGCGCAGGCCCGATTCACAAGGTGGGCGAGTATACCTGCCGATAACGTGCAGTTCACCCCGAACGGGCATTTCTAAAAACGTAAGCGAGGCAGTCAGCACAATACCGATGGCGGCCCCGCAGAAAACAGGCGAAAAGCGGAGTTTACGGGCTGTAAATGAGCATTTGAGCCTGTTTTCTAACGCAGTGATGACAACGCAGCTAGTTTTTAGAAGTGCCCGAACCTTGCCCCGCTGCCAGCGTCCAACACCAACCTGCCACTACCCTGCCCTCATCATGTTGCGAGCCCTGCTCTTGTCCCTCACCCTGATCACCGGCCTGGCCCAGGCCAGCACCACCCGGCAACTACCCGTCAGCCTCGACACCGACCAGGGCACCCTGTACGGCAGCCTGCTGGTGCCGCAGAGCGACAAGCCGGTGCCGGTGGCGCTGCTGATCGCCGGTTCAGGCCCCACCGACCGCGACGGCAACAACCCTCAAGGCGGGCATAACGATGCGCTGAAGAAGCTGGCCCAGGTGCTGGCACGCAACGGCATCGCCAGCCTGCGCTACGACAAGCGCGGCGTGGCCGCCAGCCGCACCGCCACGCCGGAGGAAAAGGACCTCAGCGTCGAGCGCTATGTGGCCGATGCTGAAGGTTGGGCCGGATTGCTCAGGGATGATCCGCGTTTTGATCGATTGATTCTCATCGGCCACAGCGAAGGCGCACTGATCGCCAGCCTGGCCGCGCCTGGCAGCCAGGCCGATGCCCTGGTGTCCATCGCCGGCCCCGCCTACCCCATTGGCCAGGTACTGGACATGCAGCTGGCCATGCGCCTGCCGCCGCCGCTTCTGGCCGAGAGCCGGCACATCCTCGCCAACCTGATTCGCGGCAAGCTGCAGCCCAAGGTGCCCAGGGAACTGCAAGCGATCTATCGCCCCAGCGTACAGCCCTACCTGATCAGCCTGCTGCGCCAGGACCCGGCGGAAAACTTCGCCGCGCTGCAGATTCCCGCACTGATCGTGCAAGGCACTCACGACGCCCAGGTCAGCCCGGACAACGCCGAAGTGCTCAAGCAGGCCAAGCCCGATGCCGAACTGGTGATGATCGCCGGCATGAACCATGTCCTGCGCATCACCCCGGCGCCCTGGAACGAACAGCTGGCGTCCTACGACGATCCACAGCTACCCTTGGCCCGTGCGCTGGGTGAGAAGATCCTGTCCTTCATTCGCTCCAGTGCCGAGGAAAATGGCCGATAACGCATCGACGGCCACCGAACAGCACACAGGACGCCCATGAGCGAAAACCCAGCCCCGCAGGCACAAGCGCCAGATGCCGAAGCGGCGACAAGCGAAACGCCTGCCGCGCCACATCCCTGGGCGGACCTTCCAGCCGAGCAATTCAGCCTGCTGCGTCTGGCGCCGCTACCCGTCGACCGGGAAACCGGTCCGAGGCCACTGCGCTTCGTCCAGCTTGGCCGGGTGGAGCGTCACGCCAAAGACACGAGCCTGCTGCGCCTGACCATCCAGGTGCCCGGCCAGCGCCTGCATCGCCACAACAACCTGCTGGAGGTCTGGGCCGACCATCAGCGCAAGGAGGTTCGCTTCGGCCCCGACAAGGGCCTTAGCGTAGAGCCGGGCAATCGTGGTCTGGGGCGCTTTCTCATGGCCCAGGGCATTGCCTGGGCACGCAAACAGTACGCGCACTATCAAGTCGAGGGCGCCGCCCTGCCGACCAAGGACAACTTCAATGACGCCGCCCGCGCCCGCCGTGACCACGCGCTGAAGGCGCAGGGTTTCACCATCGAGTACAGCGACCCGTTGCAACTCAAGCCTTTCTACAGCGCACCGCGAGTCAGCTCGCTGCATGGCGACTGGCATGCCGAGAAGGTGCAGATCATCGAGTTGCTGGATGCTGCCGCGATGTTGCAGCAGGCCGACCAGACGCTGCAGGAGCAGGACGTCAAACTGCGCAAGCTGGAAGATCGGCTCGAGCGCCTCAAACGCGAAGACAGCGGCCTGCGCTTCACCATCACCTGCCTGGTGGCATTCAGCCTGTTTCAGGCCGGGTTGCTGATCTGGATCGCAACACGCTAGCGGCCCCTGGTGCGCGCGGCGCACCCTACGGCACTAAGTCAGCCGCAATGCTCGTAGGGTGCGCCGTGCGCACCGGCGGGTCAGCCTTCGATGCGCGAACGAAACAGTTCCTGATGCTCGCGGCACTGCTTGGCCGCCAGCAGGAACACACCGTGTCCGCCGCGCTGGAAGTCAAGCCAGGTGAAGTCCACATCCGGGTACAACGCCTCGACATGCACCTGACTGTTGCCCACCTCGACGATCAGCACGCCACGCTCGGTGAGGTGATCGGCCGCCTCGGCCAGCATGCGTCGCACCAGATCCAGACCATCATTGCCGCAGGCCAGGCCCATCGCCGGCTCGTGCTGGTACTCGGCGGGCATGTCGGCAAAATCCTCGGCGTCGACATACGGCGGGTTGGAGACGATCAGGTCGAAACGCTGCCCCGGCAACCCAGCGAAACCATCGCCCTGCACACAGTAGACACGCTCCTCCAGGCCATGGCGCTCGATGTTGAGGTTGGCCACCTCCAGCGCATCGAACGAAAGGTCGCCCAGCACCACTTCCGCTTCAGGGAATTCGTAGGCGCAGGCGATGCCAATGCAGCCGGAGCCGGTGCACAGGTCGAGAATGCGCGCCGGCTCGGTCGGCAGCCAGGGGGCGAAGTGACGGTCGATCAGCTCGGCGATCGGCGAACGCGGCACCAGCACACGCTCATCGACGACGAAAGGCAAACCGCAGAACCATGCCTCACCGAGCAGGTACGCGGTGGGTACACGCTCTTCGATACGGCGCTTGAGCAGCGTCTGCAGGTGGGCGTGCTCGTCGTCTTCCAGGCGGCAATCGAGGTAGGTGTCGGAAATTTCCCAAGGCAGGTGCAGTGCACCGAGCACCAGTTGGCGCGCTTCATCCCAGGCGTTGTCGGTGCCATGACCGAAGAACAGTTGCTCGGCCTGAAAACGGCTGACGGCCCAACGGATGTAATCGCGCAGGGTGCGTAAACGGGTAGTGAGAGCGGTCACGGGCGGCCTCCGGGTGAAAAGTGCGGAAGTTTAGCCCAGTGCAGGTAGCGAGCGCATGAATTGCGGGTTATCGAGTGCTCATAGCCGCTCGTGCTTCTTGCGCAAGGCATCGTCATCAGGACGGCGCAGCTCGCGCAGAACCGCGATGGCCACGGCGATGGAGAACAAAAGCCAGAAATGCGGGGAAAACTGCGACAAAAGAGACATGGCAACTCCTTTTGCATACGACCCTGAGTCCTTCAGGACAGTTCCGATTCTGCTCCGGCAAAATGCACCGGGCAAGCCTTGGCGCAGATAGAGGTTCACAGAGCGCTCTGGCAAGCGGACAATGGCACATCATCACCATCAGCCAGGAGCCCGAGATGTCCCATCCGCAAACCATGTTCCAGCTCACCGGTCGTGGCCACGCGCCGGCCAGCCTGAACAATGCGACCCTGCTGATCATCGATGCCCAGGAAGAATACCGCAGCGGCGTACTGGCGCTGCCGGGCCTGGACTCCGCGCTGGCAGAGATCGCCAGCCTGCTGGCAGCAGCGCGCAGTGCCGGTGCTGACATCGTTCACGTCAAACACCTTGGCATTCCCGGCGGCCTGCTCGACCCCAGCGGTCCGCGCGGTCGTCACCTGCCGGAAGCGGCCCCACTGGCTGGCGAGATCGTCGTGGAGAAACGCCTGCCCAACGCTTTTGCCGGCACCGAGTTGCATGATCGCCTGCAGGCGCTGGGCCATCTCGACCTGATCGTCTGCGGTTTCATGACCCATTCCAGCGTCAGTACCACCGTGCGCGCCGCCAAGGACTATGGATATCGCTGTACCCTGGTCGATGCCGCCTGCGCCACCCGCGACCTGCCCGCACCGGATGGCAGCGTGATAGCCGCCGCCGAGGTACATCGCATCGAGATGATCGCACTGGGCGACAACTTCGCCACCCTGGTGCCGCACGCCAAATCGCTGGTGTGAAGCCTGTTGCAGTTATCGCCAATGCTGCGGAACCCGGACGCGACCAGTCGGTCATACCGGCGATAAGCCAAAGGAAATCGGAATGAAGCTGTCCGACGATTTCGATGCACGCCGCTTGCGCCCACGCCAGCCGAGACACTGGCGCCTGCGTATCGGAGCCGGCCTGGGCGCCCTGCTCGCCACTTTCGGCATTCTCTTGTCGATGGCGGGCGTCGCTTCACTGGCAGGTCGCGCGCCCGTGCTGGGTACGCTTAACGACTCCACCGGCGAGGCCATCGTTCTGCTGCTGCTCGGCCTGTTCCTGTTGTGGGCCGGCGTCGCCTTCTGGCGTCGCTGCCGCAGACGCCTGCGTCGCCCCAGCGACCTGAGCCTGTCGCCATCACTGATGAAAAAGCGCGACTGAATCGCCCAAAAACACAGCGCCCACAACAGTAGGAGCTGGCGTGCCAGCGATGCTCTTCGCCAATCGAATTATTGATGATCGCCTGCAAGCGGGCTCCTACAAATTCGTCTTTCTACGCTTACAGCGCCTGCCATTTGGGTAAAATGCTCGCCTGTTTCGCGGAGCCACCGATGCAAGACGACGACTTTTCCCTGTTCCAGGCCGAGCTGCGCGGCGTCAAGCCGATCAAGCACGACCGCGCCGACACCGGCAAACCCAAAGCTGACAGTAAACGGTTCAGCTCCCTGCGCCAGGCTGCAACCATCAGCCAGGGCGAGACCAAGGTGGACGGGCTGTCTGACCAGTTCGTCATCGACGTCGGCGCCGAAGACCCGCTGTACTGGGCCGGCAACGGCGTGCAGGACGGTCAGATGCGCAAGCTCAAGCTGGGCCAGATTCCCTTCGACGGCAGCCTCGACCTGCACGGCATGAGCGTCGAGAAGGCCCGCGATACGCTGTGGGAGTTTCTCGCCGAAGCCACCAAGCTGGAGATTCGCTGCGTGCGCGTCACCCACGGCAAGGCAGTGCGCATGGACGGACGCAAGCCGATGATCAAGAGCCATGTAAACACCTGGCTGCGCCAGCACCCGCAGGTGCTGGGTTTCAGCTCCTGCCTGGCCAAACACGGCGGCACCGGCGCGGTGTACATCATCCTCAAGCGCACCATGATGGATGGTCGCGACGAGTAATAAGAAACCGTATTGGCGCCTGGCACTCTTGTCAGGTCCTTGTCGGCGCCCTACCCTGCGCCCATTCGATACCCAACAGGATTTTCCATGTCCCTGGAACAACAGTACACCGCGATCCTCGGCCAGCTTGGCGAGGACGTTACCCGCGAAGGTCTGCTGGACACGCCCAAGCGCGCCGCCAAAGCCATGCAGTACCTCTGCCGTGGCTACCAGCAGACGCTGGAAGAAGTCACCAACGGCGCACTGTTCAGCTCCGACAACAGCGAAATGGTGCTGGTCAAGAACATCGAGTTGTACTCGCTGTGCGAGCATCACCTGCTGCCGTTCATCGGCAAGGCTCACGTCGCCTACATTCCCAACGGCAAGGTGCTCGGCCTATCCAAGGTGGCGCGTATCGTCGACATGTACGCGCGGCGTCTGCAGATCCAGGAAAACCTCAGTCGGCAGATCGCCGAAGCGGTCGAGCAGGTCACCGGTGCACTGGGCGTGGCAGTGGTCATCGAAGCGCAGCACATGTGCATGATGATGCGCGGCGTGGAGAAGCAGAATTCCTCCATGGTCACCTCGGTGATGCTCGGCGAGTTCCGCAGCAACCCGGCGACACGCGGCGAATTTCTCAATCTGGTTCGCTGAGCCACCCCCAAGATGACGGCCGCTCACTTCGCTGAACGGCCGTCGCCCTTTTAGCGTAAAAGTCGCACAGCGACGCCCTCCTTGATGCCCTTCTCCCTCCGGGAGAAGGTGGCGCGAAGCGCCGGATGAGGGCGAGCAAGACCACCAAGACCCTCATCATCTGGGCTGCCGCCCGCGGCATGCCCGCTCAGGAGTCAAAAACATGTTGCTCAAAGCCCTTCGTATCGGCCTGGGCCAGCTCGTCATATTCGTCGACTGGATCAGCCGCCCGCGCAAACTCAAGCGCAGCCCCGAGGCGCAAGCCGAAGTCGAGCGCGCCACCGCCGACCTGGCGCTGTACCAGTTCCACGCCTGCCCGTTCTGCGTCAAGGTGCGGCGCAGCCTGCATCGCCTCAACCTGCCGGTGCAGTTGCGCGACGCCAAGAACGATGCCGAACACCGGCAGGCGCTGGAACAGCACGGCGGCCGCATCAAGGTGCCGTGCCTGCGCATCGAAGAAAACGGTCAGAGCACCTGGCTGTATGAATCCAAGGCGATCATCGCCTATCTGGATCAGCGCTTCGCCGGTTGAGGATCGGAGGGGCTGCGGTGCGCATGGCGCACCGGGCCACGTCGCTCAATTCGTAGCCGGATGCAATCCGGGAGCCTCGGAGCTACCCTGCACCGGTCATTTCACGGCTGAAGCCGCTCCTACAGGATCGGCGTATCTTCGCCTCTCTGTGCAGGAGCGAGTCTCTGACCGCGAACAGCGCCCTAGGGTTCGATACCGTAGGCCTTGAGCTGGTCGAGGAACTGCGCTTCGTCCAATACCTTCACCCCGAGCTCACTGGCCTTGGCCAGCTTCGAGCCAGCGCCCGGCCCTGCGACGACGCAATGGGTTTTGGCTGATACCGAGCCGGCCACCTTGGCGCCCAGGCTTTCCAATTTCTCCTTGGCCACGTCGCGACTCATCACCTCCAGGGTACCGGTCAGCACCCAGGTCTGGCCGGCCAGCGGCAGGCCTTCGGCGACCTTTTTCTCGCTGTCCCAGTGCATGCCAAAATCACGCAACTGCTGCTCGATGGCGCGAGCCAGCTGGGCATTTTCAGCATTGTCGAAGAACTCCCGCACAGCCTTGGCCTGCTTCTCCGGCAGCGTCTGGCGCATGTCTAGCCAATCGCCGCCGAGCACGCCTTCGAGGCTGCCGAAACGCTCAGCCAATTTCTGCGCGGCACCGGGACCGACACTCGGAATGTTCAGCTTGTCGAGCATGCCGCCGAGGGTGGCAACGGCCGAGAACTCGGCGCTCAGTTCGCCCTCTTCCTGCAACTCGAGGCCGCACTCGCCGAGCAAGGCGCTGATCACCTGCTGGTTATGCGCGTCCTCGAAGAAGCTGTGGATCTCATGCGCCACCTCCAGACCGATGTCCGGCAAGTAGGTGAGCACCTGGGGCAGCGCCTGACGTACGCGCGCCAGCGAGGCCAGGGAGCGCGCCAGCACCTTGGCGGTTTCCTCGCCCACATCGGGGATACCGAGCGCGTAGATAAAGCGCGCCAGCGTAGGCTTGCGGCTATCGGCAATGGCCGCAAGCAGCTTGTTGCTGGACACCTCGGCGAAGCCTTCAAGGCCGATGATCTGTTCGTACTGCAGCTTGTACAGGTCGGCCGGTGAGGCGATCAGCTTCTCATCCACCAACTGCTCGATGGTCTTGTCGCCGAGGCCTTCGATGTCCATGGCGCGGCGCGAGACGAAGTGAATGATCGCCTGCTTGAGCTGCGCCTGGCAGCTCAGGCGACCGACACAGCGGTACACCGAACCATCACTGAGCGACTCCTTGCCCTTGCTGCGCTTGACCAGTTGCGTGCGCTCCACGGCCGAGCCGCACACCGGGCATTGCTCGGGGATGTGCACGGGGCGCGCATTATCCGGACGACGCTCGGGCACCACCGCCATTACCTGCGGGATCACGTCACCGGCGCGGCGGATGATCACCGTATCGCCGATCATCACACCCAGGCGCGCCACTTCGTCCATGTTGTGCAGGGTGGCATTAGCCACCATAACGCCCGCCACTTTGACTGGATTCAGCCGCGCCACGGGCGTGACCGCGCCGGTACGGCCGACCTGAAATTCCACGTCGAGCAGCTCAGTGAGTTCTTCCTGCGCCGGGAACTTGTGGGCGATGGCCCAGTGCGGGGTGCGCGCACGAAAACCCAGCTGCTGCTGATCTTCGATAGTGTTGACCTTGAACACCACGCCATCGATGTCATAGGCCAGGCTCATGCGCCGCTCGCCGATATCACGGTAGTAGTCCAGGCAGGCTTCCACGCCTTTGGCCAGTTTCAGCTCGCGACTGATCGGCACGCCCCAGGCCTTGAGCTGCTGCAGCATGGCCACCTGAGTGCCTGGCAGCTCGCCGCTGACCTGGCCGACGCCGTAGCAGCAGAACTCCAGCGGACGGCTGGCAGTGATCTTCGGGTCGAGCTGACGCAGACTGCCGGCGGCGGCGTTGCGCGGGTTGGCGAAGGTCTTGCCGCCGCTCTCGGCCTGGCGCGCATTCAACTCCTCGAAGCCGGCCTTGGGCATGAACACTTCGCCACGTACTTCCAGCACCTGCGGCCAACCCTCGCCCTGCAGCTTGAGCGGCACGTTGCGGATGGTGCGTACGTTGCTGGTGATGTCCTCGCCGGTACTGCCATCACCGCGCGTGGCGCCGCGCACCAGTTGGCCGTTTTCGTAACGCAGGCTGACGGCGAGACCATCGAGCTTGGGTTCGCAGCTGTACTCGACCTCGGCACCACCGCCAAACAGATCGCCGCCCTGTACACCTAGGCCGTTCTGCACGCTGCGGTCGAAGGCGCGCAAGTCGTCTTCTTCGAAGGCATTGCCGAGGCTGAGCATCGGCACTTCATGGCGCACCTCGCCAAAGGCGCTGAGCGCTTCACCGCCGACGCGCTGGGTCGGCGACTCCGGGGTCACCAGCTCCGGATGCTCCGCCTCCAGCGCCTGCAGTTCGCGGAACAGGCGGTCGTACTCGGCGTCCGGCACGCTCGGCTCGTCCAGCACGTAGTAACGGTAGTTGTGCGCGTCCAGTTCATTGCGCAGTTCGGAAATACGTTGGGCAGCGTCGGTCATGCTCGGTCTCTCAAACGAAAAGAGCAGCCTCGGCTGCTCTTTTGCAATGCACTGGTGTTTCAGCGTTTCTGGGTCAGTTGCCGGCGCTCGAATTCGACGATGCGCTGGCGGTAGTGTTCGATGGTTTGCGCAGTCATCACGCTGCGCTGGTCGTCCTTCAGCTCACCGCCCAGTTCATGGGCCAGCTTGCGCGCCGCAGCGACCATCACGTCGAAGGCCTGCTTCGGATGACGCGGGCCGGGCAGACTGAGGAAGAAGCTCACCGCACGGGTGCTGAAGCCTTCGATGTCGTCCAGATCGAAAGTGCCTGGCTTGAGCGCATTGGCCATGGAGAACAGCACCTCGCCGTTGCCTGCCATGCTCTCGTGACGGTGGAAGATGTCCATCTCGCCGAAACGCAGACCGCTTTCGAGAATGTTCTGCAGCAGCGCCGGGCCCTTGAAACCAAAGTCGTCGCGGGCGACCACGTTGATCACCAGCACCTCTTCCACCGGTGCAGCATCGACAGCCGGCCTGGTGGCTTTCTTGGGTTCGACGGGCTGGTCATCGACCGGGTTGAGCAAGGTCGGTACCGGCTCATCGACGGCCAGATTGAGGTCGCCCTGCTGAGGCTCGTTGCGAGGACGACGCGGCAGGTCCTTGGCAGTCATCGAGGGCAGGTCGTCTTCATCCAGTTGCGGCTCGTGGTCGCGTTGCACCACACGCGGTGTACTGAGCAGATCCGGATCACTGTCGTCGTCCGACATATTCGCGAAGCTGCGGTCAAGTCTGAACTTGAGCTTGCCCTTGCCTCCGCGCATACGGCGCCAGCCGTCGAACAGGATGCCAGCGATAACGATGATGCCAATAACGATCAGCCACTCGCGCAGACCGAATTCCATGAAATACCTGACCCTTAAAAATTCTGGTGAAAAAAAGATCCAATCAAACGGATCACAACTCGACTATAAAACGCGGTGCCAACTTCATGTTCTACCTGACGTTTTCCGCGTGTAACAAAAGTGGGCAATAAGCTAGCACGACGAAAGGCAACTTTACACAGGCAGCCACATAAGGTTTTGCCCGTACTCAGTTAATCTCGCGGCGCACTGCCATTACGCCTCCACCATCGCCAGCGCCTCCTCGACATCCACCGCTACCAGACGCGAGCAACCCGGCTCGTGCATGGTAACCCCCATCAACTGATCGGCCATTTCCATGGCGATCTTGTTGTGGGTGATGTAGATGAACTGCACCGTTGCCGACATCTCCTTGACCAGCCGCGCATAGCGCCCGACGTTGGCGTCGTCCAGCGGGGCATCCACTTCGTCCAACATGCAGAACGGCGCCGGATTGAGCTGGAAGATGGAAAACACCAATGCCAGAGCGGTCAGCGCTTTCTCTCCACCGGAGAGCAAATGAATGGTGCTGTTCTTCTTGCCCGGGGGCCGCGCCATGATGGTTACACCGGTATCGAGTAAATCTTCGCCGGTGAGTTCCAAATAAGCGTTGCCGCCACCGAAAACTTTTGGAAAGAGTGCCTGCAAACCGCCATTGATCTGATCGAAGGTGTCCTTGAAACGATTGCGCGTTTCCTTGTCGATCTTGCGAATGACGTTTTCCAGGGTTTCCAGTGCCTCGACCAGATCCGCATCCTGCGCATCCAGATAGCGCTTGCGCTCGGACTGCTGCTGATACTCGTCGATGGCCGCCAGGTTGATAGGCCCGAGCCGCGCGATACGTGCGGCCATGCGCTCCAGCTCCTCTTCCCAGGCGCTTTCCGTGGCCTCGGCCGGCAGCGTGGCGATCACCCCGTGCAGGTCGTAGTTGTCCTCGGCGAGCTGATCGGCCAACGCCTTGCGCCGCACGTTGAGCGACTGCCAGTCCATGCGCTGCTGCTCCAACTGGCTGCGCAGCAGTTGTGCCTGCTGCTCGGCCTGGGTGCGGCGCTTCTCGGCATCGCGCAGTTCGCGATCGGCATCTTCCAGCGCCAAACGCGCCTGACGCAGTTCGTCGTCCACCGCCATGCGCCGCTCGAGCAGCTCTTCGAGCTTGATGCGCAGTTCTTCCAGCGGCGCCTCGCCCTCCTCAAGGTTCAGCGACAGTTGCTCGCGCCGCTCATGCAAGCGCTCGGCCTGCATTTCCAGGCGTTCCAGCGCCTGGCGGGTGGAGTCGTGCTGGGCCTTGAGCGAACCGACGCGCACCGCCAGTTGATGCGCGTGATCCTTGTGCTGACGCGCATCCTGGCGCACACGATCGAGACGCTCGCGCAGACTGTCGCGGCTGGCCAGCAGGCTTTCGCGCTGCTCGTTATCCAGCGCCATGGCGTCCAGTGCATCCTGCAGTTGCAGCCGTGACTCGCCCAGCTGTTCCTGCTCGATCTCGCGCTGCTCAGCCGCTTCCTGCAGCTCGTCGTGCAGACGGCGACGGCGCAGGCCCAGTTGCTCGGCCTTGGCCTGGCTGGCGGACAGCCGCGCCTTCAGCTCACTCAGCTGGCGCGCCAGCTCCTGCCCCTGGCGGCGCTGCTGCTCACGCTGTTCCTCCTGGCGACGCTGCTCTTCGCGCAGCGCCAGCAGGCGTTCATCCAGTTGCGCCAGGGCCGCCTCACGCTCGTCGCGCTCCAGCTGCAGGCGTTCCAGCTCCTGACCGCGCGCCAGCACGCCGCTGTCGGCCTCGGCGGCGCGACGCACGCGCAGGAAATGCCGGCCGACCCAGTAGCCTTCGCGACTGATCAGGCTTTCGCCCTCGGCCAATTGCGAGCGAGCCGCCAGCGCCTGCTCCAGGGATTCCACCGGGCGCACGCCGGCCAGCCAGGGTGACAGGTCGTGGCTCGACTCGACCTTGTCCAGCAGGCTGCCGACGCGGCGCGCGCCGCCCCTGGCGGGACTGGCCAGGCGCAGCTCGCCCTGCTCCAGAGCCGAGAAATCCAGCCCGGCAAAATCATCCAGCAGCACCGCCTGCAGGTCGGCGCCGAGCACGGTTTCCACCGCCAGCTCCCAGCCAGCCTCCACGCGCAGCCCTTCGGCCAGGCGCGGGCGCTGCAGCAGGTTCTGTTCACGTAGCCAATCACCCGCGCCCTGCCCTGGATCGAGCGCTGCCTGTTGCAGCGCTTCCAGCGAAGCCAGGCGACCGTTCAGCCGTTGCAGCTCGCCTTGGGCCTGCTGCTGGGCCTGGCCGGCCTGCTGCAGTTCCTCGCGCAGTTGTTGCAGACGCTCGGCCTGCTGCTCTTCGGCCAGCTGCAGGGCTTCGTGCTCCAGCTCTCCAGCAGCCAGCTGTTCGTTCAGTTCGAGAATGGCGGCGTCTTCGGGGTCGGCCGCCAACTGCTGCAGTTCTTCGCCCAGACGGCGCTGTCGTTCAGCCAGGCGCTCCAGGCTCTGTTCCAGTTGGGCGATGCGCGACTGCTGCACCTCGGCCTGGCGACGCGGTTCGGCACTGCGCTGGTTGAAGCCGTCCCACTGCTCCTGCCAGCCGTGCATGGCGGCCTCGGCCTCTTCCAGGCTGGCGGCGGACTCCTCGGCGGCGGCGGCGGTCATCTCCTGCTCGGGCAGGAGCATCTCCAACTCTTCGCCCAGGGTGGCCAGCAGAGTGCGGTCATGACCGAGGTGCGACTCGGTTTCCAGACGCGCCTTTTCCGCGTCGCGCAGGTCATCCTGCAACTGGCGCAGACGCTGCTGGCCGTGCTGGATGCTCTGCTCGACGCGGGCGATATCGCCACCCACGGAATAGAAGCGGCCCTGCACCAGGTTGAACCGCTCACTCAGTTCATGATGGCCATCGCGCAGGCGTTCGATACTGGCATCGGCGCTGCGCTGCTCGGCCACCAGGGCCTCGAAGGCCACTTCCTGGTCGCCGATCACCTGCTCGCGGCTGCCGACCTGCTGGTTCAGGCTCTGCCAACGCAGGGCCAGCAATTGCGCCTTGAGCTGACGCTCCTCGGCCTTGTATTCCTGATATTTCTCCGCCGCCTGGGCCTGGCGATGCAGACGCTCGAGCTGGCGTTCCAGTTCTTCACGCAAGTCGCTCAGGCGCTCCAGGTTTTCCTGGGTACGACGGATGCGGTTTTCGGTCTCGCGGCGGCGCTCCTTGTATTTGGAGATGCCAGCGGCTTCCTCGATGAAGTTGCGCAGTTCCTCGGGCTTGGCCTCGATCAGCTTGCTGATCATGCCCTGCTCGATGATCGAGTAGCTGCGCGGGCCAAGACCGGTGCCGAGGAAGATGTCTGTGATATCGCGGCGCCGGCATTTGGTGCCGTTGAGGAAATAGGTGTTCTGGCCGTCTCGGGTCACCCGACGGCGAATGGAAATCTCGGCGAAGGCAGCGTATTCGCCTACCAGCGAATTGTCGCTGTTGTCGAAGATCAGCTCGATGGAAGCCTGGGTCACCGGCTTGCGCGTGTTGGAGCCGTTGAAGATGACGTCGGTCATCGACTCGCCACGCAGGTTCTTCGCCGAGCTTTCGCCCATCACCCAGCGCACGGCGTCGATGATGTTGGACTTGCCGCAACCATTGGGCCCGACCACCGCCGCCATGTTGCTGGGGAAACTCACCGTCGTCGGATCGACGAAGGATTTGAAGCCGGCCAGCTTGATGCTTTTCAGGCGCATCGGGGCTTAGCGCTCGGCCAGGGTCGCCAGCACCAGCTGGCAATTGTGCTGACCATACGCCTGCAGCACCTCGCGGGCGCGCGCGTTGTCGCGAACGATGATCGCCTGCAGCAGACTGGCGAAGGTGCCCATGAACTGGCCCATCTCGCCTTTGCGCCGTTCCAGCGCCAGGTGATAGGTGCGACTGATGGCGGGCAGCAGATTCTCCAGGGTTTCCTGCAGATAGGGATTGTCGGCGAAGGGAAAGGCCGCGCGCATCACATCGAAGCTGCTCTCGACGAAGGCGCCGATATCGCCGCGCTCCAGACTGGCCAGCAGACGCTGCTGGATATCGACGAAGGGCGCCAGGTCGGTTTCCACCTTCCAGCGCTCGATCACCGCACGCGCCAGCATGATGTAGAGCTCGATGGTCAGCGCGTAGAGGCTGGTGACGTGATGCGGAGTCAGTTCGCTGACCTGTGCACCACGACGCGGCAGGATCACGATCAGGTGGCGACGTTCGAGAATCAGCAGCGCTTCGCGCACCGAACCGCGACTGACGTTGAGGGCCTGGGTGACTTTCTGCTCCTGGATGCGCTCACGCTCCTTGAGCTCACCGCGAATGATGCGTTCGGCCAGGTAATGGGCAATTTGCTCGGCGAGGCTGTCCGGGGCCTTGAATGTCATGACATTCCTTATTTGCGTCGATCCAGGGGCAGGCGGTCGAGTCTGGGAGCCCCGTCACGGCTGGGCGGGAGCAAAAAATCTGGCGACGAGTGTAACACAGGGTGTTACCCCGCCAAGCGTCCCCGCAGGGCACTTTCCGTTCTAAAGGTTGGTCGTGGGCGTCTGTCCATGAAAATGGATTGTCCTACAATCCTAGATAAGCCCCTCGACAGCAACGACCCGGAGAACTCGATGTTCGAACGCCTGCCTTCACACTGGATGCTCGCCCTGAAAAAGGTCGGCTACTGGATCTGGCTGATCCCGGTACTGGGCATCCCGCTTAGCTATCACTGGTCACAGGGCAGCGCCCATGCAGACGCCTGGCCATGGCTGGTGATCAGCGTGGTGTTCGGCGTGATTCCCCTGCTGGACTTCGTCGTCGGCCGCGATCCGGCCAACCCGGATGAGCGCGACGAAGTGCCGGCACTGGAAGCTCAGGGCTACTACCGCCTGCTGAGCCTGGCCACGGTGCCGCTGCTGCTGGCGATGCTGGTGTGGAGCGGCTGGATATTCGCCACTTACGAAGGCTGGAGCTGGGTCGGCAAGCTCGGCTGGGTGCTGTCGGTCGGCACGGTGATGGGCGCCATCGGCATCACCGTGTCGCACGAACTGATCCACAAGGACGCACTCCTGGAGCAGAATGCCGGAGGTCTGCTACTGGCAACGGTGTGCTACGCCGGCTTCAAGGTGGAACATGTGCGCGGCCACCACGTTCACGTCTCCACGCCCGAGGATGCCTCCTCCTCAAGATTCGGCCAGAGCCTGTATGCCTTTTTGCCCCACGCCTACAAGCACAACTTTCTCAACGCCTGGAAGCTGGAGGCCGAGCGTCTCAAGCGGCGCGGCCTGCAGGCACTGCATTGGCGCAACGAGCTGATCGGGTGGTACGCCATCAGCGCACTCATGCTGCTCGGCTTCACCCTCGCCTTCGGCTGGCTGGGCGCCCTGTTCTTTCTCGGCCAGGCGTTCATCGCCTTCACCCTGCTGGAGATCGTCAACTACGTCGAACACTACGGCCTGCACCGGCGCAAACTGGACAACGGCCGCTACGAGCGCACCAATGCGCACCATTCCTGGAACAGCAACTTCCTGCTGACCAACCTGTTTCTCTTCCACCTGCAGCGCCACTCCGACCACCACGCCTACGCCAAGCGCCGCTACCAGGTGCTGCGCCATTTCGATGACAGCCCGCAGTTGCCCAATGGCTATGCCGGGATGATCGTGCTCGCGGTGCTCCCACCGCTGTGGCGGGCCGTGATGGACCCCAGGGTGCGTGCCTACTACGCCGGCGAAGAGCACCAGCTGAGTGAGTCGCAGCTGACGTAAACCTCCTGCTCCAGCAACCCCGGCAGTGCAAGCTCCCGGGGTTTTGCTTTTGTAGGTGTGCGGGCCCACCCAGGCCCTGCGCACCAGTGCTGTGCCATGTTTGCCTGTGGTTATTGGTGCGCGCGGCGCACCAACCATTCGCCGCCGAACATTTGTGCGCACGGCCTAGACGGCCCCGGACACCCTACGGAAACCCCGCAGCAGAGCCCTAGCTGGCACGAAAACCGCTACGCTCAGAGCATGAATCCGGCCCCCGCGCTGATAACTGAAACGCACGACAAACAGCTGACCACGAGGTCAAATATTTGTTGACCCAAAAGTCAGAAAACTCTAGATTGCCCCCATGGTCACTCACACCCGGGCCCTGCAATGCGTGCGCATTACCCGGCGAGCCACCGATTCATAACAATAAAGTGCCTGGAGGTCGTCCTTGATCCAGTTTTTACTCAACCGGGAGCTGCGCACCGAGCATGCCCTGGACCCCAACGTCACCGTGCTCAACTACCTGCGTGAACACGTCGGCAAAACCGGAACCAAGGAAGGCTGTGCCTCCGGCGACTGCGGTGCCTGCACCGTGGTGGTGGGCGAGCTCGATGGCGACCGCGTTCGTTATCGCACCCTCAACTCCTGCCTGACCTTCGTTTCCAGCCTGCACGGCAAGCAACTGATCACCGTCGAAGACCTCAAGCACCAGGGCAAGTTGCACAGCGTGCAGCAGGCGATGGTCGACTGCCATGGCTCGCAGTGCGGCTTCTGCACCCCCGGCTTCATCATGTCGCTGTTCGCCCTGCAGAAGAACTCCACGGGCTACGACAAGGGCCAGACCCTCGAAGCCCTGGCCGGCAACCTGTGCCGCTGCACCGGCTATCGCCCGATCATCGATGCCGCCGAGCAGGCCTGCTGCCAGAAGCAGCCGGATCAGTTCGATGCCTTCGAAAGCAACACCGTGGCCCAGCTCAAGGCCATCGCCCCGCGTGAAACCGCCGAGCTCAACAGTGGAGACAAGCGCTGCCTGGTGCCGCTGACGGTGGCCGACCTGGCCGACCTCTATGCTGCCAACCCCGAAGCCCGCCTGCTCGCCGGTGGTACCGACCTGGCCCTGGAAGTCACCCAGTTCCACCGTGAACTGCCGGTGATGATCTACGTCGGCCATATCGAAGACATGAAGCGCATCGAAGTGACCGACAGCGCCATCGAAATCGGTGCTGCTGCGGCGCTGTCCGACTGCTACGAAGCGCTGTCGCGCGAATACCCGGACTTCGGCGAGCTGCTGCATCGCTTCGCCTCGCTGCAGATCCGCAACCAGGGCACCCTGGGCGGCAACATCGGCAACGCCTCGCCCATCGGCGACGCCCCGCCGCTGCTGATCGCCCTTGGCGCGCAGATCGCCCTGCGCCAGGGCAATACCCGGCGCATCCTGCCGCTGCAGGACTACTTCCTGGACTACAAGGTGACCGCGCGCCAGGAAGCCGAATTCATCGAGAAGATCATCGTGCCGCGTGCCCGGGCGAATCAGGCGTTCCGCGCCTACAAGGTGTCCAAGCGCCTGGACGACGACATCTCCGCCGTCTGCGCCGCCTTCAACCTGAGCATCGAAGATGGTGTGGTCACCGCAGCACGCATCGCCTTCGGCGGTATGGCCGCCATCCCCAAACGCGCCAGCGCCTGCGAAGCGGCCCTGGTCGGCTCGGCCTGGTATCCGGGAGTGATCGAGCGTGCCTGCGACGCACTGGGTGAGGACTTCACCCCGCTGTCGGACTTCCGCGCCAGCAAGGAATACCGCCTGCTCACTGCCCAGAACCTGCTGCGCAAGTTCTTCCTGGAGCAGCAGTCGCCCGAGGTCGAAACCCGGGTTACCGCTTACGCCTGAGGGCGCAGTGAATTGATACGCCGCCGGCCCGCCCGGCGGCATGCGAAGTTTTGGAGGCGAAGATGTCCAATCATATCGAACACAAATCCCAGGAAGAGCTGGCCGCCCTGTTCCGCGCCGGCATGACCAGCGGCGTCGGCAAGAGCGTCAAGCACGAGAGCGCGGACAAGCATGTGTCCGGCGAAGCGGTCTATGTCGACGACCGCCTGGAATTCCCCAACCAGTTGCACGTCTACGTACGCCAGTCGGATCGCGCCCATGCGCGTATCGTGCGTATCGACACCCGCCCCTGCTACGAATTTCCGGGCGTGGCCATCGCCATTACCAAGGACGATGTACCCGGCCAGTTGGACATCGGCCCGGTGGTCGCCGGTGATCCATTGCTGGCTGACGGCAAGGTCGAGTACGTTGGCCAGGTGGTGCTGGCAGTCGCTGCCGACAGCCTGGAAACCGCACGCAAGGCGGCCATGGCCGCGATCGTCGAATACGAGGACCTGGAACCGGTGCTCGACGTGGTCGAGGCCCTGCGCAAGAAGCATTTCGTGCTGGCCAGCCACACCCACCGCATCGGCGATTCGACCAGCAAGTTGGCGAGCGCCCCGCGTCGCCTGCAGGGCACCCTGCATATCGGCGGCCAGGAGCACTTCTACCTGGAAACCCAGATTTCCTCGGTCATGCCCACCGAAGATGGCGGCATGCTGGTCTACACCTCGACGCAAAACCCCACCGAGGTACAGAAACTGGTAGCCGAAGTGCTCGGCGTGCCGATGAACAAGATCGTCATCGACATGCGCCGCATGGGCGGCGGTTTCGGCGGCAAGGAAACCCAGGCTGCTGGCCCGGCGTGCCTGTGCGCAGTGATTGCGCACCTCACCGGCCGGCCGACCAAGATGCGCCTGCCGCGCGTCGAAGACATGAGCATGACCGGCAAGCGTCACCCCTTCTACGTCGAGTACGACGTCGGCTTCGATGACGACGGCCTGCTGCACGGCATCGAGATGGACCTGGCCGGTAACTGCGGCTACTCGCCAGACCTGTCCGGCTCCATCGTCGACCGCGCCATGTTCCACTCGGACAACGCCTACTTCCTCGGCAACGCCACCATCAATGGCCATCGCTGCAAGACCAACACTGCCTCGAACACCGCCTACCGCGGTTTCGGCGGTCCGCAGGGCATGGTCGCCATCGAGGAAGTGATGGACGCCGTGGCCCGCAGCCTGGGCAAGGATCCGCTGGAAGTGCGCAAGCTCAACTACTACGGCAAGACCGAGCGCAACGTCACCCACTACCACCAGACCGTCGAGCACAACGTCATTCACGAAATGACCGCCGAGCTGGAGGAGAGCTGCGAGTACGCCAGGCGTCGTGAAGAAATTCGCGCCTTCAACGCCAAGAGCCCGGTATTGAAGAAAGGCCTGGCCATGACCCCGGTGAAATTCGGCATCAGCTTCACCGCCACCTTCCTCAACCAGGCCGGCGCGCTGATCCACATTTACACCGACGGTTCGATCCATCTGAACCACGGCGGCACCGAGATGGGCCAGGGCCTCAACACCAAGGTCGCACAGGTCGTGGCCGAGGTGTTCCAGGTCGATATCGAACGCATCCAGATCACCGCCACCAACACCGACAAGGTGCCCAACACCTCACCCACCGCGGCCTCCAGCGGCGCCGACCTCAACGGCATGGCGGCGAAGAACGCAGCCGAAACCATCAAGCAACGCCTGGTCGACTTCCTGGTGCGCGAGTACAAGGTCACCCCGGAAGACATCGAATTCCGCAACGGCCAGGTGCGCGTGCGCGATCACTTCCTGTCCTTCGAGGAGATGATCCAGAAGGCCTACTTCGGTCAGGTCTCGCTGTCTTCGACCGGCTTCTACCGCACGCCGAAAATCTACTACGACCGCGACAAGGCCGCCGGCCGCCCCTTCTACTACTACGCCTACGGCGTGGCCTGCGTGGAGGTGCTGGTCGACACCCTGACCGGCGAATACCGCATGCTGCGCGGCGACATCCTGCATGATGTCGGCGATTCGCTGAACCCGGCCATCGACATTGGCCAGGTCGAGGGCGCCTTCGTCCAGGGCATGGGCTGGCTGACCATGGAAGAACTGGTGTGGAACGCCAAGGGCAAGCTGATGACCAACGGCCCGGCCAGCTACAAGATCCCGGCCATCGCCGACATGCCCATCGACCTGCGCGTGAAGCTGGTGGAGAACCGCAAGAACCCGGAAGACACCGTGTTCCACTCCAAGGCCGTCGGCGAGCCGCCGTTCATGCTCGGCATCGCTGCCTGGTGCGCCCTGAAGGACGCCGTGGCCAGCCTGGGCGACTACAAGGTGCAACCGCAGATCGACGCCCCGGCCACCCCCGAGCGCGTGCTCTGGGGCGTGGAGCAGATGCGCAAGTTGAAGGCTGCAGCCAAGGTTGCCAGCGCTGCCGAGGTCGAGCCGGCGTAGCACGCGCCACCGAACTGGTGGATGTGCTGCGCGACATCCACCGTCGTAGGGTGGACAACCGCGAAGCGTTGTCCACCAGAGGCGTGAACAACGAACAAAGCAGGTGTACAACAATGACAAAACACACCGAACCGAATAACCGCCCTGCTCGCCCGGCACCGGTACCGATTCTCGACCCGTCGCCGAGCAACTGGCGCCTGCCGCGCCCGGGCCAGACCACGCCTTCCTGGAGGCTGAGCAAATGAGCTGGATCAGCGCCCTCGCCGACCTGCAACAACAAGGTGAAGCCTGCGTACTGGTGACCATCATCGAGGAACGTGGCTCGACGCCACGTAATGCCGGCTCGAAGATGGTGGTCACCGCCGAGCGCATCTTCGAAACCATCGGCGGCGGTCATCTGGAATACAAGGCCATGGAGATGGCGCGCGAGATGCTTGCAACGCGCAGCCAGGACACGCGCCTGGAGCGCTTCTCCCTTGGTGCCAGCCTCGGCCAGTGCTGCGGTGGCGCCACCGTGCTGCTGTTCGAGCCCATGGGCCAGCCCCAGGCGCAGATCGCCGTGTTCGGTGCCGGTCATGTCGGCCGAGCGCTGGTGCCGCTGCTCGCCAGCCTGCCGTGCAAGGTGCGCTGGATCGACTCGCGGGAGAACGAATTTCCCGAGCACATCACCGCCGGCGTGGAAAAGATCGTCAATGACGAAGTGGTCGACGAGGTGGAGAACATGCCGCCCGGCAGCTACTACATCGTCATGACTCACAACCATCAGCTCGACCTGGAGCTGACCGCGGCGATCCTCAAGCGCGGCGACTTCGCCTACTACGGCCTGATCGGCTCGAAGACCAAACGCGTCAAGTTCGAGCATCGCCTGCGCGAACGTGGCTTCGAGGAAACGCTGATGGCACGTATGCGCTGCCCCATGGGCCTGGCCGAAGTGAAAGGCAAGCTGCCGGTGGAGATTGCCGTGTCCATCGCCGGCGAGGTGATCGCCACCTATAACGCAAGCTTCGGCCAGGACGTGAAGAAAGGCGAATCCAGCGTCGCCAAACTGCTGCCGGCCTCGCGCCGGTCCTGACTCTGCCTAATTCGCGGCGCGCCCAGTAGGGTGCGCCGTGCGCACCAACAACACCGCATTGTCCGTGGTGCGCACAGCGCACCCTACGCAGTGCAGCCGCCAATCGAGACGTAATAGATGACCACCCATATCAAAGCCTACCGCGCTGCCATCCTGCACAGCCTCGCCGACCCGGCCGTGGTCGGTGTCGAGCAATCCTACGAATATTTCGAGGACGGCATCCTGCTGATCGAAAGTGGCAAGATCACCCAGGTCGGCGCTGCTGCCGAGCTGTTGCCGAAGCTGGCCGGCGTCGAAATCACCGAGTACCGTGACGCGCTGATCACCCCCGGATTCATCGACACCCACATCCACTACCCGCAGACCGGCATGATCGCCTCCTACGGCGAACAGTTGCTGGACTGGCTCAACACCTACACCTTCCCCACAGAGCAGCAGTTCGAAGACAAGGCGCACGCCAGCGACGTGGCAGCGATCTTCCTCAAGGAACTGCTGCGCAATGGCACCACCACCGCCCTGGTATTTGGCAGCGTGCATCCGCAGTCGGTGGATGCCTTTTTCGAGCAGGCCAGCAAGCTCAACCTGCGCATGATCGCCGGCAAGGTGCTGATGGATCGCAACGCCCCGGACTACCTGACCGACACCGCCGCATCCGGCTACGCCGAGAGCAAGGCATTGATCGAGCGCTGGCACGGCAAGGGCCGCTTGCACTACGCGGTCACCCCGCGCTTCGCGCCGACCAGTACGCCGGAGCAACTGGAGCTGGCCGGCAAGCTGCTGGGTGAGTATCCGGACCTGTACATGCACACCCACCTGTCCGAGAACCGCAAGGAGATCGAGTGGGTCAAGGCGCTGTTCCCAGAGCGCAAGGGCTATCTCGATGTCTACGACCACCACAAGCTGATCGGCCCGCGCGCGGTGTTCGCTCATGGCGTGCACCTGTGCGACGACGAGTGCAGACGCCTGGCCGAGACCGGCTCTGCGGTCGCCTTCTGTCCCACTTCCAACCTGTTCCTGGGCAGCGGCCTGTTCGACCTGAACAAGCTGGAAGCCCATGGTGTGCGCGTCGGCCTGGGTACCGATGTCGGCGCCGGCACCAGCTTCAGCCAGCTGCAATCGCTGAACGAGGCGTACAAGGTGATGCAGTTGCAGGGCAAGAAACTCGACCCGTTCAAGTCGCTGTACCTGGCCACCCTGGGCGGCGCCAATGCGCTGTACCTGGACGACAAGCTGGGCAACTTCCTACCCGGCAAGGACGCCGACTTCGTGGTGCTGGACTACAACGCCACGCCGCTGATCAGCTACCGCATGCAACAAGCCAAGAGCCTGGAAGAACGCCTGTTCGCCCTGACCATGCTCGGTGATGACCGCGCCGTGAAAGAGACCTTTGCCGCTGGTGCATCGGTGCACCAGCGCTAAGCGTAGGGTGTGCCGCTCGATCCACGGGCTAACGTAGGGTGCGCCGCGCGCACCAAGGGCCGCATGGGAATTGCGGCTGACAGGGTGGCGTAGGGTGGATGTCGTTTTTTTACATTTACCAAAGCGATGGATCGATAAAGCGTGATCCACCCGACGGATTGACGGGTGGGTTCGCGGCGCTGAACGCCAATCTTGCAGGCGCAGATAAGAGCGGTACGCCGCGTAATCCACCCTGAACATCAATCGTTGCCAGATCGAGCACGCCGGCCAATTTCACGTGGCCATGGTGCGCACGGCGCAACCTGCCGCGCTGAATACGAAAAAGCCCCGATGCGCGAGCATCGGGGCTTTCTTGTTACACGCAACGAATCAGCGGTTGGCAGCGCTGCGGCCGGGCTTCTTCTTGGTCTGCAGCAAGTGCGAGAACACCGCGTGCAGATCGTCCGAAGCGCTTTCCTCGTCCAGGTTCAGCTTGCTGTCGATATGATCCATATGATGCATCATCAGGTGCACCGCACGCTCGGCATCGCGCGCCTCGATGGCGTCGATCAGTTGATTGTGCTCGTCATAGGAGCAATGCGAACGGCTGCCGCTTTCGTACTGGGCGATGATCAGCGAGGTCTGCGACACCAGGCTGCGCTGGAAACTCACCAGCGGCGCATTACGCGCGGCCTCGGCCAGCTTCAGGTGAAACTCGCCGGACAGGCGAATACCTGCACCTCGATCGCCGCGTGAGAAACTGTCCTGCTCGTCCTTGACCATCTGCCGTAGCTCGGCCAGTTGCTCGGCGGTCGCGTGCTCGACGGCCAGCTCGGTGATGGCGCGCTCGACCAGGCGGCGCGCGTAGAAGATCTGCCGCGCTTCTTCGACGCTCGGGCTGGCCACTACCGCGCCACGGTTCGGGCGCAGCAGCACCACGCCCTCATGAGCCAGACGCGAAAGAGCGCGACGGATGATGGTGCGACTGACGCCGAAGATCTCACCCAGCGCCTCTTCGCTCAGCTTGGTGCCGGGCGCCAGACGCTGCTCGAGAATGGCATCGAAGATATGGGCATATACGACATCGTCCTGAGTCCCGCTGCGGCTGCTTTTGCCCACGCGCGGCTGCTTCTTGAGAGGCTGCAATTGATCGTTCATTCTGGCTCGCGTCAATGAGAGTCGGCGACACTGCGACTCTACTGTGTTCTACCCGGTAGCTGACAAGCTCCGAGCGAAAAAACATCAGAAAAAAATTCAGGCAATTGTACACAAGTCAACCAGCCACTACACCCTTCGTTGTATGACGTCATAGCTGAGCATCGGTATCTCATCGCCTGAGGCTGAGCACAGAACGACAAATTCTTTCCTTATATATAGCCGACTCCTCAGTCCATTAATGGCTAAGGACCTTCAACGGCTGACGAATCGATGCTCAGGCGATAGAAGGCCTTCAGCCGGCCATAAAGATATCTCTTTGTTTTAAAAGAACTTCACTCTAAAGATCGAGAAGATTGTCGCCAAATCTCTACGCACCCACCTCAGCACGGCCAATTGGTGCGATCAATGCAACACTAAAAACATTAATTGCATTTTTTGTATACAACAGCATAATCGCGCCTGAGTGACTTCTTGACCGCTCGGTCAACAACTTAGCCAGGAAGCACCGCCGAAACACCGCCTGCCTCAGAGAGCATTGTTCTTGCGCAACGCTCTGGGCGGTACACAACAAGAGAGATGAGGAGTACCCGCTGTGGAAAGCGTCAAACAAGAACAACACGCGAATCAACTGGCAAGAGGTGGCCTGCTCGACCGCTTCTTCAAACTGACCGAGCATCGCACCACCCTCAAGACCGAACTGCTGGCCGGCCTGACGACCTTCGTCACCATGGCCTACATCATCTTCGTCAACCCCAACATCATGGCAACCGCTGGCATCGATCACGGCGCAGCATTCGTCGCCACCTGCATCGGCGCGGCCCTGGGCTGTTTCCTGATGGGGCTGTACGCCAACTGGCCGGTCGGCCTGGCACCCGGCATGGGCCTGAACGCCTTCTTTACCTACACCGTCGTGGGTGAAATGGGCTACAGCTGGGAGATCGCACTGGGCGCAGTATTCATCTCCGGCGTGCTGTTCATGATCATGAGCCTGTCGAAGATTCGCGAATGGCTGCTCAACAGCATTCCGATGAGCCTGCGCTTCGCCATGGGTGCCGGGGTCGGCCTGTTCCTCGGTCTGATTGGCCTGAAGACTGCTGGCATCGTCGTCGACAGCCCGGCCACCCTGCTGACCATGGGTTCGTTCAGTAACCCTTCGGCGCTGCTGGCTGCCGTGTGCTTTCTGATGATCGCCGTGCTCAGCCACCGCAACGTCTTTGGCGCCATTCTCTTCAGCATGCTCGGCGTGACCGCAATCGGCTGGGCCCTGGGCCTGGTGGAATACGGCGGCCTGGTGTCGATGCCGCCGAGCCTGGCCCCGACCTTCCTGGCCATGGACATCGCCGGCGCGTTCAACGTGGCGATGATCAGCGTGATTCTGGCGTTCCTCTTCGTGAACATGTTCGACACCGCCGGCACGCTGATGGGCGTGGCCCATCGCGCCAACCTGGTGGATGAAGATGGCAAGATCCAGAACCTGTCCAAGGCCCTGAAAGCCGACTCCACCTCGAGCGTTGTGGGCGCCATGGTCGGCTGCCCGCCGGTGACCAGCTACGTGGAAAGCGCTGCAGGCGTAGCCGCTGGTGGCCGTACCGGCCTGACCGCCATCACCGTCGGCCTCCTGTTCCTCGCGGCGATGTTCTTCGCCCCGCTGGCAGGCATGATTCCGGCCTACGCAACCGCGGGCGCGCTGATCTACGTGGCGATGCTGATGATGAGCGGCATGGCGCACATCGATTGGAAGGACCACACCGACACCATCCCAGCCATCGTGACCGTGGTGATGATGCCGCTGACCTTCTCCATCGCCAACGGCATCGCCCTGGGTTTTCTCACCTACGCCACACTGAAACTGCTGACAGGTCAGAGTGACAAGGTGTCGCTGAGCCTGTATGCGCTGTGCGTGATCTTCATCGCCAAGTTCGCCTTCCTCTGACGACCAATACCACGCGCTGATCGAAGCCCCGGCCCTGTGCCGGGGTTTTGCGTTTGGTCCATCGATGCCAGCGGATGTGCAGTGTATGGGCCGCCCCGGATAGCATCCGGGCTACGCAACGGATACCGCCTGAACACCACGCGCACCGGGCCAATATTCGGCCTGCTGGAGCGCCTCGAATTCGATGCGCGCGGCGCACCCTACGCGCGAGTAAAAAAAAAGCCCGCAGTGTGAGCGGGCGTAAGGACTCAAACGAGTCTGAGGGTGACAAGCATTCGTCTGGCAGGCGTCTGGCCCGCCAGTCAATCAGCTACCGCGATAGGTGGAGTAGCTGTAAGGGGAAATCAGCAGCGGCACGTGGTAGTGCTCCTGGCCGGCATCGATGCCGAAACGCAGGACCACGACATCGAGAAATGCCGTGTCCGGCAGCTTCACGCCACGGGCGCGGTAGTAGTCGCCGGCGTGGAAATGCAACTGGTAAACGCCCGTGCGGTAGTCGTCACCCTGCAGCACCGGCGCATCGCAACGGCCGTCGTGGTTGGTGGTAACGCTGTTGATCAGTTCCAGCTGCGCGCCTTCGACGCGGTACAGCTCGACCTTGATGTCACTCCCTGGGCAGCCGTGCGCGGCGTCCAGTACATGTGTAGTCAAACGTCCCATGGGTCTCGGATGCCCGCAGCGACTCGCGCCCTACGAACACCACACCTCCTCTACTCTGTTGAAATCGGCTCGTCGCAGTGCTCCGACGCAGTGGCAGGATAGCACGCAGATCGAATATAAAACACTTTACGCATAAATTGTACACAATAAAACCCATACAGATGCCATGCGCGCACCAAACCAGCTCACTACCCACGACATCGCCAGCCAGCAACCACGGTACAACCAGCGCGCATTGCTGACCGCTTACGCAATTTTTTTGCCTTGGCGCGCAGAGAAGAAAATGATGAAAAGTCGATTTACAAACGGCAACTAACTTTGTATACAATTACCCATCCCGGTCGCGTAGCCGTCGATTACCCGGCACGCAGTGACCGCAACGTTCCAGATAGGAAGATTGCAGTGAACGCTGATTACCCACGCGATTTGATCGGCTACGGCGCAACCCCACCCCACCCGCACTGGCCGGGCGACGCCCGCATCGCCCTGTCTTTCGTGCTCAATTATGAAGAAGGCGGCGAGCGCAATATCCTGCACGGCGACAAGGAGTCCGAGGCCTTCCTCTCCGAGATGGTCTCCGCCCAGCCGTTGCAGGGTCAGCGCAACCTGTGCATGGAGTCGCTCTACGAGTATGGCAGCCGCACCGGTGTCTGGCGCCTGCTCAACCTGTTCAAGAAGCACGACATTCCGCTGACCATCTTCGCCGTGGCCATGGCCGCCCAGCGTCACCCCGAGGTGATCCGCGAGATGGTCGCCGCCGGTCACGAGATCTGCAGCCACGGCTATCGCTGGATCGACTATCAGAATATGGACGAAGCCACCGAGCGGGAGCACATGTTCGAGGCCATCCGTATCCTCACCGAACTGACCGGTGAACGCCCGCTGGGCTGGTACACCGGCCGCCTGGGCCCGAACACCCGGCGCATCGTGCGCGAGGAAGGCGGCTTCCTCTACGACTCCGATACCTACGACGACGACCTGCCCTACTGGGACCCGGCCAGCACCCCAGAAAAGCCGCACCTGGTGATCCCCTACACCCTGGACACCAACGACATGCGCTTCACCCAGGTACAGGGCTTCAACAAGGGCGACGACTTCTTCGAATACCTCAAGGATGCCTTCGACGTGCTCTACGCCGAGGGGGAAGCCGGCGCACCGAAGATGCTGTCGATCGGCATGCACTGCCGTCTGCTCGGCCGCCCGGCGCGCATGGCCTCGCTGGCGCGCTTCATCGACTACGTGAAGAGCCATGACAAGGTCTGGTGCGCCCGCCGCGTCGACATCGCCAAGCACTGGCACGTCACCCATCCCTTCCGTGCGACCGAATGAGAGAGCTGCCCATGAGCCGTTTCCAGACCCTGACCCCTTCCCAGCTGAGCCGCGACGCATTCGTTGCCGCCTTCGCCGACATCTACGAGCACTCGCCCTGGGTCGCCGAGAAAGCTTACGACCTTGGTCTCGACGAGAGCGTCGACGATATCGATAGCCTGCAGCAGCGCATGGCCGACATTCTCCTGTCTACCAGCCATGAGGCGCAGTTGGCACTGATCAACGCGCACCCGGACCTGGCCGGTAAAGCCGCCGTTCGCGGCGAACTGACCGCCTCCAGCACAGCCGAACAGTCCGGTGCCGGCATCCACGAATGCACCGCCGAGGAGTTCGCCCGCTTCACCGAGCTCAACGACGCCTACAAGGCCAAGTTCGGCTTCCCCTTCATCAAGGCCGTCAAGGGCAGCAACCGCCACCAGATCCTGGCCGCCTTCGAGGAGCGCATTCACAACACCCCGGAGCAGGAATTCCAGACCGCCCTCGCCGAGATCAACAAGATCGCCCTCTTCCGCCTGCAGCAGCTGTAAGCGCTGCAGCCTCTCCACACGAACAGAACAAGTAGAACAGCCATGCGTAGCCTGACCATCGAGCCCCTGAGCAAAGAAGCCTTCGCCCCCTTCGGTGACGTGATCGAAACCGACGGCAGCGACTTCTTCATGATCAACAACGGTTCCACCCGCCGCTATCACAAGCTGGCCAGCGTGGAGACCGCTCAGCCGGAGGATCAGGCCATCATCAGCATCTTCAGCGCCGAGTCGCTGGAGATGCCGTTGATCATCCGCATGCTGGAACGCCATCCGCTGGGCAGCCAGGCTTTCATTCCGCTGCTCGGCAACCCCTTTCTGATCGTGGTCGCGCCAATTGGCGATGTACCTGTATCAGGGTCCGTCCGTGCCTTCCTCAGCAATGGCAGGCAGGGCATCAATTACCATCGCGGCGTCTGGCACCACCCGGTGCTGACGATCGAAAAGCGGGATGACTTCCTGGTGGTTGATCGCAGTGGTTCCGGCAACAACTGCGATGAGCATTTCTTCAATGAGGACGAGCTTCTCCTCCTCAACCCCCACCAATAAGAGAAGCCCGGGGCTGGCGTGCCTATCCCGGGAAAGAGGTACAGATCGTGGAAGCACATTTCACCGAATGGCTAAACCTGGGCATCCGCTGGATCCATATGATCACCGGTATCGCCTGGATCGGCGCATCGTTCTATTTCGTCTGGCTGGAGAACAACCTCAACCGTAGCAATCCTCGCGAGGGCCTGTCGGGCGACCTCTGGGCGATTCACGGCGGCGGCATCTACCACCTGGAAAAGTACAAGCTGGCTCCGCCGAAAATGCCGGAGAACCTGCACTGGTTCAAATGGGAGGCCTACTTCACCTGGCTGTCGGGCGTCGCCCTGCTGCTGGTGGTGTACTACCTCAACCCCAGCCTTTACCTGGTCAAGCCGGGCGTTGATCTGGCACCGGCGGCGGCCATCGCCGTCGGCCTCGGCTCGATGGCGCTCAGCTATGTGATTTACCACTTCCTATGCGATTCGCCGCTGGGTAAACGCCCGGCCCTGCTCGGCGCCGTGCTGTTCGTGCTGATCATCGCTGCAGCCTACGGCTTCAGCCAGATCTTCAGCGGACGCGCGGCGTACATCCACGTTGGTGCGATCATCGGCACCATCATGGTCGGCAACGTGTTCTTCACCATCATGCCGGCCCAGCGCGCGCTGGTTAAGGCCATCGAAAACAACACGACGCCCGATCCGCTGCTGCCGGCCAAGGGCCTGCTGCGCTCGCGCCACAACAACTACTTCACCCTGCCGGTGCTGTTCATCATGATCAGCAACCACTTCCCGAGCACCTACGGCAGTCAGTACAACTGGCTGATCCTGGCCGGTATCGCGATTCTGGCCGTGCTGGTGCGCCACTACTTCAACACCCGCCATGACAGCAGCAAGTACGTCTGGACCCTGCCGGCCGCAGCGCTGGGCATGATCTGCCTGGCTTACGTCACCGGCCCGCAAACGCAATTGGTCAGCGCACCGACAACGGCCCAAGCGCCGGCGATCAAGTACGCTCCCGTTCCTGCTACCGGCCGCCCCGGTAACCCCTCCACAACCAGCACGCCTGCTGTAGAGGAAACCCAGGCCAAAGCCGATACAAGCGAGGCCTCACCCACTGCCGCTGACAGCGCGACACCTGCCGCCAGCACCGATTTCGCCCAAGTCGAAAGCGTGATCCATGAGCGTTGCACCGTGTGCCATTCATCCAGCCCCACCAGCCCGATGTTCAGCACCGCACCAGCCGGCTTCATGCTCGACACACCCGAGCAGATCAAGGCGCAGGCAGCGAAGATCCACGCGCAGACCGTGGCCACGCAGATCATGCCGCTAGGCAACATCACTCAGATGACTCAGGACGAACGCGACCTGATTGGCAGCTGGATCGCCAAAGGCGCTCAGATCAACTGATTGCCACACATGTCGCGCCCGTCACTGGGCGCGGCATCTTTTTACACCCATGAACCGCCGGCAGCGCGAGCTGACCGGCGGTTCATTTTTTGTGCACAATCTTAAAATAAATTGTTTTTAACCATGTCCACAAGTTGCTATAGTCGGCCCATTCTGACCGATTGGACAGCTTTCTTTCGAGCAGAGCAGAGGTGCCGTGAAGCCTCGTGTAAGCCCATGACCATATAAAAACAACTGGCAGGCTATGACATGACCACAGACAGCAACACCCAAGCTCCAGCTACGCCCGTCGGCAACAGCGACCTGATCTATCAGCTGGACGACACGCCAGCTTTCGCCCCAGCCATCTTCGCGGCGCTACAGCATGTGCTGGCCAGCTTCGTCGGCATCATCACCCCTACCCTGATCGTCGGCAGTGCTCTGGGCCTCGGCGCCCATGTACCTTATCTGGTGAGCATGGCGCTGTTCGTCTCCGGCCTCGGCACCTTCGTCCAGGCCAAACGTATCGGCCCTATCGGTTCCGGCCTGTTGTGCCTGCAGGGCACCAGCTTCGGTTTTCTCAGCGTGATTCTCAGCGCCGGCTTCATCGTCAAGGGGCGCGGCGCCAGCGAGGAGGAGATACTCGCCACGCTGTTCGGCATCTGCTTTTGCGCCGCGTTCGTCGAGATTGCCTTCAGTCAGTTCATCAACAAGCTGCGCAAGGTGATCACCCCAGTGGTCACCGGCACCATCATTTGCCTGATGGGGCTGTCGTTGATCAAGGTGGGCATGACCGATCTGGCCGGCGGCTATGGCGCGCCAGATCTCGGCGCCTTGCACCACCTGGCCCTCGGCGGTCTGGTGCTGGGCACCATCGTCGTGCTCAACCGCGCATCCTCGCAGGTGCTGCGTCTTTCTGCAGTGATCATCGGCCTGACCCTGGGCTTCGCGGTCGCCTGGTTCACCGGTCGGGTGGACTTCGCCAACATGGCCGAGGTGCCGCTGATCAGCGTGCCGCAACCGTTCAAGTACGGCTTCGGCTTCGACTGGATCGCCTTCGTACCGATCGCCGTGATCTTCCTGATCACCCCGCTGGAAACGGCAGGCGACCTGACCGCCAACTCGATCATCTCCAAGCAGCCGGTCAAAGGGCCGCTGTACATGCGCCGGATCAAATCCGGGGTACTGGCCGACGGCTGCAACTCGGCGGTCGCCGCCATGTTCAACAGCTTGCCGATGACCACCTTCAGCCAGAACAACGGGGTGATCCAGCTCACCGGCGTGGCCAGCCGCCATGTGGGTTTCTACATCGCCAGCATCCTGGTACTGCTGGGCCTGTTCCCGGTGGTGGGCGCGGTATTGCAGTTGATGCCCAAGCCGGTGCTCGGTGGCGCCACGCTGATCATGTTCGGCACCGTCGCGGTGGCCGGTATCAAGATTCTCAGCGAAGCCGGCCTGCACCGCCGCAACGTGCTGATCGTGGCCATTTCCCTGGGCCTTGGCCTGGGTGTAGCCGGCGTACCGGACGTGCTCTCGCACATGCCGGACGTCTTGAAGAACATCTTCGGCTCGCCCATCACCATCGGCGCCTTCAGCGCCATCGTGCTGAACATCTTCCTGCCCGACGAGAATCACGAAGTCGAGGAAGACGACTACGACCCCGAGGCGCACCTGCACACCGTGCTGCAGAACCGCCCGGATGATGCAGCCATCGACGACAGCAGCCTCAAGACTCTCAGCCGCGACCTCGACCCGGCCGCCCGACCAAGCTGACCCCTGGCTTAGACCCAACTCCCGACGGCACGCCGCCGGGAGACGCACGCTTGCACTCCAACAATAAGGAAAACCCATGAAACTCAAGCATCTGCCCCACTGCCTCGCTCTGTCGGCCGGACTGTTCTCCGGCCAGCAGGTACTCGCCAGCGACTTGCTCTACTGGCAGGACAACAGCCTGTCGTACCTGTACGGCGAGAACTTCCAGCGCATGAACTTCAATGGCGAAGAACAGCGTACCCAGACCACCTTCACATTCGAGCACGCCAGTGGCTGGGTCTGGGGCGACGTCTTCTACTTCCTCGACTACATCCGCACCGACAACGTGCAATCGCGCGGCAGTTTCGACAACGGCAGCTTCCGCCAGCATGACAAGGATTCCTTCTACTACATGGAGTTCTCCCCGCGCGTGAGCCTGAGCTGGCTGACCGGGCAGAAGCTGGCCGCCGGCCCGATCAAGGACGTGTTCGCCGCCTTCACCTACGAGAAAGGCGAAGGCGGACCAGGTCCGGAGAACTACCTGTACGGTATCGGCCTGGACTGGGAAGTGCCCGGCTTCACCTACTTCAAGACCAACCTGTATCAGGTGAAGATCAACAACCACACCTTCTTCGCCGACAGTGACAGCAACGGCTACGCCACCCAGCTGACCGTCAGCGCGGCTTACCCGTTCAGCCTGGGCGATCAGGACTTCGTAGTCGACGGTTTCCTCGACTGGCGCTCGCCGTCGCGCGATGCCGGCACCCAGACCTCGGTCGGCTCCTCGATCCAGGTCAAGTGGGATGCGGGCAAGGCTCTGTTCAGCAAGGAGCGCCAGCTCTACGTGGGCACCGAGATCAACATGTGGCGCGCCAAGTACGGCGTGAAACCGGTGGATGGTTCGGATGATCGTTTCGACCAGACCGCCGTGCAGGCACTGGTCAAGTATCACTTCTGATCACTGCCGCAACGCACTTGGCCGACGTCGGGTAGGGACGGCGGCCGGGTAAAAAGGGGGATGGGCGCTCGCGCCCTTCCCCCTTTTTCTTTGAGCGGAAAATGGCTGGTGCGCACGGCGCACCCTACGCAGGCGGCTACCACCCGTAGGGTGCGCCGCGCGCACCGCCTTTGCCGACGCAGCCTGAATTACCGCACCAACCCGTCGCCAGCAGACAAACCCGGCACCACGTCGGTGCACAATCGGGCGCACCCCAGACGCCTTCCAATCAACGCCCTGCAATCACACAACTGACCGCAAGGTCAAGTTTTTGATCACAATATTTCTATTTTTTGTGTGCAATTTATCCAAAAGCCATATTCAGCAATGCATTTTCTGTGTACAAGACAATCAGGTTCCTACCGAAGCACTGTCGAAATGGCTGTATACATCGATTCAGTCATGACGCGAATACAAAATCGGAACGAAACCTGCAGACAAATCTCCTCACAGATCGCCGCGGCGCAAGAACAATACTGGGAGCTGTCCATGTCCAACACCGAAGACTTTCGCATCAAGAACATCGATCCGTCGTTATACAACGAGGACCTCGCTCCACTGGCTCCCGAGAAGCGCACCTGGGGCTGGTTCGAGATCTTCAACGTCTGGTCGAACGACATTCAAAGCCTGTTCGGCTATACCCTGGCAGCCACGCTGTTCATCTCCTACGGGCTCAATGGCTGGGCGGTGCTGGCCGGTATCGTCCTCGCCGGCTGTATCGTCATGGGCCTGGTGCAGCTGACCGGCAAACCCAGCGTCAAATACGGCATCCCCTTCCCGGTATTCGCCCGCGCCAGCATGGGCGTGCGCGGCGCCAACTTCCCTGCGCTGGTGCGTGGCATCGTCGCCATCTTCTGGTACGGCGTGCAGACCTACTTCGCCTCCACCGCCGTGGCACTGCTGCTCAACTCGCTGCTGCAGCCGCAAGACCCTGCCGTATACATGGGCCTGACCGCCATCGGCTGGTTGTCCTACGTGATCGTTTGCCTGTTCCAGGTCGGCCTGTTCGTCTGCGGCATGAGCTGGATCACCCGCTTCCTGAACTGGGCCGGGCCACTGGTCTATGTGGTGATGATCGCGCTGATGGGCCTGATCTGGTATCAGGCCGGCCCAAGCCTGCTCAGTGAACTGGGCAACATCTTCAGCGGTACGGGCGAGTACAAGGCCGGCCCGGTGGCTGCGTTCTTCGCCGTGGTCGGCACCATGGTCGCCTACTTCGCGGCCGTGGTGATCAACTATGGCGACTTCGCCCGCTTCGTCAAAAGCGAAAAGCAGATGACCATCGGCAACTTCCTCGGCCTGCCAGTGAGCCTGGCGATCTTCTCGCTTATCGCTCTGGTGATCACTGCAGGTACCGTGGTGGTGTTCGGCGAAACGCTGACCAACCCGACCGATATCGTCGCCCGCGTAGATAACCTGACCCTGACCATTATCGCCGCACTGACCTTCTTCGCCGCGACCGTGGGTATCAACCTGGTGGCCAACTTCATTCCACCGGCGTATGACCTGGCCAACCTTGCACCGGCGCACATCAGCGCTCGCACCGGTGGTTTCATCACTGCGGGCATCGCCTTCTTCATCGGCGCGCTGTGGGTAGCCTTCATCAGCAGCGTCGGCATCGCCGCCTTCGTCGATACCCTGGGCGCCGTGCTGGCGCCGCTGTACGGCATCATCGTCGTCGACTACTACCTGGTGCGCCGACGCAAGCTCGATATGCAGCAGCTGTTCAGCGCCGAGGTCGGCTCGGCCTACTACTTCGACGGCGGCTGGAACCGCAAGGCGCTGGTCGCCTTTGCCATCGCCTCGGTGTTTTCCGTCGCTTCGGTATGGGCGCCCGTTCTGAGCCAGCTGTCGGGCTATTCCTGGCTGCTCGGCGCCCTGCTCGGCGCGCTACTGCACTACGGCCTGATGCGCGGTCAGGCGCAGGCGCTGAAACGCGCCGACGCCAGCATCTGAGCGATCACGGACGGGACGAAGCCGGCACCCGTGCGCCGGCTTTTTCTTTCTGCCGCTCGAGAAAGTCCACCTTCCACTGCTCCAGGCCGATGTAGTCGCTATTCAGGTTGGCCTCGACGCGATAACTCGCCTTGAGCGCGGCAACCTGAGCCGAGTGCTCGGCAAGAAAGCGATCGAAACGAGCGATCAGCTGCGGGTGATGCAGGCTCGACAGGTGAAAGCTGCCACGGGTATGCGGCAACTTGGGATCAAACACCAAAGCACCCGGACGCGCGCGAATGTTGTCCAGATAATGGGTGGCCACCACCACGTTGAAGTAGGCACCATCGGTGTCCTGCTTCAGCGCCTGGCGAATCATCTGGCGCAGATCATCGCTGTAGCTCAGCTGAATCTGCCCACTGGCGATAGGCTGTTCGTATCCGCGCGGTGTCCAGCCCTGCACCATGGCCAGACGACGGATGCTCTCCAGCGCCTGCCCCTGGCGCTGCGGCGCCACCAGCACGCCGTCGACGTAATCGACCACGGCCTGGCTGTAGTGCAAGGTCATGCCTGCTTTCTGCGCGCCGGCCCAGTGCGAGCTGTCAGGATACTTGAGATCGATCTCGCCACGCTGCAGGGCAGGCAGCAACTGATCCACCGGCAGCGCCTCGTAGCTCAGGCTGATACCGCTATCGGCCGCGAAGGCGTCCAGCACCTCGCGGGCGAAGCCACGGTAATGCCCCTCGGCATCGAGGCTGTAGTGCGGAGCGAATGGCAGGTCCTCGACGCCGACCACGTAGGTCTGCGCCAGGACCGCGGGTGTCAGCACAATGGTGGAAAACAGGCACAGTCGTACGGGCTGCATTGAGAGCCTCCTTATTGTTGTTTTGGGAATCCGATCAGACGGGCTCAGCCGCCGGTCATACTCATGAAGCGCACCACCTGCACCTGCTCGTCGGTGGCGAAGTGATGCCGCTCGGGTTTGAGCCGCAGCGCCTCGATCAGCGCCTGACGCAGGCGCTCGCCGTCGCCCGGATGCGCGCGCAGCAGGCGCTTGAGGTCCAGCGCGTTGTCGTGGCCGAGACAGAGCACCAGCTTGCCTTCGGCGGTGACCCGGACACGGTTGCAGTCACCGCAGAAATTGTGGCTGTGCGGCGAGATGAACCCCACCTGGGTCTGCGTGCCGACCACCTGCCAGTAGCGCGACGGTCCGCCAGTGACCTTGCTGCTGCGCACCAGCGCATGGCGCTGTTCGATGCGCTGGCGCACCTCATCGCTGGAGCAGAAGGTCTGCTCACGACTGTGGCTGACCACGCTGCCCAGCGGCATTTCCTCGATGAAACTGATATCCAGGCCGCGCTCGATGGCGAACCCGACCAGATCCAGCACCTCGTCATCATTGCGCCCGCTCTGCACCACGCTGTTGAGCTTGATCCGCTCGAAGCCGGCCGCACGCGCCGCCTCGATGCCGGCCAGCACCTGGTCGAGCTTGTCGCGTCGGGTGAACGCTGCGAAGCGCTCGCGCTGCAGGGAATCCAGGCTGATGTTCAGGCGCCGCACGCCCGCCGCGCGCAAAGGCGCGGCCATCTCCGCCAATTGCGAGCCATTGGTGGTGATCGCCAGGTCATCGAGCTCGTCACGCTCACCCAGGCGCTGCAACAGGCTCAGCAGGTTCTTGCGTACCAGCGGCTCGCCGCCGGTGATGCGAATACGCCGCACGCCCAGCCCGATGAAGGCATCGGCCACGGCGTAAAGCTCCTCCAGGCTGAGAATCTGCGCACGCGGCGCGAACTGCATGTCTTCGCTCATGCAGTAGGTGCAGCGAAAATCGCAGCGATCGGTCACCGACAAACGCAGGTAGGTGATGCGCCGACCGAAGGGATCGACGAGCTGATGGGTATTCACGGTGGGTCTCCTGCAGCGTCACGCGCCGAGACTTTTTGTCATGGATAACGCTGTGCGCGATAAAAACAGAAAAGCGATTTCCTGTATACAAAAATTTGACTGCCGAGTCAGTTAAGCGCTAGGCAGCCCGTGGCCACTGCCTTGAGCCTCGCGCAAAGCCGGTGCTACCATGCCCGACCGCCGCCCGGCGGCAGAGCAAACCACAGGGCCTTATGACCAGCATCCGCGAGCGTAACAAAGAGCTCATCCTGCGCGCAGCCAGCGAAGAGTTCGCTGACAAAGGCTTCGCCGCCACCAAGACCAGTGACATTGCGGCCAAGGCAGGCCTGCCCAAGCCCAATGTCTACTACTACTTCAAGTCCAAGGAAAACCTCTACCGCGAGGTCCTGGAAAGCATCATCGAGCCGCTGCTGGCCGCCTCTGCCCCCTTCAACCAGCCGGGCCATCCAAGCGAAGTGCTGACCGCCTACATCCGCTCGAAGATCCGCATCTCCCGCGAACTGCCGCATGCCTCCAAGGTGTTCGCCAGCGAGATCATGCACGGTGCGCCACACCTGTCGCCTGAACAGACCGAACAGCTCAATGCCCAGGCCAAGCACAACATCGCCTGTATCCAGCGCTGGATCGATCAGGCCCTGATGGCGAAAGTCGACCCGCATCACCTGCTGTTCAGCATCTGGGCAGCGACCCAGACCTATGCCGACTTCGACTGGCAGATCTCCACCGTCACCGGCAAGGCCAGCCTGGACGATGCCGACTACGAAGCCGCCGCACAGACCATCATTCGCCTGGTGCTCAAAGGCTGCGACGTCAGCCCGATGCCGTCGATGGCTTCCGAGCTGGTGACCAGCGCCTAACGCGAATCCGCGGCATATGCCGAACCCGCAGGGTGCGCCATGCGCACCGAGTTTACGGCGCGGACGTTCGGGAAGCCTTGGTGCGCACAGCGCACCCTACGGACTGGTGGATGTAAAAAGCGACATCCACCCTACGCACGGCGAATCAACGGCAGACGCCGATCCCGTAGGGTGTCGCGGGGCCGCCTGCGCCGCGCGCACCAAGCTCAAGGGTCGTTTCGCAGATCACAGGAAAGGCCACGCCTTACCGATTCACCGCTCTGGTGGATGTGAACAGCGACATCCACCCTACAGGGCCCTCCCACAGCCGTAGCCCGGATGCAATCCGGGGCATCGCGCAGCCGCGATCAAACCGGTGCGCGCAGCCTGGACGGCCCCGCGACAACTCAAGCCCCGGCATCCGCCTTCAGCCCCAGCGACTCCAGCGCGCTCACCGCACACTGCTCGTCGATATCCGAGGTGTCGCCGGTGATGCCGACGGCGCCGATCACTTCGCCGCGCTCGTCACGAATCAATACCCCGCCCGGCGCCGGAATCAGGCTGCCCTGCGCCAGATTGTTCACCGCACCGATGAACGCCGGACGCTGCTGCGCGTCGGCGGCTATCAGGCGCGAGCCCTTGCCCAGGGCCAGCGCGCCCCAGGCCTTGCCGATGGCGATCTGCGGGCGCAGCAGGCTGGCGCCGTCCTCGCGCTGCAGGCAAATCAGATGCCCGCCAGCATCCAGTACCGCGACGGTCAGCGGCGCCGCCTTTATCTCGCGGCCTACGGCCAGCGCGCGGTTACCGATGGCATTGGCGGTTTGCAGGTTCAAGTTGCTCATGATGGTGACTCCTGAAGTGACGAAGGGAACGAAACATCCGAAGCGAAGCCGGCACTGCGCACGCCGACAGCCCCAGACAATCCAAAGCTCGCCCCACTATCCCACCAGAAACAAAAAACTCAACTACTACATACAATATTATTTTTTATTGTATACAGTTGATGCACCACATATCTTCACCAGCACTGCCAACCCTGTCAAACGGGCGTTTCAAAAGAAATTGGCCCAGGCGACAGACTGCACCGGAAAAATTGTTGACCGCGAAGTCATGGTCTGCATAGAATCCGAGCCAGACGCTTTGTATACAATCTGATAACAAAAGAGGCACAAGATTATGGCCAGAATGAGAGCAATCGAGGCAGCCGTACTGGTGATGCGCCGCGAAGGCGTCGATACCGCGTTCGGCGTCCCCGGCGCTGCCATCAACCCCCTGTATGCCGCACTGAAGAAACTCGGTGGCATCGATCACGTCCTGGCCCGTCACGTCGAAGGCGCTTCGCACATGGCCGAGGGTTACACCCGCACCAACGCCGGCAACATCGGCGTGTGCATCGGTACTTCCGGCCCCGCCGGCACCGACATGGTCACCGGCCTGTACTCGGCCTCGGCCGACTCCATCCCGATTCTGTGCATCACCGGCCAGGCGCCGCGTGCGCGTATGCACAAGGAAGACTTCCAGGCGGTCGACATCACCAGCATCGTCGGCCCGGTGACCAAGTGGGCGACCACCGTGATGGAACCCGGCCAGGTGCCGCGCGCCTTCCAGCGTGCCTTCCATGAAATGCGCAGCGGCCGCCCCGGCCCGGTGCTGATCGACCTGCCGTTCGACGTGCAGATGGCCGAGATCGAGTTCGATATCGACGCCTACGAGCCGCTGCCGGTGGCCAAGCCGAGCACCAGCCGTGTCCAGGCCGAGAAGGCCATCGCCATGCTCAACGAGGCCGAACGCCCGCTGCTGGTCGCCGGTGGCGGCATCTTCAATGCCGATGCGCAGGACAAGCTGGTGGCGTTCGCCGAGCTGACCGGTGTGCCGGTAGTGCCGACGCTGATGGGCTGGGGCGCGATTCCGGACGATCACAAGCTGATGGTCGGCATGGTCGGCCTGCAGACCTCGCACCGTTACGGCAACGCCACCCTGCTCGCTTCCGACCTGGTATTCGGCATCGGCAACCGCTGGGCCAACCGCCATACCGGTTCGGTCGACGTCTACACCGAAGGCCGCAAGTTCATTCACGTCGACATCGAACCGACGCAGATTGGCCGCGTGTTCAACCCGGACCTGGGTATCGCCTCCGACGCCGGCAACGCGCTGGACGCCTTCCTGGAAGTGGCCCGCGAGTGGAAAGCCGCCGGCAAGCTGAAGGATCGCAGCGCCTGGGTCGAGTCCTGCCGTGAGCGCAAGCGTACCCTGCAGCGCAAGACCCACTTCGACAACGTGCCGGCCAAGCCGCAACGCGTCTACGAAGAGATGAACGAAGCCTTCGGCAAGGACACCTGCTACGTCAGCACCATCGGCCTGTCGCAGATCGCCGGCGCGCAGTTCCTGCACGTGTACAAGCCGCGTCACTGGATCAACTGCGGCCAGGCCGGCCCGCTCGGCTGGACCATTCCAGCAGCCCTCGGCGTGGTCAAGGCCGACCCGCAACGTCAGGTCGTGGCGCTGTCCGGTGACTATGACTTCCAGTTCATGATCGAGGAGTTGGCCGTCGGTGCGCAGTTCAACCTGCCGTACATCCACGTGCTGGTGAATAACTCCTACCTGGGCCTGATCCGTCAGGCGCAGCGCGGCTTCGACATCGATTACTGCGTGCAGCTGGCGTTCGAGAACATCAACGCACCGGAGCTCAACGGTTACGGCGTCGACCACGTCGCCGTGGTCGAGGGCCTGGGCTGCAAGGCGATCCGCGTGTTCGACCCGAACGAGCTGCAGAACGCCTTCGCCGAAGCCAAGCGCCTGATGGCCGAGCACCGTGTGCCGGTGGTGGTAGAGATCATCCTGGAGCGTGTCACCAACATCTCCATGGGCACCGAGATCAACGCCATCAACGAGTTCGAGGAACTGGCCGAGCGCGGCGTCGACGCGCCGACCGCCATCTCGCTGCTGGATTGATCGACCTACTCCCCTCTCCCTTTGGGAGAGGGGCCGGGGGTGAGGGCTGTGCAAGGCACGCGGTCCTCGCTCATTCCGACACTGTTTCCCTCACCCCAACCCTCTCCCGAGGGGAGAGGGAGCCAAATTGAAGGAGCACACCATGCCCCGTTTTGCAGCCAACCTGTCCATGCTGTTCACCGAAGTGGACTTCCTGGACCGTTTCGCCGCTGCCGCCGAAGCCGGCTTCAGCGGCGTGGAATACCTCTTCCCCTATGACTTCGCGGTAGAAGAGATCAAGGCCCGCCTGGACGCCAACCAGCTGGAACAGGTGCTGTTCAACCTGCCCGCCGGTGACTGGGGCAAGGGCGAGCGCGGCATCGCCTGCCACCCGGACCGCGTCGAGGAGTTTCGCGCCGGCGTCGACCAGGCCATCGCCTACGCCAAGGTGTTGGGCAACAAGCAGATCAACTGCCTGGCCGGCGTCCGCCCGCAGGGCCTGGATTGCGCGGCCGTCGAGAAGACCTTCGTCGACAACCTGCGCTACGCCGCTGACAAGCTGGCCGGTGCTGGCATTCGCCTGGTCATGGAAGCCATCAACACCCGCGACATCCCCGGCTTCTACCTGAACAACACCAAACAGGCCCTGGACATCCGCGACAAGGTCGGCAGCAGCAACCTGTACCTGCAGTACGACATCTACCACATGCAGATCATGGAAGGTGACCTGGCCCGTACGGTTGAAAGCAACCTGGCCGCCATCAACCACGTGCAGTTGGCCGACAACCCGGGCCGCAACGAACCGGGCACTGGCGAGATCAACTATCGCTTCCTCTTCGAGCACCTGGATCGCATCGGCTACCAGGGCTGGATCGGCTGTGAATACAAGCCGGCAACCACCACCGCTGCCGGCCTCGGCTGGATGAAAGCGCATAACGCAATCTGAGCCCCACTCTTCAGGAGCAATCTCTCATGGCTAAAATCGGATTCATCGGCACCGGCATCATGGGCAAACCCATGGCGCAGAACCTGCAGAAGGCCGGCCACACCCTGTTCTTCTCCGAGCACTTCGACAAGGCCCCGGCCGACCTGGTTGGCGACAACGGCATCGCCCTGGCCAACCCGAAGGAAGTGGCCCAGGAAGCCGAGTTCATCATCGTCATGGTGCCGGACACCCCGCAGGTCGAAGACGTACTGTTCCGCGACAACGGCATCGCTGCAGGCGTTGGCGCCGGCAAGGTGGTGATCGACATGAGCTCGATCTCCCCCACCGCGACCAAGACCTTCGCCGAGAAGATCAAGGCCACCGGCGCCGCCTACCTGGACGCCCCGGTATCCGGCGGTGAAGTCGGCGCCAAGGCCGCGACCCTGTCGATCATGGTCGGTGGCTGCCCGAACGCCTTCGAACGCGCCCTGCCGCTGTTCCAGGCCATGGGCAAGAACATCACCCGCGTTGGCGGCAATGGCGACGGCCAGACTGCCAAGGTAGCCAACCAGATCATCGTCGCGCTGAACATCCAGGCAGTGGCCGAAGCCCTGCTGTTCGCCGCCAGGAACGGCGCCGATCCGGCCAAGGTGCGTGAAGCGCTGATGGGCGGCTTCGCCGGCTCGAAGATTCTCGAAGTGCACGGCGAGCGCATGATCAAAGGCACCTTCGATCCAGGCTTCCGCATCAGCCTGCACCAGAAGGACCTCAACCTGGCGCTGTCCGGTGCTCGCGAGCTGGGCCTGAACCTGCCCAACACCGCCAATGCCCAGCAAGTGTTCAGCACCTGCGCGGCCCTCGGCGGCAGCGCTTGGGATCACTCCGCCCTGATCAAGGGCCTGGAGCACATGGCCAACTTCAATATCCGCGGCGAGTAACAAAGCGCCCTCTCCCCCGGCCCCTCTCCCGCATGCGGGAGAGGGGAGACAAGCCGCTCGGCGTTATGCGGATTTTCAGCGTACGCCAAACCAGTCCCCTCCCATTTATGGGAGAGGGTTAGGGAGAGGGGCTTTGCTTCTGGCCCACCCTTTCGACCTTCCTGGCAGGAGGTGTCACGGCCCGATTGCCAGGTCGGTCGATTCCATTCCCCAGCTGCTGCCACGCGGCGCCTGCGGACTGGAATCGATCCACCGAGAGAACATTGATCGTTCCCACGCTTTGCGTGGGCATGCATCCCGTGACGCTCGGCGTCACACAACAGCAGACGCCTGAGCGTCTCGCCGGGCGTTACCACGCGGAGCGTGGGAGCGATCATCCAGCGTCACCCCAGAACAAGAGAACACCGCCATGACCTTCGACCCGCAACGCCTGCTGCGCGACCTGTTCGCCACCGCCATCGCTGCCGCGCATCCGCGCCAGGTGCTGGCCGACCACCTGCCCGCGGACCGCAGCGGCCGCGTCATCGTCATCGGCGCCGGCAAGGCTGCTGCGGCCATGGCCGAGGTGATCGAGCAGGAGTGGCAAGGCGAAGTCAGCGGCCTGGTGGTGACCCGCTACGAGCACGGCGCCGACTGCCAGAAGATCGAAGTGGTGGAAGCCGCCCACCCGGTACCGGACGATGCCGGCGAACGCGTCGCCCGCCGCGTGCTGGAACTGGTGTCGAACCTCAGCGAGGACGACCGGGTGATCTTCCTGCTCTCCGGCGGCGGCTCCTCGCTGCTGGCGTTGCCGGCAGAAGGCATCAGCCTCAAGGACAAGCAGGCGATCAACAAGGCGCTGCTGAAATCCGGCGCCACCATCGGTGAGATGAACTGCGTGCGCAAGCACCTCTCGGCGATCAAGGGCGGCCGCCTGGCCAAGGCCTGCTGGCCGGCCACCGTCTACACCTACGCCATCTCCGACGTGCCCGGCGACGAAGCCACAGTGATCGCCTCCGGCCCCACCGTGGGCGACCCGACCACCTCGGCCGAAGCCTTGGCGATTCTGGCCCGCTATGCCATCGACATTCCGGCCAACGTGCGCGCCTGGCTGGAAGACCCACGCTCGGAAACGGTCAAGCCGGGCGACCCGGTGCTCGCCCGCAGCCACTTCCAGCTCATCGCCACGCCGCAGCAGTCGCTTGACGCCGCCGCAGCCAGGGCCGAAGCGGCCGGTTTCCCGGTGCTGATTCTCGGCGACCTGGAAGGTGAGTCGCGCGACGTGGCCAAGGTGCATGCCGGCATCGCCCGCCAGGTGCAACTGCATGGCCAGCCGATCAAGCCGCCGTGCGTGATTCTCTCTGGCGGCGAAACCACCGTCACCGTGCGCGGCAATGGCCGCGGCGGACGCAACGCCGAATTCCTCCTGAGCCTTACCGAGAGCCTCAAGGGCCTGCCCGGCGTCTACGCGCTGGCCGGCGACACCGACGGCATCGACGGCTCCGAAGACAATGCCGGCGCCATCATGACGCCCTACAGCTACGCCCGCGCCGGCATCAAGGGCCTGTCTGCCCGTGACGAACTGGACAACAACAACGGCTATGGCTACTTCGCCGCCCTCGACGAGCTGATCGTCACCGGCCCGACCCGTACCAACGTCAACGATTTCCGCGCCATTCTGATTCTCGAGAAAACCCAATGAACGCCGACAAGAAAGTGAAGATCCTCGCCACCCTCGGGCCGGCGATCCGCGATGCCGCGCATATCCGCCAACTGGTGGAAGCCGGGGTCAACCTGTTCCGCCTCAACTTCAGCCATGGCGAGCACGCCGACCACGCCCAGCGCTATCAGTGGGTGCGCGAGGTGGAGCGCGAGCTGAACCAGCCCATCGGCATCCTCATGGACCTGCAGGGGCCGAAGCTGCGCGTCGGCCGTTTTGCTGAAGGCAAGGTGCAGCTGGTCAACGGCCAGAGCCTGCGCCTGGATCTGGACGCCACGCCCGGCGACGCCAGCCGGGTCAACCTGCCCCACCCGGAAATCATCGAGGCCCTGCAGCCGGGCATGAGCCTGCTGCTGGACGACGGCCGCCTGCGCCTGAAAGTGACCGCCAAGCAGAATGATGCCGTAGACACCTGCGTCATCGCTGGCGGTGAGCTGTCCGACCGCAAGGGCGTCAACGTGCCCGAGGCGGTGCTGCAACTGTCGCCGCTGACCGACAAGGATCGCCGCGACCTGGCCTTCGGCCTGGAGCTGGGCGTGGACTGGGTGGCGCTGTCGTTCGTACAGCGCCCGGAAGATATCCTCGAAGCCCGCGAACTGATCGGCGGCAAAGCCTTCCTCATGGCCAAGATCGAGAAACCCTCGGCGGTGATCCACCTGGAAGAAATCGCCAAGCTGTGCGACGCCATCATGGTCGCGCGCGGTGACCTGGGCGTGGAAGTGCCGGCCGAGAACGTGCCGCGCATCCAGAAGGACATCGTGCGCACCTGCCGCCAACTGGGCCGCCCGGTGGTGGTCGCCACGCAGATGCTCGAATCCATGCGCTTCTCCCCGGCGCCGACCCGCGCCGAGGTCACCGACGTGGCCAACGCCGTGGCCGAAGGCGCCGATGCGGTGATGCTGTCCGCGGAAACCGCCTCCGGCGACTACCCGCTGGAAACCGTGCAGATGATGAGCAAGATCATCCGCCAGGTGGAAAACGGCCCGGACTACCAGAGCCAGCTCGATGTCGGTCGCCCGCAGGCAGAAGCCACCGCCAGCGACGCCATCAGTTGCGCCATCCGCCGCATCAGCTCGATTCTGCCAGTCGCGGCATTGGTCAACTACACGGAATCCGGCAGCTCCAGCCTGCGCGCCTCGCGCGAGCGGCCCAAGGCGCCGATCCTCAGCCTGACGCCAAGCCTGACCACGGCACGGCGCCTGACCGTGGCCTGGGGCATCTACTCGGTGGTCAACGAGCGCCTGCGCAAGGTCGAGGAGGTCACCAGCACCGCGCTGGAGATCGCCCAGGCCCAGGGTATGGCCCAGCGCGGCGAGACGGTGGTGATCACCGCTGGCGAACCCTTCGGCCAACCGGGCAGCACCAACAGCCTGAGGATCGAAACGCTGCATTGAGCCGCGCTGCTCTCCTGTAGGGTGCGCCATGCGCACCGGAAGCCGTACGCACGAATAAAAAGGTGCGCACGGCGCGCCCTGCACAGCTCCGTAGCCCGGATGAAATCCGGGGAATGCTCTGACCCCGCGCCCCGGATTTCATCCGGGCTGCGCGTTGTATTGATTCGCAGGGTGTCCCCGTGCGTACCTTGCGTCCCGTTGGCGGTGCGCACGGCGCACCCTACGTAGCTCCTCCAAGCGACACGCACGGCTCCCCTCTCCCGCTTGCGGGAGAGGGGCTGGGGGAGAGGGCTCTCTTGGCACATCCATCATGCCTCCACTACCAACCTCACACCCTGCCCTACAAGGCCTGCGCGCCCTGCTCAACGGCTTCGCCCAGATCTTCCTGCAACAGCACCCCGGCTGCGGCCTGCTGGTGCTGCTGGCCATCCTCATCGGCGCACCTGACCTGCTGGGCGGCGCCCTGCTCGGCGGCCTGACCTCGATGCTGATCGCGCAACGCCGCGGCTACCCGCCTGCCGACATCACCATCGGCCTGTACGGCTACAACGGCATCCTGCTCGGTCTTCTGCTCAGCCTGAAACTGCCATGGACACCGCTGCTGCCCGTGCTGATCACCGCCAGTGCAGCCCTGTCCAGCCTGCTGCTGGCCCCCTGGATGCGGCGTATGCGCAAACAGGGCTGGCTGCCTGCCTTCACCTTTCCCTTCGTGCTGCTGGGTTGGCTGTTGCTGGCTCTGCTCGCTCAGTTGGAGCTGCCAGCTGCACCGCCAGCCAGCGCGCCCGAAGCGCCGGAGCTGAACTTCCTGCAACTGATGCTCGCCGTGCTGCGCGGCCTGGGCCAGGTCATCTTCCTCGACTCGCCATTGGCCGGCCTGTGCCTGCTGATCGGCCTGCGTCTGGCCGATGGCCGCACAGCGTTGTGGGCGCTGCTGGGTTCCAGCGGCGGCTTCGCCCTGGCGATTTTCCATGGTTGGCCCAGCGATGGTGCCCTCGCCGGCCTCTACGGCTACAACGCCACCCTCGCCGCCATCGCCCTGGCCCAGGTACACCGCAGCCCACTGGTACCGGCCCTCGGCATTCTGCTCGCGCTGTTGCTGCAGCCGGGCTTCAACGCCATTGATCTGCCCGCCCTGACCATGCCCTTCATCCTCGCCTGCTGGCTGATCAGAGCCGGGGCACAAACTTGGCAAAAGGCCGTCAGGGACAGCACCCCGAGGGTCTAGAATCGCTCAACGGTTCGAAAAGGAAGCGCGCAGAACATGGACAGACGAATTCTCGGCCTCAGCTTGCTACTGGCAACCGCTACGACCAGCGCAGAGTCAATCCCCAGCCTGATCGGCCCGGTCAGCGATATCGTGGTGATCGAAGATGGACTCGGCCCGGAGCAAGAAAACTGCCAGAGCTTCAAGGTCAACGAAGCAATGGTCGCCGATTTCCTTCGTCACGCCCTCCTCATCACCCATCGTCAGGAACACGACTGGTATCTCTACGGCCCCTGCCAAGCCCATGGCACCTTTAGCACCCGTTACGGTGAATGGCACTGGCAACTACTCAATCTGGGCACCGCAAGGATTACAGCGATCACCGGCGAAACCTTCGTTCTCGGTGACCCACGAGAGGAATCGTCGTTGGAAGGCAATTAAGAACAGAGCAGCAAGCACAGCCAAGGCCTTGCCCTCACTCCGCCTTCCTGCCTAGGCTGTGCCCTTTCGCTTGATTTGGACCTTGCCATGGAAAACCGGCAGAGCTGGCGCCAGCGCCTTTACATCATCATCTTCGAAACCAGCACGCCGGCCGCGCAGCGTTTCGACAACTGGCTGCTGGTGGCGATTCTCGCCAGCCTGGTGGTGGTGATGCTCGACAGCATCGAGCGCTTCCACAACCAGTACGCCGATGTGTTCGGCGCGCTGGAGTGGTTCTTCACCGCGCTGTTCGCCATCGAGTACGGCCTGCGCCTTTACAGCTCGCCCAAGCCGATGCGCTATGCCTTCAGTTTCTTCGGCCTGGTGGACCTGTTGGCGGTGCTGCCGGCCGTCCTGGCGTTGATGTTCGCCGATGCGCAGTACCTGATGATCGTCCGCGTCATCCGCATGATTCGTATTTTCCGGGTGCTCAAACTGCGCCAGTACCTGACCCAGGCCAACTTCCTGCTGGTGGCACTGCGCGGCAGCAAGCAGAAGATCGTGGTGTTTCTGGTCAGCGTCTCGACCCTGGTCACGGTGTTCGGTGCCTTGATGTACGTCATCGAAGGCCCGGCCAATGGCTTCACCAGCATTCCCACCGGCATCTACTGGGCGGTGGTGACGCTGACCACCGTTGGCTTTGGCGATATCACGCCGAAGACGCCCATCGGCCAGATGCTGGCCACGATGGTGATGATCACCGGCTACTCGATCATTGCCGTACCGACGGGCATCTTCACCGCCGAGCTGGCCAACGCCATGCGCCAGGACGGGCTGATGGAGCATGACTGCCCGCATTGCCGAAAGAACCGCCACGAATACAGCGCGGCGTTCTGTAGCCGTTGCGGTGGACCGCTGTTCAGCAGACAGGCCGAGCCGTCTTCAAAGGCGCACAGCACACCTGAAACAGACTGAAGCAAAACCGATCGACCACCCCGTGGTCATAAAGTCGCCCTGTGGGCTATAAAGCCCGACTTTTTAGCTGAAGGAAGCGCGCCATGGCCGTTACCACCAATGAATCCACGGCACCTGCCAAGGCTGCCTGGATTGGCCTGATTCTGGGCCCCTTGCTCCTGCTCGTCTGCCTGATCACCGAGCCGCCAGCCGGCCTCTCCAGCACCGCCTGGGCCACCATCGGCCTGACCCTGCTGATGGCCACCTGGTGGTCGACCGAAGCCATTCCGATCCCGGCCACTTCGCTGCTGCCGATCCTGCTGATTCCGGCACTGGGCATCGACAGCCTCAACGCCGCGACCGCGCCCTACGCCAACCCGACCATCTACCTGTTCCTCGGTGGTTTCGTCCTGGGCCTGGCCATGGAGCGCTGGAACCTGCACAAGCGCATCGCGCTGATGACGCTGCTGGCCATGGGCAGCAAGCCGAGCAGGCAGATCGCCGGGTTCATGATGGCCACGGCATTTCTCAGCATGTGGGTGAGCAACACCGCCACCACCATCATGATGCTGCCCATCGGCCTTTCGGTGATCGGCATGCTCACCAGCGAGCAGAGCACCGGCGAAGCCGATCGTGAGCGCTTCGCCACCGCACTGCTGCTGGCAATTGCCTATGCCGCCAGTGTCGGCGGTATCGCCACGCTGATCGGCACACCGCCGAATGCCTTGCTGGCCGCCTTCCTCGCCGACAACTACGACGTGCAGATCGGCTTCGGCCAGTGGATGCTGCTGGGCGTGCCGGTGGCGGTGATCATGCTGGCGTTCATCTGGTGGTGGCTGACCCGTGGCGGCTTCAACCTGGCCGGGCATGACAGCACGCAGCTGATTCGCAGCGAGCTGGCCGAACTCGGCCCGCTGAGCCGCGGCGAGAAGCTGGTGGCGCTGGTTTTCGTGGTCACCGCACTGGCCTGGGTATTCCAGCCGTTGATCTCCGGCTGGGTGCCCGGCGTCAATGACACCAGCATCGCCATCGCAGCGGCGATGGCACTGTTCATGATCCCGGTGGACATCAAACATCGCGTGTTTCTGATGAACTGGGAAAGCGCCAGCAAACTGCCCTGGGGCGTGCTGTTGCTGTTCGGCGGCGGCCTGTCGCTGGCCGGCGTGATTCGCAGCACTGGCCTGGCCGAATGGATCGCACAGAGCCTTGGCGCACTGAGTGCGCTGCCGGTGATCGCGATGATCGGCGTGGTGGTGCTGGTGATCATCTTCCTCACCGAAGTCACCTCCAACACGGCCACCGCTGCTGCCTTCCTGCCGCTGCTGGGGGCGCTGGCCGTGGCGCAGGGCATGCCGGCCGAGCTGCTGGCGATTCCAGCTGCCATCGCTGCCAGCTGCGCCTTCATGATGCCGGTGGCGACGCCGCCCAATGCCATCGTGTTCGGCACCGGGCACATGAAGATACAGTCGATGATCAAGGCAGGCTTCGTCCTCAACCTGTTCGGTGTGGTGCTGGTAACGCTGATCTGCTACCTCCTGGTAGGCATGATCTGGGCGCACTGAGCCTGGCTCGCACCAACAAGAACGGCGCCTTCGCAGGCCGAGTGAAAACGTAGCGAGCGAAGGTCAGGCAAGGCAAAAACAGGCGAAGAAGCGCAGTTTACGAGTTGTAAATGAGCATTCTGAGCCTGTTTTTAACGCAGCATGACCAAGCGCAGTAGTTTTCACACAGCCTGTTCGGGCGCCGTTTTCATATGCGGTTGTGGGGCGGGTGCAACCCGCCAGGCCGATTGACGGGTTTCACCCGCCATACGCGATCAGCGGTTCTGGTACTGGCGAAACAGTCCCGGCGGGATGCCCGAGCTGTCGGTAGCCTTCCACGGCCCGCCGGCTTGCGACGACCAGCTCCAAGCGCCGTCCCAGCGGTAGAAGATGCGCTCGCGGTAGTACAGATCACGTGCGCCTTCGACCACATAGACGCCCAGTCCCGGATTCCAGTGGCTCTTCACCCCAGGCGGTGGCGCGTAGCGCGGGTGCGAGGGCTGCTGCACCGGCGGCAGTTCGCCGACCGGTGCACTCGGTTGCTGCAATACGCAGCCACTCAGGCCAAGCCCGAGTGCGCAGGCCAGCACCAAACGCTTCACTGGGCCTGCCTGTCGCGGCTGTCGATCAGCAGCGCCTGAACGTCACGGGAGGTGTTGGCCACCGGGCCGGTCTGGCCGGTCCATTCGCCCTGGGTGGCGTTACCCGCTCGGGATACACGCGCCACCAGTTGCACCTGGTCGAATCGGGAAATCTTCAGTTCAGGCATCATCGCATCCACATCGGAAAGGCTGATCTGCACCGGCAGGTCGGAGACCTTCAGGCGCTTGACCGCCAGCGGCATCGGCGGGCCACTGAGTGCGCGGGCAAATACGAATACGGCATCGTCCGGCTGAACATTCTGCTGCACTTCAGGTGACAGCGATACACTGACCTCCAGCGCATGCACCTTGGTGCTCGGCTCGGCAGCCGCGTTGGGCTGCTCGCCCTCGCCCATCTGCTGACGAGCGCGTTCGATACCGCCGGCGATCGCCGCACGCGAAGGGTCCTGTTCCGGCAGCACGGCGACCAGGCGCTCCCAGTAACTCACAGCATCGGCATAGCGCTGGCTTTCATAGGCGGCGATACCGAGCAGGCCGAGGCTGGTGACCTCTTGCGGATCGGCCTTCAACGCTTCGTCGGTGAGCGCCTGCATCTGCTCGCTCCACTGCTTACCTTCGGCGAAGTACAGCGCCTGCGCCCATTGGCCGAGTAGTTCCGGGGCACGCCCGGCGATTTCCACGGCACGCTCGAACGCCTTGGCGGCATCGCCGGCACGCTCCTGCGCCATGTAGGTACGACCGAGGAAGTACCAGGCCTCGGCAGACTCCGGCTGTTGCTGCACGGTCTGCTCCAGACGCGCGGTCATCTCCTCGATGCTTTGCGGCTGCGCAGCGGTCATTTGGCGAGTCTGTACGACCTCATCGACAGCGCCCCAGTGCAGATAAAGGGCCACACCCAGCACCGGAACCAGCAGCGCCGAAATCAGCGGAATCTTGCCGCCAAGCACGCTGCTGCGGCGCTGCACGCCTTCGGTGTCGTCCAGCAGCTCGCGCGCTGCCTCGGCGCGACCGGCCTCCATCTGCGCTTGATCGAGCACGCCAGCCTGGAGTTGGTTTTCCAGCTCCTGCAGGCGCTCCTGATAGAGGGTGACGTTGAGTGCTGTGCGGTCTTCTTCGGCCTGCAGCTTGCGAATACGCAGTACCGGAATCAGCAGAAACGCCAGGGCAGTCAGCAACAGCAGCCCGGCGGGCAACCAGAAATCGATCATCGGTCTTTCTTGTCCTGAGAGGCTTGTTCGAGCAGCGCGGCGAGGCGCGCCTGCTCATCGACGGAGAGGCCGGCAGCCGAGCGGTCCTTGTTCTGACCACGGCGGCGCAGGACGATCACCCCGAGCACAGCGAAACCTATTACCAGCAGGCCGGCCGGGCCGTACCAGAGCAGCAGTGTGCGGCTGGTCAGCGGCGGCTTGTAGAGCACGAAGTCGCCATAGCGCGAGACCAGGAAATCGATGATTTCCTCGTTGCTCTTGCCCTCTTCGAGCATCCGGTAGATCTCGCCGCGCAGATCCATGGCGATCGGCGCATCGGAGTCGGCAATGTTCTGGTTCTGGCACTTCGGGCAACGCAGCTCTTCGATCAGATCGCGATAGCGCTGACGCTCGGCCTCGTTGGCGAACTCGAAGGTATCGATGGCGGCATGCGCGCTGGCCAGCAGGCCCAGCGCCAGACCGGCAGAAATCAGCAGACGCTTCATGGCTGGGCCTCGTCGACCAGTTGCTGGTAGATGGGCGCCAGCTTCTCGCGCCAGACGCGCTCGTCGATGGTGCCGACGAACTTGTGACGGATGATGCCCTTGGCATCGACGAAGAAGGTCTCCGGCGCGCCGTACACACCCAGGTCCAGCCCCAGGCTGCCCTTGGCGTCCTCGATGTTGAGCTGATACGGGTTGTGCAGGTCGCGCAGCCATTTCTGCGCCGGCTCACGCTTGTCCTTGTAGTTGACCCCATGGATCACCACGCCGGCCTCAGCCAGCTTGTTCAGCACCGGATGCTCGTGGCGGCAGGCCGGGCACCAGGTGGCCCAGACGTTGACCAGCGCAGGTCGGCCCTTGATGTCGGCCTCGCTGAGAGTGCGCTCGGGATCATCCAGCGACGGTAGGCTGAAGGCCGGGAACGGCTTGCCGATCAGCGCCGAAGGCAGTTCGGACGGATCGAGGAACAGGCCGCGATAGAGGAATACGGCAATCGCCAGAAAGGCCAGCAGCGGCAACAGCAGGAGCAGACGTCTCATGCGCTGGCCTCCTGCATGCCCAGGGCTTCGCGCACGCGGGTTCTGACCTTGATGCGGTAGCGCTTGTCGGCCGCAGCGAGCAAGCCGCCGAAGCCCATCAGCAACGCGCCCAGCCAGATCCAGCGGACGAAGGGCTTGATGTGCACACGCACTGCCCAGGCGCCCTGCTCCAGCGGCTCGCCAAGGGCAACGAACAGGTCGCGGGTGAAGCCGGCATCGATGCCCGCCTCGGTCATGGTCGCCTGCTGCACGGTGTACAGGCGCTTCTCCGGGTACAACACACTGATCTGCCGCTCGCCGTCGAATACGCGCACCGTGCCCTTGTCGGAGATGAAGTTGGGGCCTTCATGATGCACGGCGCCGTCGAACTGGAAGCGGTAGCCGCCCAGTTCCACGGAGTCACCCGGCGCCATGCGCAGATCGCGCTCGTAACTGCCCAGGCTGGTGAGCACCACACCCAGGGCGCACACGGCGAAACCGAAGTGCGCCATCTGCATGCCCCAGTAGCTGCGGCCCAGGCTCGGCAGGCCTTTTAGCAGGCCCTTGTGGCGCGTCTTGTCGAGAATGTCGCGCACGCCAGCGAGGATCACCCAGAAGGCCAGCAGGCAAACGGCCAGAACGGCCCAGTTGAAATCGCCGTGCAGGAAGGTGGCAACTACAGCCAGCACCACGCTGGCCACCAGCACCGGCGTCAGCATGCTACCCAGCCATTTCAGCGGGGTGTCCTTCCAGCGCACCAGCACGCCGACACTGATCACGGCCATCAGCAGTGCCATCAGCGGCAGGAACAACGCGTTGAAGTAAGGCGGGCCGACCGACAGCTTGGCCCCGGTCAGCGCGTCGAGCACCAGCGGGTAGAGCGTGCCGAGCAGAATCATCGCAGCCGAGACCACCAGCACGATGTTATTGATCAGCAGCAGCGTCTCACGCGACCACAGGCCAAAGCCGACCTGGCTCTTGACCACCGGCGCGCGCACGGCGAACAGCGCCAGCGAACCGCCCACCACCACCAGCAGGAAGGCGAGGATGAACACGCCGCGCTCCGGATCAGTGGCGAAGGCGTGTACCGAGGTCAGTACGCCGGAACGCACCAGGAAGGTACCCAGCAGGCTCAGGGAGAAGGCCGCGATGGCCAGCAGCACGGTCCAGCTCTTGAACACCCCACGTTTTTCCGTCACAGCCAACGAGTGAATCAAGGCGGTGCCTACCAACCAGGGCATGAAAGACGCGTTCTCTACCGGGTCCCAGAACCACCAGCCACCCCAGCCAAGCTCGTAGTAGGCCCACCAGGAGCCCAAGGCGATACCGATGCCGAGGAAGGCCCAGGCGACGATGGTCCACGGACGCGACCAGCGCGCCCAGGCGGCATCCAGCTTGCCGCCGAGCAAGGCGGCAATGGCGAAGGCGAAGGCCACCGAGAAACCGACATAGCCCATGTACAGCATCGGCGGGTGCACAATCAGGCCGAAGTCCTGCAGCAAGGGGTTGAGGTCGCGGCCATCGGCCGGCGCGTTCGGCAGCAGGCGCTCGAAGGGGTTTGAGGTGACGATCAGAAACAGCAAAAACCCGACGCTGATCATGCCCATCACCGCAAGCACACGGGCGAGCATCTCTTCCGGCAGGTGGCGCGAGAAGATCGCTACGGCGAAGGTCCAGCCCGCCAGGATCAGCGCCCACAGCAGCAAGGAGCCTTCGTGCGCGCCCCATACCGCGCTGAACTTGTAGTACCAGGGCAGCGCGCTGTTGGAGTTGTTCGCCACGTAGGCGACGGAGAAGTCGTCGACCATGAAGGCATAGGTCAGGCAGATGAAGGAAAACAGCAGGAAGGCGAACTGACCCCAGGCGGCCGGCTGAGCCAGGCTCATCCACTGGTGGTCACCACGCCAGGCACCGATCAGCGGCAGTGTCGCCTGCACCAGACACAGGCACAGCGCCAGGATCATCGCCAGATGGCCGAGCTCGGGGATCATTGTGCGCTCTCCTGCTGATAGCCCTGCTTAGCGGCTTTGGCATCATTGTGCTGCTGCATCATTCCGCTCTTTTCCAGCGCCTGCATGACTTCAGGCGGCATGTAATTCTCGTCGTGCTTGGCCAGCACCTCGTCCGCCACCAGCACGCCCTCTTCATTGACCCGACCGAGCGCAACGATGCCCTGACCTTCACGGAACAGGTCCGGGAGAATGCCGTGATAGCGAATGGTCACGCCGTGGGCGCCATCAGTGACGACGAAGTCGACTTCCAGGGTATCAGCGGAACGCTTGACGGAGCCCTCTTCCACCAGGCCACCAGCACGAATGCGAGTATCGACCGGGGCTTCGCCATTGGCGATCTGACTGGGGGTGTAGAACAGGTTGATGTTCTCCTGCAGCGCGGTCAGCGCCAGCGCCACGGCGATACTGACGCCGCAGAGGATGGCCAGAACGATGTACAGGCGTTTCTTGCGAACCGGATTCACTTCGACTTCTCCCGGCGCAAACGGCGCGCCTCGTCTTGCAGGTAACGGCGGCGCGCCAGGATTGGCAGCACCACATTCAACGCCAGGATCGCCAGGCTGATGCCGTAGGCGCTCCAGACGTAGGGGCCATGAGTACCCATGGCGAGAAACTCGGAGAACGACGCGAAACTCATGCCTTGCCCTCCACCAGCGTCTGCACTTCGGCCTTGACCCAACTGCTGCGCGCTTCGCGCTTGAGCACGTCCAGGCGCATGCGATAGAGCAGCACGGCGCCGAAGAAGCAATAGAATCCCAGCACCGCCAGCAGCAGCGGCAGCCACATCTCCATCGGCATCGCGGGTTTTTCAGTGATCTTGAAGGTGGCGGTCTGGTGCAGCGAGTTCCACCATTCCACCGAATACTTGATGATCGGGATGTTGATCACACCGACGATGGCCAGCACGGCGCAGGCTTTGGCGGCGCTGTCACGGTTGCTGATGGCATTGCCCAGGGCGATGACGCCGAAGTAGAGGAACAGCAGGATCAGCATCGAGGTCAGGCGCGCGTCCCACACCCAGTAGGTGCCCCAGGTCGGTTTGCCCCAGATGGCGCCGGTGAGCAACGCGATTGCGGTCATCCAGGCGCCGATGGGAGCAGCCTGCTGCAAGGCGACGTCGGCCAGTTTCATCTTCCATACCAGCCCGACCAGGCCGGCAATGGCCAGCGTCACGTAGATCGACTGGGCGAGGAAGGCCGCAGGCACGTGGATATAGATGATGCGAAAGCTGTTGCCCTGTTGATAGTCCGGCGGCGCAAACGCGAGGCCCCAGATCAGGCCTACGGTGATCAGCACCACGGCAGCGATGCTGAGCCAAGGCAGCCAGCGGCCACTCATCTCATAGAACCACTTGGGCGAACCCCACTTGTGAAACCACGTCCAGTTCATTCAGTTCGACTCATCATCTACTACGTAGCCCGGATGCAATCCGGGGAGGCTATCGAGAGCTCCCGGATCCCATCCGGGCTACATCACGGTTCGTTCTTATTCGCCGACACTGATGGTCAGACCGGCGGCAATCGCAAAAGGTGTCAGGGTCACCGCCAGGGCAGTGAGGCTCGCCAGCCACAACAGGTGGCCGCTAGCCGGCAGTCCTTGCAAGGCCGCCTGCAGCGCCCCGCTGCCAAGAATCAGCACCGGGATGTACAGCGGCAGGATCAGCAGCGCCAGCAGCAGGCCGCCGCGCTTGAGACCAACGGTGAGCGCCGCGCCCACCGCGCCGAGCAGGCTCAGCACCGGGGTGCCGAGCAGCAGGGAAATCAGCAGTACCGGCAGGCAACGCTCAGGCAGACCGAGCATCAGCGCCAGTACAGGCGCCAGCAAAACCAGCGCCAGACCACTGAAAAGCCAGTGTGCCAGCACCTTGGCCAACACCAGAAGAGGCAGGGGGTGCGACGAAAGGACCCACTGTTCGAGCGAGCCATCCTCGAAATCACTGCGGAAAAGCCCGTCCAGCGAGAGCAGCACGGCCAAAAGCGCTGCGACCCAGACCAGGCCCGGAGAAAGGGTTTGCAACAATTGCGTCTCCGGCCCTACCGCCAGAGGGAACAGTGCGATGACGATGGCGAAGAACACCAGCGGGTTGGCCAGGTCGGACGGACGACGAGCGAGCAAGCGCATTTCGCGCGATAACAACTGATTGAAGACGTTGCTCATGCGGCGTGCTGCCCCAGATCCAGATCGCGATAAGTCGCTGGCTTGTGCTGCAGGCTGTGGTGAGTGGTCAGCACCACCACACCGCCACGCTCGCAATGACCGGCCAGGTGCGCTTCGAGTTGCGCCACACCGCTCTTGTCCAGCGCAGTGAACGGTTCATCGAGCACCCACAGAGGCGGCGTATCGGCCAGATACAGGCGTGCGAGGGCGACACGGCGCTGCTGGCCGGCCGACAGGGTATGGCAGGGAACATCCTCGAAACCGCGCAGGCCGACGGCCTCCAGCGCCTGCCAGATAGCCTCGCGACTGGCCGGACGATGCAGGGCGCAGAGCCAGGCCAGATTCTCTTCGGCAGTCAGCAGGCCCTTGATACCGGCGGCATGGCCGATCCACAGCAGGTTGCGCGCCAGCTCGCTGCGTTGCTCGGCCAGGGTCTGGCCCTGCAGGAGGATGTTGCCGGAGGTCGGCTGACGCAGGCCCGCGATCAGCCGTAGCAGGCTGGTCTTGCCGCTGCCGTTGGGGCCACTGATCTGCAACATGTCACCCGGCTGCAGGGCAAAATGCAGCTGCTCGAAGAGCAGGCGCCAGTCCCGCTCACAGCTGAGCGCTACGGCTTCGAGAAGAGGAACGGGACGGGTCATCGATACCTGGCAGGGTTAAAGTCGACGGTGCTCCGGCCGCTATACTGACGCGTGCCGGAAGTGCGCTGCGCAACGGGCCGGCATTATACATGTCGCATCACTGTCCCCGCAGTCAGCATTTTCGACAGGGTGTTAATCGCGTAGGGTGTGCCATGCATACCAGCAGTCGAAACCGGTACGCACGGCGCATCCTACGGCACCCGCACAGGACGGAGCTTCACGAAAGCCCATGAGCGAAATCAGCAGCCCACGCCCGCTTCCCCCTTCCGTGCCGGTGGTTCGCAACACCGCGACCGCAGCAGACCTGGCCGTGCGCCTGTTACAGCCGCTGGAAGGCATGCTGGCGGCCGGCGAAAGCGCCAAGGCCGAAGTCGTGGCGATTCGCGAGCAGGCGCAAAGCTTCCAGTTGCTGCTCAAGCTGACCCTCGCAGGTGGCAAACAGGCGACTCTGCAAGCCGAAAGCCCCAGGCCACTGGCCCAGGGTAGTGCGCTGGTGGTCACCGCCCTGTCGGATACTCGCCTGGCGCTGGTTTTGCAAGCTGGCGGCGACAAGCCGCTGACCAGCCTCGACCTGCAGCAACTGCCGCCCGGCACTTTGGTCCAGGGCAAAGTGGTCAGCCGCGACGTTTTGCCGCCACAGGGCGCGCAGTCGATCTATCGCCTGGTGGTGAACCTGCTCAACACCCCGCTCGCTGGTAGCCAGCTGGCGCTCGACAGCCCGCTGGCCCTGCCGCTCGGCAGCCTGCTCAGCGCCCAGGTGCAGGGTAGCCAGAGCCTCGCCTTCCTGCCGCTCAGCGGCCGCCTCGATCAATTGGTGCTGGGCCAGCAACTGGCCGCCCAGCAGAATCGCCAGGCGTCGCTGGAGGGTTTGTTCAAGGGGCTGCAGACGCTGAGCGGCGGTAATGAAGCGCTGCGCGGCAGTATCGACAAACTGCTTGGCGCCCTCCCCGACAGCACCCAGTTGAGCACCGCCAAAGGCCTGGCGCAGGCACTCGAAGGCAGCGGTCTGCTGCTCGAAGCCAAACTGCTGCAGGGACAGACCAGCACATTACCGCAGGACCTGAAGGCCAACCTGCTGCGCCTGATCGCCCAACTGATGCCGCAATTGCCGGGCGCCTCCGGCCCCCTTGCCGGCCTGCAGAACGCTCTCAACCAGAACCTGCCCAACCTGGCCCGGCAACTGCTCGGCGCAGGCGCTACTGGCTCGGCGCGTCAGCAGGCACTGACCTTTCCCCTGCCCTCGCGCTTGCTGCAGAACATGGATGACGAGGCCGACCTGGAAACCCTGCTGAAGCTCGCCGCAGCAGCTGTTTCACGACTGCAGACCCACCAACTGTCGAGCCTGGCGCAAACCCAGGTCGACGCCAACGGCAACCTGCTGACCACCTGGCAGTTGGAACTGCCCATGCGCCATCAGCAGGAGGTGATTCCCCTGCAGCTCAAACTGCAGCGCGAGGACAGCGGCAAGGCGGAAAAAGCGGAACAGAAGGAAACGCTCTGGCGTGTGGAACTGGCCTTCGACCTCGATCATCTTGGCCCGCTACAGGTTCGCGCTCAGCTGCTACGCGGCAGCCTCTCCAGCCAGTTATGGGCCGAACGCGCCGATACTGTTTCACTGATCAGCGCCGAACTGGGCAACCTGCGTGAACGCCTGCAAGCCGCAGGTCTGGAGGTGGGTGAACTGGCCTGCAGCCAGGGCATGCCGCCGCAAGGGCCGAAGACATCGCTGGAGCAACGCTGGGTGGATGAAACCGCATGAGCCGCAAGCCGCAGTCCGAAGCACGTCAGGCCATTGCCCTCAACTACGACGGGCAGAACGCGCCGATACTCAGCGCCAAGGGCGATGACGAACTGGCCGAAGCCATTCTCGCCATCGCTCGCGAATACGAAGTACCGATTTATGAGAATGCCGAGTTGGTGCGCCTGCTGGCGCGCCTGGAACTGGGCGACGCCATCCCTGAAGCGCTGTATCGCTGCATTGCAGAGATCATCGCCTTCGCCTGGCACCTGCAAGGCAAGACCCCGCCGGGTTTCGAGGCCGATGCCGAGCGCGACGTCACCCCGCCGCTGCCCTTGCTCAAGGGGCCGGCGAACTGAGCGCCAGCCGTTCGTTGGTGCTGCCCTTGCTGCTTGGCATATCGAATAACTGCCAGGCGAAGTAACCGCCACGAAAATAGAACACACGGGTAAAACCCCAGCCAACTGCCTGCTCGACCGCAACGGCACTCTGCGCGCACACCTCACTGTCACAGTAGATGACCAGGGGCACCTCGCGCGGCCACGGCACCTGCGCCAGAGCTGCAAAGTGCCCGCGCAGGTCGAGATGAATGGCACCCTCGACATGCCCCCAACCCCACTCGCGGGCCGGCCGCACATCGATGAACAGTGCGCCATGGTCGTGCAGGTGCTTGGCCTGCATGACGTTGACCGTGATCGCACCCGCGACCTGCAGCGGCGCCTCCTGGGCAACCAGGGGCTGGCAGAGCAGCCATCCAACGAGAAACACAACCAGACGATGCATGAGCAATCCCCCGTGACGACCACAGCCGGACGAACCGCTGCCTTCTATCAGCGTAGATGGACGCTCAGGGACGCTAGGATTGATTGCGCAGGCCGCGAGGCCCGCTAAGAACGCACTCGACTATGCGTCAAGGCACAAGGACGGCTATTGCGACTGGCCTGCCTTGGGTGTGTGCAGGCGGCTGATCAGTTCGGCCTCGGCCTTGCTCAGGCCACAGGACTGGGTCAGGTCATCGACGCTGGCGCCCATGCCTACCAGGCGTGCAGCCTGGGTGAACGACAGACTGCTGGGGTCGCGCTGTTCGATCTGGCTGACCTTGTCCGGCAGCGGCGCCACCACGCGGCGCAGCTCATGCAGCTCTTCGCCCATGCGAATGCTGCCGGTCAGGTAGGCGTCGAGGCGTTTGCTCAGCTCCCTGATCCGTGTATCGCGCACGGCGTCACGCTTGGCCTGCTCGGCCAGCAGTCGCTGCTGGTTGCGGTACAGGCCTTGGCAGACGATGCCCAGTGCCACGCATAGCAGCGCCACGAAGGCCAGGGCCGCGGCAAGCATGGCGAACTCGGACATGGCTCAGATGCTCTCCAGCTCCGACCACTCTTCCTCGGACATCATCTTGTCCAGCTCGACCAGGATCAGCAGCTCGCCGTTCTTGTTGCAAACGCCCTGGATGAACTTGGCCGACTCGTCGTTGCCGACGTTCGGTGCTGTCTCGATCTCGGACTGACGCAGGTAGACCACTTCGGCCACGCTATCGACCAGGATACCGACCACTTGCTTGTCCGCTTCGATGATGACGATACGGGTGTTGTCGGTGACCGGCGCCGAACCCAGGCCGAAACGCTGGCGGGTATCGATCACAGTCACCACATTGCCGCGCAGGTTGATGATGCCCAGCACATAGCTCGGAGCACCCGGTACCGGGGCGATCTCGGTGTAACGCAGGACTTCCTGCACCTGCATCACGTTGATGCCGTAGGTCTCGTTGTCCAGGCGAAAGGTCACCCACTGCAGAATCGGATCTTCGGCACCTTGTGCAGAACTTTTCTTCATGTCCCTAGCCTCATCAAAAACCGCTCAGTGCGGCATGCGCGGGTCGACCCGCTTGTCATCAACTATAGAGCCCGTTGGCACAGGCTCACCCATTCTCAATGCAGCTTTCCGCCATTCAGGCGTTTCGCCCCGCCGCTGGCGATCAGCTCGGCCAGTGCCGCCACGTCGAGCAGCGCGCACATGTGCTCGATCACCGTGCCGGCTAACCAGGGACGCTGGGTACGCTGACTGCGCCACTTGACCTCGCTCGGGTCCAGGCGAATCGAACGGCTGACCTGATGCACCGACAGTCCCCACTCGTAGCCCTGCACCGAAATCACGTACTGCAGGCCCTCGCGGAAGTCCTCGCGGTAACGGTCCGGCATCACCCAACGGGCGGTATCCAGTACCTTCAGGTTACCGGCCTGGCTCGGCAGGATGCCAAGAAACCAATCCGGCTGACCAAACAGCGGTGTCAGCTCCTGGCCCTCGAGCGGGTAGATCGAGCCCAGGCAAATCAGCGGCACGGCCAGAGTCAGCCCGGCAACGTCGAACAGCAGGCATTCAAACGGCTCCTCGGCCCAGGCAGGGCGACCATCGGCCAGCAGAGCAGCCGGCTGCGGCGCCAGCTCGGCAGCAGGAGCAGGCTCTGGCGGCGCCTCGTCGATGACCTCAGCCTGCATCGGCGCGAGCAATTCAACCGGGGCAACGGCCACCTGCACCTGCGGCTCGACCACACTGGCGAGTGCTGCCGGCTCGACCAGCCGCGCATCGCGCACCTGCTCCTCGAGCACAGCGGCCTCGAACTCGTCGAGACTGACGGACATCTCCAGTTCGGCAGCAGCCTCCTGCAGCAGCCCGTCGAGGTAGGACTGCAGGGCCAGCTGGGAACGCGTGGCAGTGGCGAGGTTACGACTCATGACTGGAACTCGGAATAAGATCTTGACAGCCTATCGGCCGCTGCATGCTTCGACTTGAGTGTCGCAGTTCAACACAGACGCTCATTTCAAGCCACCTGTGCCGCCGGCTGATGACTCAGCAGGTGCTTGAGCAGCGCACGATAGGCGATCACCCCTCGGCTGCCCGCATCGAACTGCGAGGGCGTGCGTCCTGCCCGGCTGGCATCGCGCAAACGCGTATCGACCGGGATATAGGCCGGCCACAGGTGCTCGGGATAGGTATTGCGCAGCACCCGCAGCGTGCTCATGGACGCCTGGGTACGACGGTCGAACAGCGTCGGCACGATGGTGTAGGGTAAGGCCTGCTTACGCGAACGGTTGATCATCGCCAGCGTGGTGATCATGCGCTCCAGGCCTTTCACCGCAAGGAACTCGGTCTGCACCGGAATAACCAGTTGCTGGCTGGCAGCCAGGGCGTTAACCATCAGCACGCCGAGCAATGGTGGGCTGTCGATGACGGCGTGATCGAAATCTTCCCACAGCTGCGCCAGACTCTTGGCGATCACCAGCCCCAGGCCACTCTGCCCCGGCGACTGGCGCTCGAGCGTGGCCAGCGCGGTGCTCGACGGCAACAGGGCGATATTCTCGTGACTGGTGCTGTGCAACAACTGCTTGGGCAGGCCTTGCGGCACGTTGCCCTGATGCAGGAACAGGTCGAAACAACTGTGCTCCAGTACATCGGGGTCATGGCCGAAGTAACTGGTCATCGACCCATGCGGATCGAGATCGACCACGACCACACGCTTGCCGGCATCGGCCAACAGGCCTGCCAGAGCGATAGAGGTGGTGGTCTTGCCGACCCCACCCTTCTGATTGGCTACTGCCCAGACTTTCATTTTCTCTCATCCTCCCGGCAAGAGGCGCTCAGGCCGAGAATGGCTGTCGCATGCACGCAGCAGGCGACTGGGATTTGACGGCTCACGACTGTGGAACCCCCGACGCAGACGCTGGTGCAGGTTGCGTGCCAGCCCCTGACTGCTGGGTCGCAGCACTGCCAGCGCCGCGTCGCGTATCGAGGTTGCGCGAAATCACCAGCACCACCCGGCGATTACGCCCCCTGCCCTCGGCAGTGGCATTGTCCGCCACCGGCTGGAACTCACCGTAACCGACGGCCGCCAGACGTGAAGGATCGACGCCGTCCATGGCCAGCATACGTACGATGCTCGCCGCCCGTGCCGAAGACAACTCCCAGTTGGTTGGGTACTGAGCAGTCTGGATCGGCAGGTTATCAGTGAAACCTTCGACCTTGACCGGGTTCTGGTACGGCGCCAGGATTTTGGCGACCTTCTCGATAATATCGAATGCCTGGTTGTTCGGAATGGCGTCACCGCTGGGAAACAGCAGGCTGGAGCTGAGCTCGATCTCGATCCACATCTCGTTGCCGCGTACCGTCAGCTGATCACTCTGGATCAGATCACCGAACGCTTCACGCACGCTGGAAGCGATGCTTTGCAAGTTCGAGTCCGAACTCGGATCGTCCATGGAGGTGTTGTCCGGCTCGCTGGTACGCGGCCGTTCCTCACCGACCGGAATCGGCTTGATCGAGCGATCAGGCTCGTTGAATACGCCGGTCAGCGACTGCGAGAGGATCTTGTACTTGCCTTCGTTGATCGAAGAGATCGAATACATCACCACGAAGAAAGCGAAGAGCAAGGTGATGAAGTCCGCATAGGACACCAGCCAGCGCTCGTGATTCTCGTGCTCTTCATGATGCCGCCTGCGCGCCATGCCAAACCTCCATCAGTCCATGAAGCCTTGCAGCTTCAGTTCGATGGAGCGCGGGTTTTCACCCTCGGCGATGGACAGGATGCCTTCGAGGAGCATCTCGCGGTAACGCGACTGGCGCAGCGCGATGGATTTGAGCTTGTTGCCTGCCGGCAGCAGCAGCAGGTTGGCGAAACCAACGCCGTAGATGGTAGCGACGAACGCCACGGCAATACCGCTGCCAAGCATGCTCGGGTCAGCCAGATTGCCCATCACGTGGATCAGGCCCATCACCGCACCGATGATGCCAATGGTCGGTGCATAGCCGCCCATGCTCTCGAACACCTTGGCGGCCTGGATATCGCGCGCCTCCTGAGTGTAGAGATCAACTTCCAGAATGCTGCGAATGGATTCCGGCTCGGCGCCGTCGACCAGTAACTGCAGGCCCTTGCGCGCATAGGGGTCAGGCTCGGCATCAGCCACCGCTTCCAGACCGAGCAGGCCTTCCTTGCGCGCCACCATGCTCCACCCGGTCACACGATTGATGCCGCCGACCAGATCGATGCGTGGCGGGAAGAAGATCCAGCGCATGATGCTCATGGCACGCTTGAACACCTGCACCGGTGCCTGCAGAAAGGCCGCGCCCAATGTCCCGCCGATGACGATCAGCGCCGCCGGACCGTTGAGCAGGGCCCCAGCATGGCCGCCTTCGAGATAATTGCCGCCCAGAATGGCAACGAATGCCAGAATGACGCCAATAAGGCTCAGTACATCCATGCGCATGTTTCCGATTTAGCGTCCGTCACTGGCAGGCCTCGGTCAGGTGCCGGCCGATGTCATCCAGGCCGTAGACCGCATCCGCCAGATTGGCTTTGACCACGGCCATGGGCATGCCATAGATCACGCAACTGGCCTCGTCCTGAGCCCACACCTGGCTGCCGCCCTGCTTGAGCAGGCGCGCGCCCTCACGACCGTCGGCGCCCATGCCCGTCAGCACCACGGCCAGTACCTTGTCGCCATAGGACTTGGCGGCAGAGCCAAAGGTGATATCGACACAGGGTTTGTAGTTGAGGCGTTCGTCCCCCGGCAGGATTCTTATCGCACCGCGCGCATCGACCATCATCTGCTTGCCACCAGGAGCCAGCAATGCAAGGCCTGGGCGCAGGATATCGCCGTCCTCGGCTTCCTTGACCTGAATGCGGCACAGCTTGTCCAGGCGCTCGGCGAACGCCTTGGTGAAGGCTGCCGGCATGTGCTGGATCAGAACCAGCGGCGCCGGAAAATTGGCCGGAAGCTGGGTCAACACGCGCTGCAGCGCCACCGGGCCACCGGTCGAGGTGCCGATGGCCACCAGCTTGTAGGCCTTGCGCTTGGGCGCAGGCGATGCGGAGGCAGCGCCACCGGTCGCTGACACTGGTCGCGCTGGAACCGCAGGGGCCGGGGCAGGTCGCGCCGAAACGGCTGGACGAGTTGTCGGCGCCGCACTAAGACTAGCCGCAGTCGGCGCCGGAGCCACTGCGGCCGAACTGAAACGGCGATTGCTGCGAGCGATGCTGTGCACCTTCTCGCACAGCATCTGCTTGACCTTTTCGGGGTTGCGCGAGATGTCTTCGAAGTTCTTCGGCAGGAAATCCACCGCACCCGCATCCAGCGCATCGAGCGTGACGCGGGCGCCTTCATGCGTCAGCGAGGAGAACATCAGCACCGGTGTCGGACAGCGCTGCATGATGTTTCGCACTGCGGTGATGCCGTCCATCATCGGCATCTCGTAATCCATAGTGATCACGTCGGGCTTGAGCGCCAACGCCTGATCGATGGCTTCCCGTCCATTGGTGGCCGTGCCCACGACCTGAATACTGGGGTCAGCAGACAGAATTTCCGACACGCGCCGACGGAAGAAACCGGAGTCGTCCACCACCAAGACCTTGACTGCCATACACACTCCTAGACGGCGTGGACTTCAGGTCCACGCCGCGAAACATCAGAAACGTCGAGCGTAGCGCTTGAGCATGCTCGGTACGTCGAGAATCAACGCGATGCGTCCGTCGCCCGTGATCGTGGCACCGGACATTCCGGGCGTGCCTTGCAGCATCTTGCCCAGTGGCTTGATGACCACTTCTTCCTGGCCGACCAGTTGATCGACGACAAAGCCGATGCGCTGACTGCCAACGGTGAGAATCACCACATGGCCTTCGCGCTGGCCTTCATGGAAGGCCTGTGGGACCAACCAGCGCTTGAGATAAAACAGTGGCAGCGCCTTGTCGCGCACGATCACCACTTCCTGACCATCGACCACATTGGTGCGCGACAGGTCGAGATGGAAGATCTCGTTGACGTTGACCAGCGGGAAAGCGAAGGCCTGGTTCTCCAGCATCACCATCAGCGTCGGCATGATCGCCAGGGTCAGCGGCACCTTGATGATGATTTTCGAGCCCTGGCCTTTCTGCGAGAACACGTTGACCGTGCCATTGAGCTGGGAAATCTTGGTCTTCACCACATCCATGCCGACGCCACGACCAGAAACGTCGGAAATCTCGGTCTTGGTCGAGAAGCCCGGGGCGAAGATCAGGTTGTAGCATTCGAACTCGTTGAGACGATCGGCTGCGTCCTTGTCCAGCAGGCCCTTCTCCACGGCCTTGGCGCGCAGCACGTCGGCATCCATGCCTTTGCCGTCGTCGGTGATCGACAGCAGGATATGGTCGCCTTCCTGCTCGGCGGACAGCACTACGCGCCCAGCACGGGCCTTGCCGCTCTTCTCGCGTTCTTCCGGCGTTTCCACACCATGGTCGACGGCGTTGCGCACCAAGTGCACCAACGGGTCAGCCAGGGCCTCGACCAGGTTCTTGTCGAGATCGGTTTCTTCGCCCACCAGCTCGAGGTTGATTTCCTTCTTCAGGTTGCGCGCCAGATCCCGGACCAGACGCGGGAAACGACCGAACACCTTCTTGATCGGCTGCATCCGGGTCTTCATCACCGAGGTCTGCAGATCGGCCGTGACCACGTCGAGGTTCGATACCGCCTTCGACATGGCCTCGTCGCCGCTGTTCAGGCCCAGGCGCACCAGACGGTTGCGCACCAGCACCAGCTCGCCGACCATGTTCATGATCTCGTCGAGGCGCGCAGTGTCGACCCGTACAGTGGTTTCTGCTTCGCTCGCGGCCGGCGCCTTGTCGGCAGCCGGCGCAGGCGCGGCAGGGGCACGAGCAGCAGCAGGCTCAGCCTTGGCTGCTGCGGGTTTGACTGGTGCAGCGGCCTTGGGCGCTGCTGCAGGTTTAGCCGCAGCGGTAGGCGCGGGCGCCGGCTCAGCGGGCGGCACGAACTTGCCCTTGCCGTGCAATTGATCGAGCAGCGACTCGAACTCGTCGTCGGTGATCTCATCACCCGCCGGAGCGGGCGCTGCAGCTACGGCTGCAACCGGAGCAGCGGCTTCGGCCGTGGCCGAGAACTGGCCCTTGCCATGCAGTTGATCGAGCAGCGCTTCGAATTCATCGTCGGTGATGTCATCGCCTGCCGGTGCGCCAGCAGGCGCAGAAGCGACTACCGCAGCGGCGTGCGTTTCGACCGTACCGGCGAACTGGCCTTTGCCGTGCAACTGATCGAGCAGCGACTCGAACTCGTCATCGGTGATCTCGTCGCTGGCACTGGCCTGCGCACTCGGGGCGGCAGCCGGCGCTTCACCCAACGCGTCGAGCAGTTGCTCGAATTCGCTGTCGGTGATGTCGCCTGCGGGGGCGGACGACGCGGCCGGCTGAGGCGCCGGAGCGGGTTCCGGCTCGGCCTGCTGCTCGGGCTCAGGAGCCGCCTCGGCGCCGCCCGGTTCGGCCAGGCGCGCCAGTGCCGCCAGAAGCTCAGGCGACGCGGGCGTGGGCTCGCGACGCTCACGCACCTCGCCAAACATGCCATTGACTGCATCAAGAGCCTCGAGCACCACATCCATCAGCTCCGAATCGACGCGACGCTCACCCTTGCGCAGGATGTCGAAGACGTTTTCGGCGATATGGCAGCACTCCACCAGCTCGTTGAGCTGGAGGAAACCCGCTCCGCCCTTGACGGTATGAAAACCGCGAAAGATGGCGTTGAGCAGGTTCATGTCGTCCGGTCGGCTTTCCAGCTCGACTAACTGTTCGGACAACTGTTCGAGAATCTCGCCGGCCTCTACCAGGAAATCCTGGAGGATCTCTTCATCGGCGCCGAAGCTCATATTTGTGTGCTCCTTAGAACCCTAGACTGGACAGCAGGTCGTCGACATCGTCTTGGCTGGAGGCGACGTCATCACGCTTATCGGCATGAATCTGCGGACCTTCACCCCGCGATGGCTCTTTTGATTTTTCCTGTTCGGTACGCAGCGCTTCGTGATCGTGCTGAATACCGGCAAAACGGTCGACCTGGCTGGCCATGAGCATCAGCTTGAGCAGATTGCTTTCCACTTCGGTCACCAGTTGGGTGACACGTTTGATCACCTGGCCGGTGAGATCCTGATAGTCCTGCGCGAGCAGAATGTCGTTGAGGTGGCCGGAGAGCTTTACGCCATCTCGCTCACTGCGGGCGAGGAACAGCTCGACACGCTTGGCCAGCTCACGAAAACCGTCAGCCCCGATTTCGCGGCGCATGAAACGGCCCCATTCGGCGCTGAGGCTCTGCGCTTCGTCACTGAGGTCGTTGACCAGCGGCGCACTCTGCTCGACCAGATCCATGGTCCGGTTGGCGGCCTTCTCGGTCATGGTCACGACGTAGTTCAGACGCTCGGTCGCGTCGGCGATCTGCGACAGCTCCTGGGCATGAGGCATGCGCGGATCGAGTTGAAAATTGACAATGGCGTTGTGCAGTTCACGGGTCAGTTTGCCGACCTCATGATACAGCCCGCGATCACGGACCTTGTTCAGCTCGTTGATCAGTTGCACCGCAGCGCCGAAGTTACCCTGTTCAAGGCTATCGACCAGATCGCGGGCATTGTTTTTCAGGGTCGACTCGAGGTCACCCAGCGTGGAGTCATCGTGTTCCATAGCACCCTCGCGGCTGACATCAGCCGTTGACCCGCTCGAAGATCTTCTCGATCTTTTCCTTCAACACCTGAGCGGTGAAGGGTTTGACCACGTAGCCATTCACACCGGCCTGGGCCGCCTCGATGATCTGATCGCGCTTGGCTTCAGCGGTCACCATCAGCACCGGCAGGTGCTTGAGGCGCTCGTCGGCACGTACGGCACGCAGCAGATCGATGCCGGTCATGCCGGGCATGTTCCAGTCGGTCACCAGAAAGTCGAAGCTGCCGCTTTGCAGCATCGGTAGCGCCGAGGTGCCGTCATCGGCTTCCGCGGTGTTGGTGAAACCCAAGTCCCGCAAGAGGTTCTTGATGATCCGTCGCATCGTCGAGAAATCGTCAACGATGAGGATTTTCATGTTCTTGTCCAAGTCGACCTCCGTACAGTCCCAAACGTATTGCGCTTGCAACTACGTCCTTTAATCATGAAACCGTTTGCGCCTTCGAGTACACCGCGTTCAGGCAGCACGCCATTCACTCAGCCGCGAGCGCAAACGCGCTGCGCACTGGCTGTGCAACTGACTCACGCGTGACTCGCTAACCCCCAGCACTTCACCGATTTCCTTCAAGTTCAGTTCTTCATCGTAATACAGCGCCAGCACCAGACGTTCGCGCTCCGGCAAGCCAGCGATGGCATCGGCCAACGCCGCCTGGAAGCGTTCGTCTTCGAGGTCCCGCGAAGGTTCGAGGTGAGAGTGTCCGGCGTCTTCGTGCAACCCGCCATGCTCGCCGTCCTGCAGCAGGTCGTCGAAGCTGAACAGGCGGCTGCCCAAAGTGTCGCCAAGAATGCCGTAGTAATCCTCCAGACTCAATTGGAGTTCGGCCGCAACCTCGTGATCTTTAGCGTCACGTCCGGTTCTTGCCTCAACGACACGAATGGCATCGCTGACCATACGGCTGTTGCGGTGTACCGAACGCGGCGCCCAATCACCCTTGCGCACCTCATCGAGCATGGAGCCGCGAATACGGATACCCGCGAAAGTCTCGAAACTGGCGCCTTTGCCGGAGTCGTATTTGCGCGAGGCTTCGAGCAGGCCGATCATGCCGGCCTGGATAAGATCGTCGACCTGCACGCTAGCCGGCAGACGGGCCAGCAAGTGGTAGGCGATACGCTTGACCAGAGGCGCATAGCGCTCGATCAGCTGGTGCTGGGAGTCCTGCGCCTGAGCCTTGTTGTACATACGAAGTCCAGAGGCTGCTGTCATACGGCCGAGTCTGCGGTCGGTTGTTGCACCAGACGCTCGACGAAAAACTCCAGATGACCACGGGGATTGGCCGGTAACGGCCAGGTATCTACCTTCTGAGCTATCGCCTTGAACGCCAGGGCGCACTTGGATCGAGGGAAGGCTTCATAGACGGCGCGCTGCTTCTGCACGGCCTTGCGCACGCACTCATCGTAGGGCACGGCACCGACATACTGCAGGGCGACATCGAGGAAACGATCCGTCACCTTGGTCAGCTTAGCAAAGAGATTGCGTCCTTCCTGCGGGCTGTGAGCCATATTGGCCAGTACGCGGAAGCGGCTGATGCCATGATCGCGATTGAGCAGTTTGATCAGCGCGTAGGCGTCGGTAATCGAGGTGGGCTCATCGCAGACCACCACAAGGATCTCCTGCGCGGCACGCACGAAGCTGACCACCGCATCGCCGATACCGGCGGCGGTGTCGATCACCAGCACGTCAAGATTTTCGCTGATGTCACTGAACGCCTGGATCAACCCGGCGTGCTGCATCGGCGTGAGGCTGACCATGCTCTGCGTACCGGAGGCAGCCGGCACGATGCGCACGCCGCCCGGCCCCTGCAGCAGAACATCGCGCAGATCGCATTCGCCTGCGATGACATCGGCCAGGGTGCGCTTGGGCGTCAGGCCCAACAGAACATCGACGTTGGCCAAGCCAAGGTCAGCGTCCATCAACATCACCCGACGGCCGAGATCGGCCAGGGCCATGGACAGATTGACCGACACATTGGTCTTGCCGACGCCACCCTTGCCGCCAGTCACCGCAATCACCTGTACGGGATGCATACCCATGTTCTTTCTACACCTTGTCTAACTTCGACTTGGCCCCACAGGCCGTTGAAAAACACCTGTCGGGCCGTTCACTCCCGCACCATGTGCGAGAGGGTGCAACAATTTCGCTACTTCAGCCGGCCCGCTTGGCCGGATTGTGATAAAGGCCGGCGAACAACTGCGCCATGGCGTCTTCACTCGGCTCCTCGGCAGCCTGCAGCCCTACGGCACGGCTGACCAACTGGTGACTACGCGGCACGTGCAGATCATCCGGAATCCGCGGCCCGTCCGTCACATAGGCTACCGGCAGTTGCTGGCCTATAGCCAGACCTAAAACCTCACCCAGACTCGCGGCTTCGTCCAACTTCGTCAGTATGCAGCCTGAAAGGCCACAACGCTTGTAACTATGGTAGGCGGCCTTGAGCACTTGGCTCTGACTTGTTGCGGCCAGTACCAGATAATTCTTCGCCTTGATCCGTGCCGAGGCCAGGCTTTCCAACTGCAGACGCAGCGCCGGATCGTTGCCTGGCAGGCCAGCGGTATCGACCAGCACCACGCGCTTCTTGGCCAGCGGCGCCAAAGCCTGCAGCAGAGACTGACCAGGGTCGATCTGAGTCACCGACACACCGAGGATGCGCCCCAGGGTCTTGAGCTGCTCCTGCGCGCCAATACGGAAGCTGTCCATGCTCACCAGAGCGACCTGTTGTGCGCCGTACTTAAGCACATAACGCGCAGCCAGCTTGGCCAGGGTAGTGGTCTTGCCCATGCCGGCCGGACCGACCAGGGCGATCACACCACCCTCTTCCAACGGCTCGACCTTGGGTGTAGTGATCGCGTGAGCCAGATGCGCCAGCAGCATGCGCCAGGCCTGACGCGGCTCGGCAACGCCGGCCACTTTGCTCAGCAACGCCTGCGACAGTTCGGCAGACAGCCCCATGCGCTGCAGGCGACGCCATAGGTTGGCCTGCTGCGGGCGGCGATTTTGCAGCTGCCCCCAGGCGATGGAACCCAGCTGTACTTCGATCAACTCACGCAAGCCGTGCAGCTCGAAACGCATGGCTTCCAGTGCACGCGGGTCGACCGCAGGCGCAGCCGATACAGGGGCCTCGACCGGGCGCTGCGGCTTGACCAGGGTCGCCGGCAGCTCGGGCGCCAGCAACGACTCATTGGCGAACAGTTGGCGGTCCTTGCCGGCATCCTGCTCGGCACGCGTGGTCAGCTCAGCCTGAGCGCTGGCGATGCGCGCCTGGGTCTTGCGCAGCTCGGCTTCCAGCGCCGGGTTCGGGCGCACCGGCATCGGCGCCTGATAATCCAGCGCTGCAGTCAGCTCGACACCACCGGCGACACGGCGATTGCCGATGATCGAGGCGTCGGCGCCCAATTCGTCACGCACCAGTTTCATGGCGGTTCGCATATCGGCGGCGAAGAAGCGTTTAACCTGCATGACCCTTTACCTCAGTTCTGGCCAACCGTAGCGACTATGGTGACCTGCTTGTTGTCCGGAATTTCCTGGTAGGCCAGCACATGCATGCTGGGTACCGCCAGCCGCGCGAAGCGCGACAACATTGCCCGGACCGGTCCGGCCACCAGCAGAATCACCGGCTTGCCGAGCATTTCCTGGCGCTGCGCCGCTTCCACCAGGGAACGCTGCAGCTTCTCGGCCATGCCCGGTTCGAGGAGGATGCCATCCTCACCGCCCTGACCGGCCTTCTGCAGACTGTTCAGCAAGATCTGTTCCAACCTTGGCTCAAGGGTTATCACAGGCAGCTCCGGCTCTAGTCCCACGATACCTTGGACGATGGCGCGGGCCAGCGAGACGCGCACCGCGGCGACCATCGCGGCGGGATCTTGACTCTTCGGCGCGACGTTGGCGATGGCCTCGGCGATGGTACGGATGTCGCGCACCGGCACCTGCTCCTGCAGCAGCGCCTGCAACACCTTGAGCAGGGTCGATAGCGACACCAACCCCGGCACCAGCTCCTCGGCCAGCTTCGGCGAGCTCTTGGCCAGCAACTGCATCAACTGTTGCACTTCCTCGTGCCCCAGCAGCTCGTGAGCATGCTTGTGCAGGACCTGGTTGAGGTGAGTGGCCACCACGGTACTGGCGTCGACCACGGTGTAGCCCAGCGATTGCGCCTGATCGCGCTGAGTCGGGTCGATCCACACGGCCTCCAGACCGAACGCCGGATCCTTGGCGGCGATGCCATTGAGCGGACCGAACACCTGGCCAGGGTTGATCGCCAATTCGCGATCCGGATAAACCTCGGCCTCAGCCACGCTGACGCCCATCAGCGTCAAACGGTAGGCATTGGGCGCCAGATCGAGATTGTCGCGGATATGCACCGAGGGCATGAGAAAGCCCATTTCCTGCGACAGCTTCTTGCGCACCCCCTTGATCCGCGCCAGCAGTTGCCCCCCCTGGTTGCGGTCGACCAGCGGAATCAGGCGATAACCCACCTCCAGACCGACCATGTCCACCGGGGTGACATCATCCCAACCCAGCTCCTTGACCTCCTGCGCCTTCTGCGCAGGGATCAGTTCCTGCTGGCGCTGGACCTCCTTGACCTCTTCTTCCTTGGTCTTGCGCTGGCGATTGGCGATCCAGTAGGCGCCGGCAGCAGCGATCAGGCCGAGGCTGATAAAGGAGAAGTGCGGCATGCCCGGCACCAGGCCCATGGCAATCATGATTGCCGCCGCCACGGCCAGCGCGCGTGGCGAAGCGAACATCTGCCGATTGACCTGCGCGCCCATATCTTCAGAGGAAGAAACGCGAGTCACCATGACCGCTGCGGCAGTGGACAGCAGCAGGGAGGGAATCTGCGCAACCAGGCCATCACCGATGGTCAGCAGGGTGTAGACCTTGCCCGCCTCGGCGAACGGCAGGCTGTGCTGCAGCACGCCGATGGCGATACCGCCAATGAGGTTGATGAACAGGATCAGCAGGCCGGCGATGGCATCGCCACGGACGAACTTGCTGGCACCGTCCATCGAGCCGTAGAAGTCTGCCTCCTGAGACACTTCACTGCGGCGTTTCTTGGCTTCGCTCTGATCGATCAGGCCAGCGTTGAGGTCGGCGTCGATGGCCATCTGCTTGCCGGGCATGGCATCGAGGGTGAAGCGCGCACTGACTTCGGAGATACGCCCGGCACCCTTGGTGACCACCACGAAGTTGATGATCATGAGGATGGCGAACACCACGATACCCACCACGTAGTTGCCGCCGATCACCACTTCACCGAAGGCCTGGATCACCTGGCCAGCCGCTCCATGCCCCTCGTGACCGTTGAGCAGCACCACGCGCGTCGACGCCACGTTCAGGGCCAGACGCAACAGCGTGGCTGCCAGCAGGATGGTGGGGAATACAGCGAAGTCCAGCGGCCGCAGCGCATAGATACTGACCAGCAGCACCACGATCGACAGCGCGATGCTGAAGGTGAACAGCACGTCGAGCAGGAAGGCCGGGATCGGCAACATGACCATGCCGAGCATGACCAGCAGCAGCAGGGGAATACCCAGATTGCCGTGACGCAGGCCCGCCAGATTGCTGCGGACATCACCGATTAACTGTGCGCGATCTACTGCCACGTCCCTACCCCAAGCCATTCAATCTTTTGACGCGAAAGTGCGTCCTGAAGGGGTAATGGCAAGAAGCGTTCCAGAAATGACGGGACAGCGTAAGAGGCGCTCTTTACGAGTCGCGACGTAAATCCGGCGGAATCGGCAGGTCCGGCAACGGACCAGGCCGCTTGCCCTTGCCTGCCCGGTACTGTCGCAACTGATAGACGTAAGCAAGCACCTGAGCCACGGCCAGATACAGGCCAGCAGGAATTTCCTGGTCCAACTCGGTCGAGTGATAAACGGCCCGGGCCAGCGCTGGCGACTCCAGCACCATCACCTGGTGCTCCTGGGCAATCTCGCGGATCTTCAATGCCAGGAAGTCGCCCCCCTTGGCCAGCAATAGCGGCGCGCTGCCCTTCTCGGGGTCATATTTGAGCGCCACCGCAAAGTGCGTCGGGTTGGTGATCACCACGTCGGCCTGGGGCACTGACTGCATCATGCGCCGCTCGGCCATCTCACGTTGCAGCTGACGAATGCGCCCCTTGACCTCAGGCTTGCCCTCGGTGTCCTTGTACTCGTCGCGCACCTCCTGCTTGGTCATCATCAACTTCTGCTTGTGACTCCAAAGCTGGAACGGTACATCCACTGCGGCGATCAGGATCAGCCCGCAGGACAACCAGAACGCGCTCCAACCGACCACATTGAGGCTGTGCAGGATAGCGGGTTCGACCGGTTCATTGGCAATCGCCAGCAGATCGTCCTGATCCGCCGAAATCACCACCAACGCCACCGCAAGGATGACCAGAAACTTGGCCAGTGCCTTGAACAGCTCGACCAGCGCCTGAACCGAGAACATGCGTTTGAGGCCTGCCAGCGGGTTCATCCGGCTGGCCTTGGGTTGCAACGCCTCGGCTGAAAACAGCCAGCCACCCAGAGCAATGGGGCCGGCTATGGAGGCGATCAGCAAGGCAAGCAAAAACGGCTGCGTCGCCAGCAGCGCCTGCTTGCCCGAAGCCAGCAGGTACTGGGCCATACTGCCCTCGTTCATCAACACGTCACGCGGTAGGCTGAAATTACCGCGCATGATGTCCATCAGCACATTGCCCATATAGGCGCCGAAGATGATCAGCGCCACGGTGCCGGTGAGGGTCACCGCCAGTGTATTGAGCTCCTTGGAGCGAGCGATCTGGCCTTTCTTGCGCGACTCTTCAAGTCGCTTGCCTGTGGGTTCCTCGCTCTTGTCGGCGCCACTCTCGCTCTCAGCCATGCTGACTCCTCATCGCGTCAGAGCGAATTCGCCCAGCTGCTGCAGGGCGTCGCTGGTCAGCGCCTGGAACAGGTTGCCGAAATCGGAGAGGCTCACCCAGAAGATCACCAGGCCCAGGGCCAGGGTCAGCGGGAAGCCAATGGAAAAGATGTTCAGCTGCGGTGCCGCGCGGGTCATCACGCCGAACGCCAGGTTGATCACCAACAACGCGGTGACGGCAGGCAAGGTCAACAACAGGCCGGCACCGATCACCCAGCCCAGCTTGCCAGCCAGCGCCCAGTAATGATTGACCATCAGGCCCTGGCCATATGGCAGCGTGACGAAACTTTCCGCCAGAATCTCCAGCGCCACCAGATGGCCGTTGATGGCCAGAAACAGCAACGTCACCAACATCAGCATGAACTGCCCGAGCACGGGCACCGATACACCATTGGTGGGATCCACCATGGACGCGAAGCCCAGGCCCATCTGCATGGCAATGATCTGCCCGGCCACCGCGAACAAATGAAAGAACAACTGCAGGATGAAACCGAGCATGGCGCCGATCAGCACCTGTTCGAGGATCAACAGCAAGCTGCGCAGGCTGAGCGCATCGATCTGTGGCATCGGCGGCAAGGACGGTACCAGCACCACGCTGATCGCCAACGCCAGATAGAGACGCACACGAGTCGGCACCAGCTGGGTACCGATGATGGGCATCACCATCAACATCGCGGCGATACGAAACAACGGCAACATGAACTGGCCGACCCAGGCGCTGATCTGCTCGTTGCTCAATTCCAGCATCGCGCCCAGCCCCTCAACCGATGAGGTACGGAATGTTCTGGATCAACGTCTGGGTGTACTCCATCAGCTGACTCACCAGCCAGGGTCCGGCCCAGATCAGGGTGATCAGCATCACCATCAGACGCGGCAGAAAACTCAGTGTCTGCTCGTTGATCTGCGTGGCAGCCTGGAACATCGCCACGATGAGCCCCACCACCAGACTGGGCACCACCGCCAGACCAACGATCAGGACGATCAGCCATAGCGCTTCGCGAAACAGGTCAACCGCAACCTCGGGAGTCATCAAAGGCCTCGTTATAACGTGCCGAAACTGGCGGCCAGGGTGCCCATGATCAGCGCCCAGCCGTCGACCAGGACGAACAGCATGATCTTGAACGGCAATGAGATGATCAGCGGCGAAAGCATCATCATACCCATCGCCATGAGGATACTGGCGACCACCATGTCGATGATCAGAAACGGAATGAAGATCATGAAGCCAATCTGGAACGCGGTCTTCAACTCGGAGGTGACGAACGCCGGCACCAGAATGGTCAACGGCACGTCCTCGACGCCGGCCAGGTCGGTGCGTTTGGACAGTCGCACGAACAGTTCCAGGTCGCTTTCGCGAGTCTGCGCCAGCATGAAATCGCGGATCGGCCCCTCTGCCCGAGTCAGCGCCTCCTGAGCGACGATCTCCTCGTTCAGATAAGGCTGCAACGCATCGGTGTTAATCCGGTCGAAAATCGGCGCCATGATGAACATCGTCAGGAACAGCGCCAGGCCGACCAGTATCTGGTTCGAGGGTGTCTGCTGCAGGCCCAGCGCCTGGCGAAGAATGGAAAAGACGATGATGATGCGGGTGAAACTGGTCATCAGCATGACGAACGCCGGGATGAAACTGAGCGCCGTCATGATCAGCAGAATCTGCAGGCTGACCGAGTACTCCTGCTGGCCCTCCGCGTCCGTCGACAGGGTAATGGCCGGGATCGATAGCGGACTGCTGCCCTGCTGAATCAGCGTGCTGGCGCCAGGCGGGTCTTCGGCGAACGCCAGCGATGCGGCGAGACTCAGCACCAGCACCAGCAACAAACGCAGCATCAGGATTTGTCCTTCTGATCCTTGCCCAGCAGCTCCATCAGGCGCTGAGCAAATTCCGGTGTGGCCTGCTCGGCGTCGGCCAGGTGCACGGGCTCCTTGAGCACGTGCAGCGGAGTGATCCGCCCGGCAGACAGGCCCAGCAATATCTGTTCATTGCCCACCTGCACCAGCACCAGGCGATCACGCGGGCCCAGCGCCTGAGTCGCCAGCAGCTTGATCACCTGACCACCGCGCGGAGCCAGTTGCTGCACACGACGCAGCAGCCAGGCAAGCAGGAAGATCAGACCGATCACCAGCAGCAGGCCGAGCAGCAACTGACCGAGCTGGCCGGCTATGTCGCTGCCAGCCATGGGGGTCGCCGCCTTGCCGGTAGGTTCGGCAGCCATGGCCACCAGGGGCATGCTCAGAAACAGAGCGAGAAGACGAGCCATGGTCAGCGCAGCTTCTTGATACGTTCGCTGGGACTGATCACGTCGGTCAGGCGAATGCCAAACTTCTCGTTGACCACCACCACTTCGCCATGGGCGATCAACGTACCGTTGACCAGCACGTCGAGAGGCTCACCGGCCAGACGATCCAGCTCGATCACCGAGCCCTGATTGAGCTGCAACAGGTTACGGATCGTGATATCGGTGTTGCCCACCTCCATGGAGATGGACACTGGAATATCCAGGATCACGTCCAGATTGGGCCCATCCAGATTGACCGACAGGTTGCTGGTAGGCGGCGCGCTGCCGAACTCTTCCATCGGCGCACGCGGCGCTGCAGGTTGCGCCGCCTGAGCGGCACCCTGCCCGGCCAGCATGGCATCGATATCGTCCTGATCGGCATCACCTGCCTCGGCCAGCGCTGCGGCCCATTCATCGGCCAGTGCCTGCTCCTCGGGGGAGGTATTCTCTTCGTCTGCCATCGTGGTTCCTCGCCTGGCTTCTCTATTCGTTCGCTTCGGGCCTGGCGGCCCCTTCGGAGATGCCAGCGCCTCAGCGCTGGCGTTCGATTGGTTCCAGTACCTGCAAGGCCAGATTGCCCTTGTGCGCACCGAGTTTGACCTTGAAGGTCGGCACGCCGTTGGCGCGCATGACCACGTTGTCCGGCAATTCCACGGGGATCACATCACCCGGCTGCATATGCAGAATGTCGCGCAGCTTCAGTTGGCGACGGGCAACAGTGGCGGCCAGCGGCACGCTGACATCGAGGATGTCCTCGCGCAGGGCCTTGATCCAGCGTTCGTCCTGATCGTCGACATCGGACTGAAAGCCGGCATCGAGCATCTCGCGGATCGGCTCGATCATCGAGTACGGCATGGTGATATGCAGGTCGCCACCGCCGCCGTCCAGTTCGATATGGAAGGTGGACACGACCACCACTTCGCTCGGACTGACGATATTGGCCAGCGCCGGGTTGACCTCGGAGTTGACGTACTCGAAGTTGATGTCCATGACCGCGTGCCAGGCTTCGCGCAGATCGACGAAGGCCTGGTCGAGCACCATGCGCACGACGCGCAGCTCGGTGGGGGTGAACTCACGGCCTTCGATCTTGGCATGGCGCCCATCGCCGCCGAAGAAGTTGTCCACCAGCTTGAACACCAGCTTGGCGTCGAGGATGAACAGACCGGTGCCGCGCAGCGGCTTCATCTTCACCAGATTGAGACTGGTCGGCACGTACAGCGAATGCACGTACTCGCCGAACTTCATCACCTGCACGCCACCGACGGCAACGTCAGCCGAGCGGCGCAACAGGTTGAACATGCTGATGCGGGTATAGCGGGCGAAGCGCTCGTTGATCATCTCCAGCGTCGGCATACGCCCACGGACGATACGATCCTGACTGGTCAGGTCATATTGCTTGACGCTGCCGGGCTCCGCGGCGTCCTCGGTCTCGACCAGGCCGTCATCGACGCCGTGCAACAGCGCATCGATCTCGTCCTGGGAAAGCAGGTCTTGCACGGCCATCTTCGGCTCCCGCTACTGCAACACGAAATTGGTGAACAGCACCTGCTCGACCACAGTGCTGCCGGTTTCCTTCTGCGCCAGTTCCTGCACGCTGGCCAGCGCCTGCTGCAGAAGCATCTCCTTGCCCAGCGGCGTTTGCAGCGCGGCAAAATCCTGACCGGAGAGCAGCATCACCAGACGGTTACGCAATACCGGCATATGCACCTTGAGCTTTTCCATGCCGGCAGTATCGCGACTCATCAATGCCATGCTGACCTGCAGGTAGCGGGTGCGATTCTGGTGATTGAAATTGACCACGAAGGCCGGCATCAGATCCTGATAGACAGCCGGCTGACGCACTGGAGCCGCCGGTGCAGCGGCCTCTGCCGGCTCAGCCTGCTCGCTCTTGTCGCCCTTGCTGAGAATGAACCAGGTACCGCCCACGGAAAGGCCAACGGCCAGAAGCAGGCCCACCACGATCAGGATGATGAGTTTGAGCTTGCTCTTGCCGGCGGGTTGTCCGTCGGCAGCCGGTGCCGCTTCTTTCTTAGCCATGCCAATAATCCGTCAGTACCTACGTTCTTTCCGCATTCAAAGGGTTAAGAGCAAGTGTTATGCCAGCATATGAGCAGGCTTGTCTAACTCTGGGCTGCGGATTTAACAGGTCCAGCTCCCTGCTGTCACCCAAAATGCATTCGCCCGAGCACCTTTCGGCAACCCGGGCGAATGCAAGTCTAGCGGAGGAACACCGATCTTCGGGCATTGCCCAGTGTCCATAAAGTACTTAACCGCTACTCACGCGTAGTAGTCGACCAAACCACGGCCAGTGGTCACGTGCTCACTGCGCACTTCCTGATGGACACCAGACTGCAACTCGTCACTGGCAAGCAGACCATCACGCGAGCCGGAACCACCACGACCACCCTCGCCCTGCCCTTGCCAACCACGGTTAAGCGACTGATCGGAAACGTTGGCATCGGCCAGGTTCATGCCTTGCTGCGCGAACAGCTCACGCAGACGATGCATCTGCCCCTCCAGCGCTTCACGCACCCCGGCATTGGGGCTGGCAAACGTCACCTGGGCCTGGTCCTGAGACAGGTTCACGCGCACTTCGAGACGCCCAAGATCTGCCGGGTCGAGCTGAATTTCGGCCGATTTGAGGTTCTGGCTGGAAAGCCACATGACGCGATCCACCACCGCCTCACTCCAGCCGCCTTGCTGCATGGCGACCGGCTGACCAGGCACCAGTGGCAGACGCTGCGTAGCACCAGCCTGATGATTGAATGCCTGCGTCAGCGCATTGAGCTTGCTGACGAACTGATCGGGTCGAGTGGGCTGAGCACTATCCTTGAGACTCTCCAGCGCCTCCTTGGCCAGGCTTTCCAGCGGCAAATCCAGGGTCGCTTCTTCAGTGCTCTCCACTGTCGCCTCGCCTTTGCCCATGGCCGCCATGGCTGCGGCGAAGTCCGTGCTGGTCGCCACGCGCGCGTTCTTGATCGCGGCGTCCTGCGGCAACTGGGCCTTGCTTGCCTCTTGCGCTGGCTGCTTGAGCAGCGCCAACGGGTCGAGCCCCTCCTCCTCCGGCACCGACTCGGCCGCCTCAGCGACATCGGTGCTGGTGCCGGTGATCACCAGCGCCGGCAGGTCAGGCGACTCCTCGGTTGGTGGGGCTTCGTCTACCTGAGCCTGGATACCACCCAGTGCCATTGCCAGCAACGGATCGAGTTCTTCTTCAGCACCCTCCTGCGTCGGCAAGGAATTGCCGGGGGCGGCAACCGCAGGCTGCTCGGCGGCAGCAGAAGCGGCATCGGGCTCCTCTGCTGATGGCGCAGACTTCTGCTCCTGGCTGGTTTTGTCGGTATTGCCAGCTCGCTCGCCAGGCTTGGCCTGACGTTCCTTGGCATACACCTCGGCAAAGCTGGAAGCACCGTTTTTGCTGGGCTCCGGCGCTCTGGCCGGCTGCTTCGCTTTGCTCTTCACCTCAGGCGTAGCCTGCAGGCGTAGGTCGGGCAACACGGACATGGACGCTCTCCGTCTGATGGGTCGTGACAGGATCAGAGCAAAGGACGGGCCAACTCGGGAAAAGCCGTCAGAGCCTGTTCAATGTCTGCTGCGTTAAAAGCAGGCTCTCAGACGCGATAGCGCTGGCGCTCGGATTTGAACAGGATGCGGACGATGGCGAACTCGCGCTCGATCTGCTCGATCAGGGCCGGAGCCGGATCCAGAACCTCGCGCCGCCCCGCGTCTTCGAGCTCCTTGCACAAACTGGCCAGAAGCACCGCCCCCATGTTGCTGCAGCTACCTTTGAAGCTGTGCGCAGCCAGGCGCAGACCCTGCGCGTCACCCTCGGCCGTAGCTTCATGCAACAGACGCAGACGCTCCTCGGAGTCGGCCACGAAGGTATCGAGCAGAATCGGGTATTCGTCCTCCATGACGTCCTGCAGGGCCGCCAGGACGGCATCGTCGAGATGGATATCGGACACCGTGTCACCCCCTGAACAACAGCCTCGCATTATGCCTCAGAGGACCAGCAAAACTCCACGCTGACCCCCTGGCCAACCGGGGCGATCTGGAAACCATCACTGAGCTGACGTACCAGGGCAAGACCGCGACCACACAGGGCTTCGTCACCGCGCGCCATGACGGTGACCGGATCGAATCCGGGGCCACTGTCCTCGACCCGGACGATCAGTCGCCCTCCCCCTTCTTCCGGCAGCATCTGCACATGAAATCGGACATAGCCATCCTGCAGGGAGGCCAGACGCAGCCGTCGCTCCCGGTAGTACTCGGCAAAACCACTGGCATCCTGCTTGAGCGAGGAATCCAGGCCCATAACCCCATGCTCCAGGGCATTGGAATAGAGCTCGGCAAGCACGGTATACAGCTCGCCACCACGCGGCCGCAACGCCCGCACGTCCAGCAGCAGCTGCAGCAAAAATGGCAGAGGGTTGAAATGACGCAGGCTCAGTGCACGAAACTCGAAACTGGCCGACCAGTCCATCACGCTGCTCTGACCACTGTCGGCAAAGGCCAGTGGGCGAGGACGCTCATCGTCTTCGGCCAAGCCGACCTGAACCATGCTGACGTCATCCTGTTGCTCGCCACGGAACGCAGCCAGTGCCAGCTGGATTTCTTCGAACAATGCCTGCGGCTGACGATTGGACTCCAGAAGCTCGAGCAGACGCGCCTCGCCGAATAGCTGCCCTTGCTGGTCACTGGCCTCGAGCACGCCATCGCTGAGCAGAAAAATACGATCTCCCGGCGCCAGCGGATAGACCTCGCAGCGATCACTGAACGCCGCTGGTTCGAGGATTCCCAGAGGTAGATGGCGTGACACCAATGACTGACGCGGGCGACCATCGCCATGTAGCAGGTAGCCATCCGGCAACCCGCCACTCCACACCTCGAGCAAGCCTCGCTTGCTGCTGATGTTGAGCACGGTGGCGCAACAGAAAACGCCTACAGGAAGGATGCGCTTGAGCTTGGCGTTGATCTCGCGAAGGACCTCGGCAAGGGCATGGCCTTTGGCAGTCATGCCGTAGAACACCTCAGCCAGCGGCATCGCGCCAATAGCCGCCGGCAAACCATGGCCGGTGAAATCGCCCAGCATCACGTGCATGCCGCCAGACGGCTTGTACGCCGCCAGCAGCAAATCACCGTTGAACAGCGCGTAGGGTGACTGCATGTAACGGATATTAGGCGCATCCAGACAGCCGGAATGCGCCACCTTGTCGAATACCGCCTTGGCCACGCGTTGCTCGCGCAACAGGTGCTCATTGTGCCGAGCGATCAGGTCGCGTTGTTTCAATACCGTGTCATGCAATCGGCGCAGACGATCCATCGCACCGATCTTGGCCTCAAGGATCACCCTGTTGTAGGGCTTGGCGAGAAAGTCGTCGCCACCGGCCTCCAGACAACGCACCAGCGCTTCGCCCTCGGTCAGCGAAGTGAGGAAGATGATCGGCACCAGCGCCTCGCCGGCCTGATCCTTGATTCGTCGCGCCGCCTCGAAGCCATCCATCACCGGCATCAGCGCATCCATCAGGACCAGATGTGGGCGCTCCTGCTCGAACAGGGCCACCGCCTCCAGGCCATTGCTGGCGGTCAGGACACGGTGGCCCTGACGGCTGACGATGGTGGACAACAGCATGCGGTCGGCCGCGTTGTCCTCGGCGATCAGAATGGCAAGTCGCTCAGGCATGCTCAGCTGATCTTGAACAACTGCTCGAAGTTGGAGATGGCGAGGATCTTGCGCACGTCACTGCTGCAGTTGAGCAGGCTGATCTGCGCCGAATCGCCGCCAGCATGATCACGCAACAGCAGAAGCATGCCCAATGCCGAACTGTCCAGATAGCTGGTGTCGCGCAGGTCGACCTGATAACGCTTGGGCGTCTGATTGACGCGCTCATAGGCGTCACGAAATTCCTGATGGGAGGCGAAGTCGAAGCGTCCTCGAATCACAATGGTCAGCTCTTGCCCGTCTGCCGAGGGCTGCGAGGTAATGGCCATGTCTACTCCTTTGTCGAGACTTTGCCAGATAGGGCAATTCACGTTTGAAGGTGTAGCATCTGGTCGGCGACGAAACAACCTCTATTCAGGGTTCGCCACGGTCGATCAGGCGTTGCGCCAGCTCGTCGAGCAGTTTCTGTTCGCGCTTGTCTTCGGCCAATCGGGCTTCATCGATGTAGCGTTGGACCAGTTTGCGTAGTCCCTCGAGACGCGCATAGCGCTGCTGCCAGACGGCACGCACTTTTTCAAGATTGGCGCGATGCCATTCCAGACTTTGCTGCTGTTGGCCGACCGCCGTCTCCAGCTGCGACAGAAAGCGCTGGTAGTTCATCAGCCACTGACCGGAAACGCCCTTGCTGCCCTCGCTGATCCATTGTTGCTGGTAGTCGCCACGGAAACGTTCCAGCTCACCCAGCTTGGCTTCCGCCTGGCCGACCAGCCCCTGGCAATGCCCGAGTTGGCGCGCGGCCTCGCGTTCGGCCTTTTCTGCCATCTCGACGACCGGCTGCAGGCGCTTGGCGCGACTGAGACTCATCGATGCACGACCTCAGCGATGACGAAAAACACCTTGATCAACGCCATCATTGCCCCAGCAAGGCCGCCAACTGCTCACGACTCTGTGGCATGCCCACACTTTCATCCAGCCCCTGACGCAGGTATTGAGCCATGATCGGCTGGCGAGCGATGGCCTGGTCGGTGTCCGCGTCGCCACCCGGAACATAGGCCCCCACACTGATCAGATCACGGCTCTGCTGATAGCGTGACCACAACTGTTTGAATCGCTGCGCCTGCTTGAGCTGCTCGGGCGGTACCACTTGCGGCATGACCCGGCTGATCGAGGATTCGATATCGATCGCTGGATAGTGCCCTTCCTCGGCCAGACGCCGTGACAGGACAAAGTGCCCGTCGAGCACACCACGTGCCGCATCGGCGATAGGGTCTTGCTGGTCATCGCCTTCACTCAGCACGGTGTAGAACGCGGTGATCGAACCGCCGCCGGCTTCGGCATTGCCAGCGCGTTCGACCAACTTGGGCAACTTGGCGAACACCGATGGCGGGTAGCCCTTGGTCGCTGGCGGCTCACCGATAGCCAGAGCGATTTCACGCTGGGCCTGGGCATAGCGCGTCAGTGAATCCATCAGCAACAGAACGTTCTTGCCCTTGTCACGAAAGTACTCGGCGATGCGCGTGCAGTACTGCGCCGCACGTAAACGCATCAGCGGCGCTTCATCGGCCGGAGAAGCCACGACCACGGAGCGCTTGAGACCTTCTTCGCCAAGAATCTCGTCGATGAACTCCTTGACCTCACGCCCGCGCTCACCGATCAACCCGACCACGATGATCTCGGCCTCGGTAAAACGCGTCATCATGCCCAGCAGCACCGACTTGCCCACGCCGGTACCGGCGAACAAGCCCAAACGCTGACCGCGTCCGACAGTGAGCAAGCCGTTGATCGAACGAATGCCGACATCCAATGGTTGGCTGATGGGGTCGCGATTGAGCGGGTTGATGGCAGGGCCATCCATCGGCACCCAGTCCTCGGCCTTCATCCCGCCTTTGCCATCCAGGGCGCGGCCAGTGCCATCGAGCACTCGGCCAAGCATGGACATGCCCATGGGCAAGCGCCCGGCATCGGGCAATGGCACAACGCGCGCACCCGGCGCAATACCCGCCAGACTGCCCGCTGGCATCAGATAGATCTTGCCCCCGGAGAACCCCATCACTTCGGCCTCGACCTGAACCGGATGGTAGCTGTCTTCGTTGATGACCAGGCAGCGGCTGCCTATGGCTGCGCGCAGCCCTTCGGCCTCCAGGGTGAGACCGACCATGCGCAGCAGGCGGCCTTCGAGTATGGGTTGGCTGGGCAGGCTGATCGCATCACTGTAGCCCTCCAGACGCCGGGCGAAACTCACGCGGTCAACGCGCATCGTCGCGATCCAGGTCCAGATTGATGTCCGCTTCCGGCGGCTGGGTGCTCTGCGCACGCTGCTGCTCGAACAGTTGCTTGAGTGCCTGCGCCATGCGCGTCTCGACGCTGGCGTCGATCTGGCTATGCTCCGACTCGATACGGCACCCGCCCGGCAGCAGACTGTCATCCTCGAGGATGCGCCAGCTTTCCTCATGACGCTCGCGCAGCGCCTTGATCACCTCGAAGTCCTGGGGGTTGACCTGAATGCGTACGTTGCCCGCCCCCATCGGCAGCAGCTTGAGCGCTTCGCGCAGCACCTGGCGAATCTGACCGGAGTCGGTGCTCAGTTCACGCTGAATCACCTCGCGCACCATATGGCTGACCAGACGCACCATGGCCACTTCCATCTGCTGGTCCTGCTCGGCAATCGGATCGAGCAACTGCATCATGAGCGTTTCCAGGCTGCCGACCTTCAGCGCCAAGGCCGCGTCAGCCTCCTGCTTGGCCTTGATCTGGCCGGCATGGAAGCCATCCTTCTCGCCCGTGGCGAAGCCTTCGTTGTAGGCATCCTGGCGAATGGCTTCGAGCTCATCGAGCGTCAGCGGTTTGACATCTTCGAGTGCGACCTCTTCGATCTGCGCGGTGTCCTGTTCCTCGACCTCGGCTGGAGGCTGCACCTGTTCATCAGCAACAGCTTCGGCTTCTGTCGGGTCTTCACCCGGCGCATCGAAGCTGGGCAACGCCCAGCGGTCGAACGTGCCGAGATCCTTGGCGCGAATCAGCTCGCTCTCGGGCTCCTTGGCAGCCATGGCTTAAACCATCTCCTCGCCACCTTTGCCGCCGAGCACGATCTCTCCGGCTTCGGCCATGCGCCGGGCGATGGTGAGAATTTCCTTCTGCGCCCCTTCGACGTCGCTGACACGCACCGGCCCCTTGGCCTCCAGGTCGTCGCGCAGCAACTCGGCTGCGCGTTTGGACATGTTCTTGAAAACCTTGTCCTTGATTGCCTCGTCGGCGCCCTTGAGCGCCAACACCAGGACCTCGGACGAGACTTCGCGCATCAGTGCCTGGATGCCACGGTCGTCGACATCGGCCAGATTGTCGAAGACGAACATGAGGTCTTCGATCTGCGTCGACAGGTCTTCGTCCACCTCGCGGATGGAGTCCATCAGCTGACCTTCCACAGAGCTGTCGAGGAAGTTCATGATGTCCGCCGCACGCTTGACGCCGCCCATGGTGGCACGCGTGGTGTTGGCGCTGCCGGAGAACTGCTTCTCGAGGATCTGGTTGAGCTCCTTGAGCGCGGACGGCTGCACGGTATTGAGCGAGGACACGCGCAGGATGATGTCCAGGCGCACCTTGTGGTCGAAATGGCTGAGCACTTCGCCGGCCTGGTCCGGATCGAGATAGGCGACGACGATGGCCTGGATCTGCGGGTGCTCGTAGCGGATCACATCGGCGACGGCGCGCGGCTCCATCCACTTCAGGCTGTCCAGACCACTGGTACTGCCGCCGAGCAGGATGCGGTCGATCAGATTACCGGCCTTGTCCTCACCCAACGCAGAGGTGAGCATCTTGCGGATATAGGCATCGGAACCCACACCGAGGCTGGTCTGGTCGCCGACGATATCGACGAACTCGGCCATCACCTGCTCGACCTGCTCGCGATGGATATTGCGCATGCCGGCCATGGCCACACCGACGCGCTGCACTTCCTTCGGCCCGAGATGACGCAACACCTGTGCGGCATCGGTCTCACCCAGCGAAAGCAGCAGAATCGCAGCCTTGTCGACCTTGTTCAGCTTGGTAGCGGTACGATTCTCACTCATCGGCGTTGATCCACTCTTTCACGACCTGGGCGACGCGGCCAGGATCTTCCGCTACCAGACTCTTGATAGCGTTCAGTTGTGCATCATACCCCTCGCTGGGGCTCGGCAACATGATGCTCTGCGGCCCACCGAGACTGACGCGATCGTCGGATAGTTCGCCGTCCAGACCTCCCATTGCGCCAAGTTCCACATCGCCGGAACCTGCCAGCTCCTTGCCCCTGCCGCCGCCGGTGATGTTGTTGAGTACCGGGCGCAGCACACCGAACACCAGCACCAGGATGAACAGAACGCCGAGCACCTGCTTGACGATGTCCCAGAACCAGGGCTGGGTGTAGAACGGAATATCGGGGATTTCCTCGCCCAGCGAGGCAGTGAAGGCCGTGTTGATCACACTGACGCTGTCGCCGCGGCTGGCATCGAAGCCCACCGAATCCTGGACCAGACGGGTAAAGCGCGCCAGATCATCGGCCGTCCACGGCACTCGGCTGCTCTCGCCAGTCGCAGGATCGACACGTACCTGGTCATCCACCACCACCGCTACCGAGAGCCGACGCAGACGCCCCTGCTGCTGACGGGTGTAGCTGATCGACCGGTCCAGTTCGAAGTTGCGGGTGGACTGCTCGCGCTTGTCTGCCGGGTAAGGTGCCAGCATCGGCTGGCCGGTTACCGGGTCCATGATCTGCTGGCCATTGGCGTCGACCAGCGGCTGACCCGCGGCGACCGGGCCTGCCGGTGCAGCCGCACCAGCAGCCTGCTCCGGAGCGGCAGCCGGACCCGGTGGCTGATTGGACAAAGCACCCGGCACGCCCTGCGGCGGCAGGCTGCTCTGGCGTTGTTCATTGACCTGCTGCTCACTACGCAGCGCGGGTTGATCCGGATTGAACATTTCGGAGGTGGATTCAACCGAGCTGAAATCCACGTCAGCCGATACTTCCGCCTTGTAGCGACCGGTGCCCAGCACTGGCTGCAGAATGTTGTGCACGCGTTGGGTGAACAACGTTTCCATGCGGCGGGTGTAGTCGAACTGCTTGCCAGCCATGCTCAGCTCGGACAATTCCTGCTGATCGGAGAGCAGATTGCCCTTCTGGTCGACCACCGTAACCTGGCCCTTGTCCAGCTCAGGCACGCTGGTCGCCACCAGGTTGACGATCGCCATGACCTGGCTGGGCTCCAGCCCACGTCCCGGGTACAGCTCGACCAACACAGAGGCAGACGGTTTGCGCTCATCACGCACGAAAACGGACGCCTTGGGCATGGCCAGATGCACACGCGCCGCCTTGACGTTATTGAGGCTGGAAACCGTACGCGCCAGCTCGCCTTCGAGGCCACGGCGATACCGGGTCGCTTCCATGAACTGGCTGGTCCCCAGGCCCTGCTCACGGTCGAGGATTTCGAACCCGACGCTGTTGTCGGTCGGCGCCACACCAGCGGCAGCGAGGCGCATGCGCGCACGTGCCAGATCGTCAGCCTTGACCAGCAGCGCGCCGGAATTGGGTTCGATGGTGTAATCGATGCCGGACGTGGTCAGAGTATCGACCACCTGGGAAGCATCCATACCATTGAGGCTGCCATACAGCGGACGATAGTCCGGTTGCTGCGACCAGAGCACCACGGCAAAACCGATCGCCACGCTGGCAGCCAGACCGACCAACAGGCCGAGCTGACGCAGCACCGACATCTCCGCGAGGTTTTCCAGGAAGCTGAGGCCCAGCAGGGGCTTCTTCGGCTCACCCGGTTCGGCCTTGGCCGGTACGTTTGCTACTGCTGCTTCAGCCATGGATCAATCCTCAGAACCTGTTCAAAATCTTGCGAGCTAGAGGTATGCAAGGCAAAAACAGGCGAAAAACGACCGGGGTCGCGCTCGACTTTACGAGCTGTAAATGAGCATTTTGAGTCTGTTTTTAACGCGGCAGACCCGACGCACAGCAGATTTTGCATAGGTTCTACACCGGCATCTGCATGATGTCTTGATACGCCTGGACCAGCTTGTTACGCACCTGGGTCATGGCCTGGAAGGATACGCTGGCTTTCTGCGAGGCGATCATCACGTCGGTCAGGTCGACCCCGCTCTGCCCCATCTCGAAAGCGGTCGCCAGTTTATTGGAAGCCTGCTGGGTCTCGTTGACCTTGTTCACCGCCTGGCCGAGCATGTCCGAGAAACTCGGCGCCCCTTGCACTGGCTCGCTCGCAGCAGGTTTCTGACGCGCCATGGCCTCAGCCTGCATGGAACGCATTTCCAGCATCAAGCGATTGAATTCGACACCTTGGCTCATGACTTCCTCCACTGCCCGCTTTTTGACACTAACGGCGCTATGCAGGGGTATTTGCAACAAGGGTGCCAGAATGAACGGAAATTCGGAGAGTGGTACTACCTGAAAGCCGGTCACGATGATCGGTGCGCACAGCGCACCCTACGGCCGGACGTTCATGTAGGTGCGCCGTGCGCACCGCGAAGTTGACGACACACACGAACCGCCATGGAGCACTGCACCTGACAGGCTGCGATGCTCCCGACGATAAGTCTCAGCTGGCGTACAGATAAGCCTCGACATCCATGCCGGCATCACGCATCTGCGCCAGCTTGTAACGCAGGGTTCGCGGGCTGATACCCAGGCGCTCGGCAGCTTCCTTGCGACGACCACGCTCGGCACGCAGGGTATCGATGATGACCTGGAACTCACGACGACGAAGATCCTCGCCCAGCGCGCCGGCATCGACCGCACCCGGCGACTCGACCGGTTGCGCCATTGGCGGCGCAACGCTAGGTACCACGGCCAGGCGCGGCGCCGCAGCCTGCACCGATTGGCCGATGGGCGCATGCAGGCACAGATCCTGCGCCTGAATCACACCCCCCTGTTGCAGGATCAATGCGCGCTGAATGGCGTTGTCCAACTCGCGCACATTGCCCGGCCACTGATGTTGCACCAGGCTTCGCGCAGCCGACTCGGACAGCCTCACGTGAGGCTGATTCATTTTTTTGACGTGCTTGGCCAGCAGTCGTTCGGCCAGCGGCAGAATATCGGCAGGCCGTTCACGCAGTGGTCGCCAGGCCAGGGGAAAGACCGACAGACGATAATAGAGATCTTCACGGAAGCGCCCAGCCGCCACCTCACTGGCCAAATCACGGTTGCTGGTGGCCAGCACACGAATGTCCAGGTTGATCGGCTTGCGCGCCCCAACCCGCTCTACCTCACGCTCCTGCAGCACCCGCAGCAACTTGGCCTGTAGCCCCAGCGGCATTTCGGAAATTTCGTCGAGCAAAATGGTGCCACCGTCAGCCAGCTCGAACTTACCCGGCTGAGCGGTGACCGCACCGGTGAATGCGCCCTTCTCATGCCCGAACAAGGTGGCCTCAAGCATATTGTCGGGAATTGCCGCACAGTTGATGGCGATGAAAGGCCCGGATGCACGCGGCGACTGCTGATGGATATAGCGCGCCAGCACTTCCTTGCCGGTGCCGGACTCGCCCGTGATCATCACCGTCGAATCACTCTGCGCCACGCGCGATGCCAGCTCCAGCAGCTGCACGCTGGCCGGCTCGAGCGCGACCGGACCGTCACGATCTCCCGCCGTCAATTTTCCGAGTGCATGCCTGGCCACCAGCTCCAGCAACGTGCGCGGCTCGAACGGTTTGACCAGATAATCAGCGGCGCCCTGGCGAATGGCATCCACCGCCCGCTCCACCGCGCCGAACGCCGTCATCAGCAATACCGGCAGTTGCGGATAGCGACCACGAATCTGCGCCAGCAGTTGATGACCATCCATGCCCGGCATGTTGACGTCACTGACCACCAGCCCGAACGGCTCTTCGGTCAACGCGACCAACGCCGCCTCGGCACAATCGACCGCCCGATAATCATGCCCGCCCAGGCACAGGGTATCGGCCAGGGCTTCGCGCAGCGCGCGATCGTCTTCAACCAGCAGGACTTTGGTAGCCATGGATTACTCCTGATTCGAGTGAGGCGCTGCACCTTGCAGCGGCAAGGAAACGATGGCGCAGGTACCACGACCCGCACGCGATTGCAGCAGCAGCTGGCCCTGATGAGCTCGCGCCACCGCCTTGACCACCGCCAGCCCGAGGCCGGTGCCAGTGGTCTTGGTGGTAAAGAACGGTTCGCCGAGGCGCGCCAGGGTTTCCCTGCTCATCCCCGGCCCGTTGTCACTGACGCATAGACGCAGCTGATCACCACGGCGATAGAGATGAATCTTCAGACGCGCATCACGCCCGGCAGCCTGAATGGCGTTGTCGATCAGATTGAGCACAGTGCCCACCAGCGTGTCGCGATTGCACAACAGCTCGCCATCGCGCACATCGCACTGCCAGCGCACGGCCATATCGCCCACATGTGCATCGGCAGCCGCACGCAGCGCATCGAACAAGACAGGCGGCGACAGGCGATCCGGCAACGGCAGCTCGCCCCGGGCGAAGATCAGCATGTCGCGCACCTGGTTTTCCAACTCGTGCAGCCGCTCCTTCAAACGCCCGGCGAAGCGCTGCTGCTGCTCGGCTGGCAGTACCTGCTCGTTCAGGTGGCTGGCATAAAGCAGCGCAGCGGAGAGTGGCGTACGGATCTGATGCGCGAGAGAGGCGACCATGCGCCCCAGCGCCGATAGACGCTCATGACGAGAAAGCTGATCCTGCAGGCGACGGGTTTCTGTCAGGTCGGTCAGCAGCACAAGCTGCCCAGGCTCCCCGTGCAGAGAACGTGTGGCGATGGAAAGACGGCGGCCGTCACGCATGGAGATTTCATGACCATCGTCTTCGCGCGGCGCAAAGTTGCGAGCGATCACCTGGCGCCAGAGCATACCCACCAGTGGCTGTCCGAGCAGTGCACGCGCGACGGGGTTGGCCTCACGCACCACGCCCTGACCGTCGATGACGATCACACCGCCAGGCAGCAGATCCAGCAGGCTTTGCAGGCGATGGGCCAGGCGCTCCTTCTCCGCCAGCTCCTGCATACGCTGAGCACTGACCAGTGCCAGTTGCCCCTTCAACTCATTGACCCGCGCCTCGAGCAGGCTGTAGGACTCGCTGAGCTGATTGGACATCTGATTGAACAGGGCAAAGGCCTGCTCCAGTCCTGCGCGGCTGGCGTGTTCGAGCGGCGCAGGTGCGCCTGGCTCGGCTGACTCGGTAGGACGACGGTTGGCTTCCATCTGCTTCTCTCATACGACGCACCGTCAGAAGACGGTCGGATACAAGAGCTTTAGCAATCCCCGTGCCTACTTTTTTATTCTTATTTATCAATTACTTGAAAAAAAAGCCGGAGCTCGCGTCAAAGCTCCGGCTTTCGGGTGACCACTTTCCAGTAGGGTGCGCCATGCGCACCAGCTCTACGGGATCATGACTTCTGGAGCTGCGCGGCCGCTCCCAGCCACGTCAATCCTCGTCCTGACCATCTTCTTCGCGACGGCTCATGCCGTACTTGCGCATCTTCTCGACCAGGGTGGTACGACGAATACGCAGGCGCTCGGCCGCACGCGCCACCACGCCACCGGCATCATCCAGCGCTTGTTGAATCAACCCTTGCTCCAGATTGCCGAGATAGTCTTTCAGGTCCAACCCCTCCGGCGGCAGCATGGCTGGCGTATCGAGGCCCGGCAGACCGGCCATGATCGCAGCGCGCTCTTCCATTTCATCGCGCAAGCTGGCTGCAAGCTGCTCATCCTCGTCATCGACATGACGGAACTTCTTCGGTAACTCGCCCACCCCGATCACCCCATAGGGATGCATGATCGCCATGCGCTCTACCAGGTTGGCCAACTCGCGTACGTTGCCAGCCCAGTCATGGCGACACAACGACATGATGGCGGCCGAATTGAAGCGAATGGAGCCACGCTTCTCATGCTCCATGCGCGAAATCAACTCGTTCATCAGCAACGGGATATCTTCGATACGCTCGCGCAGCGGCGCCATCTCGATGGGGAAGACATTGAGGCGGTAATACAGGTCCTCACGGAAACTGCCGTCCTCGATCATCTTCTCCAGGTTCTTGTGCGTGGCAGCGATGATGCGCACATCGGCCGTCTGCGTCTTGTTGCTGCCCACACGCTCGAAGGTGCGTTCCTGCAACACGCGTAGCAACTTGACCTGCATCGGCAGCGGCATGTCACCGATCTCGTCGAGAAACAGCGTGCCGCCGTTGGCCAGTTCGAAGCGCCCTGCCCGACTGGTGATAGCCCCGGTGAAGGCGCCCTTCTCATGACCGAACAGCTCACTTTCCAACAACTCGGCCGGAATCGCGCCGCAGTTGACCGGCACGAAGGGTGCCTCGCGACGCTTGGAGTGGTAGTGCAGATTGCGCGCTACCACTTCCTTGCCGGTCCCGGACTCACCAAGGATCAGCACACTGGCCTCAGTGTCGGCGACCTGCTGCATCATCTGCCGCACCTGCTGAATGGCGCGGCTGGTACCGACCAGGCTACGGAACAGATTAGGCTCGCGCTGCCGACCACGATCACGGGCCTGATCGTACATCTCGCGATAGACCTGGGCACGGTGCAGCGAATCAAGCAGCTTGTTATAGCTGAGCGGAGTCTCCAGGCTGGCCAGCACCCGCCTGCGCAAATCTTCCGGCCATTCGACGATGTTGGAGTCGCCAACCGTCAATAGCGGCAGGAACTCATCCCAGCCAGCAATCTGCTTGGTCAGCTCGAGCGCGCCCCCCTTGGCCTCGACATCGCCCAGCAAGACGCTGAGCACTTCGCGACTGGACGCGAGCTCGGCAACGGCATTGCGCCAGTCCTGGCTGGTACAGGCCAGATGCTCTTCCCCGAGAAAACTCAGAATGATCGCCAATTCGTGGCGGCGCGCAGCATTGTCATCGATCAACAGGATTTTGGTTTCACGCCACATCTTGTGCTTGTCTGACCCGAGAAGTGAGGGAAATTGCGCGCCAGATCTTCGACGCGCACCGGCAATTAGCCACTAGTAAAGTCAAAAAATTGAAGCCAGTCAATTTTATGGCGTAACTTTTTTGCTCGCCAATGGAATTAGCTAAGCAGCTGTTTGCAGAGCCGGGTAGTGGCAACCGATAAAAAAGCAGGAGAAACGAAAACGGAGAAAGGGGACAACCGAGCCGAACCTGCTGGCTAAACTCGGTAAACATCAGGTTATCAGCCGAAAAGTTGATAAACCTTGGCTCCCTGGCGGGATTGATTGAGCTGCACCAATTCGCCAGCCAGACGCTGCTGCTCGGTCTGACAAACGGTCACCAACTCACGATACAGTGACAGCAGATTTTCCAGGCCACTGCGCAGTTCTTCTTCGTCATGACTATCGACCATGGCCGCATCGACTACCATGCGGCATTGCAGATCGAGCTCGCCAATCGCGGCCCAGTCCTGTTTGGCCAGAGCATCGCGCAGGGCCGAACCGGTCGCTTGCAAACGCTGGACGGATGAACTCATTCGCTTCTCCTCCGATGCTCGCTCGCTACTGAGCGATGGCATCCCAACCCTGTTTGACGTTACGCAGCAGCCCTGAAACTTCTTCGAGAAGCTCCGGCTCGTTGCTCACATTGGCTTCGGTCAAACGGGCAATCATGTATTCGTACAGGCTATCGAGATTACCGGCCAGCTCGCCACCTTGCTGGTGGTCGAGACTCTCGCGCAGTCCCGCGACGATGGCAATACTCTTGCCGATCAATTCACCTTTCAGCGCTGTCTGTCCGCGCTCCATGGCACCACGTGCCTGAGCGATACGAGACAGACCACCCTCCATCAACATCTGGATCAGTCGATGAGGGCTGGCCTCTGCGGCCTGCGCTTGGTTGTTGACGGTCTGATACTGCTTGAGGGCCGCCATTGCGTTCATAGTCGCTCTCGCTCTACCGATGGGCTGATACTTCAGGTATCGGCCCTGCGACTCAAAGCTTTAACGCTTTTGTCGCTGAAACGGCCCAGCCAAACCGAAAAAGAAACGATCAGTCAGCCTGCAGGCGCAGGCTCGACCTCTGGACCAATGGCATCCCAGGCACTTTTGATATCACCCAGCAGCGCCTGAACTTCCTCCAGGGTGCGCGGCGTATCGTCCAGAGCGACACCCGCCAAGCGACGAGTCATATAGTCGTAGAGAGCATCCAGGTTCTCGGCGATTTCACCGCCCAGTTCCTTGTCCAGAGCCGCCTGCAGCACACCCAGAATGGTAATGGTACTGCCTACTGCCATCCCGCGGATTTCGGTATCACCTTCGGCCTGAGCCTGTTTGGCGAGCATCACCCGCTGCAATGCGCCTTCGAGTAACAACTGTACCGTGCGATAGGGTGAAACATCCTGGCTGGTCTTGACCTGCTTGTAGGCGTCGATAGGGTTCTTGCCCATTGCTTATTCCTTTTTCACGAAACCAGGAAGATTGGCGAGCATGCCACTCAGACTTTCACTGGTGCGGGTGAGCTGCCCTACCAGGGAATCCATGGCGTTGTACTGGGCATAAAGACGGGTTTGCAGGCTTTCGACACGCTTGTTCAGGCTTTCGCGCTGAGAGTCAACGCTCTTCAAGGTATCGCGCAAGGCACTGTCACGCTGCTTCAATACACCATCGGTCGCCACATAGTTGGATACGAAACCAGACAGACGCCCCATCAGGCCGTCACTGCCAGTGAGGTAAGCCCCCACCTGATCGAAATTGGTGTCGAGCGCCTTGGTCAGCGTGTCGTCATCGAGAGACAACTTGCCGTCCTTGTCGGTGGTGATACCCAAGTCGGCCAGGGCACGCACACCGGCGTCCCCGCCACCGGTCATGCTGACGATCTCATTGCGCAGGCCCGCCAAGATGCTGCGCACCGTGGAATCGCCTACCAGAGGGCCTGCTACGGGCTTGGAACCTTCCACTTCGACGACCGCCGTGAGCTGCGCCGAGGAAGTGATCAAGGCGTTGTAGGCGTCGACGAACTTCTGCAAATTGCTCTTTACGCTCGACTTGTCGACACCAACGGTGAGATTGATGGTCTTGCCATCGGTCAGGTCGGTAGCACTCTGCGCCGCGACGAGATCAAGCGTAACGCCTTCGAGCGCGTCCTCGATCTTGTTGCTATCACGCACCAGTTGGAGACCGTCGATGGTGAGCTTGGCCGACTTGGCCTGGCTGATTACACCGCCCGCCCCAGTGTCCGAGCTGGGCTTTAGGAAAGCACCAGCGTTGCCAGGGTCTGCGACAGGCGTGAACGCTTGAGTCGTCAGGGCATTGCCGCCGGTCGTTTCACCATCTTCGGTAACCGCTACCTGGATGTCATTGCCTTCGCCAGTCTTGGTCGAGCTCAGCACCAAGCGGGAACCGGAATCATCGGTAATGATAGTGGCACTTATACCGCTGTTTTTCCCGACTTCGTTTATCGCGTCACGCATACCGGCAAGCGTATTGTTGGCCGCGGTGACATCGACACTGATACTGGTATTGCCAGCGGAAATTTCCAGCGTACCGCTGTTGAAAGTAGCCGGGGCGTTACCCACACCCGAGACAGACTGCAGGGCAACCTTGCTGCTGGCAGCTAGCTGCTGGACCTGGACACTATAAGTGCCGGCAGGCGCTGTAGCAGTGGCAGTGGCTTTGAGCACACTGCTATTGGACGTACTGGCAGTGCGCGACTCGAACAAGGAAGGCTTGTTAAGCGCATCGAGGGCCGTCTTGAAGGAGTTCATCGCCCCAGTAAGCGTGCCGATCGCAGAGATACGGGTAGTGGTCTGCTTCTCGAGATTGTCGAGCTGGTTGGTCTTCGGCGCTTTCTCGGCATTGACCAACGCAGTGACGATCTCGTTGATGTTGAGACCCGAACCGATTCCCGTAATACCTGCCATGATCTTGCACCTCGTCAAAAATCCGACTGCACCCTGTCGCTTTAAGAGTATCAGTCAAAAATCATGCCAAGACGATTATGCCTCGGCCTGAAACAAAAGGCTGCGTACCTCTGACAGATTTTCTGCCAACTTCAACGCTTCCTCCGACGGAATCTGTCGGATCACATCGCCCGACCCGGCATCCGTTACCTTCACAACCACACGTCCAGAGCCGTCATCGACTGCAAAGTTGATGCTGCGACGAACCGACTGCACGAACTCTTGAATGGTCGCTACAGCATCTTCGACCTGCTCACGGCTCACCTCCTGAGCGGGAGTGACCGCGCGCGCAACAGCCTGCTCTTCAGCAGTCGAAACCGCCGCGATATCCGAGAAACCTTGCTTCTGCCGCGACTCAGCGACGTTGGAGACGCCACCCTCGCGGACAACCGTAGAATTGACCTGGGGCTTAATTGAGCTGACGTCCATAAATTACTCCTCAGAATGAGGTAACGGGGAGAAGAGCCAGGCCCTTCCCCCCGTAGTCTAGCGCCTTCGAGCTTAGCCCAGCAGGCTGAGTACGGCCTGCGGCAGCTGGTTGGCCTGAGCCAGGATCGCAGTACCGGCCTGCTGCAGGATCTGATTCTTGGTCAGCTGCGAGGTTTCGGCAGCGAAGTCAGTATCCTGAATCCGGCTACGAGCGGCCGAGGAGTTCTCACCGATGTTCTGCAGGTTCGAGATGGTGTTCTCGAAGCGGTTCTGCACGGCACCGAGCTGAGCACGCTGGCTGTCAATGTTGGAGATCGCACCGTTGATGATACCCAGAGCGTCCTGAGCGCCGGTAGCGGTGCTGATGTCGATTTCCTTGACCGAGTTCAGCGCACTGAAGGTGTCTGCACCAAGGCCGCCAGTCATACCCGTTACCTGGAAGGCATCAGCCGCTTCGAGCTGCACCTGGCCATCGACTCGGGCACCACCGCCTGCAGCGATAGTAGCTGCTGTACCGATATCGTTCTCACCCTTGAAGTCCCGTGCGGTCAGTTCGGCAGCCTGAGAAGACTCGGTGATCATGATTGCATCGCCACGATCGTTGACCAGTTCGATGGTCGAACCCTTGGATACTGCCGAGATGCCCGTCTTGCCGGTTTCCTTGTTGATCGCGTCGGCCAGAGCCTGCAGGTCTGTCACGTCGCTCACTACTGCAGAAACGGTGGACTTGTCGGTTTCAACGGTCTTGCTATTGGCACCGTAGAGCGAGAACGAGATGGTACCGCTGGTGGCGAAGCCACCCAGAGTTGCAACGGTACGGGCATTGGCGGTAACGCCGGTGGTATCGCTCTTGGCATTGATGGCCTTGGCCACTTCACTGGCAGAGCCGCTGGCGGTCAGGGCAATAGCCTCTGCACCGTCGGAAAGCTTGGAAGTGATGCTGAAGCCAGTGGAGGTGTACGCACTACCGGAGGTGGCGCTGAACGCTGCACCACTGGCAATCGCAGAACCGGCGGCACCCGAAGTGGTGACACGGTTGATGCCGATACGGTCAGTGGCTGCCGAGCCGATGGAAACGCTGATGGTCTCGTAAGCGTTGGCGCCGACCTGGAAGCTTTGCGAACCAAAGCTGCCGTCGAGGATTTTACGACCGCCGAAGCTGGTGGTATCGGAAATACGGTTCAGCTCCTGTTGCAGCTGAGACACTTCGCCTTGCAGGGCGGCACGTTCGGTGGCGCCGTTGGAGCCGTTGGCAGCCTGCAGGGCCAGGTCACGCATACGCTGCAGAATGCCGGTGGACTGCTGCAAGGCACCTTCAGCGGTCTGCGCCAGGGAGATACCGTCGTTGGCGTTACGGGTAGCCACACCCAGGCCATTGATCTGGCTGGTCAGGCGGTTGGAGATTTGCAGACCAGCAGCGTCGTCTTTGGCGCTGTTGATGCGGAAGCCGGTGGACAGGCGCTGGAGGGAAGTATCCAGACCTTTGGACGAGCTGTTCAGGTTACGTTGAGTGTTGAGGGACGCAACGTTAGTGTTGACTGTAAGGGCCATGGTATTGCCTCCAGATGACCTTAGAACCGTTTGTCTGAGCTTGCGAGCTCGGGCCTGCATGCTCAGACGCCCATAGAGTTCGCATTCGATCCTTGTATCGGCCCTCGAGCCTGGAGCTTTAGTGGCAATTTAAGCTTTTTTGCGGATTTTTTTTCTGCTTTACCGTCAATTGGTTAGCGAAATGCAACCGCCTGAGGCAGAGGTTTTGGCGGGATTCCGACGGGCAATTGGCCATTGCCCGTCGGCATTTCACTTCAATCCGGCAACCAGGCACGGCGCCAGAGCTCGAGATTCGCGCCCTCAAGCATCCAGTCGCGCATGACTGCAGCCTTCAACGCATCGCCCTGGCGAGCGGACGCATCAAGGTCGTTGACATGCATGCGGATGGCATCGACCCAATCCTTGAAGCGATTTTTCACTCGCGTCACAGGCAGCTCGCCCTCGTAGCAACGCAGATCGCTACACACCACAGGGAAACCACAGGCGCCATATTCCAGAAGGCGCAGGTTACTCTTGCACTCGTTGAACAGGTTCTGCTCCACAGGCGCCAGAGCCAGGTCCAGGTCCAGGCTTGCCAAGGCTGCCGGGTAGGCGTTGATATCTACGCCTGCATGCACTTCCTGCACGTAGGGGCGGATGCGATCCGGGCACATCCCCATGAATACCCACTCGACCTCACCGGCCAACTCCTTGACCACATCGGCGATCAGCTCCAGATCCCCCGTATGACTGACCCCCCCTGCCCAACCGACACGAGGCTTGCGCCCACGTCGACGCTGAGTGGTCAGGTTCTGCCACCACTCGCGCGGCAATCGGTTTTCGATCACCCGGATATCGGCGTGCAAGCCCGAGAAGGCATCAGCCAATGCCTCGGTGGACACCACGAAACGGTCAACGAACCCCAGACCTTTACGCAGCGATTTCAGCACATCTCTGGGCATATGCTCTCGGTGCAGGCTCTTCATCGGCAGATTCGGCAGGTAATCATCCAGCTCGTAGACCTTGAACGCTCGTGACAGCGTCTTGATCCTGCGCATGGCTTCCAGACGCTCGTCTCCCAGCTGGCGCTGAAGCACCAGTACATCAGGGTCGTAACGCGCAAGATCAGCCACCTGCAGGAGCCCATCGGAAAGCATACCGTCGATCAGACCCGCATCGCGCATCGCCTCGAATGGCTTGACGACCCTGTAGTTGCCGCACCCCCAGGGGTCAGCCGGGTGAGCAAGCACGACGGGCAGTGGACGCCAGCTATCCAGCGGACGCCAGGTCAGCTGCGCGTCGGCTTCCAGAGCAAATCCGGCTCCGCTCAATGAAAGGTTGCGGTTGTAGGCAGGATCGGCGGCGATCAACGGCAACCATTTGGCATACATGGCATCCTGCTCGGCAACGAAGCGCTTGCGCTTGGCCTCCTGAGCGGCCGGATCGACCCTGGTCTGGCTGACGCTGCCCTCGTGCATCACGACGGCGTGCGGCGTCCATACCGTGAGGTAGCCGGCCTCACGCGTCTTCAGGCAAAGATCGACGTCGTTATAGGACACCTTGAAGGCTTGCTCATCGAGCCCGCCCACTTCTTCGTAGAGGGACTTGCGGATCATCAGGCAGGCTGCCGTCACTGCGCTGTAGTTCTGATCAACCTGCAGCCGTTGCATATATCCCGGCGCATCCATGGCCTCGCCAATGAAGGGGTGATCTGCAGGTCCACGCAGGCCAAGAACAACTCCGGCATGCTGGATGCGGCCATCCGGATAGAGCAGCTTGGCACCGACCACACCGACTTCCGGACGCTGCGCGTGATTGAGCATGGCATCGAGCCAATCCTCACGCAGGATGGCCGTATCGTTGTTGAGCAGCACCAGGTACTCGCCGCGCGCGGCCTGGGCCGCCATATTGTTGATGGCCGAATAATTGAACGGATACGGGTAGCGCAAGACCCGCACCAACGACTCGCCCCAGCTTTCCACACCAGCCAGCCAGGCCTGCGCCTCGGACGTCTGGCTGTCGTTGTCGACTATCAGAACCTCATAGTTCGGGTAGCGCGTTTTCTCCAACAGGCTTTCCACGCAGCGCTGCAGAATCGGCAACTGATCCTTGGTGGGGATGATGATCGACACCAATGGCTGCGCCGAGTGACCGTAATCGATGCGGTAGCGCCCCGGCATATGGGGTTTCAGCGAAGCCTGGTAGCCACGCAATGCCAAGTGACGCAACAGGGTGGCGCGTTCGCACTCATTGTCCTGCAGCCTGGGCGCCTCGGCCACGACCAGGGCCTCATCGATATGACCAAGACCGGCCATGCCGCCCTGCTCGATCAACCGCAGCAGCAAGTCGAACTCCACGGCCTGATCGAACATCGGATCAAAACCGCCCGCAGCAATCAGAGCGTCGCGCCGAAAGAACCAGTGACGCGCCATTAGCGCTGGAAAACTGAGAAGCATGTCCAGATTGAAGTCTGGCCTGAAGCAGGCACCCAGCGTGCCATCCGACAATCGCTGGATCTCATCGCCATACACCGCAAGGCAATCTGCGGGCGCGACACTCAACTCCAGTGCAGCCATGGGCAGGCCGCTGTCGGTAAGGGTTTCTCCAGCGCGGAGCAACATCAGCCAATCACAGGTATCGGCCTGGACCAGTTCGTTGAGAAGCTCGATGGCATTGCGGCCGGCTGTGTCGAAGAACTGCACCCCGAGCACATCATGCTGGACAGGCGCTCCTGCAGCGCTCAGAACGACAATCCTGGGTACCAACTGGGTAAAGACTGCACGGCTCAAACTGCCGAGGGTATTCGCCAGGCCATCGGCATCTTCGCCCGGATCAAATACGTAGAACGTGAATGCTGGGGTTCTGTACTTGTTAAAACGCTCATTTATCAACTGCACCTGACTCGGCGTGAAAGCCCGCTGAGCAAGCCATTGCTCGATGACTTCCGTTCCTTTTCCTCGAGCAGGCCCCGGCCCCATGCCGGAGCTGGATCGCCTCGATCCGGGCAGGTCTACCCTCCCTGCAGCCGTCAACAGCTCGCTCCATCGTGTCAGTTCATCAGAGTCGGTCTGCTGGGCGAGCAGTCGAGTCAGTTCGCGATGGAAAGGGTACTGTTCGAATGCCCTACGTAGACTTGCTCGGAAGCCATCATCAAGAACCTCAAGCGAGCATGCTTTCGCCACAAGGCCGTCTTGCACGGCCAGCACATGCTTTAACTGGCTGACCTGCAGCTTCCCCACCGGCTCAACGCGAATCAAAAGATCCACCGCCTCCAGCACATCAAAGAACGGCCGGTTGTAGAAAGGCAACTCCACAAACTGCTGGGGCTCGAATCGCCACAACGGGCGCCCGGAGAATGCAGGCCATTCGGAGTGGAATATTTCCTGAACGGTCAGGGAGTGCTGAGTATTGAGACATGTGGCCAAGCGCTCGCACGCTGTCATGAAAAGCTCACTGGCCTGGCTATGAGAGAAGCCCATCTCCCCGAGCAATGTACATATGAAGCTGTGGAATTTTTGACGTTCCAAGCTCAGTACTGGTGACTCATGAGATAACGCCACCAACAAATCTGTGCCATGGTCCGAGACAGGATAATTTACTTCTCGAATAACGTAGGGTCTTTCCAATATCCGCGCCTTGGCGCGAGCCAGAAAGTAGAACGCGTGACCAAACTCCTGAAACTCCATCCCCGTATCACGGGGCATCTTCGAGTACCAATCCTTGACGATGTCTGTACGCAGAACGGCATACCAGGGCGGAATGTAGTTCGACATGAAGGTACCAATTCGCTCGTCAAGGGATTCACTTGAGAAATCCTCAACAACCTTCTTGTCGCGCAGAAAATAATGAACCTTATCCTTCTCAGGTAGGTACATGAGGCAGTAGCCGTGGCAGATCCCATAGTCCGAGTTGGCCTGGAGGAATTCAATCGAGTCAGCGAGGGCATCGTGCAATACGAAATCATCGTCAGCCACAAAAACCATATAGGGCGTATCGACGAGTGAAACGCCTCGCTCGAGCTTCTCACGAAATCCCTGATATCCGTATTCGGGGCAATGGATGTAGAGAATATCCGGATTGGCGGAGCAACCTCCATCTATCGCATCGCTCGATGAATCCAAAACAATGACATTCGCCCCCAGTGCCTCGTAGTACCTGAGTGAGCGCCGGACAAAATCCGGACGGCCATGGGTGCACAGCAACAACGTCAAATCATTCTTCATCGATGTAAATCTCTTTTGCCCTTCGACCTGCAAGCAGTTGGCACAACAGCGCCTTCATGCGCAGAACCTGGAGGCTCGTTTATTCGTGTGCACATCGCTCACTGCAGTACGTGAAGACGTTCTTGCACCAGCATGCACGTCATAGCCGGAAGAAGTCCGCGAGGATGTCATGCTTGGGCGGCTTGGTTACCACAGTCCCGCCTGGTCCCTGATAAACACAGCAGGCGCCTGGCGTATCGGTGTTGAGGACAGTGACTCCTTGCGAAACGAAGCTGCGGTCACCCAGGCGAGAACGCCCGATCACCGCACTGTTTGGATACAGGATTACACCTTCGCCCAGTACAGGGGCCACCCCATGGTTTTTACCGACGGTCGAGTTCTGATACAGCACCAGGAACTCGCCATAGGTCGCTTTGGCCAGAACGATGCCTACCGAGTGACCAATGAAGAACACCTTGGGCATCTCGATTTCATAGAACAGATCAATACCATTCAATGTCTTGTTGAGATAGAAGAGCTTGGCACAGACGCGCGGATCGCCGCCTGCCCGCCAGAGTGTATTGGCCAGGTAGTATAGAAAGAGGGTGTATTGTGTGGAGTGCAGATAATCGAAGCGACCTTTTTCCCACATCTTCACGCCATCGATACAGTGGCCGACGCGCGCCAGGCCTTCATTCAGGCAGCGCTCTATTTCGCCTCTGCAACTCACACCATCCGGGAAAAACGTATCCAGTTGCCGGCACAGGTAGTCCAGCAGCGCCTCGCGACTCGTCCCCTTAAGCTCCATGATTCGACCCTTTCAGTCGTTCCAGCATTGCTGGCAAATGGTCGAGTAGTTGTCGCGGCCGAAAGCCGAATGCCTGGCTAGCTTTTCCATTGGAAACCCGGGGCATGTGCTGAGTGTCCGTGCGACTGCATGTCACTCGTGCACCCGTAATTCTCCTCAGCTCCATCATCAATTGCTCATTGCTGGTATTACCACCGGCGCATACGTTGTAAATACCATTGCCCGCTCCGACCAGCATGTCCTGCAACAATGCAGTCACATCGTCGATATGCACATAGTCGCGGGCGTAAGCGGCAGAGCTGTCGAGCGTAAATGTTTCGCCACTCAATGCCCGCGGCAAAACCTGCGCGAGAAACCCTCCCTCCCTGAGTGTGTCGCTGTAGACACAGGAAAGCCTGGCAACACATGCTCGGTCACCGGAGTGATTCAGGCAGAGGTTCTCACCCAGCGATTTCGACAGGTCATAGAGGCTTCTCGGGTTTGCTGTATCAAGCTGCAACACGGTGGACTCGTTTACACAGTCGTCGGGTAACGCATCGTACAGCCGCGTGGAAGACAAATAGACCAGACGCTCGAAGCGACCGGCGCGCAAAACCCTGGCCAGCAACGCACTGTGTGCCTCCACGGTATCGAAGGGGCGATCATAAAAATCGTTGGTCAGACCTACGCAGTAGAAAACATGCCCCAGGTCCTCATCCAACCAGCTCTGATCTTCACGAGCAGGCGCATGAACCCTGTGGCCTTGGTCGCTCAGCCTGGCCAGAAGATGCGAACCGACGAAACCATGTCCCCCCAGAACAGTGAAAAGCATGCGCTGTCCCCATCAATTCAGCGGATGGTGCAAAGCCGGATCTCGGTGCCATAACAGCTTCGGGCTGACCCCTTCGCAATACGCGACATCCAGCCCCTCGAGGGTCCTGGGGTCCTTGATAGCCAGCATGTTGAAACCGTGCGGTGGTCCCTCCAAATAAACCTTGTCGACGGCAATCAGCTCAATCGGCCTTCCGGACATATCCACGTTGGAGTTGAAATCACGTACCGCAAACAGGCGATATCCGTGTCCGGCAAGCAAGCGTGAAATTGGCGCATTCTCGAGCCCGGCGGACCAATCGACATAGTGCCTGTGTACTTCGAAAACGATGTCAGGCGCTTCACCGGCGGGACGAGCAAGCTGCTCAACCGCGCCCTCCAGCACTCTGCTCTCCGCCCCTTCGATATCCAGCATGATCAGACCGAGCCGCTTGATGTTCTGTCGAGTGCAGTATTCGTCCACGGTAATGGTGGCGAAGCTATCCTCACTGTCGCTGCCAGCGGGCTCGGCGTGGGCAAAAGAGTCGTTACCGACCAGGCGCAGCTGCTCGCTGCTGTCGGACCACAAGCCCAGCTCCCATGCGTGAATGTTCTGCAAGCCATTGAGCCGGGCATTGTGGCGCAGCATCTCTAGTTGCGCCTTGTTTGGCTCAAAAGCATGGCAGTGTCCGCCGCTGTCGCGCATGGCTCGGGCCATGAGCACAGCCTGATCCCCGAAATAAGCACCGCCCACCAGTACATCCTGGCAGCGTGAAGCAAAATGAACCAACAGTCTGGTGGTTTGTGGCTCCCAGACGTGGTCTGGGTTGACCGGCGAACTGAGGACAAAATCACGAGCGATCTTGGTTCGGTAGAGAAAATCAAAGACAGCACCATCTGCCAGCACCTTGCGCACAACCTGACTTTCATCATGCAAGGCATCTACGAGGGGTCCCGTGATGTCATCACGAACGCTACCCGGATAGTCCGTTATGTCTTTTTCAATCGCCTTGCACAGCACCAGGAATTTCTCGCGCGCCGCATCGTTGCTGCCAATGGCTCGCAGCGCTGGCGCAACCTGCTCGATCTCGAATTTTTCATTGCTCATTGAGTTCTCCCACTGGAACTAGCGCTTGGCAAAAAACGAATAACCGGTACTGCAACCAGGAGACGCCCACCCCAACTTTGGACATAAGCCAATTCAGTGGCCAGTTCATCACTCAGGTTCCAGGGTAACAGCAGCACATAATCCGGCTTCTGCTCGGCGATTTGCGCAGGAGCAAGGATGGGTATGCGACTGCCAGGTAGAAACTTGCCCTGCTTGTGCGGATTTGCATCAGCCACCCACGCCAGTAGATCACTGCGTACACCAGCGTAATTGAGAAGCGTGTTCCCCTTGGCCGCAGCCCCGTAACCTACAACTTTTTTGCCGTCGGCCTTGGCCTGGAGCAGAAAGCGCAGCAGCTCATGCTTGATGCGCTCGGCAGCAGGTGAAAGAGTCGCGTAGTAATCGGCGGTTCTCAAACCAGATCGTTCTTCTCGCGCCAGCATCGCATCGACGGCAGGATCAACCGGGTGTCCTCCCTTGGCACGCTGCACAAACACTCGCAGCGAGCCTCCGTGAGTCGACAACTCCTCGACGCAGAAAACAGTCAGACCGTTACGCGCACAGAGCGCCTGCACTGCTATCAGTGACAGGTAGGAGTAATGCTCGTGATAGAGCGTGTCGAACTGATGCTCGGTCATCAATCGCAGTAGATGGGGAAACTCGAAAGTAGCGACGCCATTGGGCTTGAGCAGCGCAGCGAAGCCCCTGAGAAAGTCGTTTATATCGGGCACATGAGCCAGCACATTGTTGGCCACCATCAGGTCGGCACTCCAGCCCTCATCCGCCAGTTGGCCTGCGACCATCTGACCGAAGAAAAGCTCGCGAATCTCGAGCCCTTTCTTGCGAGCGGCACATGCTGTACTTGCCGTAGGCTCTATACCCAGGCAGGGAATCCCGTGGCCGGCGAAATACTGCAGCAGGTAGCCGTCGTTCGCCGCAACTTCCACTACCTTGCTCCCGGCAGTCAGGCCGAAGCGCTCGATCATGCTGACTACATAGCGTTCGGCGTGGGCGAGCCAACTGCTGGAAAAGGAGCTGAAGTAGGCGTAGTCCGCATCGAATAGGCTATCGGCCGCACGGTAGTCCTCAACCTGCACCAGCCAGCAGGATTCGCATACCCGGACTCGCAGAGGCACCCACTGCTCCGATTGATCAAGCTGTGCAGCACTGATGTAAGCGTTCGAAGGCGGCGCAGTCCCCAGATCGATCATCGTCAGGTGTACCGGCATACCGCAACCACGGCAATTCACAGGCGCACTCCCTGAAAATGCTCATCCAGAACGGGGTGGGAGGCATCACGGACCGATACGTTTCTCAACGGCAACGGCCATTCCACACGCAGACGCGGGTCGCTGACGGATAGCCCACCTTCATGACCAGGTTCGTAGTCGGCACTATGCAGATAAAGTAGCTCGACATCATCTGTGAGTGCCTGGAAACCATGAGCGAACCCCGGCGGCAGCAAAAGGCTGCGGCCATCACCGGCCTCCAGTCGCTCGGCATGCCATTGCAGGAAGGTCGGCGAGCCCTGACGAACGTCCACCGCCACGTCCCACACCTGGCCACGCAGACAGCTGATCAGCTTGCACTCGGCATGCGGTGGGTACTGGAAGTGCAGGCCGCGCACCGTACCGCGCTCGCGGGTCAGAGACTGATTGATCTGACGCACATGGAAGGGCTGACCGAACGCCTGCAGACTCCCTTCGCAATACAAGCGGGCGAAACGTCCGCGCTCGTCCTGATGCTCGCGGTGCTGCAGGGCAAACAGGCCGGGCAACGGCAGCTCGATCAACTGCAGCTCACTCATGCCTGCTCCCAATAGTTGGCCAACTGCGCCAGGGTCACCGCGCGCATGTCTTCACCACGTTGCCAGGCCAGATGCCAATCGAGAGTCCGCTGCAGGCAATCGTTCAGGGACCAACGCGACTGCCAGCCGAGCAACTGCCGCGCACGACTGCTGTCCAGACGCAACAGCCCCGCCTCGTGCAGTTCGCCGAGTTCGATCCTGACACCGGGAGCCTGCGGCCAGCGCTCCGCCAGGCGTTGCACCACATCGCCAACGTTATAGGCGTCACTATCGGCGGGACCGAAGTTCCAGGGGCCGGACAAGGACACACCCTGTTCATGAAGACCTTGTGCCAGCAGCAGATATCCGGCAAGCGGCTCCAGGGCATGTTGCCAGGGACGCACGGCCTGCGGATGACGCAGGGTCACGGGCTCACTGCGGGTCCAGGCGGCCAGCACGTCCGGCACCAAGCGGCCGGCAGAAAAATCACCGCCACCCAGCACATTGCCAGCTCGCGCGGTCGCCAGAGCGAAGCCGTGCTCGGCATACCGGGGGGCCGGAAAATATGACGCTGTAAAAGACTGCGCCAGCAATTCGCAGCACGCCTTGCTACTGCTGTAAGGATCGTGGCCACCAAGCGCCTCATTTTCGCGGTAGGGCCAGGCCCATTCTTTGTTGGCATAGACTTTGTCGGTAGTGACCGCCACGCAAGCTTTTACCCCGCCCGTCTGGCGAATGGCCTCCAGCAGGTGCAGAGTGCCCATCACGTTGCTGGAGTATGTGCCCAACGGGTCGTCGTACCCCTCACGCACCAGTGGTTGCGCCGCTAGATGCAAGACGATTTCCGGCCTCACCTCGGCCACCACCGCCGACAGGCTCGGCAGATCGCGCAGATCACCGATGCGGCTATCAATGCCCTCACTCACTCGCGCCAGTTCGAACAGGCTTGGATCAGTCGAGGGGTCGAGGGCGAAGCCGGTAACCCGGGAGCCCCAGCTATGCAGCCACAGCGCCAACCAGCCGCCCTTGAAGCCGGTATGGCCAGTAATCAGGACGCGCTTGCCGCGCCAAAACTCTGGATTCAGCTCCACTGCTTCCAAGGTGCTTCTCCGCTCTGCCACAGCTGTTCCAGATAATTCTTGTCGCGCAGGGTATCCATAGGGTGCCAGAAGCCCCTATGTTCGAATGCCATGAGCTGGCCCTCGGCAGCAAGACTGCTCAGCGGTTCAGCTTCCCAAGCCGTGTCGTCCGCAGCGATATAAGGCAGTACCTTGGGCGACAAGACGAAGAAACCGCCGTTGATCCAGCCACCATCACCACGCGGCTTCTCGACGAAACCAGTTACCAGCCCCTCCTTCCGGTCCAGAGCGCCATAACGGCCAGGCGGCTGTACGGCAGTGACAGTGGCCAGCTTGCCGTGCTCTTTGTGAAAGGAAACCAGAGCAGCAATATCAAGGTCGGAAACGCCATCACCATAAGTGAAACAGAAAGCTTCGTCCTCCTTGAGGAACCGTTCGACCCTGCGCAAACGCCCGCCGGTCATCGTGTCTTCGCCAGTATCAACCAGTGTCACACGCCACGGCTCGCTGAAGTTCTGATGCACATCCATCTGGTTGTTGCGCATATCAAAGGTGACATCAGAGGTATGCAGAAAGTAGTTGGCGAAGAAATCCTTGATCGCATAACCCTTGTAGCCCAGACAGATCACGAAGTCCTGGATACCGTGAGCCGAATACTGCTTCATGATATGCCAGAGTATTGGCTTGCCGCCGACTTCGATCATCGGCTTGGGTCTGAGATGTGACTCTTCACTGATGCGTGTGCCCAACCCACCGGCAAGAATGACCGCCTTCATAGCTACTCCCGTGCGCGGAACCCGATCAATTCGTCAATTGGTCGACATTTTGTTGTCCGATATACAGGTTTAGCAACAACCGGGCCAGTCCAATCGGGGGCGTCATATATCCAAGCGACAAGAGCTAGCGTGCCGGACCACGAGCGGTGACTACCACGACTGAGACGCACTGCAGCGCCCCCGCAAGCACCACGCTCATGAATGGCTGACCCTGGAAGAAAAGAGAGGAAGCAAATTCAACGCAGCTGATTGAACAGATTCAGCCCCGAGATCTTCACATAGCTCTGCTGCGCCGCTTCGAGAATGATGGTCTGGAACGACAGGCGCGACAACGCCTCGGCGTAATCGAGTTCACGCAGCTCGGCCTGTACCGATTTGTTCACCAGCGTCACGTCCTCATTGTCGATACCGGTGGTTTCGATCAGGTTGAGGCGCGCGCCGATTTCGGTCTGTACTTCCAGCACGTTGCCCATACCATTGTCGAGATTCTTCAGGGCGATGGCCACTTCATCGCGCACGGCCAGGTTCCCCGCCGGAGAGGTCGGTGATGACTCCAGGGCCTGGCGCAAGCGGGAGATGGTGTTGAGGATGCTGCGCTGCTCCTGGAATTGCGGCTGAACGCCAAATTCGTCGCCACCCGCAACGGCAGCTGGGCCGGAAAGGGTGAACTCGGCGCCATAGACGGTGAAGTTGGCCGGATAAGGGCCTGTGACGGTTCCGGTCGTCAGCACAGGGCTGTTGGGGCCTACCGGCTGAGCATACACCTCGTAATTGCTGTCATCGGTAAAGCGCAGCACCACGCCCGAAGTCGGGAACTGGCTGTCGAATACCGCCTGGTTGACGATGTTGCCTCCCGCCACTACGGCGGCCGAACCGTTGGTGGAGGCACGAGTCACCGCGAACTCGGTGGACGCCGACTGCAGAGTGAAACTGTGGGTACCTATTCCTGGCGCACCAGGTGTCCCGGTGTCGGCCAGGAGATTATCCAGGTCGAGGGCGTTATCACCGTCTTTCAGCACTACATCGAGCTGAAAACGCATACCGCGGAAGTTGATGACGTTGCCACCGTTAACCAGCGGATCGACCTTGCCGCCTCCAGGGATCTCGGAAGTGACATCGGCACCGCTGGCGTCGTAGATGCGGAATTCAGTACCGCTGACGAAGGCCAGCGAATAGGGTTCGCCGCCGCGGAAATCGGAGTTGAACGCGCGGTTGTCCTCGACCAGCCCCGGCGAAATGAAGACCCGTTGATCAGCGGCAGGTACTGCGGGAATGGTGGTCGCCGGCAAGGGCGGCGACGGCAGCGCCGGATTATTGACTCCATTGCCATTGGCGACGCGGTTGGCGTTGGTGACGGCTTCGAACAAGCGCTTGCCGTTGTCGTTGATCGCCACATTGGTGGAACTGGCGACCTGCAGCGTCCGCTGCCCTTCGTCACCGAAGTAGGAATAGGTGCCGTCCGGGTTGCGCACGAAGGGTTCGGTCTTGCCCAGATTCCCCGCAAACAGGTACTCCCCCCGGGCGTTGCGGCTGTTCATCAGGTTGAGCAGCTCGGCCTCACGCTCGGAGAGTTCCTTGGCGATGGAGTTTCGGTCCTCCGCCGACAGCGAACCGCCACCGGCCCGCACCGCCAGCTCACGCACACGCTGCAGCACGGTATTGACCGAGTTCAGCGTGGTCTCTTCCTGAGTCAGGCTGTTATTCGCGGCAGTCAGGTTGTCGCTGTACTGCTTGAGCACCGCCTGTTGCTGCTCGAGTTGCAACAGGCGCACCGAGGCCACCGGATCATCCGCTGGGGTGAGGATGCGGTTGCCACTGCTGATCTGCTCCTGAGTGCGAATCAGATTCGAATAGTTGCGCCCCAGGCCGGAAACGCCGTTATTGAACGCCTGAATGGATGAGATGCGCATGACCATGGGCTTGCCTCTTGCAACGCCTGTCATCTGTACAGGCCGCGCTTTCCCGAACTCGGGAAAGCGATTATCAGAATGAAGTGATCAGAGTATCGAACAGGTTACGCGCAACTTGAATGATCTGCGCGGATGCCTGGTAGTACTGCTCGAACTGGATCAGTTTGGCCGCTTCTTCATCGAGGTTGACCCCGGAAACCGAGTCGCGATTATCGGAGGCTTGCTTGAGGATCGCCCCGGTCGCTTCGCCGTCCACACGCGCCTGGCTGGTCAGCGTACCGACCCGCTCTACCAGGTCACCATAGGAGTCGGAAAAGCTCGACCCCGTGGTATCAGGCGCCGCCGGGTTGACTCCGATCACGGCTTTGTTCTGCAAATTGACCAGGTTCAGCGCATTACGGTTATCCGATACGCCATTGGTATTGAACGATACCGAGAAGTTGTCGCCGCCAGAGGGCCGACCGCTGACGGTCACCTGATAGTCGAAAGCAGCCGGCACCGCAGGTGGGTTGGCCGGCACGCTGATGGTCAGTGCGTTGTCCTGTCCTGGAACGATGCTACCTGTGTCGATCACGTTGCCGTTGATATCGACGACATCATAGCTCTGCGTCGCTCCGCCGCCGGCGCCCATGACGATGCGCAGCGGCGGCGCATTGCGCAGGCTGGTTTCCAGATCGGCCTGTGCGACCGGGTCATAGATGTCGATCTCGGTAAGCAGGGCCGGTTGAGTGATCTTGCCAGTGCCGATGTTGGCCGGACTGGTTTCCGCTTTCAGCGGCGCGGCGAAAGCCAGTTCTTCGGCATTCTTCATGTCCGCGCGGATGTCACGGCCGGCGTTACGGGTCGGCATCACCTGAAAACGATCACCTGCAGCGAAGGTGCCACTGGCCACACCAAGGGAGAAACCATCCACCTCGGGCGCCGGCACCGTGGTGATATCGAAGGTCGCAGGACTGGCCGGAAACTGCGTGCCATCGGAGAGGCGCCGAATCGTGTACTCGGTCGCGCTGGTGAACTGGACCTCGTAATCGCTGGTGGTCAGCTGCGTGGTGTCGGTCAAGGTGACATTGAGGTTGGCATTCGGATCGCTGTTGCCGACGCGCGCCAGGCTGCGCTGGCTGAGCAACTGCGGGTCATTGATCGAGCGAAACAGGTTGTTGCCGAACTGACCATTGAGGTCAAGGCCCTGGCCCAACTGCCGGTTGATCTGGTCGGTGATCGACAGGGCCAGACGGCCTACGGCGTTCAGCGAGGTGTCGAGCACGTCTTCGCGATAGCGCAGCAGGCCGCCCATCTCGCCACCGGTGATCAACGAGGTAACGTTCTGCCGAGAGTTGCCGCTGACGAACTGGATTTCGTTACGCAGTGGGTCGGACAGCCCCGGCACCACCTCCAGACGCGCCGCATCCTTGCCAACCACCAGAGGCTGTCCGGAGCCGATGAACAGGTTGTAGGTGTTGTCGTCCTGAGGCACGACCGTCACACCGACGAACTCGGATAGTTTGCGTACGGCCTCCTCACGGGCATCGAGCAGATCGTTCGGCGCCTGTCCGTTAGAGGCAGCGATGGCAATCGCGTCGTTGTAGCCGGCAATCGAGGTCGCCAACTGGTTGACCTGATCGGTCACCGCCGACAGCTGCTTGTTGATGAACGCATTCTGCTCGTTCAGACGGTCGTAAACGGTATTGAAACGCTTGGCCAGCCCCTCCGCCTCCGACAACGCCAACTGCCGTGCAGGTACGTTGGCCGGGTCTTCGGCTGCGGTTTGCAGAGCCGAGAACAATTTCTGCAGGGCGGGGGTGACACCGGTGGTGCTACCCGCGAGCAGGGAATCGAGCTGGTTGATCTGACTCAGGTAGGCCTTGGTATCACTGTTGAGCGCCGTGCTGCTGCGTACCTGGGTAGTGAGAAACTCGTTGTAGATGCGACGAACATCAGTCAGGGTCGTGCCCGAGCCAATATAGCCGGCACCGCTGAACTGCGGCGTGCGCGTGGCCTGGATCGTGTCCTGCCGCGAGAAGCCAGGCGTATTGACGTTGACGATGTTATGGCCGGTAACAGCCAGCGAAGTCTTGTTCGCCGCCAGGCCCGAAAGGCCTATGTTCAATAGGTCAGCCATGATTCAACCTCAAGTCCTTGTGGTGGCGCTATCGGCAGCGGCGATTGCTTGATAGGTCTGCATCTTGCGAGCGATCTGCGAGATCTTGCGCGCATAGTTCGGATCGGTGGCGTAGCCAGCCTGCTGCAGCTCCTTGACGAAACGCTCCGGGGTCTCGGTAGCACTCAGCGCTTTTTCGTAGCGACCGTTGCTCTGCAGGAAACTGACGTAATCGTCGAAGCTCTGCGCATAGGAGTCATAGGCACGGAAGCTGGCTGCCTCCTTGACTGCCTTGCCACCCTTGTATTCCGTGGTCAGCACGCGGGCCGACTCGCCCTCCCAGCTGCCGTGAGATTTGATGCCGAACAGGTTGTGACTGCTTTCGCCATCACGGGTGCGGATGATCGACTTGCCCCAACCGGTTTCCAGCGCAGCCTGAGCCACCAGGTAACGCGGGTCGACACCGATCTTCTCGGCAGCGGCCTCCGCCATCGGCAGCATGGTGGCGACGAATTCCTGTGGTGAACTGAATGCGGCTTTGCCCGGCGCCAACGGCGGTTGAGCAATACGACGGCCCGTCAATGCATCGCTATTGCCAAGGCTCAGGCCTCGATCCTTGGGCGCGGCGCTGGCCTGCGCCGGAATCCAGTCACTGCCAGCCAGGGCCTTGCCCTCGCCTTCAGCAGTCGATGGCACGATACCGGCCAACAGGCGATCTGCCAGTTTGCCCGGCACGGAGAGACGACGGCGATTGAGCAGCGCCACGTCATCACGGAAACCTTCGCTAGTGGCGACCTTGTCAGCCTTCGACTCGCTCACGGCTGCGACTGGTTGCTCGATCTGCGCGAAGGGATTTGGGCGGCTCGACGGCTGCTTGATCTTCGACATCTGCCGCACCAGCACGTCAGCCAGGCCGATGCCGCGTCCTTCCTTGGAGAGCGTCACCGCCAGTTGCTGATCGTGCATGTCCTGATAGGTTTTGCTCTCGTTGCTGTTCATGAAGTTGCCCTCGCCAAACGCGGCGTTGGCCGAACGCATGGCTTTGAGCATTTCATTCATGAATAGCGATTCGAACTCCTGCGCAACCTTGCGGATGTTCTGCTCGGTGTCGCCGCCCACCTTGAACTGGTTGAGACGGTTCAGGTCGGTGAAGGCACCGCTGTCGATCGGGCTTTTACCGTTACCGAGCAGGCCAGCTGAGAGTCGAGAATCCATACGTTGTGCCTCTTTAAATCACGATCAGGTCAGCCTGAAGGGCGCCGGCTTGCTTGAGCGCCTCCAGGATGGCCATCAGATCGGAAGGCGCTGCGCCGACCTGGTTAACTGCACGGACGATCTCGTCCAGGCTGGTACCAGGGCCGAACTTGAACATCGGTTTGGCCTCTTCCTCAGCGTCCACGCGCGAATTCGGCACTACCGCGGTCTGGCCACCTGAGAATGCTTCGGGCTGGCTGACAATGGGGTCCTCGGTGATGGTCACGGTCAGACTGCCGTGTGTGACTGCCGCCGGCTGTACCTTGACGTCCTGGCCAATGACGATGGTGCCGGTACGCGAGTTGATGATGACCTTGGCCACTGCCTTGCCGGCCTCGACCTGCAGGTTTTCGAGGATCGACAGATAGTCGACGCGCTGGTTCGGATCGAGCGGTGCGCTGACGCGAATCGAGCCGCCATCGATGGCCTGTGCGACACCAGGGCCAAGCAGGTCGTTGATCTGATCGACGATGTTCTTCGCCGTGGTGAAGTCGGGGCGGTTGAGGTTCAACGTCAGGTAATTGCCCTGATCGAAACCACTCGGCACCGGACGCTCGACGGTCGCCCCACCGGGAATACGACCGGCAGACGGCACGTTGACGGTGATGCGCGAACCATCGGCGCCGCTGGCGTCGAAACCACCGACCACCAGGTTGCCCTGGGCGATGGCGTAGACGTTGCCATCGATGCCCTTGAGCGGCGTCATCAGCAGACTGCCACCGCGCAGACTCTTGGCGTTACCGATCGAGGAAATGGTGATATCGATGGTCTGCCCCGGCTTGGCGAACGCCGGCAGGTCGGCATGCACCGACACGGCTGCGACGTTCTTCAGCTGCACGTTGCCGCCTGGCGGCACTTTGATGCCGAACTGCGCCAGCATGTTGTTGAAGGTCTGCACGGTAAAGGGGGTCTGTGTGGTCTGGTCGCCGCTGCCATTGAGGCCGACCACAAGGCCGTAGCCGATCAACTGGTTGCTGCGCACGCCCTGGATCGATGCCAGATCCTTCAAACGCTCGGCCTGGGTCGGCAAGCTCAACAACAGGCACGCCAGCATGGTTGCCAGCAGCAGCCAGTCGTTGGCGCCACGGCGGCGATAGCCGCGATGAGCGACCGCGAACTGTCGACGGCATGCCCCGGCTTGTGTCGACTCACTGCCATGAGCTCGCCCCCCTCGCCTGGTAACCGAAGTCACTGCGAAGGCCTTGCGCGCCGAGCCACCGGTCGTCACTCGCGCATACCCATTGGACAGGTGCTCGAGTAACAGGGACGAAGAATGAGTCAGCCAGGTTTTCATCTGCAGCACCCCGAGATCAGAACGGCCACAGCGGGCTCATGAAGAAACGACTCATCCAGCCGGGCTGACTGGCATCGGCGAAGGCGCCCGTCCCGGAATAGGTGATACGCGCATCGGCAACCCGCGTGGAAGACACGGTGTTGTCAGTGGAGATGTCGTCGGCACGTACCAGGCCGGAGATGCGCATCAGTTCATCGCCGGTATTGAGCGTCATCCACTTCTCGCCACGTACGGCCAGAATGCCGTTGGGCAGCACTTCAGCGACGGTCACGGTGACCGAACCGGACAAGCTGTTGCTCTGCCCTGCCTGACCAGAGCCTGTGGCGTCACGCTGGGAATTCCAGCTCGAATCCAGGCTCAGATTGTTGTTGGTCATACCCAGGGCGCTGAGACTTCGCAGCGGGTTGTCCGGGGCGACGGTCATGCCGAACAGATTCGGTACGCCGAGGTTTCCGCTGCTGTCTTTCTGCAGATTGCTGTTGGCGTTCTTGCTGGCCTGGGTGCGCTCGTTCAGCGTGATGGTAATGATGTCACCCACGCGAAATGCCTTGCGGTCGTCATACAGACCATTTTCGAAGCCGGCCTGATAGATCGAGCCATTGTTCTGCGCAGCCGGCAACGGCGTGCGCGGCAACACCGGCGCGTAATAGGGATCATCCGGCTTGGCTGTTGGCGCCACGCAGCCGCTGCCCAGCAGCAGGCCGGCCAACAGGGGTAAACAGAGAATTTGCCGGTTCATAACCACTACCTCGCGGCGTTCACAACAGTGTCAAGAAATCAGAGGTTCTGAGTCACGAAGGACAGCATCTGATCGGCGGTGGAAATCACCTTGGAGTTCATTTCATAGGCGCGCTGGGTGGTGATCATGTTCACCAACTCCTCAACCACGCTGACGTTGGAGTTTTCCAGGGTGTTCTGCAGCGTGGTGCCAAGGCCATTGAGGCCCGGGTTGCCTACCTGCGGCGCGCCACTGGAACCAGTCTCCAGGAACAGGTTGTTACCGATGGCTTCCAGGCCCGCCGGGTTGACGAAGTCGGCCAGCTGGATATTGCCGATGATCTGCGGCTGCGGATTGCCGGTGGTGGTCACCGAGACAGTGCCATCCTCGCCGACGGTGAAGGTGCGCACTTCGTTGGGCAGGACGATCGCCGGCTCCAGGGCAAAACCCTGGGACGTGACGATCTGCCCATCGGAATTCAGGTGAAAGCTGCCATCACGGGTATAGGAAACAGTGCCGTCGGGCTGCAGGATCTGGAAGAAACCACGGCCATTGACCGCCATGTCCAGCGGTTGCTCGGTTGTTTGCAGACTGCCAGCGGTGAAGATCTTCTGCGTACCCACCACGCGCACACCGGTGCCGAGCTGCAAACCTGAGGGCAACTCGCTGTCCTGGCTGGATTGGCCACCTGGCTGACGACGGATCTGATAGAGCAGATCCTCGAACTCGGCGCGATCACGCTTGAAGCCAGTGGTCGCCACGTTGGCCAGGTTGTTGGAAATGGTGGTCAGGTTCATGTCCTGAGCGGACAAACCGGTCTTACTGACCCACAGTGCCGGAAGCATATCGATTCTCCTCGGACGCCGGTTTTACGGCGCCGCGTGCTGGTAATTAGCTAATTTGCAAAACCCGCGCCATGGCCGACGAATTGTCCTCGGCGGTGCGCATCATCTTTACCGACAGCTCGAACTGACGGGATAGGGAGAGGATCGCGGTCATTTCTTCAACGGCATTGACGTTGCTCGCCTCGAGGAAACCCGACGTCACCTGAACGGTCGCATCGGCCTCTACCTCGGGCCGGCCCTTGACGCGAATCAGACCGTCGGTGCCCTTCTCCATGCTTTTCGGATCAGGGTTGACCAGCTTGATGCGGTCGACCTCAGCCAATACGTTGGGATCTTCACCAAGCGCACGAATACTGATGGTGCCGTCCTGGCCAATCTCCACCTTCTGCTCTGGCGGCACGGCAATCGGCCCGGCATTGCCCATGACCGGCAAACCATTGCCGGTACGCAGCACGCCCAGGGCATCGATATTCAGGCTGGCAGTACGTACGTAGGCCTCGCTGCCATCAGGTGTCTGCACGGCGATCCAGCCCTTGCCACCAATGGCGACATCCAGGTCACGACCGGTTTCCTGCAGCGAGCCCGGGCGAAAATCCGTAGCCGGACGTTCGCTCATGGCATATACACGCGCCGGGTGGGTTTCACCGAACAGCGGCATGGAGCGCGCCTGCTCGAAATCGCGACGAAACCCCGAAGTGGAAACGTTCGCCAGGTTGTTGGCGTGGGCGCGCAGGGCCAGTGTGTTGTTCTGCGCTCCAGTCATGGAGACGTACAGCATCTTGTCCATGGAAATTCTCCGAGTGGGCGACACGCCCTTGGCTCTTTGCATTGACTACAGCAAGCGCCGTGCCAGTCTCGAAAAACAAATACAAGATACTGATTTTAAAGAATTTTACAGGTATGAAAAAATCATAAAGAAAAGCCAGCGGCGGGGTTTTGCCGGCCCTGCAACGGCAAAGCGGCAAGCCAGGCTTGCCGCTTTGCTTCAGCCCCGACTCATCAACGCAGGTTGATGATGGTCTGGGTGATGGCGCTTTCGGTTTCGATGGTCTTGGCGTTGGCCTGGTAGTTGCGCTGAGCCACGATCAGGTTCACCAATTGATCCGACAGCTCGACGTTGGAGTCTTCCAGCGCACCCGCCTGCAGAGCACCCAGGGTACTGCTGCGCGGCGTGCCGATCACCGGCTCACCGGACTCGAACGACTGCGCCCAGGCCGTCTTGCCGACAGGAGTGAGCCCCTGGACGTTGGCGAAGTTCGCCAGCAGCACCTGTCCTTGCACCTTGGACTGGCCGTTGGTGTAACGGGCGAAGATCACCCCGGTGTCATCGATCTCGACACCCGCCAATTGGCCCGTGGTGTAGCCGTCCTGACTGACGGCGTTGACGCCGAAGGAGGCGGCGTACTGGGTCGAGCCACGCATGTCGAAGGTGAAAGCCTCACTGTCAGCACCGTTGGGCACCAGAGTTCCCGGATTACCCGGATCCTCCTCGGCAGGCACCCAATCGGTATCCGCCAGAGCGAAGATGCCATTGGGCGTGCCCGCCGGAATGGCTGGCGCATCGAGGGCCGGGTTGGCCGGCGTACTGGCCAGCGGGGTGAATGCAGGTGTCGACAGTTGCCCGGCGGCATCGAAGTTCACTGCATAGCTGAATGGCTGAGTGCTGGATGGGTCACGCGGGTTGACCCCATCGATCAGCACATGCATGACCCAGCCGTTGTTGGCCGGCGCTTCGTTCTTGACGAAGTACTGGCTCATCACGTGGGCATTGCCCTGCGAATCGTAGATATTGGTCGAAGTGGACCAGTTGAAGGACTTCGAATCGCTCGGATCGAAGGTGGGTGCCGCCATGGTTCCTGCGTTAGCAGGCCGTACGGCATTGGAGTTCAGGTTGAGACGCTGGGTGACAGTGGTAGTCGCCCGGGGCTCCTGCTGACCGGCATTGATGCGCAGATCAGACTGCACTGGCAGGATATTGCCGCTGTCATCAGCCGCATAACCTTGCAGGCGGTAACCGAAGTTGTTGACCATGTAACCATCGCGATCCGTACCGAAGTATCCGGCGCGGGTGTAGCCAATCTCACCGTTGTTGCTGGTCATGAAGAAGCCGTTGCCATTGATGGCCAGATCCAGGGCGTTATTGGTGTAGTTGACGTTGCCCTGGTTGAACAGCTGCGACACGTCCGCCAGCAGTACACCACTGCCCTGCGCATTCTTGCCGGTACCCAGAACGGAAGCGGCATAAACATCGGCGAACTCGGCACGCGACTGCTTGAAACCTGCAGTACCGGCGTTGGCGATGTTGTTGCCGGTAACGTTGAGGTCGCTGGTCGCGGCACGCAGGCCGCTGAGACCAATATTGAACGACATGGAAGACTCCTTTGCCGGAACTGCCGGCGGCAATAGTTATTGGCCGATGACCTGCACTTGAGAAAGCGGAACGCTGCCCAGGCCGGCGAGATTGAGCATCAGCTCGCTGCCGCCCAGGGTGACGCTGTCGACGTTGGCCGGCAGCATGGTGTACAGCCCCTTGGTCTCACTACCGTAGGTGGCCTGCGCCTCGAACTTGTACGTGCCCGGCGGCGCCACGTTGCCATCGGAATCCTTGCCATCCCAGATGAAGCTGACGTTGCCGGCTTTCTGCTCACCGAGATTGACGCGGGTAACCAACGCCCCGGAGTTGTCATAGATGTTGACGTAAACGTTGCTGCTGCTGACCGGCAGAACAGTGCTGGCCTTGAAGCTTTCACTGGTATCGACCACGGCCTTCTCGCTCGGCACGATCACTTTGCGGCCGACCAGAGAAGACGCCTGCAACGCCTGCGAAGACTGAAAGCTGGAGAGCATCGAGCCCATGCTGGTGTTGAGTTTCTCGATGCCTTCGACCTGGCTGAATTGCGCCAACTGGGCAATGAATTCACCGTTACCCTGAGGCTCCAGCGGGTTCTGGTTGTTGAGTTGCGCCACCAGCAAATTGAGGAACTCGTTCTTGCCGAGGTCATTGCTTTTCGGTGCATCCTGTTTGAGCTGGTACTGATCCAGTACTGAGCTCGTGCCGTTTACGGTGCTCATACCCTGATTTCCTCGTCTCGTCTTACTGACCCAGGGTCAGCACGCGCTGCAGCATCTGTTTGGCGGTATTCATCATTTCAACGTTGGTCTGGAAGGCACGACTGGCGGAAATCATGTCGGCCATTTCCTCGACCACGTTGACGTTCGGGTAGTAGACATAACCATCGGCGTTGGCCATCGGATGATCAGGCTCATAGCGCGGCATCAGGCTGCCCTGATCCTCGATCACGCCCAGCACCTGCACACCGCGCCCGGCTTCATCCTGCTCAGCGAACAGCGAGCCACGGCCTCCGTCTTGTGCCTGCTGAAAGACAGTGGCGAACACCGGGTGGCGAGCGCGGTAGGTCTGATCCAGGCTCGAGGAAACGGTCTCGGCGTTGGCGATGTTGCTGGAAATAGTGTTCAGGCGAGTGCTCTGGGCACTCATTCCGGTTCCGGCGATGTTGAAGACACTGGCAAGGGACATGATCGCGCTCCTTATTCGCCGCGCAGGGCATTGGTCAGCCCTTTGAATTTGCTATTGAGAAAGGTGAAGCTGGCCTGGAACTGCACCGCGTTTTCGGCGTAGTTCGATTGCTCGATCTGCAGGTCGACGGTGTTCTGATCCAGCGACGCGTGGAACGGCGTACGATAAGGCAGCTCAGCATCGCCACTGCTCACACCCTCGGCCGGGATGTGGCGAGTGTCGGTGCGATTCAGGGCAACGCCGCCACGCTGCATGCGGCTGTTCTGCTCGGCCAGCACACTGGCGAAGTCCAGATCACGAGCCTTGTAGTTCGGCGTATCGGCGTTGGCGATGTTGTTCGCCAGCACCTCGGCACGCTGGGCGCGAAAGCCGAGTGCCTGCTCATGGATGCCGAGTGCTCTGCCGAAGTTGATGCTCATGCTCTGAACCTTTGCCACAAGGGCCGTCTGATCACTGTTGCCAGAGATAGAGCAAAGGCTGTGCCATATATTTAATTACTTATAAATCAATGGCTTGAGATCAAATTACACGATCGAAAGCGGCAAAGCGGCAAAGTATTACCGCCCCAGGCAAGGAAGCGGCAAAGCTGATCGGGCAGATTGCCGCCGCCCCTCTTCACCATCACACCAAACCACTGGTGCGCACGGCGCACCCTACCGAGCCCATGGTTTTCAGAGCTCAGAAACGCAAACGGGAGGCCAAAGGCCTCCCGCTGCTGATACCAAACATGCCTTGCGCCTATTTGGCCTTGTAGATGATCCCCGGACTGCACTGCACCATCTGGTACTTGTCCGGTAGGCCATTGAGTGCCTCGGAGGCGCCAAGAAACAGATATCCGCCCGGTTTCAAGGTGGCGTGGATGCGCGTGAGGATGTCCTTCTTCACGTCTGCCGAGAAGTAGATCAGCACGTTGCGGCAGAAGACGATGTCGAACTTGCCCAATGCCGCGTAGCTGTCCAGCAAATTCAGTGGGCGGAACTCGACACGGCTCTTGATGGGAGCCTTGACCTGCCAACGCCCCGGCCCCTTGGGATCGAAATAGCGCTGCAAACGCTCCTGTGCAAGGCCTCGCCCCATGGCAAGGCTGTCGTACTCACCGGATTTGCAATTGGCCAGCATCGACGGCGAAAGGTCGGTGGCAACGATCTGCACACCTGCCTTGAGCTGACCGAGATTGGTGCGTTCGAACTCATCGATGGACATCGACAGCGAGTAAGGCTCCTGACCGGACGAGCAGGCTGCCGACCAGATACGCAGGCGCTGGGCCGGATAAGCCTTGATCAACTCCGGCAACACGCGATTCTTGAGCACCTCGAAGGGATAAGTGTCACGAAACCACAGGGTCTCGTTGGTGGTCATGGCATCTACGACCTGCTCGCGCAGCCCTCCGCGCGGCTGGCTTTGCATGCGCTGCACCAGCTCGCCCAGGGTCTTGATACCGTTCTGTTCCATCAGCTTGTTCAGACGGCTGGAGACCAGGTACTGCTTGTTGCTGCCAAGCAGAATACCGCAGGCCTTTTCCAGGAAAGTCCGGAACTGCTCGAAATCCAAATTACCTGAAGACACTAGTGCCGCCTCTGCAACCATAACATTCGCCGAAGGTCACCCTTCAGCCCCCATCCGATACACGAATGCGATCGACCACCCGCGCCGCCAGATCATCTGGCTTGAACTTGGCGAGGAAGTCGTCAGCGCCGACCTTCTTCACCATCGCCTGGTTGAACACACCGGAAAGCGAAGTATGCAGGAGGATATGCAGCTTCTGCATGCGCGGATCGCTGCGAATCTCCGTAGTCAACGTATATCCGTCCATCTCGGGCATCTCGATGTCGGAAATCAGCATCAGCAGTTCCTTGTCGGGATTATGCCCCTCGTCCGCCATTTTCTTGAGGTAATTGAGCGCCTCACGGCCATCGTTCAGAGCCGTGACCTCAACGCCAACGGTCTGCAGACAGCGCGAAACCTGCTTGCGTGCCACCGAGGAGTCATCGACGATCAGCACATGCTTGGTCACTGCCTGACTCTGCACCTGCTCATCGATCACGCCAGCGGAGATCACTTCCGAGGTCGGCGCGACTTCGGCAAGAATCTTCTCCACATCGATGATCTCGACCAACTGCTTGTCGAGCCGCGTGACCGCTGTCAGGTAGTGATCGCGCCCGGTGCCCTTGGGTGGCGGATGGATTTCCTCCCAGTTCATGTTGACGATACGCTCGACCGAGCGCACCAGAAAACCCTGCACCTTGGTGTTGTACTCGGTGATGATCACGAAGCTGGTCTTCAGATTTTCCAGAGCGGCACTGCCGGTAGCGATGGAAAGGTCGAGAATCGGAATGGTGCCACCACGAATATTGGCTACACCCCGCACCACCGGACTGGACTTGGGCATGATGGTGAGATTCGGGCACTGCAGTACCTCTTTCACCTTGAATACGTTGATACCGTAAAGCTGTGGGCCCTCCAGGCGAAACAGCAACAACTCCAAGCGGTTCTGCCCCACCAGCTGAGTGCGCTGGTTAACCGAATCCATCAACCCGGCCATGCCCGGACTCCTTCTTGTCTAGTAACGCCTACCCCATTGAGCCTAGCAGGCGGCACGGGGCTTGCTTTGCATTGCTTATGAAGCAGAGAACGTCATCATTCCGTCAGCTACTGGCAAAGTGCCTTGCGCCTTTGCCCGTTTTACTCGCTTTGCCGACACTCGGCTACAGCACTACGGCGGCTGCCACCTTTACCAGCACTGAGCAACTTATCGGCGCCACCGAGGCCTTTCTTGAGCAGGCAACCACTGAATATCTACAGCGTAGCGAAATTCAGGGCCGCCATGAGATTCGCGTCAACCGTCTCGACCCGCGGTTGCGTCTGCCGCTGTGCGATCAGCCGCTGACCACCACGCTGGAGAGCCCGGCGCAGCCGTTGGGCCGTGTCACCACGCGGGTGCGCTGCGACGGCAGCGCACCGTGGACCGTATTCGTGCCGGCTGAAGTGCGTTTGTATCGCCCAATCGTCGTACTGACTCGCCCCCTCAAGCGCATGAGCGTAGTCAAGGCTGCGGATCTGAGCCTGGTTGAACGCGATGTCGGACAATTGGGGCAGAACTTTCTCACCGACCTGAACCAGGCGATCGGCAAGAAATTGACACGACAGCTCGGTAGCGACCAGATCCTGCTTTCTACCCACCTGCAAGTAGCCGAGGTCATCCGTCGGGGCGATCAGGTGGTGATCAGCGCTCGCGGTTCCACGGTCAACGTGCGTATGCCCGGCGAAGCCCTGACAGACGGTGCTCCGGGTGAGCAGATCAATGTACGCAACCTGCGCTCGCAGCGAGTCGTTCGAGCCCGAGTGGTTGGCCCTGGTCAGGTGGAAGTAGCCATGTAGGCATGTTTCTTGTAGCGCAAAAGCGTGGCGATTCCCTACACTATTCAACGACGCGATGAAATTAATCCTAAAGTTTTTCCGGCTGCAGCCGAGAAGCATGGCAAGCGTCCACCATATCGTCCGAGGTTCTGCATCATGGTCATCGACTTCAACCGGCTGAACAATGCCAATACGCCCGCCAATGCGGGGCGTACCGGCGCGACTCAGGCTGGCAATCGCAATGAGTCGGCACAGCCGAACCAGGCGTCTGCCATCGGTAACGATGAACAAACCAACGCCAAGAGCGGCGAATCAGTGCAACTGAGCCGCGAGGCACAGCAGTTGCAAGCAATCGGCGAGAAGCTGCGTGATCAGCCCATCGTCAACAAGGAGCGTGTGGCCCAGCTGAAACAGGCCATCGCTGATGGCAGCTATCAGGTCGACAGCAAACGTGTCGCCCAGAAACTGCTCGACTTCGAATCCCAGCGCTAGTCTCAGGGCTGCGCTGGGGGTGTTGGACGCCCGACCCCCAAGAGCCCGCCATGAACGACACAGCCTTGCTTGACCTCTTCACCAACGATATCGGCACTGCAAAGCAATTGCTTGAGCTGATCGATAGCGAATTCCAGGCCCTTACCGAACGCGACCTACCGCGCCTCGATAGCCTGCTCAGCGAAAAACAACCGCTGCTTGCCGTGCTTCAGCAGCATGGCAACGAGCGCAGCCGTCTACTGCAAAACGCCGGTCTGAGTGCCGATCGCGAGGGGCTCACCGCGCTGGCGAGCACGTCCTCCGTAGGCGATCAACTGCTGGCGCACAGTGAAGAATTGTCCGCTCTCCTGCAGCGCTGCCAAGAGGCCAATCTGCGCAATGGCCGCGTGATTCGCGCCAACCAGGCCTCGGTCCGCAGCGTCCTCGGCATTTTGCGTGGCGCAGAGACTCCCGGCCTCTATGACAGCCGCGGCGGTGCCGCTAGAATCGCGCAGCAAAGGCCGCTCAGCCAGGCCTGAGCCATCCCCCCAACAAAAAGCACAGGGACATGCAGGCACTCTGCCAGTATTCTAGTGCCGATGTAGTCCATGACTCGGAGAGTTCCGAACTGTGTCCAGTGCGTTCAACGACGAGAGCGGTCCTCAACCGCCCAAGGTGCTCAAGACATCCGTCGAGATCATTGCCACCCTGCGTCAACTGCAACAGAACCATGATCCCCTGGTTATCCAGTTCAAGGATCGTGGCCAGCGTTTTCAAAGCTACCTCGTCGAAATCGATAAAGACCGTGCGCGTTTAGCGCTGGACGAGATCATCCCTACCGATGGCGAACGTTTTCTCAAGCAAGGCGAAACCTTCAACGTCGAGGCATTCCGCGACGGGGTACGCGTAGCCTGGACCTGTGATCACGACGTGCAGCTTGGCGAACTCGAGGGAGCCCCCTGCTACTGGGCACCGCTGCCCACCGAAGTGATCTATCACCAGCGCCGCAGCGCCTTCCGTGCGCAGTTGAAGCAAAGCGATCTGGTCAAGGTCGTACTCAGCGGCGACAAGCTTCGCGAACCGCTGTCAGGTCATCTGCTGGATATCTCGGCCACCGGCTGCAAACTGCGTTTCGCCGGCAACCTCAGTCAGCAACTGAGCAATGGCCAGGTACACGAGCGACTCACTGCCTACCTGCCCTTCGGCAACATGACCTGCGCCGTGGAGTTACGTCACGTGCAATACGAGGACAAGGTCGACATGACGTTCGTCGGCACGCGTTTTCATCGTTTGAACGGCCTGGAGCAACGCCAGGTCGAGCGCTTCGTCTATCAGTTGCAGCGCGAGGCGCGTCGCACCGAGAGCGACGGCCCCTTCTGACGCCCACAGCAGCCCTTACTGGCCCGCCTGCGTTTTCTGCTGATCCTCTTCAGCCGCTGCCGCAGCAGCGGCTGGCTCCTGCATCTGCTCCTGCACCGCCTGCTCATCGACCCTCGGGTCGAGCGCAGCGACCAGCGGTGAGCTGGTGACGTTACCCGGCATGGCCATATGGTGCAGCGGCGCATCATCGACCTGATGCAAATGGGTCACCACTTCAGGACGAATGCGCCAGACCAGAATCAACGCGCAGACACTGACGAATACATAGAGCATGTTGGCGCCGTAGAAACGCATCAGCACACCGGCCAGCAGTGGACCAATGCAGGCCCCCACGCCGAAGGTAACCAGCAGCATGGCCGTCAAAGACACACGGCGCTCAGGCTCGACGTGGTCATTGGCCAAGGCCACCGCCAGTGGGTAGAGGCTGAACTGCATCAGGCTGACCAGAAAGCCGACGCAGAACAGCAAGCCGAGAAAGACCTCTGGCAGTGCCGCCAGCGGCAAGGCAGTCAGCAGCAGCAAGACCGCGCAGCCGCGAATCAGGCGCACACGGTCATGCCGATCGGACAGCCAGCCCAGCGGCCATTGCACCAGCAGGCCGGCGAGAATGCAGCTGCCCATGAACAGACCCACCTGCTCGGTCGACAGGCCCATCCGCGTGGCATACAGCGGTGCCAGACCGTAGAACGAGCCGATCAGCAGACCGGCCACCGCGATGGTCGTCAGCGACAGCGGCACGCGACTGAGGAAGAAACGCAGCTCCAGCGGCGCCGGATGCAAAGGCGCCGGGTGCAGGCGCCGGGTCAGTGCCACCGGCACCAGACACAGCGCAAAGCACAGGGCGACCAGCATCAGCAGCTCCAGCCCCAGCGTCGGGTGTATGACCAGAGCCAGCTGGCCAAGGATAAGCCCCAGATAGGAGGCCGCCATGTAGCCACTGAACACCAGGCCGCGCTGCTTGGCTTCAGCCTGCTCGTTGAGCCAGCTCTCGATCACCATGTACTGGCACATCATGCCCAGACCTACCAGCATGCGCAGGAACAGCCAGAGCGGCAGCCACTCCACCAGGCCATGGCCGAGCACCGCTGCGGTGACTACCCCGGCGCAGGCCACATAGGCACGGATGTGCCCCACCCGACCGATCAGCCGATGCCCCAGCTTGCCACCCAGTACCAGGCCGAAATAGTTGGCCGCCATCAGTGCACCGACCCACAGACCATCCACGGTGTCGGCCAGACGCAACGCCAGATAGGTACTGAGCAGACCGGAGCCGAGCAACATCAGCAAAGTGGCAAAGTACAGCGAGCGGAATGACTTCCAGATCAGTCGCATTGGCGGGTAAAGCTCCTTGTACGGTAACCGGGAATGGCGTCAAGCCTGTGCGGCGAGAACACGACGCTCCCAGGGCGTAATTTCATCGTAGAAGCTGGTCAGCTCCAGGGCCTTGCTGGCGATGTAACCTTCGATGAATTCCGCACCGAACAGTTCGATTGCCAGCTCGCTGCGTTTCAGACGCTCGATCGCGGCGTGCATGGTACAGGGTAGCGCCAATTCTTCCGGCACCTCGAACTCACCCTGGATCGGCGCACTGGGTTGCAGCTCGCGCTCCAGGCCATGCAGCCCGGCTGCCAGGCTGGCAGCCAGGGCCAGATAAGGATTGGCATCGGCACCCGGCAGGCGATTCTCCACCCGCCGCGCCACCGGTGCACTGGCCGGAATCCGCAGCCCCGCAGCACGGTTGTCAGCCGACCAGCAGGCGTTGTTCGGCGACGCATAGGGATGGCACAGACGCTGATAGGAATTCACGTGTGGTGCGAACAGCAGGGTGAAATCGGCCATCGCCGCCTGCTGACCGCCGATGAAGTGATGGAAAGCCGCTGTCGCCTCACCTTTCTCCGCGCTGAAGATGTTGCGACCGCTACCCTGCTCCACCACGCTCTGATGGATATGCATGGAGCTGCCCGGCGTATGCGCCAGCGGTTTGGCCATGCAGACCACGGAAAGGCCATGCTTGAAGCCGACCTCCTTGAGCAAGTGCTTGAACAGGAAGGTCTGATCAGCCAATTGCAGTGCGTCACCATGCAGCAGGTTGATCTCGAACTGGCTGACGCCCATCTCGTGCATGAACGTATCGCGCGGCAGCCCCAATGCCTCCATGCAGCGATAGACCTCAGCGAAGAACGGCCGCAGACCATTGCCGGAGCTGACGCTGAACGCCGAACCGCCATCCTCGCGACGTCCATCCAGCCCCAATGGCGGCTGGAACGGCTGCTGCGGATCGGGATTGGCGGCGAACACGAAGAACTCCAGCTCGGTCGCCACCACCGGCTGCCAGCCATGCTCGGCGTAGCGTGCCAGTACACGCTTGAGCAGACCGCGAGTGGAAAGCCCGGAGCTACGCCCGTCCAGTTCGTCCGCGTCGCAGATGGCCAGTGCGCGCGGCGACTCGCTCCAGGGCAGACGGTGTATCTGGCCAGGTTCGGCGTTAAGCACCAGATCGCCGTCGTCACCGCCGTAGAAACGTGCCGGCGGATAGCCGCCCATGATGCATTGCAGCAGCACGCCGCGAGCGAGCTGCAGGCGTCGTCCCTCAAGAAAACCCTCGGCCGTCATCACCTTGCCGCGCGGAACGCCATTGAGGTCCGGGGTTACGCAATCGATCTCATCGATACCCTGCAGCAGGGTTTCCAGTGCCTGGCGGCTGGCAGTGCTCATCTTTTGTTGTCCTTGAATGACGCGAATACCGCCTGACGGCGACGATGCGTACAAAATACGCACCAGTCGTTCGATATTTCAAGCAGGCAAAGCTTGCCGAGATGCGACACCGGCTTGCACCCTGTCGTCCAGATGCCTGTCGCTGCCTCGAAGCAGCGTGGGGCTGTGCTAGAGTCGCGCGCTATTTTTCGGACGCCCTTCCACAGGCTGCGCTGAAAGCCCTCTCGACCCAGGCGCGACGGCCATTGCCACACGCCCAGCAACCAGAGAACCACGCGATGTCCCAAGCCATCCACCCTGCCCTGCAGCTTCTCAACCGCACCAGCCTGGTGACGCAGATCATCATCGGCCTGCTCGCAGGTATCGCCCTTGCCGTCATTGCCCCGCAGGCAGCGCTGTCTGTCGGTTTCATCGGCAACGTGTTCGTTTCGGCGTTGAAGGCGGTGGCGCCGGTCCTGGTGTTCATCCTGGTGATGTCGTCCATCGCCAACCACCAGCAAGGCCAGCAGACCCACATTCGCCCGATCCTGCTGATGTACCTGATCGGTACCTTCAGCGCTGCCCTGGTGGCGGTGATTGCCAGCTTCGCCTTCCCGTCGTCGCTGGTGTTGAGCAGCCAGGCCGCTGAGCTGACGCCCCCCGGCGGCATCGGCGAGGTGCTCAGGACCCTGCTGATGAACGTGGTCGACAATCCGGTCAACGCCCTGTTGAAGGGTAACTTCATCGGTATTCTGGCCTGGGCCATCGGCCTCGGCTTCGCCTTCCGTCATGCCAGCGCCAGCAGCAAGCAGTTGCTGGGCGACCTGTCCAATGGCGTTACGGCCATCGTCAAACTGGTGATCCGTCTGGCACCACTGGGTATCTTCGGCCTGGTCGCCGCGACCCTGGCCGAGTCCGGTTTCGACGCCCTGCTCGGCTACCTGCACCTGCTGATTGTGCTGGTCGGCTGCATGTTGCTGGTGGCCCTGGTGGTCAACCCGGCGCTGGTGTACTGGAAGATTCGTCGCAATCCTTATCCGCTGGTGTTCACCTGCCTGCGCGAAAGCGGCATCACCGCCTTCTTCACCCGCAGCTCGGCCGCCAACATCCCGGTCAACCTGCAATTGTGCCAGCGTCTGGGTCTGCACGAGGAAACCTATTCGGTATCGATCCCGCTGGGTGCCACCATCAATATGGCCGGTGCGGCAATCACCATCACCGTACTGACCCTGGCAGCGGTGCATACCCTGGGTATCCCCGTCGACCTGCCCACCGCCCTGCTGCTGAGCGTGCTGGCCTCGATCAGTGCCTGTGGCGCGTCCGGTGTGGCTGGCGGCTCGCTGCTGCTGATCCCGCTGGCCTGCAGCCTGTTCGGTATCCCCAACGAAGTGGCCATGCAGATCGTCGCCATCGGCTTCATCATCGGTATCGTTCAGGATTCGGCGGAAACCGCGCTGAACTCCTCCACGGACGTGCTGTTCACTGCCGCTGCCTGTATGGCGCAAGAGCAGCGTCAGGCCTGAATCTCGGAGGCTCGTCCATCAGACGAGCCTACTGCCCGCCAGCGGTGCGCGCAGCGCACCCTGCGGATCGGGGACACGGCAGGCACCACAAAATTGATAACGATTAGCGTTTGAATTAGATTGACGCCCTTCGCAACCCCACAGCGGACGGCTTCATGTTCGAATTGCAAAGCGTCAGTTTCAGCATTCCTGAACGCACCCTGCTGCATCCCCTGAGCCTGCACATCGATGCCGGACGCATGGTTGGCCTGATCGGCCACAACGGTTCAGGCAAGTCCACCCTGATCAAACTGCTCGCTCGCCAGCAGTCTCCCAGCGGCGGCCACATCCTGCTCGACGGCAAACCGTTGCCGGCCTGGGGCCAGCGCGACTTCGCCCGTCAGGTGGCCTACCTGCCTCAGCAGTTACCGCAGACCGAAGGCTTGACCGTACGCGAGCTGGTGGGCTTCGGCCGTTACCCCTGGCATGGCGCCCTTGGGCGTCTGGGCAGCGAAGACCGCGCGCACATCAAGCGCGCCCTGGAGCTCACCGATACCGGCGTGTTTGCTGATCGCCTGGTCGATCATCTGTCCGGAGGCGAACGCCAGCGCGTCTGGCTGGCCATGCTGCTGGCGCAGAACACGCGCTACCTGCTGCTCGACGAACCCACCTCGGCGCTGGACATCGCCCACCAGGTGGAAGTCCTGTCACGCGTTCACGACCTCAGTCGCGAGCTGGGCCTGGGCGTGCTGGTGGTGCTGCACGACATCAACATGGCCGCGCGCTATTGCGATCACCTGCTGGCCCTGCACAGCGGCCGTCTGCTGGCGCAAGGCAGCCCAGCCGAGCTGATGCACGGTGAAACCCTGGAACGCATCTACGGAGTGCCCATGGGCGTGATGGCCAATCCGGCAGACGGTTCGCCGATCAGCTACCTGCACTGAGCGGCATGCCTCAAGGCGTCGAACCAACTGCCTGTGCTGGAGGCTCATCGAGCAGCGGGCAGTTCTCGCACAGTTCGAGCTCGGGCAGCAGATAGCGAATGCAGCACACCCGCCGTTGCCGCCAAGGCAGGGCAGCGCCCTGCAGCTCGACATAACGCACCGGCTGATACAGCAGGTTGCGCCGTCCATCAGGCTGCAGGGTCGCCTGCAGGAGGCTGAAACCATCGGCCAGCACGGGCGCAGGCAGCACCTTGCCCAGCGCTGTCAGAATCCATTCGAAGTAATTGCCGGCGTTGCTCCAGAGCACCTTGGGCGCGATCTTCACCTGCGCGGTGAATGCCTGAATCAATGGCGCCAGATGGTCGTGCTGGAGATGGGCAAAACGCTCGAAGGGATCGCCAGGGGCGAACGCTTCACCCGCATCGCGCAGCTTGAACGCCTGTGGCAGGTACTGCGCATCGAGCACCACGTCCACGCCGTCGAGATGCAGCGGCAGGCGCCGGTTCAGCACCAGCGCAGCGGCCACCACCGGCGGGATCAGACGCACGAAATAATGCTTCGACCACTGCGACAGCAGCGCGCGACGGTCGCCACCGCTGTACGACTCGCCGAAACGCGCCAGCAGCACCGGTAGCCCCTCGTCGCTGAGCAGTTCGCGCAGCGGCACCGATGCCCGTGGGTCGTCATGCAGCACCAGGGTGTCCCGATAAGAGGAGAAATCGCCGATGAACAGCGGCGCCAGTGCCTCAATCACCCTGAGCGATTCCCGATACGTTCAACACAGTACCCCGCTATCAAAAAAACGCTCGCGACCGATCGCCATCAGCGCCGCGCGCTTGTGAGGAAAATCGAACTCCTTTTCCCGGTAGTAACCCAGCGCCTGCATATAGCCGATCATCTTCGCGTTGTCCGCACGTGGCTCGGCCACCACCAGGCCTGTGCGCGGATCGTCGAGAAAGGCGTAATGGGTCAGCGCCGCCAGCCAGCTGGCCACCTTGTGCGGCCCGCGATGCGCCTGCTCACCCACCAGCATGTGAATGCCGCGATCATAGTCGTCCGCGCGATAGAAAGGCGCAATGCGGTCCTCCCTGGCCCAGTAGAGTTCGAAGTAGGCGAAGGGCTGGTCATCGAAGCAACCGATCAGGCTGCAGACATGCGGATCGGCAGCGATGGTTTCGAGATAGCTGCGGTGCTGCGCCAGATCACCGCCCTCCTGCCAGAAATGCAGGACGCGCGGCGTGTTCTGCCAACGATTGAAGCGCTCCAGGTCCTGCTCGATGTCCAGCGTACGCAGGGATATCCAGGCGCCCAACTGCGCATCGAAGCGCCGGTAGACCTCGCCCTGGGGCTTGGCCCGGCGCCGGGGATGACGCTTGCCGTCGCTCATCATCATCTGCTGCGGATAAGGCGGCAGCGCCTGGCGCAACCAGGGCTGCGGCAACTGCCAGAACACGCCGCGCTCGGCGTGCGCAAGCTGCGCACCGGCATCACTGCGCAGCCAGTCACCACAGGCCTGCAGTGCCTGCTGATCCAGCCCCTGCCAGAGCAGACGCGCCACCTGCGGATGAGTGGCGAACCACCAATAGCTGGCGCACCACAGCGCATCGGCCAGATCGGCCGTGGCCACTTCCAGCACCTGCAGGGTGTTTGCTTCGCCCATGCGCAGCTGCATCAGCGGCCGGCCGTCGCAGGTCAGCCAGATCGCCGACTCGCGCGACTCACCTTGCAGCACACGCCCGTCAGGCAGCGGTAATGCATTCATTGGAAACCCTCCTGGCCATAGGCCTCGGCCATCGCCACCACCACCTTGCGCGGCCCCTTGAAGGGATCGCGGGCATGGGCCGTGAGCATGTTGTCGAGCATCAGGATGTCGCCGTCACGCCAGGGAAAACGAATGGTGCAGGCGTCGAGTACGCCGCGCACCTCGTCCAGCAGGCTCGCCTCGATGGGCGTGCCGTCGCCGAAGTAGACGTTGCGCGGCAGGCCCTCGAGACCGACCGCGTCAATCAGCACTTCCTGGGTATCGGCGTCCAGGGCCGACAGGTGGAACAGGTGCGCCTGGTTGAACCAGACCCAGTCACCGGTACGCGGATGCTGGGCAACGCCCTGGCAAAGCTGACGCGTACGCAGTTCGTCGTCGCCGAGCCATTCGAAGTCGATACGGCGAGCGCTGCAGTAACGCTCGACCTCCTGACGATCTTCGGTATTGAAGACCTGCTGCCAGGGCAGATCCAGACCATTGCCGTAATTGCGCACATAGAGCAGGCCGCGCTCGGCGAAGCGCTGGCGGATGGCCGGATCGATGCGCCGAAAGACTTCACGGCTATCGGCAATCGGCGTTTCGCCGCCCTGCTCGGCCGCCTGGGCGCAATAGAACCAGATGCGCAGCGGCCATTCGGTGGTGTAGGCCTGCTCGTTGTGCAGCGGAATCGGCCGATGAGCAGGAAATTCGGTGGAGGTATATACGCCACCTGCGCTCACCCGGCTACGCGGCGTAGAGCCGAACTCGTAGCTCAGCAATGGATGGCCGAAGGCGCCGGTAAACTGCTGGAAGCTGGCCACATCGACATCGGCGAAGCCACTGAACAGCAGCCCACCGCTCACTTCAAGATGCTCGGTCACCAACTGCTGCAGAGCTGGCAGATGTTCGTGCAGACCCTGCCCGGAGTGCAGCGGACTGACGCGCATGGGCAGGCCGGCCTCAATGCTCAGGGCGGCCTGCGCCAGATCGATCACTTGATTCATCGTCGCGCTCCCCGCAGGTCGCTGTTCACGCCATGGCCTGACGCAGGCTCAGCGGGCGCATGTCGGTCCACACCTCTTCGATGTGGGCAAGGCAGGTCGCCTTGTCGCCGGACACGCCCACGGCGGACCAGCCTTCGGGAATGGCCTTGTACTCGGGCCAGATGGAATACTGCTGCTCATGATTGATCACGACCAGAAAGCGCGCGTTCTCGTTGTCGAAGCTCATGCGATGACCTCTGTGAAAATGACTTGCCCCTGGCCAATAGCGATAGCCATCAGGATTCTCTTAAAGGACGAATGGCCGGGGACAAAATTCAACGATTCATCGCCTCGATCGCATCGCGCAACTGGGTCGCGATGGCAGCCGTCGAGCGCGGGCCACCAAAGGTCCAGTACGGCGTGGGGAGAAAGGCATAACGCTGCTGCTGGGCGACCGGCAGGGCCTTCCACAGAGGGCTGGCGAAGAACGGCGCCTGCGCCTGCCCACCGATGAACAGCACGCGCAGCCCCGGCTCGCTGGCGAAGGTGCGCATGTCGATACGCCGGTGCAGGCTGTGCGCGGAACGCAAGGTCCAGGGCGAGCGCACCTCCAGGCGGTTCATCAGGCTGCCGATCAGTGTCTGCTGGTTGAGGGCGATGAAACTGCCCTGCTGCACCAGCGGATAGAGCACCGCCACCGGCTCGCCCTGCAGGCCTTGCTCGCGGACGGACTGACGCGTAGCTTCCAGCGCCTGCTGACCTTCACGGATCACGGCAGCGGCCTGCGCCTGGCGCCCGGTCAAGCGGCCGAGGTGCTCCAGCATGGCCTCGCCGATGGCCACACCGTCGTAGCCAGTCGATGCCAGCGACACCTGATAGATGAGGGTCGGCGCCAGGCCGTCGAGACGCTCGAACAACGGCAGGTGCAGGTAGGCCACGCCAACGATCAGATCCGGCTCGAGCCGGGCGATGGCCTCCAGATTGGGCTGCTGCGCGCTGCCCAGCGCCACGCTGCTTTCGAGCAGGTCATTGCCGATGCCGATGTAACGGCGATAGCTGGCCAGGTTGGCCACCCCGACCGGCTCGATCCCCAGGGACACCAGCAGCTCGGTACTCAGCTCATCGAGGCTGACGATCCGCTGCGGCGCGTCTCCAACACCAGCCGACTGCCGGGCCACCAGTTGTGCATCGGCCGCCCAGGCGCCGTGCGCCAGACAGACCAGCAGCAGGCAACAGACAAGACGCATCGCCACCGCCCTAGCTCCTTTTGTCACTGAAATAGACGCGGCTGAGCAGCAGCAGGAAGCACGGCGCACCGATGGCAGCCGTGGCGATGCCCAGCGGGATGTCCAGCGGCGCGAGCAGCACGCGTCCGAGCAGATCGGCCGAGGCCAGCAGAGTCGCGCCCAGCAGCGGCGCCGCCAGCAGGCGCTGACGGGCACGATGAAAGCCCAGCAAACGCACGCCGTGCGGCACCAGCAAACCGATGAACGCCACCGGCCCGACCACTGCCACGGCCGCGGCGATCAGCGCACTGGCCAGCACGATCAGCAGCACCCGCCGGCTCGGCACTGACAGCCCGAGGCTGCCGGCCACACCATCGCCCAACTGCAGCAGATCCATCCAGCGCGTGGTCGCCGCGCACAGCGCCAGGCCAATCACCAGCCAGGGCAGCATGGCCTGCAGATCACTCCAGGTGCGCCCGTAGCTGCTGCCCACCATCCAGATCAGCGCCTGGGCGATATTGCTGGTGAACTGCGCCATCAGCAGGCTCACCACGGCCAGCACCACACCGCTGATGGCAAAGCCGGTGAGCGTCACGCGCAGCGGCTCCAGGCCATGACGCAGGTTGAGGCCGATGACGATCATCAGCGCCAGGACGGCGCCCAACCAGGCCAGCGGGAAGCGCCAGGCTACTGCCAGCTCGGGCATGAAGATCAGGGCCAGCAGCACCACCAGCGCCGCCATCTGGCTCACCCCGAGAATTTCCGGGCCGGCCAGCGGGTTGCGCGTGACCGCCTGCAACAGCATGCCGGCGGTCGCCAGCAGTGCCCCGGCGGCCATGTCCACCAGCAGGCGCGGCAGACGCAGATCGAGCAGGGTCATGGCCAAGGGCTCGCCGGCCCACACCCGCTGCCAGAATGCCCAGACGCCCGACTCACCCTGCGCTGTGCCCCCTACCAGCAACGCCACGCAGATCAGCACTGCGAGCACGACGAACGACCACAAGGGCATGCGCATGGTCCGGTTCTCGCCCGGCATGCTCGCCGTGACCGCCGCCACTGGCCCACTGCGCCCGTAACGCAGCAGCAAGAGAATCGCCAGCGAACCGAGAATCGCCGACAGCACCCCCAACGGCAGCTGGAACCAGGGTTCCACCGCCGCCACCAGCGCATCGGCGAGTACCGTCAGCAGCGCGCCCCAGATCGCGCACAAGGGGATCAATCGGGAAGGTCGTACCACGGCGAAGGCAAAGCGCAGCAGGTTCGGCGTGATCAGCCCAATGAAGCCCAAGGGGCCAGCCAGATGAATGGCCAGCGCCGCCAGCAGGCTGCCAAGGACGATGCTCAGCCCTTTCAGCCAGGCCGGCGAAAGCCCCAGCGCGCGCATCTGCCCATCGCCCAGCACGGCCAGGTTCATCGGCCGCATCAGCACCAGCAGGGCCAGGGCAATCAGCGGCAACAGATACAGGGCCGGGTGCATCGCGCCCCAACCCAACTGCTGCAGCGAACCGGTATTCCACAGCGATACCACCATCGCGGCCTGGTCATTGAGGCTGAGAAACAGCGCGATCAGCGCGGCGAAGGTCTGCGCCACCGCCACCCCGGCCAGGGTCAGGCGCAGCGGCGAGGTGTTCCAGCCGCCAGCCATGAGAAAGGTGAACAACGCAGCCAGCAGGCCACCGACGAAGATCAGCGGCAGGCCCAGCGCGCCGGGCAGAAGCATGCCGAAGATGACCCCCAGTTGCGCCCCGGCGGTGATGCCAAGCAGATCCGGCGACACCAGCGGGTTGCGCGTTATCAGCTGCATGATCGCACCGGAAACGCCCAGGCAGGCACCCACCAGGACACCGGCAAAGGCGCGTGGCAGCTGGGTCCACCACAGCAGCAGCCCCTCCAGCGATGGCCTCGACGACAGCGGCGCCATCCAGGCCTCGGCGGTTGGCCAGGGATGGCGCAACACGCCCTGCCACAGCAGCATGGCCAGCAACAGCACGAGCCCCAACAGCGCCAGGCCGGCGTGACTGAAACCGCTTGCAGCCGCTGGCTGCCCGGGGCGACTCAAACTCGTCATCCGTTGTCCTTACCTATGCAAAAAGGCGAAGGGTGTCCCCCTCGCCTTGGTTTGCTCACTCAATGTTGTCGCTTACCAGCGCAGCGACACGCTACCGAGGAAGGTGCGCTCATCACCCCAGTAGCAACGCCCGGCATTGTTGCAGCCCGCGACGTACTCCTGATCGAAGACGTTCTTGGCATTGAGATCGACCGACCAGTTCTCGTCGATGTCGTAGCCGATGGCGGCATCGACCAGGGTCACGTCGCCGGTGTCCAGCTTGCCGTAGAGGCTCTCGGCGGTGTAAGCAAAGGTGCTGTCGAAGTGACGCACGCCGCCGCCCAGACGCAGGCCGCGCAGCGCGCCATCGAGGAAGCGGTAGTTGGCCCAGATCGACGCCTGATTGCGCGGCACGCCGGTCATCTGGTTGCCCTCGAGCAGCGACCCCGGCGCATCCTTGGTAATACGCACATCGGTATAGGTATACGCCGCAGTGACGTTCAGGTTGGCGCTGATATCGCTGTTGACCTCCAGCTCGACACCCTTGGAACGGCTCTCGCCGACCTGACGGTAATCATTGATGGCCGACTCGAAGTAGACGTCATTCTCTTTACGCAGATCGAATACGGCAGCAGTGAACATGGTGTTCCAACCCTTGGGCTCGTACTTCACACCCACCTCGTACTGCTCGGCGGTAATCGGATCCAGAGGCCCGTTGGCGCTGGTGGTTTGCTGCACAGGAACGAACGAAGTGGAATAGCTGACGTAGGGCGACAGGCCATTCTCGAACTGGTACATCACTCCGGTCTGCCAGGTGAAGTCGCGGTCGGTGTAGTCCAGGTCGGACTCGGCATTGCTGACCGGGCTACTGGCATCACGTTTGTTGCGATACTGGCTGTCCACCGTATCGAAACGACCACCAAGCAGGAAGATCCAGTTCTCGTACTTGCTCTGCAGCTGGCTGTAGAGACCGGTCATCTGCTGGTCGAGTTGCGAGTTCTGGATGGTGAACGGCGTGGTCGGCTCGCTGGTCCAGACTGGATTGAATACGTTGATCGACGGGCCGAACCCTGCACTCCAGTCCTGGTTGAAGGAAGTACGGTCGAAACTGGCGCCGACCAGCAGCGTGTGCTGCAAAGCACCGGTATCGAACTTGCCTTCGAGCTGGTTATCCAGCGAATAGGTGATGGACTTGTTGTAGCGGTCGTACGCCTGCGAACTCACGTTGGTGCCGAAGCCCGCGTTGTTCAGTGCGCCCGGCCAGATTTCGTTACGCTGGATGCGCGACTGCATGTAGCGCGAGTTCTGACGGAACTGCCAGTCGTCATTGAAGCGATGGGTGAACTCGTAACCCAGGGTCCACACTTCGCGCTCGAAGGTGTTCCAGTCCTCGTTACCGAGGAAGGTGTCCTTGTCGATTTTGCCATTGGGGTTGTTCAGCAGCGTACCGGCCGCCGGCAGGCCCAGCTCCAGCTTGGTGCGGTCCTTCTGGTAGGTCGACAGCAGGGTCAGGCTGTTGAAATCGTCGAAGTTCAGCGTCAGCGACGGGGCGATATAGATGCGGTTGTCCTGCACGTGATCGACCTGGGTATCGGCCTCGCGACCGACCATCACCACGCGACCCAGCACATTGCCTCTGTCATTGAGCGGCCCGGACACGTCCAGGTTGAGTTGACGACGGTCGTTGGAGCCGTAGCTGAGCTGCACCTCACCCTGCGGGGCGGCAGTCGGGCGCTTGCTGACCAGGTTGACCAGGCCACCCGGCGCGTTCTCCCCATAGAGAATCGAGGTCGGCCCGCGGAACACTTCCACCCGCTCCAGGCCATAAGGCTCGCTGGTGGTGTCGTAGCGGTTGCCCTGCACGCGCAAACCGTCGCGCAGCAGGCCGTAGCCGTAGTCGGTGGCGTTGAAGCCACGAATGAAGAACAGATCTCCCGCCAGGCCATCACCGGCAGCGAAGGGCGGCGCGAAGATACCCGGCACGTAACCCAGTACATCGGTGAGGCTCTGCGATTTCTGGTCTTCGATGCGCTTGCGCGTTACCACCGATACCGAACGCGGCGTCTCCGACAGCGGCGTGCTGGTCTTGCTGGCGGTCAGGCTTTTCTCGGCCTTGTAGCCGTAATCCGGGCCTTGTGGGCGGTCCAGTTCACCGGTGACCGTTTGCGCAGGCAATGTCACCTGATTGGCCTCATCGCTCTCCTGCGCCTGAACCATGCCATGGCATGTGGCTGCAATCACCACGGCCAGGCACTTCAGTTGAAAACGTCCAGCACCTTGCACTGCTTTCGACATCATCTTCTCCCCCGATACCGCCAGCCAATCCGCTGGCCTGTCAAAAAAACGCTGGCTAGCCTAACCAATATCAATGCAAAACTAAATAGTAATTTTTATCATTTAGATGGCAATTTGATACAACCTTGCCATCACCCGTTAAAGGGGCACGTTCTGCTATCGATTGATTAGGTAGCCAATTAAATGGCTGTCATTCCCCGCTCAGGCGGGGAACCCACATCGAATGGGCTCCCGCCTTCGGGAGTGACGGTGAAACGTTCTTAATGGTTGACCGCAGCGTCGAGCGCACTGGCGAAGATCTCCGCCACCTGATCCACCTGCGCCGCCGTGATGATCAATGGCGGCAGCAGGCGCAGAACGCTGGAGTGGCGCCCGCCCACCTCCAGAATCAGACCCCGACGCAGGCACTGCTGCTGCAGCGCCGAGGCCAGCGCACGGTTGTGTGGTGCATGCCCCATGGCATCCGCCCTGCCCCGTGGATCGACCATTTCCACCCCGAGCATCAGCCCCCTGCCGCGCACCTCGCCAATCTGCGGGTAACGCACTTGCAGTGCCTGCAGGTGAGCACACAGGCGTTCACCCATGGCGGCGGCGTGCTGGTCCAGACGCTCCTCGCGGATCAGGCGCAAGGTGGCCGCGCCTGCCGCCATGGCCATCTGGTTGCCACGGAAGGTGCCGGCGTGCGCGCCTGGCTGCCAGCGGTCGAGATCCTTGTGATAGACGACCACCGCCAGCGGCAGGCTGCCGCCGATGGCCTTGGACAGCACCAGCACGTCTGGTGTGATGCCGGCATGCTCGAAGGCGAACAGCTTGCCGGTGCGCCCGATACCGCACTGCACCTCATCGAGAATCAGCGGCACACCGGCCTCGCGGGTGATGCGACGAATGCCGCGCAACCAGTCGGCGGACGGAGCGATCACCCCGCCCTCGCCCTGCACTGTCTCGAGAATCATGCCGGCGGCCGGCAGTACACCGCTTTCCGGATCACACAGCTGATTCTCGATGTAATGCAGGCCGACCCGTTCGCCCTCGACACCGCCCAGGCCGAACGGGCAGCGATAGGCGTAGGGGTACGGCAGCATCTGCACGCCACTGATCATTCCGTCCAGATACTGCTTGGGCCCCAGGCTGCCCATCAGGCTCAAGGCACCCTGGGTCATACCGTGGTAGGCGCCGTGGAAAGCCAGCATCTGGCTGCGCCCGGTGGCCGTGCGCACCAGCTTCAATGCCGCCTCCACCGCATCGGTGCCAGCTGGCCCGCAGAACTGAATGCGCGCATCGCGGGCGAACTCGGCCGGCAGGCAGGCGAACAGTTCATTGATGAACTCGTCCTTGGCTTCGGTCATCAGGTCCAGGGTGTGCAGCGGCCGCTTGCCATCGAGCAGGCCGCGAATGGCCTGCAAGACGACGGGATGGTTGTGCCCCAGCGCCAGGGTGCCGGCGCCGGCCAGACAATCGATGAACCAGCGGCCCTCGCTGTCCTGCACGTGGATGCCCTCGGCGCGACGCAGCTCCAGCGGGATGCGCCTGGGATAGCTGCGCGCGTTGGACTCCACCTCGCTCTGGTGCTGCAGCCTGGCCGTGCTGGCGAAGCGATAGTCGGCGCCGCGCAGCGTGGCCTCAGGGCCGAGATCGAGCGCGACAGGCATCGGCAGCGGATCGTAATGCGGTTCAATTTGCATGATCGTGACTCTCCAGGCCCAGTGGCCGTGACGATTGATCGAGCGCGGCCAGTTGCCGGCCCAGGTGTTCGATGAAGGATGGATCGCGGACGATGCCCAGGTGGTCGGCCTGGACCCAGCTCGACAACTGCAACTCGCGGCCCAGGGCGCTCTGCAGCAGCGCCTCGCCGTTGCGGTTGTTCTCCGGCGAGTGCGCGGCCCACCAGGCCTGCACCGGGCTGCGCAGCGGCTGGATGTGCCGGTGCTGCGCGGCCAGCGCGTGCATGTGCCGCTCCAGGGCAAGCAACTGTTGCCAGTCGTCGTCGCCCGTGACCGACGCCTCAGCCACGTCAGCGCGTGGTGCACGGGCCAGGCCTGCGCCGGGTACATAGCCGTCCACCAGGCCGACGAAGGCCACCGTTTTGCCCAGGCGCTCCAGCAGACGGGCCATGGCCAGCACCAGGGCGCCACCCATCGACCAGCCGAGCAGGTGGTAAGGCCCCTGCGGCTGGGTTTCCAGCATCACCCTGACGTAATCGCGGGCCATCCGTTCGAGGCTCTGGTCACGCCAGGACGGCTGCAGCAATTGCCGGTTCTGCAAGCCGAACACCTGCCAATGCGGCGCCAGGGCACGGGCCAAGGGGTAGTAACCGACCAGCGTGCCGCTGACCGGGTGGACGCAGAACAGCGTGGGCCGCCCGGCATCCACCTGGTTCAGGCGCAGCAAGGGGCTGGGCGCGGCAGCAGCCGCGGCTTCCTGTCGTGGTGCAGACACGGCCGGCGTGTCGTCGATCAGGGCTTGCAGTGCATCGCCCACCGCCGCCAGCAACGCCTCGATGCGTTGCAGGCAATGGCGTTGCGCACTGAACCGGCAACTGAGGCTCAGACGGCCGGCGAACACCTGGCCGTTGATTTCCAGCTCCCGGGTCAACGCCGAGGCAGGATCGACCAGAGTGCCCGGCGACTCGCTGGCGGGTGCGAAGTGACCATCGCCGAGCTGCGCGTCGAACTGCCCCAGGTAGTTGAAGGCAATCTCGGGCTCGCCCAGCTCGGCCAGACTGCGGCGTTGTTCCGCGTTACCCAGATGGCGCAGCAGGCCATGACCCAGCCCCTTGTTGGGCACGCCGCGCAGGCGCTGGCGTATGTCGGCCAGGGTTTGCGGCAGTGTTTCCTGCGCCTGCAGACGCAGCGGGTAGAGACTGGTGAACCAGCCCAGCGTACGGCCGATATCCTGCTCGGCGTGCTCGTCGAGCCATTCGCGCCCATGACCTTCCAGGGCGATCAGGCTGTCATCGAGGCCGCCCCAGCGGCGCAACCCTTCGGCCAACGCGGCGAGCAGCACTTCGTCCATACGCGCATCCTGCTGCTGCAGGGTCTCGCGCAGCAGGCGCTGGGTCTGCGCTTCGCTCAACTGCCAGGTACAGGTCTGCACCTGGGCATGACTGGCCTCACCGGCCGGGTCATCCACGGGCAGCCGCTGGCGGGCACGCTGCGCCTGCCAGTAGTCCATCTCGCTGGCCAGCGATGCACCCTGCGCGTGGCGCCACAGGTGCTCGGCCCAGGCCTGATAGCTGCCTGGCCGGTCACCGAGATCGACCGGCTGGCCAGCCACAGCCTGCTGGTAGGCGCGGGCCAGATCATCCAGAAGGATGCGCCAGGAAACGCCATCGATGATCAGGTGATGAGCGGCGAGCAGCAGGCGCTGGCCGCCATCGGGCATGTCTGCAAGCAGCACCCGCAGCAGTGGGCCGTGCTGCAGGTCCAGGCTGCGCTGGGCGGCCTCGCATTGCGCCTGCAGGGCTACGTCCGAGTCGATGCGGCGCTGCCAGAACAGACGCTCGGCCTGCTCCTCGTCCCGATAGAAGGCCTGCCAGTTGCCCGCTTCATCCTGGCGGAAGGCCAGGCGCAGCGCATCGTGATGCTCGATCAGTCCCTGCAGCGCACGCTGCAGAGGCGCGGCCTGCAAGGGTCGGCGCACATCCAGCAGCAATGCCTGGTTCCAGTGCGCACGGTTGGCCATGGGCAGCGAGAAGAAATGCGCCTGGATCGGCGTCAGCGGCAGCTTGCCACTGGCACGCAGCACCATCGCGGTTTGAGTGCTGACAGGTGTCAGCACCGCAGCCAGATCAGCCAGACGCGGATGCTGGAATACTGCCTTGGGCGTCAGCTCCCAACCGGCCTTGCGCAGCCGTGTCACCAGGCTCAGGGACTGGATCGAGTCGCCGCCCTGGGCGAAGAACTGGGCATCGCGGCTGATCGGGCCAATACCGAGCAGCTCGGTCCACAGTTCGGCCAGCAGTCGTTCCTGCTCGGTACGCGGCGCCTGGTAGGCACCCGCCTCCACCTGCGGCTCCGGCAGGCTCTGCCGATCCAGCTTGCCGTTGGGCAGCAACGGCAGGCGCTCCAGCGCCAGGATGTGGCTCGGCACCATATGCGCTGGCAGACGTTGCTTGAGCTGCGTTTTCAACTCGCTTTCGCTCAGCCCCTGGCCGCTGACGTAGCCCACCAGGCGCTTGCCTGCCGCG